>CP058602.1:0-600000 GCA_013426185.1 Candidatus Woesebacteria bacterium | reverse complement strand
CAGCCTGCCTGATGCAATCGGCCTGTTTTTTTTGAAAGGATGCAATTTGTCTTTGTTTCTATCAATAATATCATTGAAAATATAGGCACTTGAGGAGGCAAGACAAAAAGCCACAAAAGCAAAAGCGCTTTCTTTTAGGTAGAAGGGAACAAAAAGAGTTCCTGAGAAGATTAAGGCAGCAAAGACAGAAATATTCTTGACCCAGTGAACAGGCCTTGCTACCAAAACCATACTTATTAAGATATCTAAAGTTTTTCCTTTTGTTTGTTTTGTGTCCATAAGATTAAGCCTCCGACAAATATGGCTATCCCAATTATAGTATAAATTTTGCTTGAGCTGTTTAAATTAAGTGCCAAGATGCCAAGTATTAATGACGTCAGCCAATAAAAGACAGCCACTTGCCTTTTTGAAAAACCGGAATCAAGGAGCCTGTGGTGAAGATGGCCTCTATCCCCCCAAACAGGTGATTTTCCTTGGCTTATTCTTCTTATGATAACATAAATAGTGTCAATAATGGGAACGCCAAGAACAACAATCAAGGTGCCAACTTTGGCAGTTGAAAGAATGGCTAAAATAGCCAGAAGATATCCACCCAACGTTGAACCTGAATAGGAAGGCATTATTTTTTGAGGATAGAAGTTCCAGGGTAGAAAACCAAGATAGGCGCCGGCTGTAATTAAAGCTAGAATAATAACAGGCCACTGGGTGATATCAGCTGAAAATTTTAGAGATAAGGCGGCGATGGTTAGAGCCGCGACAACAATTACGCCAGGAAGTTGACCATCAATTCCCTTTGCTCCCATATTTACCATATTCATCACCACGAAAACCCAAAAGATAGCAAGAAGACTGCCTAAAATATGAATTTGAAACTTGTCACCGAAAAAATTTGCAGTAACTTCAGGTCCTGAAAGATTTATTATTCCGCCTTTGGGGTTGGTGATGAAATTGATGCTGATACCTGAGACTACAGGAATTGTGAGTATTAGAAGTTGGCTGATTATTCTCAAATATGGATTGAGGTTAAATTTGTCGTCAAGAAGTCCTAGAAGAAGAATAAAGAAGGCGCCTGACATTATGGCAATTAAGTATTTGTCAAAAGGGAGAAAAAGAAAAGTGGAAATCGCAATTCCCACAAAAATTGCAAGTCCCCCACCTCTTGGAACAGGATAGGTGTGAATGGTCTTCGGTTGGCGATTTTTTTTGGGGTCGTCGATGAGATTAAATTTCCATGCGAGTTTAATTACCAAGGGAGTAAAAAGCCAGGTAATTAAAGCAGGCAATAAAAAAGCGCCGATAAAATTTCTATTCATTAGATATTTCCAACTAGAAAAATGATTTTGGCAATTGAGACAAGAGAAAAGAAAGACAAGAAGAAAAGAGAGTAAATTAAAATCTGTCTTGCAAATTTTTCTTTGACAAAAATAGAAATCAAGAAGTTGATGATAGAGAAAAAAATGATTAGGAAAGCAGGCAGAGTAAGAAAAATTGTCTTTACCAGTTGTGTTTCCCCTTCAGGCATTCCATAAAGAAGCGGTACTTCAGGAGGAAGGTTTTTCCTTAATAAAACGACTGTTCCAATGAGAACAAGATTGATAAAAATTACGGCAAGAAAAATCTTTTTAAATGTATCCATTTCCTTGTCTTTTTGGATAGGGATATTATTTGTAAGTGGGAGATTTATTTCCTTTTTGGCAAAGGAAAGATTTTTAAACTGTTTTAAAAAAGTGGCTTTGCGGTCAGTCATTTTGTTCTTTGATTTTAGCTTAAAAATCAAAGAGATGCCACTTTGGTGGATGGAAGAACGTATAATCTTGTCCCATCCTTTATCTCTTGAAGGTTTATTTTTAGATAATTTACTTCAAGCCAGCTTTCAAGTTTGGGGAGATTTTCTGAATTGGGAAAAATAACAACGATTTTTGGTCTTGAGGCAATTATTTTTTCTTGAGCTTCATCTTTGCTCCAGAAATCCTTGATATGGTAATCTGTGACATATTTTATTGGTGGCAACCTTCGCGACAGCGCGTAAACTTTGGCGTCATCTCCCCAAACAAAAATTCTGTCTTTTTTACTAGTGGTTTCTCTTATGAATTTAGCAATTGTGTAATTTCTTTCTACCTCCTTCCCAAAATGATTGAGATATTCTCTTTTGGTTATTTGACCGGTTGCAAGGTTTATAAAGTTTTTATAAAAAGGAAAACTAGGATAATACCAAAATTTGAAGTAAACAGGTACAAAGAAGGCAAGAGTTAAAGGGATGACAGCAAGAGATTGGGCAAGATCGTTCCCGGCAAAAATTATCCCCAAAAGAAGAGAAATTGAGGGTATTGTTTGGACTAGATAATGAGGATATGGCCTTTCAGAGAGTGTTGCGGCAAAAAGTGACAGAAGAAGCCAGCCTGAAATAAAGGCAAAATTTTTGTTTATTTTTTTTCTTGTAAGATAAATTAAGATCAAGCCCGAAAGAACAACCGAAGCTCGAATTAAAAGCGGAGCATTTCTGATATAAAAAGGCAGAGTTTTGGTATCCGGTCGCCAAGATGAGAGATAACCAACATTCTGCAGGAAGGCTGCCTTGATATAATCAGAAAGCCCTCCTTTAGCAAAATACCAGATCAAGGTTAGAAAAATTGGTGTGAGGACGCCAATACTTAGATAAAAAGTCTTTTTGATTATATTTTTAATTTCTTTATTGTCTATTTTTTTAATGCTTAAAATCCAAAGAAAAATAATTGCAGGCAAGTCAAAAATTGCCGGCGCTTTCAAAAGAACTGCTATTGAAAAAATAAGACCTGAAAGAAGAAGATATTTTGGCTTATCTTTTAATATGGCAATTAAGAAGGAAAGCATTATTGGCCCGATCATCAAGATTTCTGAGTTAACAATATTCCCTTCAAGAAGAGGGAGATTTGTCAAAAGAGCAAAAATTATGGTAGACACTTTAACCATATCTTTATTTTTAGAGAAAAGATTCTCACTTAGCTTAAAGAAGATGAAGACAGTTAAAAGATTCCAAACAGCCAAAATTGCCTTGAAACTAGCCAAATTACCTGCTGCTGCTGCCAAAAGATAAATTAGTGGAGGTTTGTTGTCGTGAATGTCTTTATAAAGAGTCAAATTTTGCCTTATTCCTTGTCCTAAGGTAAGGTATATTGTTTCGTCTCCATAGGAATAAGGCATAAAAAGTGTTGGAATTCTTAAAAGCGAAACTAGAACAAGAAGAATAATTAGCCATCTTGGTATTTTTTTGATTTGGTCTTTCATTTTTTCTTGAGCCAAACAACTTTCAATTCGCCAAACTTTTTGACTTCGTCAATTGAGTAGTTTTTAATTTTTATCTCATCCTCGCTTCCGCTTGTGATAACTCCTATTCTTTTAGCATTTGGTATTTCTTTGATAACATCATCTTTTGTCATTTGAGCGGTGCCTACATAGTAAGGCAAGCTTTCTGATGGGTTGTAAATAGGTGCTTCAAGGCCATAGAATTTACTTTCCCAAAGATGATGAGCTGATGAATTCCAATTGATAAGAAAGTTGTCTTTAGTTTTAGTTTCTTTGACATAATTTGCAAGTTCAGAAAAAGGTTTTTTGGTGGGGTGAAAAAAGTAGTTATAGTCGATGATGCCAAAAAGGATAATAACAGCAATAATTATGGCAGTTGAGATTTTTCTTCTGTTTGAAGACACAAGAATCATAGCAGCAGGAATGGTATAGAGAAGGTAGCGGTTAAAGAAAATAGATTGCATTTTTTGGGAGATGACCCAAGTGATGATAATAGGGAAAATAAAAAAGCTAAGAATAAAAAAGCTCTTTTTAATCTCTTTATGCCATTTTCTTAAAATGAGAATAGCAAAAATTAGATAAAGGGCAATTTGTCCCAGAGTCTTATTGACAAAGGTTAATTTGATAACTGGATTTTTAATTCCTTCAGCCAGGTACTCATAAATTAAATTTCTTAAATCAATTAAGGTAGGTTTCCCTAGCCAGAAACCTCCTGTTACCATTTTGGTCTGAAGGTAAAGAGGATAAACCCATGGTAAATATAAAATTGCAGCAATAACAAGGCCTCGGAAAACTTTTTTAGCGCCGGCCCTATTGCCAAACAAGAATTCAAATATCATCCACAAAGCTTGTAGAAAAACAGCAAAAATGGCAAAGTGGTGAGAGTACAAAGCCCAATCAACAGAAAGAGCATAAGCAACAACAAGAGCCAAAGACGACTCCTTTTTCTTTTTCTCCTCCCTTTTAATTAACTTTAAGAAAAAGTAAGTTGATGAGGTGACTCCAAGAGCAAGTATTGAATACATTCTCCCCTCAAAAGCATAGGTGAAGAAAAATGGATTTAGGAAAGTTAAAATAGCTGAGATAATTCCTGTCTTTTTTCCCCAAAGTAGTTTTGCTATTAGATAGACAAAAAATATAGTGATAACAAAGTAAGTGAAAGATAAAGCTCTAATTGAGACTTCGCTGATGCCGAAGATTTGATACCAAAAGTGAAGAGTTAGGTTGTATAAGGGGGGCGAGGTGTCGCGAATGATTATTTTTATAATTTCAAGAGGCTGATTTTTGGAAAGAACAGCCGAGAAAGCTTCATCTCCCCACAGACTGGTATTAAATTGATTGAGCATTAGAATAATTTTAGCAGAAAATGTGAAGAAGAAAAAAGTTATACCTTTTCAGTAACTTTATACTCAAGGTATTTTCCAAGCATTAGCCTCGTGTGAGCATCAATTCCAGGCAAAGCTGAGAGGAAAAAACCAGCAATTGGCATAAGTATAAATTCTAAGGGAGTGAGAATAGTTTTAATTAAAGGGTAATTCTTTGGCTTTTCGGGCTTGTATTTGCTATCAAGAATTAAAGTGATACCAAGGAATAAAAGTGCGGTTGTTAGGATTGCAGAGGATATCTTGGGTACCATATAGCCAAGGGTGGTTCTGCCAAAAGCAGGATTAAGAATGGTTGGCAAAGTTAAACCGATGGTGATGGCAAACCAATTTACAGGCCAGAGAAGGTGCGCCCAGAGGGCGTGTATGATACGGGTAGTTTTATCCCAGAAAGGAATTTTTGTGCTTGAAAAGTAATTTTTTATGATCCAAGGTAAATCAGATACTCCCCAAGCCCAGCGTTTATATTGGTTATATTGATTTTTGATAGTTGCCCAAAAACCTTTAGCAAGTGCTGCATCCACATAGATGGGCAAATAAATTGGTTCTACTTCCACCCTTCCGTTTTTCTTGAAGAAAGCTTTAAAGAATATTCCCCAATCTTCAGGGATTTTGTCGGGATCCCAGTAATCTGTCTCATCAAGAAGCTTGAATGAAAGAGAATAATTTTGTTGGTTAATTAATCTATCCTTTCTTGGTAGTTGTGAAAGGTTCCAGATTGATCCAAGAGTATTGGGGACGCGGGTAATAGCAGGCAGATCCCAGATGTTGTTGTAGAAAAGTATTGCTGGTTGCCAGAAGTAATTGTATCTTTTAGGGTTGTCAAGAAATTTATAAGTAAGACAAGCAAAGTGGTTGGGATGATATTTATGATCTGCGTCGCAGCTTGTTACTGTTAGATATTTCATATCCAGTTTTTTCTTTTTGATGACATTTTCTTTTGCCCAAATTGCTGCATATCTTTCATTTGAAGATTTGCCCACCGCTTCGCCAGAGGTTAACTTGTGATGGGTAAAATAAAGCCCTCCAAAAATATTTTTAAACCTTTTTTTAAGGGCTTTGATTTTTTTCTCTCTTTCTTTTCTATCTTCTTTTTCCTCCATTGCAACAACCACCAAAATTTGTTTTCTTGGGAGAGTTTGTTTTTCAAGCGAGCCAATGGTTCTTTCCAAGATGTGAAGAGGTTCCTTATATGTTGGAATAATGACAAAATGTTTCACTTTTTGATAGTCGGGGAATGATTTTAGATCTTTAAGCCAGTCATATCTCATTGCCGCCTGGATTCTTGTATGAGAGATAAGAGAGACAATAGCAATTTGCAAGGACTGGTAAAACCAGTAGATATTGTAAGCGAGGATAAAGTAGGCAACAGCGTTTGGTATTAAAATAATACCCCAATAAGGGAAAAGTATCAGATTCCAAGAGATAAAACCAGGAATGATTTCAAGAAATCTTTGGACTAGTTTTTCTTTTTGGCTTAGTTTTATTTCAGCCATATTCTTTTAGGGTAATCTTTTAAAGAGAGGCTCTTTTATTTTTTCTATTTTGCCCGAAAATTGTTTTTCTATTTTTTTGGCTGACATCGGAATAAATGGCTTAACATTAAAAGCAATTTTTCTAATTTCTTTGATTAGAGTGTTAAGAATATTAGTTTTCTCTTTTGTATTCACCCAAAGCTCGTTTTTGTTGACGACGCCGTCAAGCTCCGAGATCTTTTGCCAGATAAATTCCAAAGCAAGGTCAACTCTAAACGAATCAAGATGATTTTCTACTTCTTGGTAAAATTCTGATTTTTCTTTTTCCTCTATTTTGATGTCAGCTATTTCTGCCAAACGACTGACTCTTGCAACCAAATTACCAAGACCATTAGCTAGTTCACTATTATAAACTTCTTTGATTTTGTCTAAATTAATATCTACATCGCTTGTTAGCGGTCCATATTTTAGGAAGAAATAACGCACAGCATCACTACCAAACTGGTTTACCAGTTCTGATGGTCTGATAACATTTCCAAGAGATTTTGAGATTTTTTGGCCATTTAATGAAATAAAGTCGTGAGCGAGTATTGTCTTTGGAAGAGGATATCCTGCGCTTTTAAGCATCGCCGGCCAATAAATGGCATGAAACCTTAAGTTGTCTTTCCCTAAGATATGAACGTCCGCCGGCCAACAATTTTCGCTAGCACCATAAGTTAGGTAGTTGATAAGAGCGTCAAACCAGACATAAATTGTATGCTTTGGATCATCGGGCACAGGAATACCCCATTTAACATCTTGCCTTGAGACAGAAAAGTCTTTTAGACCATTTTTGATAAAAGCAATTACTTCATTTCTTTTTGTTTCAGGCCAGACAAACTCTGGATGTTTTTTAATATGGTCAAGAAGGAAATCTTGGTATCTGGAAAGGCGGAAGAAATAATTTTCTTCCTCTATCTCCAAAGGCTGAAGATGAGGATGAAAAGGGCATTTGCCGTCTTTGAGATCTGATTCGTTAAGAAAATTTTCGCAACCCTCACAATAAAAGCCCTTATACTTTCCAAGATAAATATCGCCGTTTTTTTTGGATTTAAGATAAAATTCTTGAGCAAATTTGACGTGGTCAGAATCCGTAGTTCTTATAAATCTGTCATGGGAGATATCAAGCGCTTCCCATTCCTTTTTATCAAGCTCTGCTATTTCATCAACAAAAGCTTGGGGGTCTTTGCCGCTTTCTTTTGCGTTTTTTTCAACTTTTTGGCCATGTTCGTCTGTTCCTGTCAGAAAGAAAGTTTTTTCTTTTTTCTGGCGGTGATAACGGGCAAGTGAGTCGGCCAATATTTTTTGATAAGAATGGCCTATGTGAACAACATCATTTGCATAATCAATAGCGGTTGTGACAAAAAATTTCTTTTGCATAAGGCTATTTTACTGCAAGTGAGTCTAATAAGCCAGAATTAAGAGGAGCCAGTAATTTTTTTGATTTTATCTGCCCAAATAGTTGCCCACTCTTCAGCCTCTATTTTTTTAAGACCCAGGTCAAAGCCTTTGTTTTTATACATAAAGGCAACATCGGCAATCGTGGCTGATGAAACTTTTAAGTTGTCTCTGATATTGCTGTAACTTCTTCCTTTTTTAAGCCAGTAGCCAACAGCCAGTCTTTTAGCAAAAGCTTCAAGCTCATTTTCCATAAAGAAGTCGTTGAGGAATAAAATTGCTTCCTTTATGTCTTTTAAGTCAGCTATCACTTGGGCGAAAGTTTTGATTATTTGCTCTCTTAAAATAGGATTTAATTTTTGTCTTGAGACTCTCATCGTCTTTGATTGATTAAACTACTATTTTTAGTATAGCAGAAAGTTCTTTGGGGTCAATTATTTTTTAATTTATAATTCAAATATGGATATTCAAGAAGAATTGAAAAAATATAACATAATCCCCGATCCTCTAAAAGACCAGTTTTTCTTAAAGGATAAAAAAATAGTTGATGAGATTGTAAGATTTGCGGATTTGAGTAAAGATGATATTGTTCTTGAAATTGGGGCAGGAACAGGATTTCTTACAAAAGAGCTTGCCAAAAGAGCCGGAAAAGTAATTGTTTTTGAGATTGATAGAAAATTTAGGCCTTTTTTAGAGGAACTTCCAAGGAATGTGAAAGTCTATTATGAAGATGCTTGGAATTATGTGCAGCTTCATGGTAAGTACAAGAAGAGAAAAGAATATAACAAGGTAATATCCAACCTTCCATATTCATTCATCGAGCCGTTTTTCCACAATTTGACTTTCCTTGAATATGATAAAGTTATTCTTCTTGTCCCGCTTAAGTTTCTAAAAAAGATTAAGGAGAATGGAGTTTTTGCTTCTTTTTTCAAAGCCAAAGTTTTGCTTGAGGTGCCAAAAGAGAAGTTTTACCCAGTGCCAAGAAATAATTCGGTGGTTGTAGATCTATTGAAACTTGACGATCCTGTTAAGACTAAAAATTTGGGATTGTTTTTGCGCCAGTATATGTATCAGCACGAAGGGCAGTTAGTCAAGAATTCTTTGATGGAGGGGATAATCAAATATAAAAGACTAGTTTATTCAAAGAAAGTGACGAAAAACGAAGCAAGAAGGATTATTCAAGAAAAGAAAATTGACAAAGATTTACTTGAGAGTCATCCTAAAAGCCCTAAAATTTACAAGATTGTTGAGGAAAGATTTGCTGCCTAATTCTTTGACTCTTTTTTTAAGTATTCTAGGACTTCTTTTAAGAAACGATTTAAATTTTTGGATTCGGGATTTCTTATATAAAAGTCAATTTCAGATGCAGCCTCAATAGCTCCGAAAAGTTCTTGGTCTTCTTTAAATAAATTATCTTTTAGAAGATACACGAAAAGCTTGTTTGAGATAGCGGAGAGATCGTCACTTGATATCAAGCCTTTCTTGAATTCATCTATAGCAAGCAAAAACAATTTTTTGATTTTGCTTAATTTGATGTCTTTTTCGCTTACTATGCCAACCTTCCTTTTATATTCTTCAAATTTTCCATAAGGGAAAGGCGTCTTTATTGTCTTGTTTTTAGTGTTTTTTCTATTTTCTTTCATTTATTAACAAGATCTGGTTTATAAATTTATGGTTTTTTAATTTCTGATCAAAACAAAAGTTAGAAAAAGGACGACTACAGTAATGAGAATTAGCACAGCTGGCGGGTAGATAATACCCAAATGCCTTAGAAAAAGTATTTCTACAATAAGGGTCGCGATTATAAAACTTCTTCTTGCATTTAAAAGAATTGCAGAGAGGGTAAAAAAGATAGCTAGCCAAAGGATAATGATAAAGGTAATGACAATAAGGGTTGACTCGGGGCTTGTTAGAAAGAAAAGTAGGGTAAGTAAAGTCCAAAGAACGAGGGTTAAAATAAAAGTAGGCAGGTAATTTTTTCTTGATTTTGCTAGAATTTTTGCCTTGTTTCTTGGTTTATTCAAAAAAAGCGCTTTTGGTTGGGGTTTTGGCTTTAAAGTGTTAAAATATCTAAGTCGCCTTTTAATTCTGTTTATGGAAAATAACATATTACTTCTTTTGATTTTAGCAGGTTTTTTGTTTTTAGCTTTTTTAATTAATAAAAAGCTCTCAGAAGTTGCTGATAAATCAAAACCGTCTGATGAACTTCTTGAATACTTGCGCACCACAAACCGAAGGCTTGATGAACAGACAAAGCATTTTAGCCAGACTTTGGGCGAATCAACCAAAGTCTTAAACGAAAGGCTTGATAATGCAGCTCGTGTTATTGCCTCGGTCCAAAGAAATATAGGTGAGATGAGTGAGATAGGAAGGAGTATGAAGGATTTGCAGGAATTCTTGCAGTCGCCAAAATTAAGGGGAAATATTGGAGAGCAGGTTTTAAAGGAAATATTGGGACAGTTTTTACCCAAGAGTTCTTTTAACTTGCAATATACTTTTAGATCAGGAGAAAAGGTTGACGCTGCAATTAAGACCCAAGCTGGAATTATTCCTGTTGATTCAAAATTTCCAATGGAAAATTTTAGACAAATGGCGTCCTCTTCTGATTCAAAAAGAAGTGAATTTGAAAAACTTTTTGTGCGCGATGTTAAAAAACATATAGACAATATCTCCAAAAAATATATTCTGACAGATGAGGGAACTATTGACTATGCCTTGATGTATATACCTTCTGAAGCTGTTTATTACGAGGTTGTTAATAATCAAGATCTTTTTGACTACGCGGCTTCAAAAAGAGTTTTGCCTGTTTCTCCTACTACTTTTTATGCCTATATCAAGGCAATTCTTATGAGTTTTGAAGGTCAGAAAATTGAAGCCCAAGCGCGGGAGATTTTATCTTCTTTAAGGGCGATTAAAAAAGATTATGATCGAGTGGGTGAAAATTTGAATACTCTTCAGAAGCACTTAACCAACGCTTTTAATATGATGGGCAATGTCTTTTCCTCCTTTACCCAGCTTGGGCAAAAGATTAACTTGACTCAAAACCTCGGTGGAGACAAAAAGGGAAAACTTCTTGAAGAAAGTTAATTTATGGCAAATAAAAGATTGAACCCTGAGCAGTTAGCAGCAATTAAGCACGATAAAGGACCGCTTTTGATTATTGCTGGCGCGGGAACTGGCAAGACTACTGTGATCGTTGAAAAAATAAAATATCTTATTCAAAAGGGTTTTGCCAAGCCTTCTGAAATTTTAGCCTTAACCTTTACTGAAAAAGCGGCTTCTGAAATGGAATCAAGAGTTGAAGAAGCCTTGCCTTATGGTTATCTTGAGATGTGGATTTCAACATTTCATTCTTTTTGTGATCGAGTTTTGAAAGAAGAAGCTTTGAATATCGGTCTTGATAGCCGCTATCGTCTTTTGACTGAAGCGGAGTCTGTCCAGCTTTTAAGAGATAATCTTTTTAAGCTTGAACTTGATTATTTTCGTCCACTCGGTAACCCCACCAAATTTTTGGAAAGTTTATTAAAACATTTTTCTCGCCTTCAGGATGAGGATGTCTCTCCTAAGGAGTATCAAGATTGGGTTGAAACAAAACTTAAGACTAAAGGTTTAAAAGAAGAGGAAAAGATAGAAATTTCAAAATGGAAAGAGCTTTCTTCCGCTTATTATGCCTATGATGAGATTAAGACTACTGGTAGTTTGATGGATTTTGGTGATTTGATTGTTAAAACATTGAAGCTTTTTCGCGAAAGGCAAAATATTCTGAAAAAATATCAAAAGCGTTTTAAATATATTTTAGTTGATGAGTTTCAGGATACTAATTTTGCCCAAAACCAATTGGTAAAGCTTATTGCAGGCAAAAATGGAAATTTAACGGTAGTAGGTGATGATGATCAGAGTATTTATCGCTTTAGAGGGGCGGCGGTTAGTAATATCATTCAGTTTAAAAAAGATTTTCCCAAAGCAAAGGTTGTAGTTTTGACCAAAAACTATCGTTCTACTCAACAAATTTTGGATAAGGCTTATGTTTTAATTCAGAATAATAACCCTGACAGGCTTGAAGCTGTAGAGAAAATTGACAAAAGACTGATAGCTGTTAACAAGAAAAAAGGTGAAGAAGTTTCTTTCATTAAGACTAAGAAAGCGGAGGATGAGGCAGAAAAAGTGACACAAGAAATATCAAGGCTTGTCAAGGAAGAAGGCTATTCTTATTCTGATATCGCAATTTTAGTGCGTGCCAATAATCATGCTGATTCTTTTATCCGCGCTCTTTCCCGACATGGTTTGCCTTACCAATTTTTAGGACCAGGGAAGCTTTTCAGGCAGCCTGAAGTTATTGATTTAATTTCTTATCTTAAAGTTCTTGATGACGTGTCAGATTCTGTTTCTTTTTACCGACTTTTAACTCTTGATCATTTTGACATTTCAGGAAGAGATCTTGCCTTAATTGGAAGTTTTACTAAAAAGAAGAACCTTTCTTTGTTTGAGGCTTGTGAAAAAATTGATGAGATAGGTATATCACTTGAAACAAAAGAAAAAATTAAGAAAATACTTGAGATTATCAAAAGACACTTTGGTCTTTTAAGTAAAGATACGGCAGGACAAATTCTTTATTATTTTCTTGAGGACACAGGTCTTTTAACAAAACTTGTTTCTCCTGATACTCCAGATGCCCAAAGTAAGGCAGCAAATATTGCCAAGTTTTTTGAAAAAATCAAAAATTATGAAACCAATCACCAAGATGCAAGTGTCAGGTCAGTTGTTAACTGGCTTGACCTGTCAAGCGAATTAGGGGAGTCGCCTCTTGCGACAGGAATTGATTGGTCCGAGGGGAATGCCGTTAACATCTTAACGGTTCACTCAGCCAAAGGTCTTGAGTTTCCGGTTGTTTTCTTGGTTAATTTGGTAGTTGAGCGTTTCCCCTCTCGTGAGAGAAGCGAGACAATCCCCATCCCTGATGAATTGATAAAAGAGATTTTGCCTAGAGGAGATTATCACCTGGAGGAGGAAAGGCGGCTTTTTTATGTGGGGATGACTCGAGCTAAAGAAAGGCTTTACTTAACAGCTGCCAGTTTTTATGGCGATGCAAAAAGAGAAAGGAGACTTTCGCCTTTTGTAATAGAAACTTTGGGGAGTGAGGCTGCCAGGGTTAAAAAAGATGAAGAAGAAAAGCAGTTAAGTCTGCTTGATTATGCGCCTTTAGTTGATTCAGCCTTGCCTCAAAAAGAGAAACTTTTTATAGATTATCTTTCTTATTCTCAGATTGAGTCTTTTAGGACTTGCCCCCTTCACTATAAGTTGAAATATATTTTAAAGGTTCCAACTCCTCCTTCTGCGTCTCAAAGTTTTGGTACTTCTATTCACCTTGCATTGCGGGATTTTTACCGGCTTTCAATGAAAAGCTCATTTGCTTTTCAAGATAAGAAAAAGCTTATAGAAATGGTGCTTGATCTTTTTGAGAAAAATTGGATTCAAGAAGGTTATATGTCAAAGTCACATGAGAATAAATTTTTTGAAAAAGGTAAAAGGTACTTGGAAGAGTATATCTTGAAACAATTTGACCCTAAAGTAAAAACTGTTTTGACCGAGGAATCTTTTGTTATACCGCTTAACACTAATTATAAAGAAAGACCTCTTAAAATAGGAGGAAGAATTGATAGAGTTGATATTTTGGATGATGGTAGAATTGAGATTGTTGATTACAAAACTGGTGCGAATGTGCCAACTCAAAAGCAAATTGATAAAGATTTACAGATGTCTTTTTACGCACTTGCTGCAACCACCCTTCGTGAAGTTCCATTTGGCAAAAAACCTGAAGAAGTTGTTTTAACTTTCTATTATTTTGAGGATGGCAAAAAGATAAGTACAGTCAGAAGTGCAAAGCAGCTTGAAGAGGTGAAAAATGAAATCTTTAAAATTAGAGATGAGATTGAGAACTCAGATTTTGAGTGTTCCGGAAGCTTTCTTTGCAAAAATTGCGAATTTAAAGTTTTTTGCTCACCAAAAGTTTAAATTGATTTTAAAAAACGCTCCGGGATAGGTGATTTCTTCTCCACCAAAACTTTTCTTGAAGTGTGAGAAGCCAAGCCATTTTTTGTCAGGAAAGCGGGGATCAAAAACGCCTTCAAAATCAAAGTTGAGACATTTGTTCTTTTTGGCCCAGAGAACTCCCTGCCAGACAATTTGATATTGAATTAATTTTTCTCTTGCTTTTTTGTTGGTAAAGGCTTGCCAGTAGTAGGCGTTCCACTTATTTTTTAAAAAAATAGCGCCAGACGCTGCTCCTTGACTATCCTTATAAAGCAAAAACAGGGCGTTTTCTTTAAAAATTTGTGACAAGTTTTTAATTTGATTAAAAGGAGGTACATACCTTTTGAAGCCAACTGATTTTTTCCAAAGAGAATAAAATTCTGCCAAGTCTTTTCTTTGACATTTTTTGATTTTGATGTTTTTTGTTTTTTTGATTGAAAGACGACAGTCTTTTTTCGTCTTTTTTAGTATTGTTTCAAGCTTTTGCGAAAGATCAATTACCAAAGTTTTTGAGGGTAGATAAGGTTTTATTTGCCTGAAGTTTAATTTTTTGAGAATTTCAGCTTGTCTTTCATCTTTGGGCTCAACTATGGTAATTGTTATTTTCTCCTCCAGGATAATTTTTTTAAGAAAGGATGTGTCAAGAGTTTCAGGCCGTTGAACTTTAGTTATTTGCAAAAAAGGTAGAATCTTGCGAATAAAATAGTAGACATTTTTTTGTTTTTTTATCTTCCAGCCAAGCCTTGAAAGGTAAAAAGCGTAAGTTTGGTCTTGCCTGATATCATTCATCTAAGAATTGGCAGAATCTTTTTTAAGATTATCCATCTTAGTTTATCTGCTAGAGAATAAATACGATAAAAGGGCTTATTGATGATTAAATCATAGCTACCTATGAATTTAACCACCTTGGGGTTATAACCTTCTTTAAAGCGAGTGAAGCCTTTGCCTTCTTCTTTGCCCCAGAGGTCAAAGGTTTTAAGACCTAACTTTTTTCCAAATCTAATTGCTTCCCACATCATTAAATTGCTTGCCATTAGTTTGTGATATCTGTAATCTGAAGCGCCGTAAGGGTAGTAAAGAAAGTCTTTGAAGGCAAAAACAATCCAGGCTACGATTATTTTTTTTCTGTATTTGGCAACAAGTAAATGAGCAACAGGCTCTCTCCCTTCTTTTTTGGGTAAAAGATAAAGATGTCTCCACATAAGTTTGTGATAAAGCGGAGTGTGGGCATAAAAATTTTGTCTTTTAGCTGTTTCAAAGGTAAGTTTGAGATATTTTTCAAAAGCAGCGTCTGAGTTGTCTTCTTCAACTGTTACACCCTTTCTTTGGGCATAACGGATGTTATATCTTGTTTTTGGGTGAAATGATGAAAAGAGCTCTTCCTCGCTTTTTGTCAAATCTATCCAAAAAGATTCGGGTGTAAAAAGGCGTTTTCCATTGACGCAACCTTCTTTTTTGAGTATTGATTCTGCTTTTTTTGCTTTTTCTTTTTCTTCATAGGTAATATTTGGCTCAAGTTTTATAAAAATAGCTTTATTTTCTCTTGCAATTTTCTTTATATCACTAAGCACGCTTGCACTTGGCATCCCGCCACGAATTAAAGTCCCAATTGTAAAGCTGGTCTTGGGAATTTTACTAAAGATTATCTGGTAGTTTTCTTTTCTTACAACTTTATTTCCCCATTCTTTTCTAAACTCTCCCCATTCCCAGCTTTGAAGAGGATGATCTACTTTAAGATTAAAATTCTGTGCATCCTTTTTTGTCATATTAGAGGTATTTCTTAATTATACTCTCGAAGGAATAGAAATCGTCTATTTTTTCTTTGAGGTCTTTTTTTGAAATTTCTTCCAAATTATTTTCTATTTTATTTATCAAGTCTTCTGGTATGTCTTCTAAAAAGCGAGATGGGGGGTTTGATATGTTTTCGCCAAAGAAAAGCCTCTTGACAGCGCACGAGAGAAAAAGCATTTCTTTAGCACGAGTTATGCCAACATAAGCAAGTCTTCTTTCTTCCTCAAGCTGGTTTATATCATCAAGGCTTCTTGAGTGAGGGAAAATGCCTTCCTCCATGCCAACAATAAAGACGATTTTAAACTCAAGGCCTTTTGAAGCATGAAGAGTCATTAAAGTAACCATATCTTGGTTCTCGTCTTGGCTTTTTATTTTGCCACCTTTTTCTTGTTCAGCCTCAATTAAAGCTACATTTTCCAAGAAATCAGATAAGCTAGTAAACTCGCGAGCCACCGACCTTAATTCTTTGATATTTTCAAGCTTGGCTATATTTTCTTCACTTTCTTTCTGGAAGCGTTTAAGGTAATCCGTTTTTTCAATAACCAGATCCATTATTTCAAGGGTGGACAAATTTTCGGTTTTGTCTTTTATTTCTTCTTTTAGTGAGATAAATTTTTCAAAACGTCTTTTGCCAAGTTTTAGTATTCTTTTTTTGGAGACAGAATCCTTTGGATTTGCAATAAGTCTTAAGAAAGAGACGATATCTTTAATTTCTGCTCTGCCATAAAATCTAATCCCTCCAACCAGACGGTAAGCTATACCCTGGTTTAAGAAAGCTTCTTCAATGGTTCTTGATTGGGCGTTGGTGCGATAAAGTACAGCAATATCTTTCTTTTTGTTTTCTTTCTTTTCAAGAAGCTCTTTTACTTTTTCAGCTACGAAGTTTGCTTCATCTTTACCGCTTGAAGCAAAATAAAGCGTTATTTTTTCTCCTTTTTGGTTTTTGGTCCAAAGCCGAAGTATGGGGTGTGATGAATTTTTGGCGATTATTGAGTTTGCGGCATCAAGTATATTTTGAGTTGAGCGGTAATTTTGCTCGAGATTAATAATCTTGATTTGAGGAAAGTCGCGTATAAGGTAGTTAATGTTTCTGAAATCAGCACCGCGCCAAGAGTAAATTGATTGTGAAGCATCACCAACCGCGGTTATATTTTTGTGAATTTCAACCAGGTTTTTGGTCAAAAGATATTGGACTTTGTTGGTGTCTTGCCATTCATCAACCAAAACAAATTTTAGTTTTTCCTGCCATTTTTCTTTGATTTTTTGATTTTCTTTAAGGAGGTTTAAAGCGTAAACAAGAAGATCGTCAAAATCTAAAGCGCCTGCTTTTTTAAGTTTTTTCTGATAGGTTTGATAGACGAGACTGATATTTTCTTGCCACTCGCCATGGGCAATTTGAAAGTAATCATCAGGTGTAATCAAATTATTTTTGAGTTCTGATATTTCGCCAAGAATGATTTTGGGTTTATAAAAATCAGGTGATAAATTTCTTGACTCTGTGATTTCTTTGATTAAATCTTTGCTATCCTCTTCATCATAAATAACAAAATCACGAGACACGCCAATATAATTTCCGTCTATTCTTAACAATTTGGCACAGAAAGAATGGAAAGTCCCAGCGAAAGCAGGTTTGTTTTTGGTTAAAAAGGCTATCCTTTGCCTCATTTCACCGGCTGCTTTATTGGTAAATGTCAAGAGGAGTATGTTTTCAGGGTTTGCTTTTTGAGTTTCAATCAGCCAAGCAGCTCTATAGGTCAAGACTTTGGTTTTGCCGCTTCCTGCTCCTGCTAAAACCAAAAGAGAAGATCCGTCGTAGGTTACCGCCTCCTTTTGTTCTTTGTTTAATCCTTCAAGCAGGTTGTTTGTCATTGTTTTATGGTTTAAACTACTTTAGTTAGTATGGCAAAGGAAAAAAAAATATCAAGGCGGATTTTGAAGTTAAGAGCTAGTGTTTTAAAAATCAGAAGGAAAATTTTTAAAAATGTCTGGTTTGTAAGAGGGGTCATTTTTTCTTCCATTTTGGTTTTGTTTTTTATCTTGGTCTTTGGTCTTATAAAGCTTATCCAAAATACAAGAGTTCATTATTACCTTGATCTATTTCGTGCTTTTGCTTTTTCTTCAACTTCTGATTTTAGATCAACTGGCACAAGAGTTAACTTTTTAATCTTGGGTAAAGGAGGGGCGGGGCATGAAGCACCTGACTTGACAGATACTATGATTTTTGTTTCTTTAAAATTGAAAGATAAAGAACAAAAACCTGGAATTTATTTAATTTCCTTACCTCGTGACATCTGGATCGAGCCTTTAAGGGCTAAATTAAATAGTGTCTATTATTGGGGCAATAAAAAAGAGGTGGGAGGAGGATTGGTCTTATCAAAAGCGGTGGTTGAAGAAGTAACAGGTGAGCCTGTTCATTACGCTTTGGTGGTTGATTTTTCTTTGTTTAAAGAGGTTATTGATAGCTTGGGCGGTATTGATGTTTATGTTGAAGAGCCTTTTGTTGACGAATGGTATCCGATAGCAGGTCGAGAAAATGATAATTGTAATGGCGACCCGCTTTTTAAGTGCCGTTATGAAACAGTTCGATTTGAAAAAGGGTGGCAAAAGATGGATGGTGAGACTGCTTTAAAGTTTGTTCGCTCTCGTAAAGCCCAAGGCGATGAGGGGAATGATCTTGCTCGAGCAAAAAGGCAGCAGTTGGTGATAAAAGCAATTATCAACTCGCTTCAAAAAAGGGAATTTTGGTCTTCTTTTGATAAGGTAAAGAACCTTGCCAATTTGGTTTTTAAGTATGTTGAGACTGATATTGACACAAGGACAATGGTAGCCTTATCTAGACAGTTCTTGGCAGCAAGGAGCAATATCAAAAACGAGGTCTTACCCAAGGATTTGTTTATTGTCCCTTTGAAATCCTCAAAATATGACAATCTTTATGTGTTTGTTCCCAAAGAAGTTAATTTTGAAGAGGTTTATAAGTGGGTAGATGGTTTTTTGAGAAATTAATTTTCTTCAAGTTTAAAAACAGACCCTTTGTTTATTAGTGTTAAATTCTCATCTTTGAGTTTTATCTTTTCTATAAAATAAACAGGCCTTTTTCCTAAGTAATATTTTGCTTTTTCTTCCCAATTGTTCTGGCCATCATTAATAACAAGAACATCTGGTCTTGTCTTTTCAACCTTTTGTAAATACCAAAGTGGAGTGGAATAGCTCCACCATGAGAAGATAACAGCGTTTGGTTCAAGACTGTTCAAAGTTGAAGTAGCCCAGTTTCTTGCGTGATAGTTTTTACTTTGGTTTATGTTCTTGTAGTTTTTCAAAATGTTGTCTCTGATAGGAGCAATTAATAGAAGGGCGATCAAAAAATTTAGTCCGAGATTTGTAAATTTGAATTTGCCTGTTTTATTTCTAATGATTAGTTCTAGATTTCTAAGAAATATGTTGAGAAGATACGCTGTTGAGAGAAAAAGTAAAAGCAGATTGGTTAGGAAATATCTTTCTATTACCGCGTTTTGATAATTTGCTGAAAAGAATAGATTCAAGAGAAAAAGAGGGGGAAGCGCCAAGGCAAGTTTTTCTTTGATGACAAAGACAACTAGTCCAAAAATTGAGGTCAAAAATAAAAAACGGCCCATATTTTTCTCAAGTAGCTTGACTCCATTAGCTAAATTGACAAAAAGGTCCTTGCTGATTTTGAAGCTTGACTGAGGTGAAAAATCCTGCCCCAAAATATATCTTACAAAGTTGTGAGGATTTTTAAGATTGTAGTCTATGGTGTAGGCTCCTTTGAAGTGATAAATAGTTGGAATAATAAGATAAATCAAAAGAGGAATAAAAACTAAAGCGTTAGTTATCACCTTTTTCTTAAGAGGAATTTTAATAAGCAGTAAAGTTAAGATAAAGGTAGGCAAGATAAAAATTGATAGCAGATGATTAGTAAGGGAGAGGCCGAAAACAAGAGATAGAAGGTAAAGCATTTTATGTTTCTTTTTGATTATTATTAAGCTTTGAATATAGATGAAAAGTGAGACAAAAAAGAAGTGAAGCGTGTGTGGATCGGCTCTTGTCGAGGTTGACCAAAGGAAGGGGTTTGTGCCAAGAATAATGGGAACAAAAAGTGAGAGAGCGATATTTTTGGTAATAATAAAAATGGTTTTTGAGACAAAATATATGGCGAAAATAGAAAGAAGTGCTGAGAGAAGATTGGCTCGATAGGCAATGTTGCCGATAGGCAAAAAGGAGGTGAATATTTTAAGTAAGATAATATAAAGCGGATAGCCTGTCGGGTGCGAGATATCAAAAGTATAACCAATAGTCTGAAATTCCCCAGTATCCCAAAAACCAACATCAGGTAAAAGAGTTTTTAGGTAAATTATTGCAAGATAAATAGCTGGTATTAGAGAGAAATATTTTTTCAGAAACTTACCCATTGGAATTTATTGATCCACAAAACACCCCACAGGTTAACTATAATCGAGATAATAAGTAGCAACCAATGTATCTTTTTTAATTTTGTTTTTGCGACCCCCTTTATGGTTAGAAAAAAGAGGAAGGGATAAAAATCAACCGCAAAACGGTAGCCAAATTGAGTGAATCCTGTACTGCCGTGGCTAAAGATGATAAGGGAAATAAGAAAAATGGAAAGCCACGCTAGTTTTACTAATTTTTCTTTTAGAGGTGCAAAAAAAGAGAAAATAAAAGCTGGAGTTGTTAGCCAAATTGCCATTCCTGCCCAGGTGGGAATTATGTAAGGGAAAGAATCCTTGATCTTAGGTAGTCCTAGAAGAAATATTTTTAGATGAGATGGAATATAGGTAATGTTAACAAGGCCCTTTTGGTACCAAGGCTCATCAAATATGCCAGGAATTTTTGCATAGCCAACATCAAAGATAGTGTTGTAGCGGATAAAGTTATAGAAACTGTTAAAAGCAAAAAAGGGAAGAAAACCTAAGAGGAGCTTGAGGTAATCTTTTTTTGTTTTTGACCCCATTCCTAGTAGGAAGAATGGCAAAGAAACAAGAATGTTTACCCTTGAAAGATATGCTGCTCCCAAAAATACTCCTGTTTTCAAGGCGTCTTTGGTGGAGATGAGATTTTTGATAGAGATGGTTAAGAAAAGACAAGCTGTGATTTGTCCCAAGTACCAAGAAGAGCCGACCGAGGAAAGAAACCAAATTATATTTCCTGCTCCTGAGATAATTGAAGACCAAAGAGCAAGTTTTAAATCCTTTTTAATTTTAAGAGCAAGATTAAAGACAACAACTGGAATTAAAGCCCCCAGAATATGAGCTAAATATTGTTGCTCAAATCTTTCTTTAAAGATAAGAACAAATGGAGCAAGAAGGACAGCGGGCATTGGTGGGTGAACAACAAAAAATTTATTTTCACCTTGAGGTATTAATTCTGAAAGCCAGGGAGGATTTTCTTCAAGGTAATATTTACCTTTTAGAAAAGCATTAGCCAGTCTTAGAAAATAATCGTAAGGCATTTTTCCCGAGGAAGATAAAAAATAGATTAACAAAAAAGCAAGAAAAATAAGAATGGATATTTTAGTTTCTGTTCTCACAGGTTAATTATATAGTTTTAGGCTTTGCTTGTGGAAACTAAGTTTTTCTTTGTTTATAATCAAGGCTGTTTATTATGAAAACGCGTTCTAACAGTTATTCTTTTTTGACCAATTTTTGGTCAAGAATCACAAGGAGTAAAGTCTTTATGATTCTTTTTGTTGCTTTATTTTTTAGGCTTTGTTTGTCATTTTTTGGGACGTTGGAGATTGATTTTAATACTTTTGTAGCCTGGAGTCAGAGACTGATTAATTTGCCCTTTCCCGATTTCTACAAGGCTTGGTCTGATTACCTGCCGGGTTATCTTTATTTCCTTTTTATCTTGGGCAAAATTAAAAATGCTTTGCCATTTTTTCCAAACGAGATTCTTTATAAATTGCCTGCTATTTTAGCCGATTTAATTTCAGGTTTTTTGCTTTACAAAATAATCAGAGGTCTTAAAGGTGAGAAGATCGCCTTTTGGGCCCTGATTTTTTATGTTTTTAACCCTGCCATTTTTGCCAATTCTTCTTTGTGGGGGCAGGTTGATTCCTTGACTATTCTTTTTTCTCTTCTTTCTTTATATTTTTTTAGCCGCGATCTTTATCTTTCGGCTATTTTCCTTTCTATTGGAACGGCTGTCAAGATTCAGGCAGCCCTGACTGTGATTCCACTTTTGTTTCTATTTTGGCAAAAGAAAGTTCCTTTTCGTAAATTCGTTTTTTATGTTTTAACCTCTTTTTCGGTTTTTGTTATTAGTTTTTTGCCTTTCTTACCGTTTGGTAAGACTCTTAATGAATTCTCAGTTTTTGTAATAGAAAGAATAAAGCAGACTTTGGGGCAATATCCTTATACTTCAGTTAACGCTTTCAACTTTTGGGGACTTTTTGGTTTTTGGAAGCCTGATTTAAACATCTTTCCTTCTTTGTTTGCCTTTCTTATTCTTTTTCTTGTTTCCTTCTTTTCTTTTTTGAAGTTTAAGAAGACAAAGGGTGGCGAGTATTTGATCTTGGCTTTAGTATTTGGTGTGTCTTTTCTTTTTTTTCCTAGAATGCATGAGAGACATCTTTTGCCTGTTTTTGCCCCACTTCTTATCTCAGCTTCAATCTACTCCAATCTTTTCTTAGTTTATGTTCTTTTTTCTTTTATTTACTGCCTTAATCTTTATTATTCTTTTATTTGGATCACCCAAGATTTCAGAGAAGTTTTCTCTCCGTTTTTAATTAAAGCAATTATTTTTCTTGAATTATCACTTTTTATCTTCTGGGTTAAAGATCTCTTTTCAAAAAAGAGGGAAAGTTTGTTTTTTTGGCTTGAAAAGATTAAAAAGATGCCAAGGTCAAGAAATGGCTTTAGGAAACTTTTTAATAAAGTTGAAATTTCTAAAAGGACGATCAATATTTTTATATCTTTTATTTTGCTATTCTCTTTTGTAAGCAGGCTTTTTTATCTAGGAAACCCGCAAAGAGAATATTTTGATGAAGTCTATCATGCTTTTACTGCTCGCTTGATGATGCATGGTGAGCCTAAAGCTTGGGAGTGGTGGAATCCACATCCTGAAGGTTATGCCTATGAATGGTCACATCCGCCTTTAGCAAAGATAGGAATGCAACTAGGGATGTTTGTTTTTGGTGAGAATTCTTTTGGTTGGCGGGCTCCGGCGGCTTTGCTTGGGACGCTTTCAATTTTTTTGGTTTATCTTATTGCCAAAGAAATTTTTGATGACAAGATAGCGGCTTTATTTTCAGCTTTGGCTTTAAGCCTGGATGGACTATTTCTTGTTATGAGTAGAATTGGAATGAATGATATTTATTTTGTCTTTTTTTCTCTTTTGGCAATCTATCTTTTTTTGAAAGATAAGTTGTTTTTTTCAAGTCTTGCTTTTGGCCTTGCTCTTTCTTCCAAGTGGAGCGCAGTTTGGGTGGTGCCAATTCTTTTTTCAGCGTTTTTCGCTTTTGGTAAGAAACTCAAAGCCTCTTACCTTTGGTTTTTGGTTTTACCACCATTGGTCTACATTGCAAGCTACACTCAGATGTTTTTGACAGGGCATAATTTTGATATCTTTATTGGTGTTCAAAAACAGATGTGGTGGTATCACACAGGACTTAAAGCTACTCATCCTTATACTTCAAGCTGGTGGAGTTGGCCTCTTTTGTTGAGGCCCATGTGGCTTTATACCAATTCCTTTGCCGGTGGTAAAGTAGCCAATATCTATGCTTTTGGTAATCCTCTCGTTTTTTGGTTTGGCTTGTTTTCAGTTTTTTCGACGTTATATTATGCCTATATCCTAAGAAACAAGAAGTTATCTTGGGTTGTTTTTTCTTATCTTGTCTTTTTTGTGCCTTGGGCTGTCTCGCCAAGAATTATGTTTTTTTACCATTATTTGCCCTCTCTTCCTTTTTTGGCAATATCTATTGGCTTTATTCTAAGAAAGAATATGAAGCTCTTTTTACCTTTTTTGGCTTTTTCTTTGGTTATCTTTCTTTATTTTTATCCACATTTAATTGGTTTTCCGGTTCTAAGATCACTTGATGATTCTTACTACTGGTTTGATTCTTGGCGTTAGGTCAGAGTGTTAGGGAAAGGGCTATAACTAGAAGTAAGACTCCTCCCCCAATACCCATAACTGTAGGCAGAGATATGCCTGATTCGGGGACTGGGACTAGTGATGGAGTCGGAGTTGCAATGGGAATTGGGGTTGTTGTAATGTGTGGTGTTGCGCTTGTTGTAGTGGTTGGCATGTTGTTTATTGTAGCTGTTGGCACAGGAGTCGCTGTCGTTGTCTGGCCGCTGGCGGTATAAGAGCCATAACTTGAAGGAGTTAAAAGGATATCTTCTCCTGTTGTTTTATCTGTGGCTTTGGTGGTGGTTGGATTGAAGGATAAGTTTATTGATCCTGCCGCTTGGGCTTTGAAGTTAATAGTAGCCACCGTCTCTTCGCCTGTGGTTTTGTAGCCCTGGCTTGAGCTGTTTAACCCCCCGATTCTTATTTGTACTAACTGGTTATCGGTGTTTATGGTTTTGATGGGGAAATTCCAATTGCCGCCAACAATAAGATTTGAACTTACTTGTATGTCTGTAGCTTCGATGGGGGGCGTGTCTCCCGTATAAGGATAGCTAAGATCGAGGGTTAGAGCAGAGATGTATCTGCTATCTGTGTCAAGTAAAACATTGACCGAGAAGACCTGACCGACCTGGACGCTATTAGTCTCAGGAGAAAGGAAGACCTTGACAGTTCCTGTGGGGGTAGCAGCCTTTTCTTTTATTTGTTGACTTTGTTTGACTAATAAAATTCCCACCGCAAGGCCTGCTCCAAGAAGGAGGGTCCCAAGAGCGGTGATCAATATAGCCTTGTTTCTATTTTTTTTAGACTGGGTTATAATCTTGTCGTCGGTTGTTTCAGGTTGCATTTTAACTGTCTTTCAATTGACTACCAACCAAGTTGGTATGGAATGATTTCAGAAAAGTTGCCAATAAAACGAGTTGAATCATTGTCCACCATAACAGATTTTATAGACAGATCCTCTGGCGTACTTGAGGGCAGGTTAATAATCACTAAGGGAACAGACCCGTCAAGAGAAAGAGGATCACCTACAGTAAAGCCAGAAAGGCTAAGAGTTAAACCAACATTGTTGGTCTCTAACTTCTTTATAGGGAATGACCAGGATGTGTGATTTGGAATTTCTCGGGTGGTTAAGTCTTGAGTGCCTACCTTAGGCACGCCTCCTTTTGTCTCCATACTTATTTTTAGAGCAAAAGCTCTTAAGTTAACAGTCTTTCCTACTGGTGCTATTTGAACAATTACTCTTGAATTTTCCTTGATGACTTTTAGGGATATATCCCCCCCCTTTTCCTCTTGGATATTTTCTTTGGTAACTCGATTCGTGGTAGCAATATTTTTAATCTTAAGGGTTTGGGTAATAATTATGGAAGCAAGCCCGATAACCAAAATCCCTGGAATGAAAATTTCTAGGTATCTTTTGTTTTTCATAACTATTCGTCTCCTTTTACAACAAAATCAGACCAGTTTAATGCCACAAGCGCTACATAGTCAATAGTTATAAAGCCGTCTTTGTTAATGTCTGATTGGGTCATCGTGAGGTCGTTTTTGTTAACTGGTACTTTGAAATCGGTATAGAACTTCAGGATGGTTGAGAGGTCTTCAGTGGTGATGGAGTTGTCATTGTTGATATCACCTGCTTTGAGCTCGTCTTTGGTATTGGTGCTTTTATCGATTTTGTTCTGTTGGTTGTCACTTATTTGTATGCCGGTAAACTTCTTTTGTAGGTGGGAGACTCCCTTGATTAGTATGTCGTATGTTCCAGCAGGTATAAATCTGCCTTGACTGTCTTGGGAAAAACTAGCGGTCCAGATGCCAGAGGAACCAACAGCTGGCTTGATACCTTCAATCTTGTAGGTGACTCCCTCATTACTCTTAAGCGTGATGTAGGTATTTAACTGCTCGGCAATTCCAGAGGTGGGGCTGGTAGTAATTCCTTGTTGTCTGAAGAGTAAAGTAATTTTGCCCACTATGTTTAGCATTTAGTTTGCAAAAAGTAGAAAGCCGCTAGCTACAAATAATAATAAGCCAGTTCCAAAGAGAATTAAAGTGGGGGCTTTAACTCCAGAGATTGGTTGAGCAGGTGTGGCGGAAGGAGAGGCAGTTTTTTGAGCAGAGGGAGTGGCTGTTGCTACTATACTTGTTGGAGTAGGTGTTAGACTGGCGGAAGGGGTAGCCTCAAAGGCGGGTTCTCCAGCTTCTGCTGCTTGAACCACAAAAGTTCTGACAATGCTTCTTAAAACTCCATTGTCATCACGATATGTCAAAGTGATTTTGTGGGTGCCGGGAGTAAGACCAGAAGGAGGACTCCATCGCCAGATGCCGTTTGTGCCAACTAAGACAGTGCCCGTCTGTGGATTTTCTGATTCTACAGTAATAGTTATCTGCTTACTGGCAGGTCCTTTACCAAAGAATTCGGGCGAGGTGGTGTTAATTGTTTCGCCTTCTTTTATACTTTCGATACTGACGGTGCTTGAAGGAGAGGACGTGCTATATCCGCTAATGTCAAATTTGGGTTGTTTGTTTGTTTCTTGAGGGCCTTGAATCTCTGACTTGGGGAGTGAATCGTTTTGATTGGTAGTCAGATTTCTAAAATCATATGTTTGACCTAGAGTGATAAGAGGAGTGGCTGTTGCTTTCTCAGCATATATTTGAGCTGAGGCTATTCCTTCCGGTCCTGCTTGCACATTGATTTCAAGCAAATCTTGCCCGTTGATTTTGTAAGAATTATTCAAGTCACTTGTTCTTATTTTATTAAGGGGTATAATCCAATTTCCGTTTTCTGAGGTATAAGTTGAGAGAAGATTTGACCCCCCAGCTTTTACAAAAACTAAGGCAGACGTGGCAGGTGCTCCTAGAGCATTAACAATAAAACCTGAGATATTTTGGATAGCTGGTGTTTCACTGGAAGAAAGTTTGGGAGCGGTTTTTGTCTCCCAAGGCGAACCATCATTATCATAAAGATCTCCACCTGAATTTATTTTGAAGTAATATGTTGTTTCTGGCTCAAGATTGGTAATAGTTGCAGAATGAGTGTAACCTTTAGCTTTTGTTTCTTCGTTTGTGGTTTGACCTAAAGATTTACTCTTTCCCCAAACAACAAATCCATCTGCTTTATCTTGAGTAAGCCAGGTGATAGTGAAAGAGGAGTCGGTAATATTTGAAATTTTTACGTCTTTGGGTATATTTTGAGACTTTGCCGATGGTAGAAAGAATTGTTTTTGTTGGGTTAAAACTATAGAAAAAGATAATCCCAAAGTAAGGATTAAAATTGCGACTAATGTGGGAATTCTAATCTTTCTCATTTCTTCATTTTATCTTTTTTTGATTATGATTAGCAAACTTTTTTGATTCTTCAAGCCTCAATTTATTGATTGGTATTAATGGGGGTTGCGGTAGGAACTGCTTCGTTCGTGGGAGAAGGTGTGATTGTTGGTGATAGAGTTGGCCTTGGAGTCTCCGTTTTTGGTGGAGGAGTAATTTCTGGTACTTCTTCTTCGTTAAGATAAAATCTTTCTTTAAGCTTGTTTAGAGAGACGGTATCTAGTTTGAGATCAATTGGTTCAAGGATTTCAGGAGGCACAACCACTGGTTGTGGTTTGACAAAAGCTCGATAAATACTAAAGAACACCCAACTAACCAAGGTTATGGTAGTTAAGATTAATGTAGATATTAAGCTGGGTGTCTTTTTGTTTTTTTCCATCTTTTATTTTTCAGGAATAACTTCTTCTTTTTTTGTCTGGCTTTGGTTAGCGGTCTTTGGTTGGCTTTGGGTCTTAATTAATTGGTAATAGGGTGCATCTATGGTTATTCCCAAGTTTAGATCTTCTGTTTTTTCTCCTTCTTTCTCTTGTGGCTTATTGATAGAAAGTTGCTTAAAATCAACTGGCCTCAAAAAGTTTTCCAGTTTTTTGATAAATTCGTCTAAATCTGTGAATTTTCCTATAAATGAAGCAGAAAAGGTAACCATATTTGTTCCCTCTGGCAGATTGAGATTACTTTTACTAACTTCCTGAGATGTTCCTAAGATGGTGATACTTTTTGTGCCTATGTTTTTGATTGTTAGATTATTTAAGGTTGCGATTCCTCCTAGAGAATGAATGAATTCTTCTGCTTGCGGTTCTTTAGGGATTGCTTTATCAAGAAGATCAATGGAAGATCTTTCCTGGTCTATGAGATTTTGAGCTTGCTGCAAGTTTTTTATTTTAGTATTCATCTTTTGGATAGTCTCTTCTTTGGCTTTGATTTGTTTATTTAAATCAATGATGGTAATTACTGTTGGCTTGATAGCAAAAAGGCTAAAGACACTGATAGCTACCAGGTTTAGAATCAGTTCCACATAGTTTCTAATATCTTCCCTTTTTCTGTAATATTCATAATTTTTCCAGAAAAGGTTTTTGTATCTTTGATAATTTTCTTTCCAGTTAACTGCCATTTTATTGATTAGTCTCGGGTGCTGTTTTGTTTTTAATGTTTAAACTGATGGTAAATTTCAAAATGTCTTTATTATCCTGATCGGGTCCTATTTGAGAAAGTGATACTTTGGTAAAATCTTCGCTCTTTTTGAGATTTACTAGGAATTGAGCTAGTTCTTGCTCATTGGGTGTATTGCCTATTATTGTTATTCCTTGTTCAGAAAAACCGATGGAATTTAGAGTAATTGTTGGTGGCATTAGGCTGGAAATAGAGGTGATTGAGGAAGATAATTTTGGTTGTGATGTTAAGATGGAAAAGGCAGAGACTCTTTTTTGTAGTTCTCTAAATAGTTTTTCAGTGGCTTCGGAAGCTTTGATTTGAGCTTGCTTTTGCTTTATCTCGTCTGTTAAATCAGCATTTTTTGAGTCAAGCCAGAAGCGAGAGAGAAAAGCGGCAACAACTACCAGCTCAACCACAATAACCATTATTCTGAAGGTGGAAAGGAACCATAAGATAATTCTTCCTATACTGGTTTCGGAAAAACTATCTTTGGGCAATAGATTGATTTCTTTTTCTTTTTTAAGGGCAGCCATTTCCTTATTTAAACTAACTATAATAGTAGCATAAAAATTTGATTGAGAAAATATTCTTACAAGGAGTATATAATGCCAAGTTTGGATTGTGCTTTAGTAAGTAGGAAAAGAATTGTTTGTTGGAGTCAAAAGAGCCACAATTTTCAAGCTGTGGTTTTACTACATCTAATCATAAAGCCACGCGCTTTAGCGCGTGGATGTAGAATAGTTTAGATGGAGCCAAGAAAGCCACGGCCTTTAGGCCGTGGATTTTTTACTTAGACTTAGATTTGGATTTTGTAACCTTTTTAATTTTAGATTTAATTAGTTTGGAAAGGGTGCTTTTGGCTCTTGAAGCCTTATTTTTATGAATAACTTTCTTTTTTGCTGCTTTATCAACTAAAGAGATAGCTTTAATAATATCTGTCTCCTTTAGTGTTTTTTTAGCTAGCCTAATTGCTATCTCCATCTTCTTAAGAATGGATTTATTGACTTCAGCTTTCTTTTTTGAGCTTCTGAGCGCTCTTTTGGCGGTTTTGGTAACTGGCATATTTTGGTTATTTTTATCTTGAACCGACTAAAGTATAATCCAAGTTAGTTGATTTTTCAACGGCTATTTTGATTATGATTGAGAATCTAATTAAAAAGGGCAGACAGCTTCTTTCTTCTCAGCAGACTTCTATCTTGTCGGCTGCGACTTTGATTATGCTGATGGTTATTGCCTCAAGGTTTTTAGGGCTTGTAAGGCAGCGTGTTTTGGCTAATTATTTTTCGGTTGATGAGCTCTCGCTTTTTTTTGCCGCCTTTCGTCTGCCTGATACTATCTTTGAGGTCTTGGTTTTTGGAACCTTCTCGTCTGCTTTTGTTCCGGTTTTTGCAAGGACTGCCAAGAAAGATGAGAATCTTGCTTGGGGCTTGGCAGCAAGCGTTTTGAACATAGGTGTAATTTTGTTTGTTTTAATAGCTGTTATCTTTAATTTGTTCGCTGAATTTTTTTATAGTCTGGCAACTCCCGGATTTTCTTCTTTACAACAGGCGCAAATAGTGGCTTTAAGCCGTTATCTCTTTCTAGCCCAAGGTTTTTTTGTTGCAAGCTATGTTTTAACTGGGGTTCTTGAATCTTTAAAAAGATTTTTAATACCGGCTTTGGCCCCCGTTTTTTATAATTTGGGAATTATTGCAGGCACTATTTTATTTTCTAATCGTTTTCACCTAATGGCTCCTGTTTTAGGGGTAGTCTTG
The DNA here is from genome assembly GCA_013426185.1 of Candidatus Woesebacteria bacterium. Taxonomy (NCBI): domain Bacteria; phylum Candidatus Woeseibacteriota; species Candidatus Woesebacteria bacterium. The sequence goes on along the minus strand of CP058602.1, from coordinate 570,273 downwards.
GGGGCATCTTTTCATTTTTTAATTCAATATCCTTTGGCTCGCAGTCTTGGCTTTCGTTTTAGTCTAAAAATTACTGATAAAGAAGGTCTTAAGAAAATTAAAGATCTAGCCTGGCCAAGATTAATAGAAGTTTCTTTCTTGCAGATTTCCAAATTTGCAGAACTCTTTTTTTCTTCTTTGATTTCCTCTGCTGCCTATGCTTATTATACCTTTGGTAATACCTTACAACTTTTGCCTGTGTCTTTGGTTGGAACTTCAATTTCTAAAGCCGCTCTACCCAATTTAGCTGATAAGGCAGATGAGAGAGAAGTCTTCCGCTTGACTTTGTGGAAGACCTTTAATGAAATGGTCTTTCTAATTTTGCCTATTGCTTCAATTTTGATAGTTTTAAGAATTCCTATTGTGAGGCTGGTTTATGGAACTGACATTTTTGATTGGGAGGCAACTGTCCAAACAGGTATGGTTCTTTCGGCTTTTGCTTTTGGCGTAGTTTTTCAGGCTGTAAATTCTCTTTTAGCGCGAGCTTTTTATGCAATGCATAATACTAAAACTCCTGTTTCTATTTCTATAGCGACTATTTTTTTGGTGGTGTTTTTTGATTTTGTTTTTATATACATACTAAAATTGCCAGCTTGGGGTTTGGCAGCAGCTTTTTCTTTGGGTAGCTTTTTGCAATCAGTTCTTCTTTTTTATTTTTTGGAGAAGAATTTGGGAGGAGGATTTTTATCTACCAATCTTTACCTTCTTTTTAAAAAGTTCTTGGCGGCTTTGGGATCGTCTCTTGTTATGTTTTTTACACTTAAGTTTTTTGACAGAAGCGTTTGGATTAAAAAACTCTCTTTCTTGGGTAAAATTGAGGCAATACAAAAACTCTCTTTTGAAAAATTTGTTCTTGACACCCGTTATACTTTTAACCTCCTTATTTTGACTATTACCGTTTCTTTCCTTGGAATTCTAGTTTATCTGATTTTGTCTTATGCCTTGGGAAATAAAGAGCTTTTGACTTTTACAAATCTTATCAAAAGGATTTTACCTATTAGGAAGAAATTAAAGATCTCTGAGCTTGGACAGGAAACTGTCAATTTGCCCAATAATGATGGGGGAGTCTGATCTTTAGTTTTCCTCTTGACAACTTTTAGCACTCGTGTTAGATTACTGCTAAAGGAGAATTTTGCTTATGGGAGATGCACTAACTTCAAGACAAACACAAATTTTGAAGGCTTTGATTGATGAGTATATAGAAACAGCTGAGCCTGTTGGCTCTGAGGTCTTGGAAAAAAAATATAATTTGGGAGTTTCCTCAGCAACTATCAGAAACGAAATGCAAGACTTGACGCAGATGGGTTATTTGAAGCAGCCTCACATCTCGGCTGGCAGAGTGCCCACCTCAAAGGCGATGAAATTTTATGTAGGTCAATTGATGGAGGAAAAACAGTTGAGTTTGGCAGAAGAAGTCAAGATGAAGGAAGAAGTTTGGGAAGCAAGAGATGATGTTGATGAATTGATGGAAGAGGCGGTTAGAATTTTGGCTGACAGAACTAGGTCTCTTTCGGTGGGAGTCATTGATGATGGGAGGACTTGGCATGCGGGTTTGGCTAATGTTTTTACCAATCCTGAATTTAGTGATTTAGGGCTTTGCGCTGGTGTTTTTTCTTTTCTTGAAGAAGATGAGAATCTGGTGGAAATCTTTTTAAGAAGACTTGCTGGTTCGTCTCCTGTTGAGATTTTATTTGGTGAAGATTTAAATTCACCTTTTCTTGAGCCAGTGGGCATAGTTGCTACCCACTTTAATATTAAGAATCATCAGGGAGCTTTGGGAGTGATTGGACCTATGCGTCTAAGCTATCCACGAGTAGTTCCTTTACTTAGGCATTTTGGCAATATAATTGAGCAGGTGACAATGTAATTTGAGATGCAAGGTGTAAAAAATAAGGTAAAAAATAAGGAAGTAGAGGAATTGAAAAATCAGCTAGCACGAGCTCTGGCTGATTACGCAAATTTGGAAAAAAGGGTAGCGAAGGAAAAAGAAGAGGCTTTACAGGATCTAACTCGAAAATTGATAATTAAGTTTTTGCCGATTTATGATATGCTTTTGTCGGCGCAAAGGCACCTTGATGATACAGGGATGGCTATTACCATCAATTCTTTTGAGCAGATTTTGTCAGATGAAGGAATAGAAATAATCAGACCTAAGCCTGGGGACGAATTTGACGAAACGATCTGCGAAGCAGTTGAAGTTCAGGAAACTGACGATAAAGATAAAGTTGGTAAAATTATTGAAGTCATTTTGCCCGGCTTTAAATTTAAGAATGGTTCAGTGATAAGACATTGCAAAGTTAAAGTTTTTAAGAGCAAGGACTAGGTTTTGATTTTAGAGCTTTTTGCAAGCTTTAAAATCAGAATCTAGATTAGTTATAATTACTTTATAATAAAAATATGAGCAAGATAATTGGAATTGATCTTGGAACAACAAATTCAGTGGTGGCTGTGATGGAAGCTGGCCGCCCCAAAGTTATTCCGGCCGCAGATACCGGTCGCAATATTACTCCGTCTGTGGTTGAGCCGGTTAAGAATCTAGTGGGAGATGTGGCAAAAAGGCAGATGATCTTAAATCCCAAGAATACTATTTACTCTATTAAGAGGTTGATGGGTAGAAGAATTAATGATCCTGAGGTAAAAAGGACAAAAGAGATGGTGCCTTACGAGATTGTTGCTGGGAAAGATGGTTCCGCTTGTGTTGAGGTAGAAGGTAAAACCTATACTCCGCAAGAAATCTCAGCCAGGATTTTAATGAAGCTTAAGAAGGATGCAGAAAGTTATTTGGGAGAGACGGTTGATCGTGCTGTAATTACTGTTCCTGCTTATTTTGATGATGCTCAGCGCCAAGCAACAAAACAAGCAGGAGAAATTGCTGGCCTTAAGGTAGAGAGAATTATTAACGAACCAACAGCTGCCTCGCTTGCTTATGGTCTTGATAAGAAAAATGCTCAAAAGATAGCTGTTTATGATTTGGGCGGTGGTACTTTTGATATTTCCATTCTTGAACTTGGAGACGGGGTTTTTGAGGTTAAAGCTACCAATGGTGATACCCACCTTGGTGGTGATGATTTCGATGAGGCTTTGGTTGATTATATCTGCAGCGAATTTAAGAAAGAATATGCAGTTGACTTGAAGGCAGATAAACAAGCTTTGCAAAGGATTAGAGACGCAGCTGAAAAAGCAAAGATTGAGCTTTCTGCTGCTTCTGAGGTTGAGATTAACCAGCCTTATATTACCCAGAAGGATGGCCAGCCATTGCATCTTACTATGAAATTAACAAGGGCAAAATTAGAAAGCTTAGTTGATCATCTAATTCAGAAAACTCTAAAGCCAGTTGAAGCTTGTCTTAAGGATGCAAAGCTTGATCCTCATGATGTAGATGAAGTTATTTTGGTTGGAGGGATGACAAGGATGCCCAAAGTTATTGAAACTGTTAAAGAATACTTTGGTAAGGAGCCTAACAAGTCGGTTAATCCTGATGAGGTTGTGGCAATTGGTGCTGCAATTCAGGCTGGAGTTTTGGGTGGTGAGGTAAAAGATATCTTGCTTTTGGATGTAACTCCTTTGACTTTGGCAATTGAAACTCTTGGCAATGTGGCAACACCAATGATTCCTCGCAACACCACTATTCCGACCTCAAAGACGGAAATTTTTTCAACAGCTGCTGATAATCAGACTCAGGTTGAGGTTCATGTTGTTCAAGGAGAGCGCCCTATGGCCTCTGACAACAAGAGCTTGGGTCGCTTTATTCTTGATGGAATTCCGCCTGCGCCTCGCGGTGTTCCTCAAATCGAGGTTACTTTTGATATCGACGCCTCAGGTATTTTGAAGGTCACAGCCAAAGATAAGGCAACCGGCAAAAGCCAAAATATTACCATTACAGGTGCTATAGGTCTTTCGGAAGATGAGGTTAAAAGAATGCAAGAGGAGGCAGAAAAACACAAAGCAGAAGATGAAGCGAAGGCGCAACTTGTTAAGGCAAGAAACGCAGCTGATGCCATTATTGCAACAGCCGAAAAAGCTCTCAAAGATGCGGGCGATAAGATTTCTTCCGAGATTAAAAGCAAAGTGGAGGATAAAATTAAATCTCTAAAAGACGTTCTTGAAACAGCCAGCAAAGAGGAGCTTGAAACAAAAACCAAGGAGCTTTCAGATGCTTTGTCTGAAGTTGGTCAGGCAATGTATCAAACTCAAGAGACTAAAACTGAAGAAGGCGAAAAAAAGGAAGAGGAAAAAACAAAGAAGGGTGACGGTAAAGTAGAAGAGGGTGAAGTTGTTGAATAATTTTTCCTTCTTTTTTAGCCTATGGATAACAATGATCTTGAGTCTCTTTTTAAACCCCCAAGCCCTCAAGAAGCTCTTAAAAAATATACCTATAACCTAACCGAACAAGCAAAGGAGGGCAAGCTTGATCCTGTCATAGGTCGAGATTCTGAAATTCGTCGGGTGATGCAAATTCTTTCAAGGAGGATTAAGAACAATCCTGTTTTAATTGGAGATCCTGGGGTTGGTAAAACTGCGATAGTTGAAGGGCTTGCTCAGAGAATTGTTGCAGGGGATGTGCCAGAAACTCTTAAGGATCGTGAGCTTCTAGTTCTTGATTTTGCACTTCTTGTTGCTGGAACCAAGTTTAGAGGAGAATTTGAAGAAAGGTTGAAGGCTGTGATTAAGGGAATTGAAGAAGGCGAAGGAAAATACATAGTTTTTATAGATGAACTTCATATTTTGGTCGGCGGAGGCGAAGCGGAAGGTGCGGTTGATGCTGCCAATATCTTAAAGCCTTCTCTTGCGCGTGGAACTTTAAGGATGATTGGGGCAACAACTGTTGAAGAATATAGAAAACATATTGAAAAGGATGCAGCACTTGCCCGTCGTTTTCAAACAGTTTTGGTTGAGGAGCCAACAGTTGAGGATACAATTGCTATTTTAAGAGGAATAAAAGATAAATATGAACTTCATCATGGCATTCGAATTACCGATGATGCTTTAATTGCTGCTGCTACTCTCTCAAGTCGTTATATTACAAATCGTTTTTTGCCTGATAAGGCTATTGATTTAATTGACGAGGCAGCAGCAAGTATCAAAATAGAGACGGAAAGTATGCCCTCTGACCTTGATTTGATGAAACGGGAGCTCACTCGCCTTGAAATTGAGAGAACAGCTTTAAAAAGAGAGAGAACAAAAGAAGCAGAAGATAGGATAAAAGTGATTGAGGAAAAAATTAATAGGTTAAAGGAAAGTATAGCTTCTTTTGAAGAAAGATGGCGCAGCCAGAAAGAAATTATTGAGAAAATAAGAAAGGTGCGTCTTGAGATAGATAAATTGAGGCTTGAGCTTGAGAAATCAGAGCGGGAAGTTAATCTTGAAAAAGCGGCTGAAATTAAATATGGAAAATTACCAGAACTTGAAGCAAAGCTAAAAGAACTTGAAGAGAAGTGGAATAGAATTCCCCAGGAAGAGAAAGTCTTGCGTGAAGAAGTCGGAGAGGAGGATATTGCCAAAGTTGTCTCTCGCATAACCGGAATTCCTTTGGGTAAGCTTCTTTCAGCAGAAAGTGAGAAGCTGCTTCATCTTGAAGAAGAATTGAGGAAGCGGGTAATTGGCCAGGATGAGGCCTTGCATCTTGTGGCAAATGCTATAAGACGATCTCGTTCAGGCTTGCGTGAGGGAAGAAGACCAATTGGCTCTTTTCTTTTTCTTGGACCGACAGGAGTTGGAAAGACTGAAACAGCCAAGGCATTGGCTGAGGCTATTTTTAACGATGAGGATGCAATTGTGCGAATTGATATGGGCGAGTATCAGGAAGCCCACAGCGTTTCTCGCTTGATTGGCGCCCCTCCTGGTTATGTTGGTTTTGAGGAAGGTGGACAACTAACAGAAGCTGTCAGGCGCCATCCTTATTCTTTGGTTTTGCTTGATGAAGTGGAGAAAGCTCACCCGCAAGTTTTTAATGTGCTCCTTCAAGTTCTTGATGACGGTCGCTTGACTGATGGCAAAGGGATAACTGTTGATTTTAAAAATACGATTATTGTAATGACCAGTAACTTGGGTAGCGATATTATTAGCCAGAATAAAAACAGAAAGTGGGAGGAAGTCAAAAGTGAAGTCGAGAAAATGCTTTTTCAATTCTTTCGTCCTGAATTTATCAACAGAATTGATAAGGTTATTATCTTTAAGCCTTTAGATGAAAAGATAATGCTTGATATAGCCAAAAATCAGCTGGAGAAAGCAAGCCAGATTCTTTCAAGCCAAGGTATAGATTTAATTTATGACAAGAAGGTGATAGATTATCTTGCCAAAAAAGGTTTTGATCCTGTTTTTGGAGCAAGGCCGCTTCGCCGTCTAATAGAAGAAGAGCTTCTTGATGAAGTTTCTCTTCTTATCATTGAAGGGAAAATCGGGAGTGGAACTAAACTTGAGCTTCTAGTTACGGGTCAAAAAATGTCGCTTAAATATTAAAAATGGCTGAAAGACAGGATTATTATGAAGTTTTAGGGGTTAGTAAAGATGCTACTCTTGATGAAATCAAAAAAGCTTATCGTAAGCAAGCTTTAGAGTGGCATCCTGATCGCCATAGCGAGGATAAAGAATTTGCAGAGAAGAAGTTTAAGGAGATTAATGAGGCTTATCAGGTTTTGTCTGACCCTCAAAAAAGAGCTGCTTACGATCAGTTTGGACACGATGCTTTTTCTCCTGGTGGCGCAGCAGGATTCTCCGGCTCGCCTTTTTCACAAAGCGGGCGTTGGGGCCCTTTTACTTATACCTACACCACTACTGGCGGCTCTCCTTTTGAAGGATTTGATTTTGAAGACCCGTTTGATATCTTTGAGCAGTTTTTTGGTGGCTCCCCTTTTACAAGAAGAAGATCGGTTCCCCGTTATTCTATTACCCTTGATTTTATGGAAGCTGTTAAGGGTTGCGAGAAAGAAGTTATTGTTAACGACAAGAAGAGAAAAATCAAAATTCCAGCTGGGGTTGATGAAGGATCAAGAATTAATTTTGGCGATTTCCTCCTTTCGGTTAATATCAGACCGCATGAGCTTTTTGAAAGAGACGGTGCGGATATCTATGTCCGAATGGCTGTCCCTTTTTCGCTTGCTGTTTTAGGAGGGGAAGTGACAGTTCCTACTTTAGATGGGGAAGTTAAACTCAGGGTTCGTCCCGGCACCCAATCGGGAACGATGATTCGCTTGAGAGGAAAAGGAATTACAAGGCTTCATGGTGGTGGTAAAGGAGATGAATATATTAGGTTTATTGTAGCCGTACCTGAAAAGCTAAGCCGGGAACAGAAAAAAGCAGTAGAGGAGCTTCGAAAGGTAGGACTATAAAGATAACAATTAACAGTTAACAAATTAACTCAAAACTTAAAATTCAAAACTTAAAATTAGTAGAAAGCAGTAAGCAGAAAGTAGAAAGGATAATGCACAACTTTTAACTTTGAAACTTTAACTATTGGTTATGAATTTTGCTTTCTACTTACTACTTGAGTTTCTTTTACCTTTTACCCCCGCCTGCATCAGCTATGCTGAAAGCATTGCGGGCAGGTCTTGCCTTTTACCTATTATCATACTTGCTTCGTGATACTTGATACTGACTTCGACTAATCTCCGACAGCCGATAGTCGATGTCCGACGGCTGATGTCCGATGTCTGACATCCGACTCTTAAGTCTGAATTTCTTTTACCTTTTAACTTTTACTCTTTTACCTATTAATTGTTGACTTAGAGCCAAAATAAAAGTAAAATGATAATGGTTAGAGAGGTGAGGGTGGGATTTGCCCACCATTTTTTTTGCAAGCTATGATAAATACAAGAAACGCAAGGACAGAGTTTGCTCAGGCTATTAAGGCCATTGCTATGGAGCGAGGCCTTGATCCCGAAGTGATTTTGGAGGCAATTAAACAAGCAATTGTTGCCGCTTATCGCCGCGATGCCAGAGAAAGAGGAGAAGAGATAGCAGAAGATGTGGCTATTGAAGTGGAACTTGATCCTGTGACGGGCGAGACCAAAATAATTAGGGAAGGAAAAGATGTTACTCCGCCGGGTTTTGGTCGTATTGCAGCCCAAACAGCAAAGCAAGTTATCCATCAAAAGATTAGAGAAGCAGAGAAGACTTTGGTAATGGATGAGTTTGCCGGTAAGGTTGGGGGTTTAGTCTCAGGGGTTATTTTAAGATTTGAAGGACCTAATGTTCGAGTTGATCTAGGCCGATCTGAGGCTATTTTGCCTCAGGAGGAGAGAGTGCCTACTGAGAAATTAAACCAAGGTGAAAGAATGACTTTCCTTCTAAAGGAAATCAGAGAAGGAATAAGGGGCAAGGAATTAATTCTTTCAAGAGCTGATCCTCAATTTGTGGTTAAACTTTTTGCTCGTGAGGTGCCAGAAATTAATTCAAAAAGTGTTGAAATTAAATCTATAGTCAGAGAGCCTGGAATTAGAACAAAGATGGTTGTTTATTCAAATCAGCCTGGGGTTGATCCTGTTGGCTCTTGTGTTGGACAAAAAGGTGTGAGAGTCCAGACAGTGACCAGTGAACTTGGAGGGGAAAGAGTAGATGTTATCCCTTATAGTGACAATATAGCTGAGGTTATCAAAAATGCTTTATCTCCTGCTGAAAATTTAGAAGTTACTCTTGATGAAGAGAAGAAAATTGCTTTTGTTTTAGCTCCTGAAGATCAACTTTCGCTTGCTATTGGCCGTGATGGTCAGAATGCAAGACTTGCTGCTAAACTTACGGGTTGGGGAATCAAGGTTGAGTCAGTTGAGTCAAAAGAGCCTAAAAAGGAAGATAAAGAAGAAAAGGAAGAGACAAAGGCTACTGAAGATAAAAAGATTCAAGAATAATGAGAAGCCTTTATCTATTTCAAAACGAGTATGAAAGAAGAAAAAATAATTTTAAAAAGACCTCCTGTTGTGACTGTTTTGGGGCATGTAGATCATGGCAAGACAACGCTTCTTGATGTGATTCGCGCCACTAATGTCCAATCAAGAGAAGCTGGTGGTATAACTCAGAGAATTGGAGCCTCGGTTGTTAAAACTAAGAATAATCAGGAAATAGTTTTTATTGATACACCAGGTCATGCTGCTTTTGCCAAGATGCGCTCCTGTGGGGCTAATGCTTGTGATTTGGCAGTATTGGTTGTTGCTAGTGATGATGGGGTTAAACCTCAGACAAGAGAATCGATCAAATATATTAAAGAAGCGCAAATTCCCTTTTTGGTTGCTTTTACAAAAATAGATCTTCCATCAGCAAGAGTTGAAGTGGTAAAAAAACAACTCGTTGAGGAAGGGGTATTGCTTGAGGGCCTGGGTGGAGATGTTCCTTTTGCGAGCGTTTCAGCCAGAAATAAAGTTGGTATAGATGAACTTCTTGAGCTAATACTGCTTTTGGCTGGTGTTTCTAATTTAGAAGGTTTGCCTGAAGAAAAGCTTAAAGCTGTGGTTATTGAGACTGCTAAGACAAAGGCGGGCCTTACTGTTTCGGCTATTGTCAAACAGGGTACATTGAGGGTAAAAGATGAAGTATACGTAGGTGCAGTTAAAGCTAAAATCAGAGGTTTAATAGATGCTTTTGGAAAAAGTGTAAATGAGATACTTCCAGGTTACCCCGCTTTAATTCTTGGTTTTGAAGAATTACCTCCAGTAGGTGGAGTTATTACTGATACGCCTGAGACAAATATTAAATCAGAAGAAGACTCGCAGTTGAAGGAAGAATCGGCAGCTTCTGATTTTAAAGTCTCTTTGATTATTAAAGCTGAATCACAAGGTGTACTTGAGGCGATCTTGGGGGGGGTAAAGCCCGAAGTAAAGATAGTAGATTTTGGTATAGGTGAGGTTACGAAAAATGATGTCTTGATGGCAAAAACTACAGGTTCTTTGATTTTTACCTTTGGAGTCAAGGTGACAGGCGAAATTAAAAAATTGGCAGAATCAGAGGGTGTTAGGATAGAGGAGTTTGGTATAATCTATAAACTTTTTGAGAGACTAGATGAACTAGTTTCTGGTCTTGAGATAAAAGAGATTGCCAAGGCACAGATTTTGACAGAATTTCCTTTTGATGGAAAAAGAGTAGCAGGCTGCAAAATGATTTTTGGAGAGATTAATATCAAGGATAAATTGATTTTGAAAAGGGGCGAACAGGTCTTGGGTGAGGTAAAAATAATCTCTCTTAAAAAACAGAAACAAGCTGTTAGTAAAGTTGGCCAGGGCGAGGAATTTGGTATTCTTTTTGCGCCCCAATTTGATTTTAAGGTAGGTGATGTGTTAGTATTAATAAGTAATCCTGCTTCTGCCCCACAAATTAATGGAAAATAATTTTCGTTCTTATCTTGATTCAGCAAGGTCAGTTTTAATTATTTTGCCGAAAAAGCCTTATTTTGATCAGGTGGCAGCAGGCCTTTCTTTATACCTTGCCCTGCTTGGAAAAAAAGAAGTTGATATTGTTTGTCCTAATCCGATGCTAGTTGAGTTTAATCGTCTGGTTGGGGTAGATAAAGTAAAATCCGAGCTTGGGAACAAAAATCTAGTTATTAGAATTGCAAATTACAAGGCAAGTGATATTGAAAGAGTAAGTTCCGAGGTAAAAAATGAGGAGCTTTATCTAACAGTTATTCCTCAATCTGGAGTCAATCCTCCTCTTGAAAATCAAGTTATGCTTTCTCATTCTGGAGTCTCGGCAGATTTGATTGTCTTAATTGGTGGTGCTGATCAGAGCCATTTCCCTATGTTGACAAGCGAAGATTTGGTAAATTTACCTAAAATTCATATTGGTTTAAGGCCGCTTTCCTTAACTCAAGGTCTTAGTGTTATCTCTTTTGTCAAGCCCGCTTCCTCTGTTTCTGAGATTGTTGCTGATTTGATTAAAGAAGCAGAACTTGAGGTGGATAGCGATATTGCTTCGAACTTAATTGCTGGTATTGAAATGGGTAGCAATCATTATATGTCGGGTGGAGTTTCGGCCAATACTTTTCAGCTGATAGCAGATCTTATGCGTTTGGGTGGAAAGAGACTGCCACAATTACCTAAAAAAGATTATCCGCAGGGTTCTATTCCTACCCCTCAATCTTTTCAACAGACAGTAGCTGCCATTGAAGAAAAACCGCAAGAACAAGCTCTTGAAGAAAATCCGCCAGAGGATTGGTTGGCACCCAAGATTTTTAAAAGCACATCAAATAGTTAGTTTTGAGGGTTGTGTTTGTCTATTTTTCTGTTAAAATACTACTGATGTAACCAAGGTTTACCCTGTTAGGGTTTACTTTGATTAACACGACAATGGCTTTAACAACCGAAGAAAAACAAGAGATAATAAAGAAATTTGCTCGCGAGAAGGGGGATACAGGTTCTCCTGAAGTTCAAGTTGCCCTTCTTTCTTTTCAGATAGATAAGTTAGCAAAGCATCTTAAAGAACACAAAAAAGACATTCATTCAAGGCGTGGTCTTTTGTCGATGATCGCCAAAAGACGTCGCCTTTTAAGTTACCTTAGGAAGCATGATATCAATCGCTATAATAGCTTGGTTGAAAAGCTAGACTTGGGTAAGAAAGAAATAGTAAATGAAAAAAAATCAAAAGACTCAAAGTGAAATTGATTTTGGTGGTAAGAAATTAATCCTTACTTCCGGAAATTTAGCCTTTCAAGCCACAGGTGCTGTTTTAGCCCAATATGGCGAGACAGTGGTTTTGGCAGCTGTGGTTTCATCCCCTTTAAAAGAAGACATTGGTTATTTTCCTCTTTCAGTTGAGTATCAAGAAAGGCTTTATGCAGGAGGAAAAATTAAAGGCAGTCGCTGGGTCAAAAGAGAAGGAAGACCTTCTGATGAGGAAATTCTGACAGGCCGCTTGATTGATAGAAGTATCAGACCTCTTTTTCCAAAGGAATATAAAGATAGTGAAGTCCAAGTAACAGTAACAGTCTTATCAGTTGATATCGAAAATAGTCCAGACATTGTGGCTGCTATTGCCACATCTGCAGCTTTGTCTGTTTCAGGTATTCCTTGGAAAGGTCCTGTGGCTGTTTCTCGAATTGGTCTTATTGAAGATAATTTTGTTCTTAATCCTCTTGTTAGTGAGCAAGAAAAATCGGCTCTTGATTTAGTTGTTTCAACCACAAAAGACGCTGTGATAATGATTGAAGCTGGAGCCAAGCAAGTTCCTGAAGAAAAAATTCTTGAGGGTATCGAGTTTGCTCAAAAAGAGGGACAGAAATTAATTGATTTTATTTCTGAATTTGCCAAGAAAGCCGGTTCTAATGTCGGTTTTGAATTTAAACCTAAAGATAAAACTTCTTTCAAAGAAAAGATTGATAAGGAATTTGGAAAAGAGATTGAAAAAATACTTATTCAGATGGCCAAAAAGGAAATAGGGTATGCTGAAGTTGATGAATATAAAAATGCTCTTGCAGAGAAACTCCCAGACGAGGATAAAAAGGAAGTGTTCTTCATCTTTGAGGAACTCTTATCGTCGAAATTCCGCAAAATGGTTCTTTCGGGGAAGCGACCAGACGGAAGGAAGACTGATGAAATTCGCCCACTTGGTGTTGAAGTAGGAGTTTTGCCTCGCACTCACGGTTCGGCTATCTTTAGGCGTGGGGAAACGCAAGTTTTATCAATTACAACCTTAGGTGCTCCTTCACTTGAACAGTTGATTGAGACTGCAGAGGGTGAGGAAACCAAGCGTTATATGCATCATTACACTATGCCTCCTTATTCAAGCGGCGAAACAGGCAGAGTTGGTTTTCCTTCAAGAAGAGAAATCGGACACGGTGCACTTGCTGAACGAGCGCTTTTGCCTGTTATTCCTTCTGAAGATGTCTTTCCTTACACCATCCGGGTTGTCTCTGAGGTTCTATCTTCCAACGGTTCAACTTCTATGGCTTCAACTTGTGGCTCAACTCTTTCTTTGATGGATGCAGGAGTTCCTATTACAGCACCTGTTGCCGGTATTGCTATGGGTTTGGTGGTTGAAAGCGAGAAGAAATTTGCTGTTTTAACCGATATTGCCGGAATTGAAGATGGAGCAGGTGATATGGATTTTAAAGTAGCTGGCACAAAAGAAGGAGTTACTGCGCTTCAGCTTGATGTTAAAACAACAAAGCTTACACCAAGCATTTTATCTGAAGCTTTGAAACAGGCGAAGAAAGCAAGGCTTGAGATTATGGAGGCGATGACAAAAGTGATTGATAAACCAAGGGAATCTCTTTCAGTTTACGCCCCAAGAATCAAAAGCCTTAAAATTCCTCAGGATAAGATTGGTGAATTAATAGGTCCAGGAGGCAGAATGATTCGTTCTTTAATTGCTGAGACTGGAGCTCAAATTGAAGTTGAGGATGATGGCACAGTTAATATAACAGGAACAAGCGACGAATCGGTCTTATTGGCAGTTAGTAGGATTGAACAATTGACCAAAGAGGTTAAGGCAGATGAAATATATCAAGGAGTGGTCAAAAGGATAGAGCCTTTTGGTGTCTTTATAGAGATTTTGCCTGGTAAGGAAGGTATGGTTCATGTCTCTGATATGAGTACCGATTTTGTTCGCGACCCTCATGACCTTCTTAAACTAGGTGATAAGGTTGAAGTGAGAGTAAAGGGAATTGATGATTTGGGAAGGATTAACCTTTCCATGATTTTGGATAAGACTCAGGAGAAACAACAAAGTCAGGCAAGAGAAAATCACAGTCGTGATAGAAGGCAGAATAGGAACTTTAGAAGGCAAAAGTCCTCTTCTGGTCCACATTTCCCCACAAGTCGTCTTCTTGATAACTTTGAGAAGAAAAGATACTAAGCCTTCACTGGGTTTTTGAATAATGTTATTATATTTGTGATATGGGTTTATTCTCAAGTGATACTGTGACTAAAAGTCCGAAGCCTGTTAATAATGATCAGGATAATAATCAGATCTTTTCCGTTCCAAAAGAGACAGTAGACGAAGTCCTGCCAATTACAGATAGTGAACTCTTGAGGCTTAAAAGTTTAGTTGATTCATCTTCTGTTCCCCAAGAACTTAAAGACAGAATTAGCGTTAGATTGGGCCAGTTAAATAGATTGGTCAATTCGCCTTCATATCTTGATGAATACGATCGCATTGCTCGCTATATTGATTGGGTAACAAAAGTGCCGTGGAATAAGACCACAGAAGATATACTGGATCTAAAGCGCGCCCGTCAGATTTTGGATAGTCACCATTATGGGCTTGAAGATATCAAGAACAGGGTTCTTGAATATATGTCGGTGATGAAGCTTAAGGCTGAAAAAGGGGAAAAGAACGAGGTTTTAAAAGCACCGACTCTCTTTTTCGTGGGTCTTGTTGGTACTGGTAAAACTACTATTGCTCCCTCAATTGCTGAAGCTTTGGGAAGAAAATTTGCCAGAATTCCTTTTGGTGGAATGGGAGATCCTCTTGATTTGAGGGGTCAATCAAGGCTTCATCTTGAATCAGAACCGGGAAAGATTGTTAAGGCTTTGATTTCGGTTCAAAGTATGAATCCTGTGATTCTTCTTGATGAGATAGATCGTGTGACTGAAGAAGGCAGAAGTTCTATTATGGGTGTTTTGGTAGAACTTTTGGATCCAAAGCAAAAATTTTGCCTTTGTTGATCACTATATTGATTACCCGATTGATCTTTCTCAAGTACTTTTTATTGCAACCGCTAATAATACTCATAATATAGCAACGGCGGTAATGGACAGGCTTGAGCCGATCAGTATGCCTTCTTATACTGATAGTGAGAAGATTGCTATTGCAACAAAATATGTTTTGCCTGAAAAATTAAAGGCGGCAGGTATTTCTCCTAGTGTCATTGTTATAGATGATAATGTCTGGCCTGTTATTGTTAGACCTCTTGGTTATGATGCTGGTATTAGAACGCTTGAGCGAACAATTGACGGTGTGGTTCGTAAGGTGGCAAGAATGATGGTTGAAGGCAAGACCTCTTCTTTTCATATCACAACAGACAATATGAAAGAGTTTTTGCCCCAGTAAGATGGATAAAAAGTCAAAACTTGAAGAAATTAAAAATAAAGCCTTAGCGGATGATAAATTACCTCTTAGGACAAAAGAGACAAATCTTGTTTTTGGGGTTGGTAATCCAGAAGCAGAAATTCTCTTTATTGGAGAAGGCCCTGGTTATTGGGAAAATGTTAAATCAGAACCATTTGTTAGTCCTGCAGGTAGGCTTTTAGACAAGCTTCTTGAATTGATTAATATCAAAAGGCAGGAAGTATTTATTACCAATGTGGTGATGCATCGCCCGCCCAACAATCGCGATCCTCTTCCTCAAGAAATAGAAGCTTACAGGCCCTACCTTGACGCAATTATTGAAACAATATCTCCCAAAATAATAGTGACTTTAGGGCGTTTTTCTATGGCTAAGTTTTTGCCCAGTGCTGCAATCAGTAAAGTGCATGGCAATCCTTCTTTAGTTAAATGGGGCGATGATGAAATCACCGTTGTTCCTATGTATCACCCAGCTGCTGCTTTAAGAAGTAATGAAATTATGGTAAAGTTGCGTGAAGATTTCTTAAAGTTGCCTGCGATTCTAGCTAGTCTAGATAAGGCAAAAGAAAAAGAAGAGAAAGAAGAAGAAAAACAGATGGCTCTTTTTTGATTATGATTCGCTTTATCGCACTCTCAGGAACGACTGAGGTCACAGAAAATTTTTATGTTTATGAATCTGAAAACGATTTGATCGTTGTTGATTGTGGCGTGGGTTTTCCCGAGCCTGAGATGTTTGGAGTTGATTTGGTTATTCCCGATTTTGATTATATAAGAAAAAACAGGTCTAAATTGAGGGGGATACTAATTACTCATGGACACGAAGACCATATTGGTGCCTTGCCATTTTTGCTATCTGAAATAAAGGCTCCCGTTTTTTCCACTAAACTAGTTGCGGGCTTTATTGAGGAAAAGTTAGAAGATTATGATATCAAAGGGGTAAAGGTAAATGTCTTTGATCCTGAACGAGACAATATTTCTCTTGGGGTTTTCAAAATTACTCCTTTTCGTATTTCCCATTCAGTTCCTGATGGAGTTGGCTTTGCTATTGATACCCCTGAGGGGAAGATTTTCCATGTAGCTGATTATAAATTTGATTGGACTCCTGTTGATGCTCGTCCTTTTGATATTGCCAAAATGGCAATCTTAGCCTCAAGTGGCGCTCTTGCTGTTGCTTCAGATTGTCTTGGTTCAACCACACCTGGTTATACCGAAAGCGAAAAGGGGATAGAAGAAAGAATCGAAAAGATTATTCTTAATAAAAAAGGAAGAATCTTTTTTACCACTATCTCTTCTAATATCTCAAGAATCCAGCAGGCGGTTAATGTAGCCGCAAGACTTGGAAGGAAAGTGGCAATAGTGGGAAGGTCCATTGACTCAAAAGTTAAGATATCTGAGGATTTGGGTTATATTAATTTACCTGGTGGGCTAATTGTTGATCCGCGCCAGGCCATAAAAATGCCAAGAGACGAGGTTATGTTTATTATCTCCGGTAGTTATGGCCAGCCGGGCAGCGCTTTATATCGTGTGGCTTTAGGGGAGCACGATTTTTTGAAAATTGAGGAGGGTGATGTGGTTATTTTCTCATCAGATCCTGCTCCGCCTGGTTCAAAGACTAATGTTGACTTTTTGGTGGATAAACTGATTGAATCAGAAGTTGAAGTCCATTACTACGATATTCAGGAAGATTTGCATGTCTCAGGTCATGCAAGCCAAGAGGATATAAAGCTTCTTTTATCGGTTATCAAACCCAAATATGCAATACCTATTGGTGGAACGATAAGGCATATGAGAGCTTTTAGTAATTTGGCAAGTGGGGTTGGTGTTAAAAGAGAGAATGTCTTTGAGCTTAAACCAGGGGAGTCGGTTAATTTTAAGAATCAAACTGCTCAAAAAGGGGAAAAAGTTGAGGTTAGGAATGTTTTAGTTGATGGTCTTGGAGTTGGAGATGTGGGTCAAGTGGTTTTGCGCGATAGAAATCTTTTAGCCAAAGAAGGTATTGCCATTGTTCTTTTACAATTTGATGAATCAGAAGGAAGACTGGTCAACAAACCTGAAATTATTAGTCGTGGCTTTGTTTTTGATAAGGGAAGTCGTGATCTTTTGGAGAAATCGGCTTCAAAGCTTGAAAATTTCCTTAGGAAGAAAAGGGGGCTTGACCGTCGGATGGTGAAAAATTTGGCTGCTGATTTTTTGGAGCGTCATTTTTATAAGGAAACAGGCAGAAGACCCATGGTCTTGCCTGTAGTGGCGGAAGTTTGATATTTGCCTTTTTACAACTAAAGATTCGCGCATCTTCTTGATATAATTTACTTATGAGCAAAAAAAGCAAAAGGATAAAATCAAAAAAGGCGTTTAAGGTTAAGCTTAAACCAGGGGTGATCTATTCCATTACTGAGATTGTTTTCTTTCTTCTGGCTTTCTTGGTGATTATTTCTTTTTCGCGTCAGGGTCTAGCTTTAAGATATGTTAACGATATTTTAATTTCTCTTTTTTCTTGGGCTTCTATTTTTCTGCCTTTTATTTTTATTGTTTTTGGTCTTCTTGTTTCAAAATTTAAAACTCCTCTTTCTCAGCCGAATGTAGTTGTTGGTGCTCTGCTTTTTTTTGTTTCTGTGATGAGTCTGGGAAGAGCTGGTGTTATTGGCAAGTATTTTTGGGAGAATATGGCAGTTTTTTTAACCAAGACCGGTTCTTTCCTTTTACTTTTAACTACTTCAATAGTAGGTTTAATAGTTCTTTTCAACACTCCTCTTGAGCAGGTGATTGCTTTTTTGGTTAATTTGATTGATGTCTTAAAGCAGACTTTAAAGGGTTCCAAAGTAAAGTTGGGTAAACCATATCTTAGGTCTAAGCTGAACTTTAAACTACCTGAAAACGATAGAAAGCCTCAGGAGACACCAAGTCAGAACATTGAGCTGATGCAACAGAAAACTCTATCTTCTGCTTTGGTGAGTAACACTCCAGGTGAAAGTGGGGCTTGGAATAATCCTCCGCTTGATCTTTTGAGTGAAGGCCAAGGTGGAAAAGCTGATCGTGGCGATGTTAATGAAAATGCAGCTACGATTGAACGTACGCTTGACGATTTTGGCATTTTGGCCAAAGTTGTTGAGGTTAACTACGGACCTGCGGTTACTCAATATGCTATTCAAGTCGCCTCAGGTACTAAGCTTTCAAAAATTACAGCTCTTGAGCGGGATTTAGCTTTAGCTCTGGCTGCGCCCACAGGCACAATTAGAATTGAAGCTCCTATTCCTGGCAGAAGTCTTGTCGGTTTGGAATTGCCAAACAGGATGCCAGAATTTGTTTCTCTCAAGAAGATGCTTGAATCAGATGTTATGAAAAATAACCCATCGAGGCTTCTTGTTGCTTTGGGCCTTGATGTTTCAGGAAAACCTGTGGTTGCCGATCTTGGGAAGATGCCACATGTTTTAATTGCAGGGCAAACTGGTTCTGGTAAATCGGTCTGTATTAACACTTTTTTAGCTTCCCTTTTGTTTCGCACTTCGCCTTCTGAGGTGAAACTGGTTTTGGTTGATCCAAAGCGAGTAGAGATGACCCATTATGTTGATATTCCGCATCTTTTGACACCTGTTGTTGTTAATCTTGATGAAACAGTTTCTGTTTTGAAGTGGGTTTTAGAAGAGATGGAGAGGCGTTATAAGAAATTTGCTGAGGTTGGAGTGAGAAATATAGACAGTTATAACGAGATGTCTGGTTTTCAGGCTTTGCCTTATATTGTCCTTGTTATTGATGAGTTGGCTGAGGTGATGCTTTTTTCGCCAGCTCAGGTTGAGGAAAAAATTGCAAGGATTGCCCAGATGAGCCGAGCAACAGGTATTCATATGGTTTTGGCAACCCAAAGGCCTTCAGTTGATATTATTACAGGTTTGATCAAAGCCAATATTCCTTGTCGTATTGCCTTTGCTGTTGCCTCTCAAGTTGATTCAAGAGTTATCATTGATTCGCCAGGAGCAGAAAAGCTTCTTGGTCGTGGAGATATGCTTTATCTACCTCCTGAACAGGCAAAGCCGATTCGTATTCAAGGAGCCTTTGTTTCAGATAAAGAAATTACAGCTTTAACCTCTTTTCTTAAAAATCAAGGTGTTTTGCCTGATTATGTTGATGAGGCAACCAAGATGGCAGAATCAGGAAGTGGTACTTCTTTCGGAATTGACGGTGAGCTTGATAAATTATTTCCTGATGCAGTTAGGTTAGTTTGCCAGTATGACAGAGCCTCGACTTCTCTTTTGCAGAGAAGACTTTCTATCGGTTATTCGCGCGCTGCCAAAATTATAGATCAGCTTGAAATGGCGGGTGTAGTTGGCCCCGCTGAAGGTTCAAAGCCAAGAGAAGTTTTGATTGACGATGCTGAAAGCTTTCTTGCCTCTTCAAACAAAAGCTAGCTTAATTTCTTATGATTACCATTGGAAGGTTTTTAAATACAGAAAGAGTCTCAAGGAAAATTTCCTTTGAGGCTCTGGAGAGGAAGACTAAAATTAAAAAAGAATTTATAGAAGCTCTTGAGAAGGAAGATTGGGGGTCTCTTCCTGAGTTTCCTGTTGTTTTGGGGTTTGTTAAAAATATAGCCAGGACTTTGGGAGTTGATACTAACCGTGCAGTTTCCTTGTTGCGCCGCGATTATCCTCCAAAAATAGTTTCTTTAAATCCCAATCCGCCTACTTTCAAGCGTTTCGTCTGGAGCCCTAAATTAACTCTTATTTCTTTTGTTATTCTTATTTTTCTTGTTATCGTCGGCTACTTGGGCTATCAGGCTTATCGTTTCTTAAGTCCTCCCTCTCTGGTTTTGTCTGAACCCAGGGAAGGTCAGACTGTAAAGGCGGGTGAGGTTTTGGTTTCAGGGAAGACGGATACTGATGCGACTGTTATAATTAACAATCAGCAGGCGGTGGTTAATCAAGATGGCAGTTTTGAAGCAGAGCTTTTGGTTGATAAAAATACAAAAGAGCTTTTTGTTGTAGCAAAATCAAGAGCGGGTAAAACAAGACAAATAAGTCGGCCTTTGAATGTAGAAGAATAATATGGAGACAGCGCAGAAAGTTCTTACCTTTGTAGCAATATCTTTAACCGTCCTTTTTTTGATTGTTGGTATTCAGGTGTTTTTGGTAATTTCTGATTTAAGGCAGGCAATCAAAAGATTGAACAGCATCTTGGAAGATGCAATTTTGGGCGGAGGCTTGATTAAACCGGAGAAATTAACAGGAGTAATTGAAATGATTAAGAGGGGTAAGAAAATGGAATCCCACGGCGAGAATAATCTTTAGTTTTTCCTCAAACTTTAGACCGAAGTTATCTAGTTGGTGTTTGAATCTTTTTCCTGATTCAAAGGCTATACTGAGAGATCTAGTGTGTAGTTTGGTCTATTTTGTTATATAATTCAAGCACAATGGTAAGTGTTGATGAGATTAGGAAAAAATATCTTGATTTTTTCAAAAAGAAGGGGCATAAGGAAATAAGTCCTGCTCCTTTGGTTTTGGAAGGAGATCCGACTACTCTTTTTACTTCAGCCGGGATGCAGCCTTTGATACCTTACCTTAAGGGCGAAAAGCATCCTTTAGGGAGACGGCTTTGCGATTCCCAGCCTTCTTTAAGACTTCAGGATATAGAGGAGGTTGGAGATAATCGCCATACCACCTTTTTTGAAATGCTTGGAAATTGGAGTTTGGGTGATTATTTTAAGGAAGAACAGCTTTCATGGTGTCTTGAATTTTTTACCAAAGAGCTTGGAATTAAGAAAGAAAAACTTTGGGTTTCTGTCTTTGAGGGCTTGAAAGATAAGTCAGGAAAAGAAATAGTTCCTCGAGACGAAACTTCATACAATATCTGGCTTAAGTTGGGTATTCCCAAGGAAAGGATCTTCTTTTATGGGCCTCAAAAAAATTGGTGGAGTAGGTCTGGCGATCCTGAGCTTATGCCTGAGGGAGAAATTGGGGGACCTGATTCTGAAGTTTTTTATGATTTTGGGAAACCTCAACATTCAGGTTGCCATCCAAATTGCGATTGCGGTCGTTTTTTGGAGATAGGCAATTCTGTTTTTATCCAGTATGAGAAGAAAAATGGCAAGTTGGTTGAATTGCCTCAAAAAAATGTTGATTTTGGTGGTGGGCTTGAGAGAATTGCTATGGCAGTTTCTAGTCAGAACGATATTTTTAAAATAGGCACTCTCAAAGATCTGGTATCAAAGATAGAAGAAGTTTCAGCTTTTCATTATGGGGAGGAGGAGAAAAAGGATAAAAGTTTCAGAATTGTAGCCGATCACTTAAGGGCTGCTGTTAATATTCTTGCTGAAGGAGTTTATCCTGCCAATAAGCTTCATGGCTATGTGGCGCGTAGGCTTATTAGGAAATCAGTTTTCCATCTTTATTTCTTGGGTGTAGAGAAAAACAATGCCCTTTCTTTTATCGCTACCTCATTAAAGGGACAAGAGAAGATAAGTAAAAATTGGGATTTTATAGACGAAAACCTTAATTTTGAGGAGGCCAAATTCAAGCAAATTATGGAAAAGGGAGTAAGAAAGCTGGACAAGATTATTTCAGAAGGTAATAAGGTCGATGGCAAGATGGCTTTTGACCTTTATCAAAACGATGGCTTTCCGCTTGAGTTGACACTTGAGTTTTTGGGGCAAAGAGGAATTAATTTTGACAAGAAGGCAGAAGAGGTTTTTAGGTCTGAATTTGAAAAACATAAAGAGCTTTCAAGAAAAACAGCAGCAAGAATCTTTAAAGGCGGCCTTGCCGATCATTCTTTTGAAGTTACCAAATTACATACTGCAACACACCTAATTCATTCAGCTTTGCGCAAGGTGTTGGGAGAAGGCGTTTCTCAAAAAGGCTCAAATATAACTTCCGAGAGATTGCGCTTTGACTTTTCTTTTGATAGGAAGCTGACAGATGAAGAAATTAATAAAGTTGAAAAAATGGTAAATGAAGTTATCAAGAGGGGTTTACCTGTCTTTTTTGAAGAGAAGCCGCTTGATGAAGCAATATCAGAAGGCGCTCTTCATTTTTTTGCCGAGCGTTATGGCAAGACAGTTAAAGTTTATACAGTGGGCGATCCTGAAGGGGAATATTTTTCTAAGGAAGTTTGTGGTGGTCCTCATGTTAAAAACACCAAAGAGATTGGACGTGTTAAAATAATTAAGCAGGAAAAACTTGGAGCTGGTGTTATTAGAATTTATGCTGTTGCCGAAAGCTAGCTTGGTAGTCTTTTTTCTGCTTTAATTAATCAATGGATCTAAAAGGTATACTGCCCAAAAAAGGAGAAGAAAAAGAACATTACTGGTCTGTTGTTATTGAATCAGAATGGGTGCAATCTGGAATTTGGAAGGTTGAAGAAGGGAAAGTTGAGGTTGTTTCCTTTGGCGCGCCGCTTTCTTGGCAAAAAGATCAAGATCTGGTTGAGACTATAGATTCTTCTCTTTCAGTTGCTATCCAAAACTTGGCCGATGAGGAAATAGAACCTTCAAAAACAGTTTTTGGTTTGCCTTCAAGCTGGGTAGAAAATGGCCAAATTAAACCTCAATATCAAGAGCAGATTAAAAAGGTATGTGAGGAATTGTCTTTAAAGCCTGTTGGTTTTGTTTCCCTGACCGAAGCTATAGCTTATTATCTAAAGTCTCAAGAGGGCGATTTTTTGAGCGCAACTATTGTGGCTATCGGCGAGGAGGATTTGGGAGTATCGCTTGTTGTTCGCGGCGAAACCAAAGGGGAAGCTCAAGTTTCAAGAAGCGTTTCTTTAGTGGAGGATTTGGTTGAAGGCTTGTCTCGTTTTTCTTTTAATGAACCTTTGCCTGCCAGAATTATTCTTTATGACGGCCGAGAGGGAGAGCTTGAAGATTTAAGGCAAAGTTTAATTAGCGTTGATTGGGATAGCTACCAAACTATTAAGTTTCTACATCCTCCCAAAATTGAGATAATAAGACCTGAAGAGAAGGTCTTGGCTACTTCGCTTGCTGGTGGTGTAGAGCTTGAAGGCGCGAAAGAAGTTGAAGTAGCAGGCGGAGAAAGGGAAGAAAAAAGAGAGCCTAAGGTAGAGACAGAAGTTAAAGAAGATAATTTTGAAAGGGTAGATGAAGACTTGGGGTTTGTTGTGGGTGAGGATATAAAGAAAGTTTCGGAGGATGTAATGGGTATTCCTTTGCAAGAAGAGAAGCCGGTTGCTATTGAGTCTGAAAATCGGGAAGAATATGAAGTTTCCAAGGTTTCTCCAGTTAAGGCCTTTATTAATAAACTTAAGGGGTTGTTGCCCAAGAAAGAAAAAAAGGTTTTGGCTGGTCCTCGCTATGCTTTTGACAAAAAGCCTTTGATTTTTGGCCTTTTGGCTTTTTTGGCCTTTTTAGTAGGAGGATTTCTGGCTTGGTGGTTTTTGCCGACTGCTGATGTTAAGATTTACGTCTCTCCGCAAAAAATAGAAGAGAGTGTTGATCTTAAGCTTGATAAGAATATTTCTTCTCTTGATGTTTCTTCAAGAATATTGTCTGCTCGTGAGGTTAAAAAAGAGATAAAAGGAGAAAAGACGATTTCTGTTACAGGAACTAAGGTGGTTGGGGATAAAGCTAAAGGTAAGGTTCAGATTTATCGCACAGGGGACGAATTAAAGCTTACTAAAGGGACAAAATTACAAAGCTCTTCTGGTCTTGTCTTTACACTTGATGACGATGTAGAAGTGGCAAGTGGTAGTGCTTCAACTCCCAGTAAGACTGAAGCTTCAGTTACCGCTTTTGATATTGGAGCAGAGTATAACCTTGCCTCAGGCGAATCTTTTTCAGTGGGCAATTATGCCTTAAGTACTATTGAAGCGAAAAATGAGGAAGCTTTTTCTGGTGGATCAAGTAGAGAAATTAGTGCCGTCTCAGCCAAAGATTACGATAGCGTCTTGTCTGATTTGAAGAAAGAGTTGGAAGACAAGCTCTTTAGTGATATTGAATCAAGTCTCAATGAGAATAAAATTATGGTTAAAGAGTCAATTAAAGATGAGATTAAAGACAAAACTTATAATCATAAGATTGGCGATGAAGCTAGTGACCTCAAGCTAAATTTGACTTTATCAGCAACGGTTTTAGTGGTTAATAAGAATGATTTTTATGAAGTGGCAAAGGAAATCTTAAAAGAAAAGATTCCTTCAGGGTATAGTTTGCGTCAAGATCAGTTAAAAGCAAGCTTTTCTCTGGTTGAAGAAAAAGATGGCACAGCTTCTTTCAAAACTAATTTTATAGCCAATCTTTTACCCAAGGTTGATCAGGACGAAATAGCAAAATCTATTGCTGGCAGAAGTATTGATGCGGCCAAGGAGTTTTTAGTTAAAGTTAGAGGCTATGATAGAGCAGAAATCACCATTAAGCCTGATTTTAAACTTTCAAAATTAGTGGTTTTACCGCATTCTTATAAGAGAATTCATATAGAAGTTCAAGCTTCTCCTTAAAAGTTGTAAAGATATGGCAAGAAATAATAAAAAAGTTTTAGCTAAATTTTTTGGTGTTTTTATGGGAATTTTAGGTCTTTTAATTCTCTTTTTAACTTTTTATCCAATAGTTAAATATGAGATTCTTTCGCGACAGGAATTCCCTTCTTTTTTGGTTCCCTTGGCTGATCGTGATATAGACATTTTTTCAGGAAAGGATTACACCAAAGCTAGTAATTGGTTTGAAGGCGGACTTAAAGGAAAGGATTTCGTTTTGCCAAAGGTAACCTTTTATAATATTTCAATACCCAAGCTGAGGATTGATAATGCAGTTGTGGCAATTGGAGGAGAAGATTTGAATGAGCATTTAATCCAATATCCCGGTACGGCTCTGCCTGGAAGGCGGGGAAATGCAGTTATTTTTGGCCATTCAATTCTACCTAGATTTTATGATCCCAAGAGGTATATCTCTATTTTTTCGCTTTTGCCTACCTTGGAAAAAGGCGATTCTATTTATGTTTATTATGATGGAGTTGAGTATGTTTACAAAGTTGAAGATATGTTTGAGGTTACACCTTCTGATATCCAGATTTTGGAACAGAACTCTTCTGATTCTTATCTCACTCTTGTAACTTGTACCCCGCCTGGTGATCCCAGGAAGGCAAAAAGGTTAATCGTGAGAGCAAGAATTGTTTCTCAAGAATCAGCGTCTGTGAATGATTCTTCTAGTCTATGAAAATTTTGGGGATAGATTACGGTAAGGCAAAAGTGGGTTTAGCTTTAGCTGATGATAATGTTAAATTGGCTTATCCTCTGTCAGTTTTGAGATTTAAGGAAAGAAGTGATCTTGAGGAAAAAATAAAAGCAGTAGTTGAAAAGGAGGAAGTTGAAAAAGTTGTCATTGGTTTGCCTGAAGGCGTATTTAGAAGAGAAATTGAAGATTTTGGTGCGAGTCTAAAAAGAAAGCTTAATATTCCTACTGTTTTCTGGGATGAAACCTTGACCACTAAGGAAGCTCAAATTCTTTCCATTGAAGCGGGAATAAAAAGAAAGAAGAGAAAATCACTTGAAGATGCCTATGCTGCAAGCATTATTCTAGAAAGCTACCTTGAATCAAAAGGTTGATTTATTTTTTTCTTTTTGTTAGACTGAACTAATGTTCAAGAATGTTATTGCGCCCATTCAGGCTTGGCTTTTATCACAAGGTAGGTGTGTTGGTTGTGGCAAACCTCTTTCGCAAGGCAAGAGAGAAAAGCATGTTGAAGGAACAGAAAAAGCGACCTGTTCTTGTGGACGAATTTATATCTATAACCCTAAAACAAAAACCTATCGGCGCGCATTACTTAGTGAAGTTTAACTTGTTCTTCTAAAATTGATGAAAAAGATTATCCCTTTTTTTGCCATAGGCTTGTTATTGCTTTCTTTGGGGATATTTTATTGGTGGCAAGATGCTATTTCACCTTTTAACCCTTCACAAAAGGAGACAAAAAGCTTTGTAATTAAACGTGGACTCACAGTTAGCCAAATTGGCAATAAGTTATCAGATGAAGGACTAATTAAAAGCCCTTTGGCGTTTAAAGTTTATTTACAATTTCAAGG
Source organism: Candidatus Woesebacteria bacterium (assembly GCA_013426185.1). Classification (NCBI taxonomy): domain Bacteria; phylum Candidatus Woeseibacteriota; species Candidatus Woesebacteria bacterium. The sequence goes on along the minus strand of CP058602.1, from coordinate 544,230 downwards.
CAGGTCAGATCAAATTAAAGCGGGTGAATATAAGCTCTCGCCGTCTGAGAGTATGAAATCAATAGTGGAAAAATTGATAAAAGGACCGGATTTGGTTTGGGTCACTTTTCCTGAAGGGTTAAGAAGAGAAGAGATGGTTTTAAAGCTTGTAAATGAGCTTGAAATTAAAGATAAGGAAAATTTTTACCTTCAATTTATGCAAGCGTCAGATGGAAAGGAAGGTTTTTTATTTCCCGATACTTATCTTTTTCCAAGAGAGGTTGTTGCTGAAAAAGTAGTTAGTGTACTTTATGATAACTTCAACAAGAAAATTGCTCCTTTTCAGGAAGATATAAAAAAGTCAAATATGAGTCTAAATGAAATTATTACCTTGGCTTCAATTGTAGAAAGAGAGACAAAAACTGACGAAGAGCGGCCTCTTGTGGCAGGCATTTTAATTAAAAGACTTAAAGATGGCTGGCCTTTGCAGGTTGATGCTTCAGTTCAGTATGCAGTTGCTACCAAAAATTGCAAGGTTTTTGGCGCCGAGTGTAAATGGTGGCCCATTTTGTCAAAAGAAGATATGTCTATTAATTCTCCTTTTAATAGTTACAAATTCAAAGGTTTGCCACCTCATCCGATTGCAAATCCCGGCCTTTCTTCGATTAAAGCGGTGATTTATCCCAAAGAGAGCGACTATTGGTTTTATCTTCATGACAAGAGCGGCAAGATCTATTTTGCTAAAACAACAGAAGAACATAAGGAGAATATCAGAAAATACTTAATTGAGTAATAGTAAATACCTCTTGACAGATAAAAAAAGGAAGATATAATCACGCTTAGGCGTAGTGTTTCTTACGCTCCTTTGGTTGTTCCCATTTTGGGATTTTTTTGTGTGCATTTTTGGTAGCCAAAGGAAATAAACCTTGGCAATGAATATTCAAAATCAAAACAGAGTTTATTTTAGCAAAGAAAGAGGCAATCTAAAGGCAGATGACCTCACTTATATTCAAAAGGAGTCTTGGCAGTGGTTTTTAAGTGAAGCTATTGCCTCCGAGCTAAAAGAAATTTCTCCTATTGAAGATTTTACAGGTAAAAATTGGGAACTTTATCTAGAAAATCCTGTTTTGGGCGAGCCAACTATTACTTCAAAGAAAGCTTTGGAAAAAGGACTGACCTACTCTGTCCCTCTCAAAATTACTGCTACATTGGTCAATAAAAGGAGTGGAAGAAAGGTCTCTCAAGAAGTTTTTCTGGGAGAAATTCCTCAGATGACCCAAAGAGGAACTTTTGTGATTAGTGGTGTTGAGAGATCTGTTGTTAGTCAATTAGTCAGATCACCAGGAGTTTATTTTTCTGGCGATCTTGATTCCTCGTCAGGTAGAATGCTTTATCACTCTGAAATAAGACCACTTCATGGTACTTGGCTTGAATTTGAGGTCTCGAAAAATGATGTCATCTCAGCCAGAATTGACAGAAGAAGAAAAATTACTGCCACTGTCCTCTTGCGTATCTTTGGCATTGAAAGTAATGAGGAGATTCAAGATTTGTTTAAAGAAGTTAATAAAGATCCACAACACAATTATATCAGTCAAACTCTGTCTCGCGATTTAACTACCAATAGAGAAGAAGCTCTACTTGATTTTTATCGCAGGATGAGGCCTGGTGAGCCAGTTTTACTTGAAAATGCCGAAAGTCTTTTCAAAGGTATGTTTCTTGATCCACGTCGATATGATTTTGGAGCAGTCGGAAGATTTAAGATTAACAAAAGACTCTCGCTTGATATTCCCAATGTTAAGCAAAATTGGATTTTGACAAAACAAGATATTGTTGCTTCTCTTTCATATCTTATAGGTTTGCAAAATGGCCAGGGTAGAGTTGATGATATTGACCACTTAGCCAATCGTCGTTTGAGAAGAGTTGGCGAGCTTGTGGCAACAAACGCTTTTCGTGTTGGCCTTTTGAGGCTTGAAAGATCTATTAAAGAGAAAATGAGCCTCATTTCTCCTTCTGACAGTCCTACTCCGTCTTTATTGATTAATGCTCGTCCTTTAGTGGCTTCCTTAAATGAATTTTTTAGGTTGAGTCAGCTTTCAGCTATTCTTGACAATACCAATCCTCTAAATGAACTTGAAATATTGCGCAAACTTTCGGTTATGGGAACAGGTGGAATCAATAGAGAAAGAGCCTCATTTTCAATTCGTGATGTCTCAAGCTCGCAGTATAGTCGCATTGATCCGGTAAAAACTCCTGAAGGTCAGAATATAGGTTTGGTTAATCATTTAGCTCTTTATGCGAGAGTGAATGAGTATGGTTTCATTGAAGCTCCTTATCGCAAGGTTGAAAAAGTCAAAAAGGGAGGGAAAACTTTAATGAAAGTGACTGATGAAATTATTTATTTACCAGCAGATGATGAGGAAGAATATCATATAACTCATTCAGGAGTGCCTATTGATAAAAACGGCTTTATTACTGCCAATCGTGTGCCTTTTCGCTATCGAGGCTCAGTTTCTGAAGGTCCTGTTGAAATAATTGATCTGATAGATGTTACCCCTCGTCAGGTAGTCGGAGCTTCAGCGTCTTTGATTCCTTTCTTGGCTCATGATGAAGGTAATCGCGCTTTGATGGGCTCTAACATGCAGGGTCAAGCCGTGCCTCTTGTTAGTCCAGAGGCTCCTATTGTGGGAACAGGTATGGAAAAGATAGTAGCTGAAGCTATGGGTAGACTAATTAAATCGAAGTATGATGGAATTGTTGATTATGCTGACGCTGAAAAGATAGTTGTCAGATTAGATAAAAAAACAGACGATAAAAGTTCTGAAGAAATTGAAATTTCTCCTGATGGAAAGTTCGCTACATATCTATTATCTAAATTTAAAAAGACTGCACAATCAACTTGCTACAACCAAAGAGTGGTAGTTAAACCTGGGGATAAGGTTAAAAAGGGCGATGTTTTAGCTGATGGTCCAGCAATGGAAAATGGAGAGCTTGCCCTTGGAAGGAATCTCCTTATTGCTTACATGTCCCTTGACGGTTATGGTTTTGAGGATGCTATTTTGATTTCTGATCGCTTGGTTAAAGAAGACTTGATGACCTCAATTAACATAGAAGAATATGAGGCTGATGTTGTGGAAACAAAACTGGGGCCTGAAGAGTTGACTCGTGATATTCCCAATGTGGCAGAATCAGAACTTGCGAATTTAGCCGAAGATGGGATCGTGGTTGTGGGTGCTGAAGTTGGTCCTAATGATATCTTAGTGGGTAAAATTGCCCCCAAAGGAGAAACAGAACTTACTGCTGAGGAAAGACTCTTGCGGGCTATTTTTGGCGAGAAGGCTCGCGAGGTGAGAGATACTTCTTTAAGGCTTCCTCATGGTGAAAGAGGAATTGTGGTTGATGTCCAGATACTTGATCGCAATAAGGGTGATGAGCTTGGAGCGGGAGTAATTAAGAGAGTGATTGTTAGAGTGGCACAGATGAGGAAAGTTACAGTAGGTGACAAGATAGCTGGTCGACATGGTAACAAGGGTGTTATAGCCAAAGTTATGCCGGTTGCTGATATGCCTTTTCTTGCTGATGGCACCCCTATTGATATTATTATTTCCCCTTTGTCTGTTATCTCACGTATGAATTTAGGCCAGCTTTTGGAATGCCATCTTGGTTGGGCAGCCCAGAAACAGGGTAAAAAAGTAGCTTTGCCTGTTTTTGACGAGATTGGGGAAGATGCTGTTGTTAATGAACTTAGGAAAGTTAATTTGCCGGTGAATGGTAAGGCGCGGCTCTTTGACGGGAGAACAGGAGAAGCTTTTCTTGAAGATACTACGGTTGGTGTCGCTTACATTATGAAGCTTAATCATATGGTTGAAGATAAAACTCACGCAAGGTCAACTGGTCCTTATTCTCTTGTTACTCAGCAACCTTTGGGAGGAAAAGCGCAGATGGGAGGTCAGCGCTTGGGTGAAATGGAGGTTTGGGCTCTTGAGGCGCATCGTGCTGCCTATACTTTGCAGGAGATGCTAACCATTAAGTCTGATGATATAGTTGGAAGAGCTAAAGCTTTTGAGGCTATTGTCAAGGGAGTTGATATTCCACAATCAACTGTTCCTGAGAGCTTTAAGGTTTTAGTCAGGGAGCTTAATTCTTTGTGTTTGTCAATTGAAGCTTCTGGCCACATATCAAGAGAACATGAAGAAAATGACGAAGTATCAGAGCTTGGTCTTGAACTAGAAGAAGCGAGTGGAGCTAAAGAAGTAGCAGTTGCAAGCGAGCTTTTGAGAGAAGAAAGTCCAGTTGAAGTAGATGAAGTCATTTCAAGCGGAGAGGAGGTTAATAGTTAATTTGTTAATTTGTTAATTTGTTAATTTGTTAACTGTTATTATCATGGATCCTTTATCTGATTTTAAAGATTTAACCGATTTTAAGAGCTTAATAATTAAGCTAGCTTCGCCTGATGAAATCAGGAAGTGGTCGCGTGGTGAGGTAACAAAACCCGAAACTATAAATTACAGGACGTTGAGAGCTGAAAAAGATGGTTTGTTTGATGAAAGAATTTTTGGTCCTACCAAAGATTGGGAGTGTTATTGTGGAAAATATAAGAGAATAAGATATAAGGGAGTGATTTGTGATAAATGTGGAGTTGAGGTAACTCTTTCAAGGGTAAGAAGAGAAAGAATGGGCCATATTAATCTTGTTTCGCCTGTTGCACATGTTTGGTATTTCAAGGGTGCGCCTTCTAAAATTTCTCTAGTCTTGGATATTGCCCCACGAGCTATTGAACAGGTGATCTATTTTGCAAGACATTTGGTCATTAAGCTCGATGAAAAAGGTAAAAAGGAAGCAGTTGAAAATTTGGAGAAGGCTAGAAAAGATTCTATTGCAAAGTTTGACGAAGATTATAGGGAGAAAAAAGACACTCTTAAAAAATCAGCTTCTGAAGATAAAGCAAAAATAGACAAGAAGATTAAGAATAAAGAACAAGCCTCTCTGGCTAAACTTGAAATTGATCTTGAATTAAGGAAAAGAGAGCAGCTTATAACTGACGAATACAACTTAAATGTTGAAAGAACTAACCAACTTTTCGACAATCTTGTTAACTTGGTTAAAAGCTTGAAAGTTAACAGTGTTATAAGCGAGGATGAATTAGATCAACTTTCATCTTATAAAGCTGATATTTTCTTTGAGACAAAGACTGGCGCTGAGGCTATTTTGGCTGCTCTTGAATCAGTAAATTTGGAGGGACTTTCGTCTTCCTTACGCAAGGAGATGCTTGAGGCTAAAGAAAATACTCCTCGTTTTGTCAAATTAGCCAAGAGATTAAAGTTAATTGATGGAATGCGCAAGGCAAAGATCAACCCGGCTTGGATGATTCTTAAGGTTTTACCTGTTCTTCCTCCTGATTTGCGTCCGATGGTGCAGCTTTCAGGTGGTAGGTTTGCAACCAGTGATTTAAATGATCTTTATCGTCGGGTAATTAATCGCAACAATCGCCTTAAGCATTTGATCAATCTGGGAGCTCCAGAAATTATCTTGAGAAATGAGAAAAGGATGTTGCAGGAAGCTGTTGATTCTTTGATTGACGCTTCTCAAAAGAAAGCTACCCGTCGTGGAAGGGGTAGACAGCCTTTGCGTTCTTTGTCTGATATGCTCAAGGGTAAGCAAGGTAGATTTAGGCAGAATCTTCTTGGAAAAAGAGTTGATTACTCAGGCCGAAGTGTAATTGTAGTTGGTCCTGAATTAAGACTTAATGAGTGTGGTTTGCCAAAGGATATGGCTCTTGAGATGTTTAAACCTTTTGTCTTGCGCGAGATGATTAAAAGAGGTATTGCCCCGAATGTTAAATCAGCCAAAAATATGCTTGAAAGAAAACCAGATGAGGTTTTTGATATCTTGGAGGAGATTACCAAGAATCATCCAGTTCTTTTAAATAGGGCTCCAACTCTTCATAAATTGAGTATTCTTGCTTTCTATCCGGTTCTAATTGAAGGTAGTGCTATAAGATTACATCCTGTTGTCTGTAACGGTTTTAATGCAGATTTTGATGGTGACCAGATGGCGGTTCATGTTCCTTTGTCTCAAAAGGCAATAGATGAGGCGAGAAACTTGATGATGCCTGAAAAGAACTTGCTTAAGCCGGCTGATGGTTCTCCTATTGCTATCCCTTCAAGGAAGGAAATGGCTTTGGGAATTTATTATCTCACTGATATTGATGAAAGAATTCCTGCTTCAAAAACAGTTTTTGCTGATATTAGTGAGGCAGTATTGGCTTATCAATCAGACAAAATTAAAATTAGGCAGGAAATCTCTGTTAGGATAGGAGGGGAAATTATTAAGACTACGGTAGGTAGAATATTCTTTAACGAAGCCTTACCTCAAGGTTTTGGCTTTATTAACGAACCTGTCACCTCAAGTGTTATCAAGAATATTTTTAATCGTGTTTTGGCTGAGTATGAACAAAATGTTGTAGTCGAGACAATAGATAAAATTAAGGATCTTGGTTTCTGGGGAGGTTCAATTGCTGGTCTTTCGATGTCTATCTTTGATGCTATTGTCCATCCTGAAAAAGAAAAGATGATCAAGGAAGCAGAAAAGAGAGTAGCTGAGGTGGAAAACAATTTTGCACAGGGGTTAATTACAGCTGAGGAGAAGAAGAGGTTTGCTGAAGAAATTTGGATTGAAGTGAGCGAGGAGCTTGCCGACAAGACTTGGGAACTCTTGGATAAGTACAATCCGATTAGAGTTGTTATTGATGCAAAAGTTGGCAGAGCTTCAAGAGATCAGGTTAAGCAGTTGGCTGCTATGCGTGGTCTTGTTACTGACCCTCTAGGCAAAACTGTTGAGATGCCTATTAAGTCAAACTTTAGAGAAGGGCTGTCTGTCTTTGAGTATGTGACTTCAAGTCGAGGTTCAAGAAAAGGTTTGACGGATACTGCCTTGAAGACAGCTGATGCGGGATACCTTACTCGCCGCTTGGTTGATGTGGCTCATGATGTTATTGTGAGGGCTGAAGACTGTGGAACCGATGAAGGTTTGACTATTGATTTTACTAAAATCAACAAGAAAGAAGACAAAATATTCAAGATTGTAGGTAGAGTTTTAGCAGATAATATTTTAGAACCTAAGACAAAGAAAGTTCTTTTTGCTAAGGGAGAAATTGTTGATGAGGCTAAAGCGGATAAAATAGTTAATCTTGGAATAAATGAAGTAAAAGTTTTCTCTCCTCTTACCTGTGGTCTTAGCCATGGAGTTTGTGCTAAATGTTATGGTTGGGATTTGTCTACTAAGAAGATGGTTGAAGTGGGAACCCCAGTTGGTATCATTGCTGCCCAGTCAATTGGTGAGCCAGGAACACAGTTGACTTTGAGGACTAAACATTCAGCGGGAGTTGTTGGGGTTGATGTGACACAAGGTTTGCCACGAGTAGAAGAGTTGTTTGAAGCAAGAACTCCCAAGGTAACAGCTCCTTTGAGTGAAATTTCGGGTAAGGTTATGGTAAATGAGATTGATGAAGGTTGGAAGGTGGTTGTTACCAGTTCTGCATCAGGACTTAAAGATAAAAGAGAATATATAATCCCCAAGACTCTGACCTTGACTGTTAAGAGCGGACAAAAGGTAGAAGCAGGTTTGCCATTAGCTGCAGCCCCGCTTGATGTAAGAGAAGTAATGATGATTAAGGGGCTAAGATTTGCGCAAGAGTATATTATCTCCCAAGTTCAGAAAGTCTATGAATCTCAAGGAATTCCAATTAACGATAAACATTTTGAAGTAATTGTTAAAAAGATGAGCGATAAGGTAAAAGTAGTAACTTGCGGAGATACGATGTTTTTGCCAGGAGAACTTGTGGATAAAGCCTCTTTTGAGGCTGAAAATGAAAAGGTTTTGGCTGCGGGAGGGGAGCCAGCCAGTGCTCAGCAGGTCATTTTGGGAATAACCAGAAGATCTCTTTATACCGAAAGTTGGCTTTCTGCTGCTTCCTTTGAGCAGACAACCGAAGTTTTAACAGAGTCTGCGCTTCAAGGTAAGGAGGACAAGCTTTTAGGTTTGAAGGAAAATGTGATAATAGGAAGACTTATTCCTGTCACACCTGAGTCTGCTCGTTTGCCTGAAGAAGGCAAAATCTGATAGAATAGAGACACAAGGTCTCTGGCTTGTGCCCATATTGCTCTTGTCAGAGTTTCTTGTGCTCAAAAATTATATGCCAACAGTATTGCAATTAATCAGAAAAGGAAGAAAAAAAATTATCAAGAAGACCAAAAAGGCCGCTTTGAGGCGCTGGTTTAATGCCAAAGACAGAAAGTATGGTGAGTTGCCCTCCCCTTTTAAAAGAGGGGTGGTTCTGCAGGTCAGGACTATGACTCCCAAAAAGCCAAACTCTGCGCTGCGTAAAGTAGCTCGTGTCAGACTGTCTAATAAACAAGAGGTAACAGCTTATATTCCTGGTGAAGGCCATGAATTAATAGAGCATTCGGTAGTTTTAATAAGAGGCGGAAGGGTGAAAGATTTGCCTGGAGTCAAGTATCAAGTAGTTCGTGGAAAGTATGACACCACGGGTGTTGTTGGACGTAAGACTTCTCGTAGTAGGTATGGATCCAAAAGGGAATCAAAAAATGTATCATCTAGCGAAGCTTCCGCATCTAGTGCTTAACTAATATGGCAAGAAAAGGACCAGCGAAACCAAGAGTAGTTGAACCAGATCCTGTTTATAGAAACCGTCTGGTGACAAAACTTATTAACCGTGCTATGCGCGACGGTAAAAAAAGCGTGGCTCAAAAGCAAGTCTACAAGGCTTTTGAAATCATAAAGGGAATGGGTCTTGATCCGATCAAGGTCTTTGCCGAAGCGATAAATAATATTAAGCCTTCAATGGAGGTCCGCCCAAGAAGAATTGGTGGGGCAGCTTATCAGGTGCCTGTTGCTGTTCGTGGCTCAAGAAAGGAGTCTTTGGCTATTCGCTGGCTTATTTTTGGTGCAAGAAGTAGGCCAAATAGTCAATATCACACCTTTGCTGAAAAATTGGTGGCAGAAATTCTTGATGCTTCAAAAGGCGAAGGCTTTGCGGTTAAAAAACGTCAGGATATGGAAAGAATGGCTGAGGCAAATCGCGCCTTTGCCTACTTCCGTTGGTAATTATTATGTCTCAAGTCCAAGCAACAAAAAAGAAGGCCTCTCTTGTCTTTACGGCTACAAAAGACCGTAATCTTCCTATGGAAAGAATTAGAAATATAGGGATTATTGCTCATATTGATGCCGGGAAGACTACTACAACAGAAAGAATTCTTTTTGAAACAGGTAGAACTTATCGTTTGGGTTCAGTTGATGAGGGAACAACTGCAACTGACTGGATGGAGCAGGAAAGAGAGCGCGGGATTACTATTGTGTCTGCCGCAATCACCACTTTTTGGACCTTAAAGAAGGAAACTTCAGTTAAAGATGGTCAGTATAGAATTAATATTATTGATACTCCAGGACATATCGATTTTACTGCTGAGGTAGAACGTTCTTTGCGGGTTCTTGATGGAGCTGTGGTTGTTTTCGACGGCCGAACTGGAGTTGAAAGCCAGTCAGAAACTGTCTGGCGCCAGGCAGATAAGTATAAAGTGCCTAGAATTTGTGTTTTGAATAAGCTTAACCTTATTGGAGCTGATTTTGAAGGCAGTCTTAAGTCTATACACGAACGCTTGGGGGCAAACGCAGCTCCTGTTATTTATCCAATAGGTATAGAACACGATTTGCGTGGAGCAATAGATCTTATTCGTATGAAGGCTTTTACTTATTCTGGAATTGAAGACAATAAGTTGGTTGAAGAAGAAATCCCTGCAGAATATAAAGAAGTGGCGGAAAAGTATAGAGCAGAGCTTCTTGAAAGAGTGGCCGAGTATGATGATGAAGTTTTGTCAAAGTATCTAAACGGGGAGGAAGTAAGTGAAACGGAGATTAAAAGAGCTATTAGAAAGGGTGTTGTTTCAGGCAAGTTTTTCCCTATCTTTGGCGGTGATAATAGAACTGCAATTACCCAACTTCTTCTTGATGGTGTGGTTGAGTATTTACCTTCCCCACTTGATCTGCCGCCTGTAAAGGGTGTTAATCCGAAGACGGGGGAGGAAGAAATAAGGGAGCCTAAAAACGAAGCTCCTTTTTCTGCTCTTGCTTTCAAAGTAATGACCGATCCTCATGTTGGGCGGTTAGTTTATTTACGTATTTATTCAGGAATAATTAAAACTGGCCAACAGGTTCTTAACACCAGTAAATCTGTTCCTGAGCGAATAGGTAAATTGGTTCTTTTGCATGCTGACCAAAGGGAATTGATTGAGGAAGCTTATGCTGGGGAAATTGTGGCGGCAGTTGGTTTAAAGGACACAACCACTGGCCACACTTTGTGTGATCCTAATAGGCCGATAATTCTTGAATCAATTAAATTTCCCGATCCTGTTATCTCTCTTGCTATTGAGCCTGCAACTAAATCCGATCAGGAAAAAATGGGTATTGCGCTTGGCAAATTGCTTGATGAGGATCCAACTTTTCGTGTTAAGTCAAATCAAGAAACAGGTCAGACAATTATCTCTGGAATGGGTGAATTGCAGCTTGAGATTTTAGTTGACAGGATGAAACGTGAATTTGGGGTCGAGGCGAAAATTGGTGCTCCACAGGTTGCCTACAAAGAAACAATTAAAAAGGTTGGAAAAGGCGAGGGCAAATATATCAGGCAGACTGGTGGTCGTGGACAGTATGGTCATTGTCTTATTCGAGTTGAACCTTTGGGTCGTGGTGAAGGGGTTAAATTTGTTTCAGAAATTAGAGGTGGTGCAATCCCTGCTGAATTTATTCCTGCAGTTGAGAAAGGAGTCAAGGAGAAGCTTGAAAATGGTGTTTTGGCTGGTTATCCAATAACCGATTTGGCAGTTTACCTTTATGATGGTTCTTATCATGAAGTTGATTCTTCAGAGATAGCTTTCAAGATTGCAGGCTCTATGGCTGTTGAACAGGCTGTTAAATTAGCTGATATGGTTTTACTTGAGCCAATAGTTAAAGTGGAGGTAGCAACACCTAAAGAATTTATGGGTGATATAATTGGCGATTTGTCTTCAAAGAGAGCTCAGATTCAGGGTAGTGAGGAGAAAGGTGATATGACTTATATTTACGCTTTTGCACCACTTGCCGAGCTTTCAGGCTATGTAACTAAAGTTAGATCTATTTCCCAAGGTCGAGCTGTTCCTTATATTGAACCTAGTCATTATGAGGAAGTACCTCGTAACATTGCTGACATGATTATTGAAAAATCTGGCAAAGTGGTTATGCCTCGAGGCTAAACTTGCCTCTTGACATTTTGTTTTGGCCTCGAGTATAATCACGACTAGTGTCTTGATGACAACGGAGCATTATGCTCCCTATAATTTTTAAACTATGGCAGGAGAATCAAAACAAAAATTTGAAAGAACAAAGCCGCATGTCAATATTGGTACTATTGGCCATGTAGACCATGGTAAAACCACTTTGACAGCGGCTATTACCACTGTTTTGTCCAAACAGCCAGGTAATCCTACCAAAGCTTACAAATTCGAAGAGATTGATAGTGCTCCTGAGGAAAAAGCAAGAGGTGTTACCATCAATATCTCCCATCTTGAGTACGAGACTGATAAGAGACATTATGCTCACATTGACGCACCAGGTCATGCTGATTACATTAAGAATATGATTACCGGTGCAGCTCAAATGGATGGTGCCATTTTGGTTATCTCAGCGGCCGATGGTCCAATGCCTCAAACAAGAGAGCATGTTATCTTGGCTCGCCAGGTTAACGTTCCCGCAATTGTTGTCTTCTTGAACAAGGTTGATACCGTTGATGACCCTGAAATTGTTGATTTGGTTGAAGCTGATGTTCGTGAGCTCTTGAAGAAATATGAATACCCAGGAGATGAAGTTCCTGTGATTCGTGGTTCAGCTCTTAAGGCTTTGGAAGGAGATCCTGAAGCTGAGAAGCAAATTTTGGAGTTAATGAAAGCGGTTGATGAATACATTCCTCAGCCAACAAGAGATGTTGACAAGCCTTTCTTGATGCCAATTGAAGATATCTTTTCTATTAAAGGAAGAGGAACAGTCGTGACAGGTAGGGTTGAGCGTGGTAAGTTGAGTGTCAATGAAGAGGTTGAAATAGTTGGTCTTAGACCAACCCAAAAGACTGTTGTTACAGGTCTTGAGATGTTTAGGAAGACTCTTGATTATGCTGAAGCTGGAGACAATGTTGGAGTCTTACTAAGAGGAATTGAAAAAGATCAGGTTGAACGTGGTCAGGTTGTAGCCAAGCCCGGAACAATTACTCCTCACTCCGAATTTGAGGCAGAGGTTTATATCTTGAGTAAAGAAGAGGGTGGAAGGCACACTCCTTTCTTCTCAGGTTACAAGCCTCAGTTCTTTATCAAGACAGCCGACATTACAGGTGAGGTTACTTTACCTGAAGGAATTGAGATGGTTATGCCTGGCGACAATGCCAAGATGAAAGTTAAATTAATTCAGGCGGTAGCAATGGAAGAAGGTTTCCGTTTTGCTATCAGGGAAGGTGGTAGCACTGTTGGTGCAGGTGTTATTACCAAGGTTATTGCCTAAAAGCTCTTTAAAGCCAAAATTTTATGCCAGCAGGAAGATTGAGGGTTAAGCTTAAAAGCTACGATTATAGGGTTATAGATGAAGCAGCAGCTAAGATTTTAGATGTTGCTATTGCTACTGGTGCTAAAATTGTTGGCCCGATTCCACTTCCCACTAAAAGAAGTGTAGTTTCAGTTAACAAATCTCCATTTACTGATAAAGATGCTCAAGAACACTTTGAAGTTTTGGTTCATAAGAGGTTGATTGAAATTCACGATCCATCAGAAAGAACAATTGATTCACTCTCCAATTTAGAACTCCCAGCAGGAGTCTCAGTTGAGATAAAGATGTGAGATAACAATTAACAGTTAACAAATTAACAAATTAACTTAAAACTCAAAAGTCAAAAATTAGATTATAGATTTTGGATTATAGATTATAGATTATAGATTATAGAATTTTGCTTTCTACTTACTACGTTCTACTTTCTACTAGTATTCCCTGCATAATACATAATACAAGATACTAAATACTAGCTTCCGACTAGCTTCGACCAACCTCGCTTTAAGCGAGGACTAACTCCGATCAACCCCGCTTGTAGTGGGGATTGACTTTGGTCTTCTTGCTACATTCTTTTGTTTTTGTTATAATCTAGTCATCGTGGATAAAGTTCGTCATTAGCCACGTTTTTTTAGCCTTTGGCGTGAGGCGCCTAGGGCGCCTTTTTTTGTGCTTGATAACTATGTTGAAAACTGTTTTAACTAAAAAACTTGAAATGAGTCAGACTTTTGTTAAAGGGACTAGAGTCCCTGTAACCTTGGTTGAGGCTGGAAAATGCATAGTCAGCCAAGTCAAAGATGATAAAAAAGATGGCTATTTTGCGGTGCAACTTGCTTTTGGAGAAAAGAAAGCTAAGAATACCAGTAAACCCTTGCAAGGGCATCTCAAAGACCTGGTCAAAGAAGGTAAGGCTCCAAGATATTTAAAAGAAGCAAAACTAACTAAAAAAACAGATCTAAAAGTAGGAGATGAAGTGGATGCTTTTGAGGTCTTTAAAGTTGGTGATTTAGTTTCTGTGACGGGAGTAAGTAAGGGCAAGGGTTTTGCAGGTGTGGTTAGAAGATGGCATTTTGCTGGTGGGCCAAAGACCCATGGGCAATCTGACCGTCATCGTGCTCCTGGTTCAATTGGACAAGGAACCACCCCAGGCCGAGTTTATAAAGGTAAAAAAATGGCAGGGAGGATGGGGCAGGATAAAGTTACGGTTAAGAATCTGGTGGTTGTTCTGGTTGATAAAGAGAAAGGCCTATTAGGCCTTTCAGGCCCGGTTCCTGGTAAAAGGGGTGATCTTTTGTTGGTTACTAAAATAGGCTCTGGTAAGCTCTCACAGCTTATTAGCGAGGGCCCGACAGCTCAAGTAGAGCAAATAGAAGAAGAAAGCAAGGAGAAAGAAGCTAATAAGGAAAACACCCAAGCTCAAGATCAATCTTAAATTAAACTATGAAAGTTAATCTTTTTTCAGTTAAAGGAGAAGAAAAAGGCAAAGTCAATTTGCCTGATCGTCTTTTTGAGAAAAGCTCAGAGAAGTTGTTATCTCAAGCTTTAAGGTTTTATGAATTTAACTTATATAAAGTAAGACCAAGGAGAAAAACAAGATCCGATGTAAAAATCTCAACCAGGAAAATCTATCGTCAGAAAGGTACAGGAGGGGCAAGACACGGAGCGCGTTCAGCTCCTATTTTTGTTGGTGGAGGATTAGCACATGGACCTTCTGGATTAAAAAGGCTCTTGAGATTGCCTGAATTAATTAGAAGAAAGGCTTTAGCTTTAGCTTTACGAGATAAATTAGATAATAATAGGCTTTTCTTGGTTGAAAAGTTGTCTTCTTTTAAGAAAACAAAAGAAGCGTCTCAATTAATAAAGAATTTGCTTTTAAAGTCAAATCTGACCTCTAAAAATATTTTGGTAGCTTTTAAATCGGAAGATATAAATAAAACTAGAGCTTGGAATAATGTCGAAAGTGTCAAGATTTCAAGCTGGAATAGTCTTAATGCCTATGATGTTTTTGTCTCTGATTTGTTGATTTTGGATAGTGAAATTTTTGGGAGTAAAGCTGCAACATTAAAGGAGGAAAATGTTCCCTCCAAAATTAGTCGCACCAAAAAACAGGCTTCTAGCTTGAATCTAGAGTCTAATCTTAAGAAAGAAACTAAGAGAAAAATTTTGAAGAAAGAAAATAAATAAGATGATAAAAATAAAACCAATTATTACAGAAAAAAGCTTGTCAGAGGCCAAAATCGGTAATTATACCTTTGCTGTTGACAGGAGTCTTGATAAAGAGGAAATCAGAAGGTTGATTGAGAAGATTTTTAAGGTTAAAGTTCAAAAAATAAGAACGATTATGCATAAAAGCGAAGTAAAGCGAAATTATATGGGCAGAAAAATTAGAAAATCTGGTTTTAAAAAAGTTATAGTCTCACTTTCAGGTAAAGATAAAATTGATCTTTTTGAGGAGAAAAAATGAAAAAAATAAGGCAAATCTTATCTAAAAAATCAGGAAGAAATAGTTCTGGAAAGGTGACTGTTAGACATCAAGGTGGCCGTGCTAAGAGGTATTTGAGAGTGATAGATTTCAAAAGAGCAAAAAGAGATGTTAAAGCAAAGGTTGAAAGTGTGGAATATGATCCCAATAGAAATGCTATGGTTGCACTTTTAGCCTATGAAGATGGCGAAAGAGGTTATATAATAGCTCCGTCGGGTCTCAAAGTGGGTGATAAGGTACTTGCCTCGGAGTTTGCTCCTCTTGAGGTGGGTAATGCTTTGCCACTTGGTAAAATTCCTGTAGGTACCAAGGTTCACAATATTGAAATAAGGCCTGGCAAGGGGGGTCAAATGGTAAGGGGAGCAGGGATGGCGGCGGTTGTTTTTGGTAGAGAAGATAATATTACTTTGGTAAAACTGCCCTCAGGCGAGATTAGAAAATTTGATTCTGATTGTTTTGCTACCATTGGCCAGGTTGGTAATGAGGAGTTTAGGACCAGGGTTTTAGGCAAGGCTGGAAGGAAAATAAGAATGGGGATAAGACCTACGGTTCGAGGGGTTGCACAACATCCTGATTCTCACCCTCACGGAGGAGGAGAAGGAAGAAGCGGAGTGGGTATGAAATATCCCAAAACTTCTTATGGTAAGCCGGCTGTGGGTAAGACCAGAAAGAAAGGGAAATATTCTGATAAGTTAATAGTAAAGCCAAGGAGAAAGGGTAAACACGCCTAAATATGTCAAGAAGTTCAAAGAAAGGTCCATATATTGATCAAAACCTTTTAAAGAAGGTTAAATCTGGTATGGGTGATAAGACAAACCCAATTAAAACTTGGGCAAGATCAAGTCAAATCTCACCTGAATTTGTGGGCAAATATTTTAAAGTTCACAATGGTAGGATTTTTGTAGATGTTTTTGTGACCGAAGATATGGTGGGTCATAGATTGGGGGAATTTGCTCCAACAAGAACCTTCCATGGACATGGTCAGGTGGTTAAAAGAGTTATCGAGAAAACTTAAAAAGATATGGAATTTATATCTGAACAAAAATATATTAGGATGTCACCTAAGAAGATTAGGCCGATTTTACGTGAGATTAAGAATCTATCGGTTAAAGATACACTTTCTCTTTTGCCCTTTGTAACTAAAAGAGGGGCTTTATGGGTAGAAAAGGTTATCAAGTCTGCTGTAGCCAATGCTCGTCAGAAAGGAATAGATGTTGAAGATTTGAAGATAAAAGAGATTGTGGCAAATAGTGGTCCTGTCTTAAAGCGAGGCAATCCTGTTTCAAGAGGACAGTGGCATCCTATCAAAAAGAGGATGACTCACTTGAGAGTTATTCTTGTTTCGCAAGACTCTAAAGCCAGTCAGGTTAAAGAAGAAAAGAAGGAGATTAAAGAGACAAAGACAGGTAAGGAAAGTTTGCCGGAAGTTAAAAATGAGAAAATATTTAAAGATGAAAAAATGAAAAAAGTAGGCAAAAAGAAAGTTTCTCAAGCCAAAAAAGAAAAAAAGAATTTGAAATAATTTAAATATGGGACAAAAAGTAAATCCAATTAGTTTTAGATTAGGTAGTTATTTACCTTGGAAGTCTCGTTGGTTTGCAGAGGGTAAAGATTATAAGAATTATTTACTTGAGGATATTAAAATTCGTCGTTTTCTTTTTGACAAATTGAAGATGGCAGGAATTGTAGAAGTGGAGATTGAGAGACTGCCTAAGACGATGAATATCATTATAACCGTCTCAAGACCGGGTGTTGTTATTGGCAGAGGTGGTAGCGGTCTTGAGGAACTTAAGAAACAAATCTTGGACTTGATAGCCAAAGAAAGGAATATAAAAGACTTAAAGATCGATTTTAAGATCAATGAGACAAAAGATCCGGAGCTTTCGGCTTATTTAGTAGCAAGTCGTATAGCAAGCGACTTGGAGAGAAGAATGCCTCACAGAAGAGTTGTGATCAAAGCTATGGAAAGAGTAATGCAGGCTGGAGCTTTGGGGGTAAAAGTGATTTTGTCAGGAAGAATTGAAGGAGCTGATATTTCAAGAGTGGAAAAGTATCATTTAGGCTCGGTCCCAACACAAACTTTAAGGGAAAATATAGATTATGCACAAGTTCCTGCTTTGCCCAAAAAGGGTTATGTGGGAGTAAAAGTTTATATTCACAAGAAGAAGGAGAGATAAAATGTTACAACCAAAAAGAAGAAAATACAGAAAAGACTTTAGAGGCAGAAGGAAGGGGGTTTCAACCCAAGCTTCTGAAATTGCTTTTGGCGAATATGCGCTTAAGGCATTGGGGAGAGCTTGGTTGACGAGTAACCAAATTAAGGCAGGCAGAAGAGTAATTACTCATAGCATCAAAAGAGGTGGTAAGGTCTGGATTAGGGTTTTTCCAGATAAGCCTGTAACCTCAAGAGCTGCGGGTCAGAGAATGGGAGGAGGAAAAGGTGATATAAGTCATTATGTGGCTGTGGTCAAGCCGGGAAGAATACTTTATGAGGTCGCAGGAATGCCTGAGGAAGTAGTAAGAAATGCTTTTGAAAAAGTATCGGCAAAAATGCCGTTTAAGACAAAAATGATCAAAAAGGAGGAGTAATTATGAAAAAGAATGATTTAAAGCTTATTCGCAAAAAGACCTTGCCTGAGCTAGTCAGTTTAGTTAAGAGCAAAAAAGAAGAGTTAACTCTTTCTTATGCTAAACTCAAGGCTGGTAAAATCAAAAATACGAGTCTTTTGAAAAATTTAAAGAAAGATATAGCCCAGCTCTTGACTTTAATTAGAGAAAAAGAGATATTTGAAAAATTGTCTGAAAATAAGAAATAGATATGAAAACTTTTACTGGAAAAGTTATAGCCAAAAAGATGTTAAAGACAGCGACAGTAGCGGTAGAGCGTGTAGTAACGCATCCTGTCTATGGCAAAAAATTCAAGAGGATTAAAAAATATCATGTTCACGATGAGATGGAAACACAGGTGGGTGATACTGTCTGGTTTGTTCCTTCTCGCCCTTATAGCCATCTAAAAAAATGGAAGATAGTTAAAATTTTGGGTAAGGATAGTGGAATAAAAAAGAATAATCTTAAGGAGAAAAAGGTTAAGAAGGAGGCTAAAAAATGATACAGTTAAGAACAGTTCTTAATCCTGCCGATAATTCTGGCGCCAAAAAGTTGATGGTCATTGGAATGTCATCTAAGATTGGCGATAAAGCTACAGTTGGGGATGTGGTTAATTGTGTTGTCAAAGGTGCTGATCCTAATGGTATTGTAGCTGACAAGGAGAAAGTGCGTGTTTTGATTGTTAGAACAAAAAAAGAAATTAGGAGAAAAGATGGGACCTGCGTTCGCTTTGATGATAATGCTGGGGTTGTGATTGATAAACAAGGATTGCCAAGAGGGTCAAGGATTTTGGGCCCGATAGCAAAGGAGATAAAAGATTTGGGATATACCAAAATTGCCTCGCTTGCCCGTGAGGTTGTTTAATTATGGCACTTAAATTTAAATTGAAAGACAAGGTTAAAGTTATAGCTGGCAAAGATAAAGGCCGGGAGGGGGATATTGAGAAAATTTTGCCTAAAGAGAAAAAAGCTATTGTTTCAGGTATTAATGTCTATAAGCGTCATGTCAAAGGCGGAGGAGAACAAAAGGCTGGTATCTATGAGGTGCCAAGGCCTATTGATTTATCAAAATTGATGCTTATTTGTCCAAAATGTCACAAGGAAACAAGGGTGGGTTTTAAGATTGTTGATGGTAAAAAATATAGATTTTGTAAAGAATGTAAAATTCAAATAGATTAATATGGGAATTTTAGAAGATAAATATAAAAAGGAAGTGGTTGGCAAATTAATGGAGGAATTTAAGATTAAGAATCCTCTGGCTGTGCCTACTATTGAGAAAGTGGTTGTAAATGTTGGTGCCGGTGAAGCTCTTAAGAGCAAAGACCTAATTGAATCTTGGGCAAAAGATTTGGCTATAATTACAGGTCAAAAGCCGTCAATCAGGAAGGCTAGAATTTCTGTTTCTGCTTTTGGGGTAAGAAAGGGAGCTCCTGTTGGCTTAAAATGCACTCTTCGAGGTGAAAGAGCTTGGAGTTTCTTAGAGAGGCTATTTGCTATTGTCTTGCCTCGCTTGAACGATTTTAGAGGTATTCCACTTGATGCCTTTGACAAAGAAGGCAATTATACGTTAGGATTGCCTGATTTTACTATTTTTCCTGAGATTGATGTGACAAAAGTCAATAAGCCTTTTGGTTTTGAAATAACTATTGTGACAACAACCAAAGATAAAGAAATTTCCAAAAGGTTTTTGGAGCTTTTGGGTATGCCTTTTGAGAAGAAAGGTTAAGATATGGCAACGAAAGCAAAAGAGGTTAGAGAAAAGAAAAAATTAAAGTATAAGGTGCGTTATCGCAACCGTTGTAGTTTGTGTGGAAGACAACAAGGTTATATGAGAAAATATGGTCTCTGCCGCCTTTGTTTTAGAGAAGAAGCTATGAAAGGCAATTTGCCTGGAGTTAAGAAAGCAAGTTGGTAATATGAGACAAACAAATTATACAGTTGGAGATTTTTTGATAACAATTAAAAATGCTGCTTTGGCAAACAAGAAAACTGTTGAGGTAAAAGAAAGTAAAATGACCAAAGCGGTAGCTGAAGCTTTGCTTAAGCTTGGGTTTTTGTCATCTGTTGAGCCTAAAGATGGCTTGCTTTTTGTTTCTTTAGCTTACAAGAAAAAGGCTCCTATTTTAAGTGATATAAAGTTAGTTTCAAAACCAAGCCTTAGAGTTTATTGGGATTTAAAGAAGCTTAAGGAATATCGTTCTCCGGCCGTATTACTTCTTTCAACTTCCAAGGGGATCTTATCTTCCAAAGAAGCTTTGAAAGAAGGTTTGGGAGGGGAAGTAATAGCTGAGGTCTTATAAAATTATGAGCAAGATAGGAAAACAACCAATAAATTTACCTGACAATGTTCAGTTTGAGATGGGACGAAAGAAAATTAAAGTTGTGGGTCCTAGAGGCAGTTTAGAGCTTGTTTTACCTGACAAAATAATGGTAAGAGTTGACGGAAAGCAGGCTTTGGTTGAGCCTGAGGTTATAAATGAAAGGACACGAGTGTTGCATGGTACTTTTAGGTCCCTTGTTTTTAATATGGTCAAGGGAGTTTCTGAAGGATGGTCAAAACAATTGGAACTTGTGGGAACAGGTTATAGAGCTGAGGCATCAGGTGGCAAATTAATTATTAATGTTGGTTATTCTCATCCAATTGAAGTAGAAGCGCCTGAGGGTATTTCGTTTAAAGTAGAGAAAAATATCATTACAATTGAAGGAATAGATAAGGAAAAGGTGGGGCAAATTGCAGCCAAAATTAGGTCTTTTAGACCACCAGAACCTTATAAGGGCAAAGGGATTAAGTATGTTGATGAGGTTGTAAGAAGGAAAGCTGGTAAGGCTGCCAAAGCTCAAGCTTAATAATATGAGAAGAAAAACCAGAAAAAACAAAATTATAGGAACCAAAGAAAGGCCAAGATTGGTGGTTAGTCGTTCCAATAAGAATATCTTTGCTCAGATTATTGATGATTTGTCTGGTAAGACTTTAGTTGGTATTTCTACTTTATCTTTGAAGACAAAAGGAACTAAAACCCAAGCTGCTTTCGCTTTGGGTGAGGAAATAGCTTGCATGGCACTTAAGAAAAAGATTAAGAAGGTTTCTTTTGATAGAAATAATTATCGCTATCTTGGCAGAATTAAGGCTTTAGCAGAAGGCGCAAGGAAAGGAGGTTTAGAGTTCTAATGGTGGACCCTGACTTAAAGAAAGAATTGATAGTTGAGGGAGTTCAAGATTTGTCCGAGACGGTGATTGAAATTAGAAGAATTTCCAAAAAAACCAAAGGAGGCAATCAGATTAGGTTTTCTGCTTTGGTTGTGGTGGGCGACAAAAAAGGAAAAGTGGGGGTAGGTTTGGCAAAAGCGGCTGATGTAAGAAGCGCGATTAGGAAAGCTTTTGAGTCAGCAAAAAGAAAGATGGTCAAAGTTC
The DNA here is from genome assembly GCA_013426185.1 of Candidatus Woesebacteria bacterium. Lineage (NCBI taxonomy): Bacteria > Candidatus Woeseibacteriota > Candidatus Woesebacteria bacterium. The sequence continues at coordinate 523,115 of CP058602.1, read as the reverse complement.
CTCTTTCAGGAACGACAATTCCTTTTAGTATTTCGCAGAAGTTTTCGGCAGCTAAAATTCTTTTGAAGCCTGCACCTCCCGGATCTGGTATCATTGCAGGTGGTGCTATTCGTGTGGTCTTAGATGCAGTTGGTGTGCGTGATGCTGTGGGTAAAATTTTGGGAACAAAAAATAAAATCTCTAATGTCTATGCAACAATCGAAGCTTTGAAATCCCTGGCTAGTCTTGAAGCTAAGAAACGTAAATAATATGTTAAAAAAAGTTAAAATAGTTGAAAAAAGAAAAAAGAGATTGGGTCGAGGCTACGGTAGCGGAAAAGGTGGTCACACCTCAAGCCGTGGTCAGAAGGGGCAGAAAACTCGTGGAAAAATAGGCATTATTTTTGAGGGTGTAAAAGTAAAGAAGTCTTTTATCAAGAGATTGCCAGTTTTGAGAGGTAAGGGAAAATTAAAACCATTGATCAAGCCTATTGCTATCAAAGTATCTTCCCTTAATGTTTTTCCTGAAAATTCAGTTGTAGATGAAAAATTACTTATCGAAAAAGGTATTGTTAAGAAATCTGATGCTAAAAAAAGAGGTATAAAGATTGTTGGAGGAGGCAAGTTAGAGAAGAAACTAGTTGTTAAACTGCCTACTACTGCCTCTGTCTTAAAACAGATTGAGGCATTGGCAAAGAAATAGTTGTAAAATTTTAATAATTAAGTAAAGATGTTTTCCTCTTTATTCCAATTTTTTGCAAGCGCATTTAAGCAACCTGATATCAGGAAAAAGCTCTTGATTACAGCTTTAGTTCTTTTCTTTTTTAGACTTTCGGCTCATATTCCGGCTGCAGGAATAGACACTACCCTTCTTAAGAACTTATTTGTTTCAAGTCCTATTCTTTCTCTCTTGGATGTTTTCTCAGGAGGCACCTTGGTTAACTTTTCTGTTATGGCTTTGGGGCTTGGGCCTTATATCAGCGCCTCAATTATTGTTCAGCTTTTGCAAGTTGTTATTCCCAAATTGGAAGAATTAAGTAAAGAAGGTGAATATGGGCGAGAGCAAATTGATCGCTATACGAGATATTTAACACTTCCTCTTGCATCATTTCAGGCTTTTGCAATGTATCTTTTGCTTAAAAATCAGGGAGTAATCACAGGCCTTAATCCTCTAAACCTTACTGCTTTAATTATTACTATGGTAGCAGGCAGCGTCTTTGCAGTTTGGCTTGGAGATTTAATTACCGAGTACGGTGTTTCAAACGGAGTATCTTTCTTGATTTTTGCTGGTATTATTGCCAGGCTTCCTGTCGTGGTGAGTCAATCTCTGACAACCATTGAGGTCCAGGATTTTCTAAAGACAGTTACTTTTGTTGTTGTCCTGCTTCTTGTGATAGGTCTGATTGTCTTTATGAATGAGGCTATAAGGAAGATTCCTATCAATTATTCGCGCAGATCAAGAGCGATAGGCACAACTTTTTCCTATTTGCCTTTAAGATTAAATCAAGCCAATGTTATTCCTATTATCTTTGCTGTCTCGGTGGTGATGATGCCGTCTTTGTTAAGCCAGTTTTTGGTTAATGCAGCTGATCCTAGGCTAAAAGCTTTAGGCAATTTCTTTATTAGTGATTTTTCTCCTCGCTCCTTTTGGTACAATTTTGTTTATTTTGCTTTGGTTGTTGGTTTTACCTTCTTTTACACTGCAGTTATTTTTAATCCTGAAAAGATTGCTGAAAATTTACAAAAAAGTGGAGGTTTTATACCAGGAATTAGACCAGGCTCACAAACTGTATCTTACTTGAACGATATTTTAGGCAAAATTACCTTGGCGGGTGCGATATTCTTGGGTTTGGTTGCTATTATGCCTTCTTTGGTTCAAGGTGTTTTTGGTGTTTCCAATTTAGCAGTAGGTGGAACGGGAGTTCTGATCGTAGTCTCAGTAGTACTTGAAGTAATGAGGTCGCTTGAATCACAGCTTGTGATGAAGAAATATGACCGCTTTTTTGAAGGAAGTTGACTATTATGAATATTATTATTTTAGGTTTGCCTGGTTCTGGAAAGGGCACACAGTCAAAGATACTTTCTGAAAGGCTCGACCTTTTTTATTTTGAGGCTGGAGGCTTTTCCCGTCAACTAGCTAAGACTAACCCTTCAATTAAGGAAATAGTTAACTCGGGCAGGCTTATTCCTGAAGAAGAAATGACAAAATTGGTTTTTGATTATCTTGAAAAGAATGTTCCTTTGGAAAAAGATATTCTTTTTGACGGTTACCCTCGATTTGTGGGTCAGTTTGAAGCTCTTAAGAATTGGATGGCAAGTCGGGGTAAAAAGATTGATTGGGTAATTTTTCTTGAGGTTGATGAGGAAGAATCGATTAAAAGACTGTCTTCGCGGCGTGTCTGCCCTAAGTGCGGCTCGGTCTATAATCTTATTACTAATCCTCCTAAGAAAGATACCATTTGTGATGTTTGTCAGGTGCCTCTTTTCCAAAGAGCGGATGACAAAGAAGAGGTTATAAGAAGAAGGTTTGAGGAGTACAAGAAAAATGTCTTGCCCCTTGTTGATTTTATCAGGAATGAAGATTTTTTTATTAAAGTTAACGGTGAGGCTAAAATTGAGGGTGTGACAGCTGAGATATTAGAGAAAATAGGAATTTTTCCAAAATGAAAAACTTTGAAGGTATTCCCATTAAATCAAAACGAGAGATAGAGATAATGCAAGAGGGTGGTAAGAGATTGTCAGAAGTTAAACATATTTTAGCTTCTCGTGTCAGAGAAGGAGTTTCCGCTTGGGAAATTGAAGAAGAAGCGGAAAAGCAGATATTAAAAAGAGGTGGTACACCTTCCTTTAAAACTGTGCCTGGTTATTCTTGGGCTACTTGTATTAACGTTAATGAGGGAATAGTGCACGGTATCCCCAAGAAAGATGTCATTTTCAAGAAGAATGATTTAGTTAGTGTTGATTTAGGATTGATCTATAAGGGATTTCATACCGATACTTCTTTTAGTTTAGTGATAGGCAAAGACCCTCTAAAAGAGAAGTTCTTGGAGGCTGGGCGAAAAGCTCTTAGTTTGGCAATTGATAACGCAAGAGCAGGAAGAAGGATATTTGATATTTCCAAAGCAATAGAGGAAACTCTTAACAAGGCTGGCTATCGTCCTGTCCGCTCTCTTTTTGGTCATGGTGTTGGACGGAAGCTCCATGAAGAGCCTCAGATCCCTGGTTTTGTTTACGCCCGTCGTGAAGACACACCTGAGATTAAAGTAGGAATGGTTCTTGCGATAGAGGTTATATATGTTATGGGTCGCGAGCAATTGGTGCTTGAAAAAGACGGGTGGACAATTTCCACTGCAGATGGTAAAATATCAGCGCTTTTTGAAGAGTCTGTGGCAGTTACCCCGCAGGGTCCTTTGGTTATAACTTAGGAACTTGCGCGGTTTTATTTTTAGTATGGAAAAGCTTGAGACATTTGAAGGAGTAGTCAAAGAAGCCTTGCCCAATACTATGTTTCGTGTAGAATTAACCGATGGCAGATTGGTTCTTGCTACTTTAAAGGGAAAGATGCGGAAAGGTTATGTAAAAATTTTTCCTGGCGACAGGGTTAAGGTTGAGTTTAGCCCTTATGACAGGGAGCGAGGCAGGATAGTTTATAAATATTGATATGAAAGTTCAATCGTCAATCAAAAAAAGATGCAAAGATTGCAAGATAGTCAAAAGAAAGGGAGTTCTTTATGTTATTTGTAAAAACCCGAGGCACAAGCAAAGGCAGGGTTAAATGAATTATGGCAAGAATAGTAGGAGTAGAATTAAACGACAACTGGAAGATAGGTTTTGCTTTAACTCGTATTAACGGGATAGGCTGGCCGACATCAAAATTGATTCTTTCCAAATTAGGTATTAAGGAAAATATAGCCTTGAAAGACCTTAAACCGGAAGAATTAAAAAATATAGTGGCTGAAGTAGAAAAGTATCCTGTTGAGGGTGATCTGGTAAGAAAAGTAAGAGCGGATATTTCAAGACTTAAGCAAATAGGTTCTTATCGTGGTATGAGGCATTCAAGGTCTTTACCCGTGCGAGGTCAGAGAACAAGAAGGAATGCTCGCACCAAGCGAGGCAAGAGAAAGACAATTGGGGCCTTCAAGAAAGAGGCTTTGGCTAAGATGCAAAAAGCAAAGGAGGAAAAGTAAAATGCAGGCAAAAAGAAAAGAAATTGATAAAGGTAAAATTTACATTTCAGCCAGTTTTAATAACACTTTGGTAACAGTTACCGATTTGGAAGGTAGGACTTTGGTTTGGGGTTCTTCTGGTTCTTCAGGTTTTAAGGGTACAAGAAAAGCTACTCCTTATGCTGCAACAACCGCAGTTGAGAGAGTTTTAAATAAGGCCAAAGAAGATTATAACTTAAAAGAACTAGAGGTTTATGTTAAGGGTCCAGGAGTTGGCAGGGATGCTGCCTTAAGAGCTATTAGAAGTTCTGGCTTAAGGATATCCTTGATAGCTGATATTACGCCACTGCCTCACAACGGCCCAAGGCCTAAAAAGAAAAGGAGAGTTTAAAGTATGGGAAGATATACAGGACCAAAAGACAGATTGTCAAGACGCGAAGGAGTTGATCTCTTTGGCAAAGGATCAAAACTTACTCGTCTTAATGTTCCGCCTGGAGTTCATGGCTCAAAAGTCAGTCGCGCTCCTTCTTATTATGGTCGCCAGTTAAGGGAGAAGCAAAAAGTTAAGAGAATCTATGGTGTTAGAGAAGGTCAATTCAAAAGATATGTTGAAAAGGCCTTGAAATCAAAGGGTAATACTGCTGATGCTCTTTTTTCTTTACTTGAATCAAGGCTTGATAATGTTATTTATCGCCTGAATTTTGCCAATACAAGAGCGGCTGCAAGACAACTTGTTTCTCATCGTCATGTTTTGGTTAATGGTAAGAAGGTCAATATCCCTTCTTATCAGGTCAAAAAAGGTGATGTTATTACTCTTGATAGTAAAGCTTTAGCAATTCCTTATATCAAGAAGACAATTGACGAAAAAAATGTTAAAATCCCCAAGTGGCTTGAAAGAAAAGCGGTAGCTGGTAAAATAATCAGTCAGCCGTCTTTTGAAGATGTCAACGAGCCGGTTTCGGCTCAAGATGTAATTGAGTTTTATTCTAAGTAGTAAAGGAGGTGATTTTATGAACAATCTATTATTTGAAACAAAAGAAGAAGAAAAAAAAGAAAATTATGGTCGTTTTGTCATTTCTCCTTTGGAGAAGGGTTATGGTTACACTTTAGGAAATTCTTTGAGGAGAGTTTTGCTTGAGAGTTTGGGAGGAGTAGCAATTACCTCAGTTGAAATTAAAGGAGTAAAGCACCAGTTTTCTACTCTTCAAGGTATGAAAGAAGATGTGGTTGAGTTTTTGCTTAATTTGAAGAAAGTTAGATTTAGTCTTAGTGGAGACCTTAAGAAGACTGAGAAAGTAAAATTATTTGCTAAAGGTCCAGGAGAAGTTAAAGCTGGTGATATCCAGGTTTCCGGAATTTTGAAGGTCACCAATCCCGATCATGTTCTAGCTTATCTTAATAAAGGCGCAAAGCTTGAAGCTGAGATGACGGTTGAATATGGCTATGGTTATAGACTAGTTGATTCAGGTAGTGGCAAGATTGGTCTTATCTTGCTTGATGCTATTTTCTCACCGGTTACAAGAGTTAGTTATAGAGTTGAAGAAACACGTGTTGGAAAATTAACCAACTACGATAAATTAGTTTTGGAAATCTGGACTGATGGTTCTATTGAACCCAAACAAGCTTTAATTGAAGCAGCCAAGATACTAAGATCTCACTATGATCAGATAATTTCTCCCCGCATACCTGAAAAGGCAGTGGTTGAAGAGAAAAAATCTGATTCGTTAGGAGCGATTGGCAAACTTTCGGTTGAGGAGATAGGTTTACCAACTCGTGTAGCAAATGCTTTAATTAAGGCAGGTTACGAGACAGTGGAGAGTTTGGCAAAGGCAAAGAAGGAAGATTTAGCAAAAGTAAGAAATCTTGGTGAGAAGTCAGTCAAGATCGTAAAACTTGCTTTGGCTGAAAAAGGTGTTAAGTTCTTGGAGGAATAGTAATGAGAAAGAGAATTACTGGCAGAAAATTCTCCCGCTCGTCAAAATCAAGGAGGGCTCTTTTGAGAGCTTTGGTGGTCTCTTTGGTTAACGAGGGGAAGATTACAACAACTTTAGCAAAAGCTAAAGAAGTGGTTCGTGTGGCAGACAAACTTTTTGCAACTGCCAAAAAGGGAGATTTAAGTGCAAGAAGGCGGATTTTGTCAAAACTTGCCAACAAGCGTAAGGTCGTTGATAGAATCTTTGAACTTGCTTCAAAGATCGATAAAAAATCGGGATTTGTAAGATTCTTGGCTATTCCTCCAAGAAAAGGTGATAATTCACCAATGGCCCAAGTTGAGATTATTGGTTGGTTTAAAGCTGAGGATAAGAAAGCAAAATCTGAAAAAGAGGAAAAAAAGGATGTAAAAAAAGTGGAAAAGAAGAATCTTAAGAAAGAAGCCTAAGAGGTATGATGACAAAAACTTATCACAGAAGAAAAGAGGAAGTTAGCCGTTCTTGGCATATTATTGATGCTGAGGGTAAAGTTTTAGGAAGGCTTGCAACTTATATCGCAAGGCTTTTGATGGGTAAAAATAAGGTTGATTATTCGCCGCATGTTGATGCAGGAGATAATGTTTTGGTCTTTAATTGCGAAAAAGTTGTTTTGACTGGTAATAAGGTAAAAGATAAAGTTTATCGTGGTCATTCGGATTACCCTGGTGGATTTAAAGAAGTCTCTTTTGAAAAGATGTTGAAAGAGCATCCTGAGCGGATTATTGAGAAAGCAGTTTCTGGCATGTTGCCTGATAATAGGCTTAAAGACAAAAGGATGAAAAGGCTGAAAGTTATAAAGGGTGATAGCGACCCTTTTATTAACAAGATTAAATCTCTAACTAAAAAATAAATATGACTAAAAAACAAAATTATATTTACGCAGTAGGCAGAAGAAAGTCTGCTTCTGCAAGAACAAGACTTTTTAAAGGTAAGGGCGAAAATTTAGTTAACGAAATTTCGTTTTCTAGTTACTTTCCGGGTAAAATATTTGAAACGAGACTTGAGAGGTTTTTGAAATTGATTGGCCCTGATGCTTCAAAGTATTATTTTACCTTTAAAGTTGATGGGGGTGGAAAATCTTCCCAGTTTGAAGCTTGCCTTTTGGGTTTGGCTCGTGCTTTTTCTCAAGTAAGCGAAGATATCAAGCTAAAGCTTAAAAAAGAAGGGTTTTTGACTCGTGATGCAAGAATAAGAGAAAGAAGAAAAATTGGGACTGGAGGAAAAGCCAGGCGCAAGAAGCAATCTCCAAAGAGGTAATTTTAATCTTCTTTTCTGGATCTAGTTATTTTTCAACCAGCTCGTGTCTAGTTGGTCTCAGAATTTGAATATCGTGAGTATTGCTAGGTGAATTTATGTTGTGTGTAAAATCACAAAATGAGTCATATTTGGCTTTTTGAATTTTGAGTTTAGAAACGGTCTAAAGGATGTGTCTTTTACTACAAATACATCGATGTATTTGTAGTAAAAAATCCACGGCCTAAAGGCCGTGGCTTTCTTGGCTCCATCTAAACTATTCTACATCCACGCGCTAAAGCGCGTGGCTTTATGATTAGATGTAGTAAAGTGGTAACTTTGAAGAGATTTTTATCTATTGTCGCCACTTCCTTGAATTTTGCCTCTTTTTTGTCTTGAAAAGAGTTTTTTTAGATTTGTTTTTGTCACCTTCTCAAGATCAAGTTTAAGTTCTGTTGCAAGTTGAGAAAGATACCATAAGACATCACCCAATTCTTTTTCAATTTCAAATATTGTTTCCTTATCAAGTTTTCCTCCTTTGTCTCTTATTACTTTTTTGATTTTATCTGCTACTTCTCCTGATTCACCAATCAAGCCTAAAGTTGGATAGATAAAATTTTTTCCTGCGTCAGGATAGGCGGCAGTTTTTCTTGATTCTTTCTGATAAGTTTTAAAGTCCATTTCTTAATGTTAGCAAAGTTATTTTTTATTTCAACAAGGGATATACTTGGATAAAGTATGAAAAAGTGCAGTAGGGTAATGAGGAAAGTAATATTCTTTTTTAGAGTATTATTGTTTAAATCGTTATTTTTGTTTATCCATTTTATTGGTAATTTAATCCTAAAGATAAAAAAGGGCACCTCCTGTCTTTTTAGAACAATAATTTTTTTGCTCATTTTTCCAACTTTTGTTGTTATCGTGATCATCTTCGCATTTAAGGTGCAAGAAAGCCTTTTTCTGGCTTTTGGAATTTTTCTTCTTTTTTATTATTTAGCTCTTGTTGCCGCATTTTTACTTTATTTTCTTTTTCAAGTTATAAAGACAATTATTCTGTTTTTGAAAGTAAGGGAGGTAAAAATATCTCTTAAGGGTAACAATCTTATTTTTGTTTTTGGAGAGGGAAAGAAAAAATAGGATTTATTATTGATTTATTAATTATTGCGAGTTGATTATTGTTTATTGCGAGTTTAGAATCTGATCCGCTAATTCACAAACTTGGCAATAATCAATAAATTAATGATTTTGGTCGGGGATCTGGGAATTGAACCCAGGCCAGACGCACCCCATGCGCCTATTCTACCGTTAAACTAATCCCCGAGCGTAGCAAATCCTAATTTCTAATATCTAAATTCTAAATTCTCTCTTTCCTCTTGTATTTTATCAAAGACTATGCTAAAAGGGTAGCAATGGCCAAGAAAAAGAAAGAACTTAAAGAGACAGAATTTAAAGAAACCTCATCAGCCAAACTTCAGGCGATAAGAATGGCAATGGAGCAGATTGAAAAGCAGTATGGAAAAGGGTCGATTATGCGTTTGGGAGAGCAAACTGAGGAACAAAGAAAAGTAGAGGCTATTCCTACAGGTTCAATTGCTCTTGATTTGGCGCTTGGTGTCGGCGGGTTTCCAAGAGGAAGGATCATTGAAGTTTACGGACCGGAGGCTTCAGGAAAAACTACTCTAGCACTTTCTGTTATTGCTGAGGCGCAAAAAAGAGGTGGCCAATGTGCTTTTGTTGATGCTGAGCATGCTCTTGATCCTGAACGCGCTGAAACAGTTGGGGTGAATCTTGATGACCTACTTTTATCACAGCCTGACACAGGCGAGCAGGCACTTGAAATTACTGAAACTTTGGTTCGCTCCGGGGCTTTAGATGTAATTGTGGTTGATTCAGTTGCTGCTCTTGTTCCAAGGGCTGAGCTTGAAGGAGAAATGGGGGATGCTGTTATTGGCCTTCAGGCAAGATTGATGAGCCAAGCTTTGAGAAAGTTAACAGGTGCGATTTCAAAATCAAAAACAGTTCTTATTTTTACCAATCAACTTAGGCAAAAAATAGGGGTAATGTTTGGCAATCCTGAAACGACACCTGGGGGGTTGGCTCTTAAATTTTACGCTTCGGTGAGGATTGACCTTCGCAAAATAGAAGTTCTCAAAGATGGAGAGGAAGTTATAGGTTCACGTCATAGAGCAAGAATTGTTAAAAACAAGGTTGCTCCTCCTCTTCGAGTGGCTGAGTTTGACATTATGAATAAAGAAGGAATTTCAAAATCAGGTGGGCTTTTGGATGTGGCAGTTGATCTTGGTTTAATTGAGAAAAAGGGGTCATTCTTCAACTATGAGGGGAAACCAATAGCTCAAGGTAGAGAAGCGGCTAAAGCTTATATTGCCGAGGATGCCAAATTTGCTGAGGAATTGGAGAAGAAAATCAGGGAACGAGTTAATTCGGGAATAAAAGTCCCCAAGGAAATTGGTGAAGCGGTTGGATCCGACTAATTTTTATGCCTTATGTTACGGCCATAAAGCCTCAAAAGAATAAAAAGAGGGTTAATATTTATCTTGATGGTAAATTTGCTTTTGGGATTGATCTTGAGAATTTGGTTAAATTTAAAATAAAAGAAGGGAATTTTATAGAAGAGTCTGAAATTGAAAAAATAATTGGAGCTGCAGAAAGCCAAAAGATTTGGGATAAATTGCTTCGTTTTTCTGCTTTAAGGCCAAGGAGTGAAAAAGAAATTGAAGATTGGTATAAAAAGAAAAATTTTCCTGAAAGTTTAAGGAAAAAATATTTAGATAAACTTAAGTATTTAGATTTTGTCGATGATTTCAAGTTTGCAAAGTTTTGGATTGAGCAAAGACTTTCTTTTAAGCCAAAACCTGTGTCAATTTTAAAGCAGGAGTTAAGACAGAAAGGGGTAAAACAAGAAACTATTGATGAGGTCTTGTCAGATTTTAAGATAGATGAATTGAAGCAAGCGAAAAATCTTCTTGAGAAAAACCAGTCAAGGTGGAGTAGATTAACACCAGATCAGTTCAAAAAGAAAGCTAGCGGTTTTCTTTTAAGAAAAGGTTATAATTGGGAAATTGTCAAGGAGGCTTTGTCTTTGTTTGACGAAAATGATTTATCAGGTTAAAATAAGAGTGGAGGAAAATATGGTCCTACTTAAGAAACAAGATTGTTTCTTTTTCTCCTTTTTAAAAAGGGGCTAGGCCTTTTTTCTCCTTAAATTGGTATGGCAGCTAAAACTAAAGATGAAATAGCTTTGTTGCTTGAGGATTTGAAACTTGAGCGCAAAGAATTAGAAAAAAAAGAAGAAGCTTTAAGAAAAAGAGAGGAAGAATTAAAAGATCTTCTTGAGAGAGCCTCTAAGATGACAGTGGATGAGGCAAAAAAGACTCTTCTTAATGAGGTTTCAAGAGAATTGACAGCTGAGGTGGCAAAAAGAATCAGGCAGGCTGAAGAAAAAATCAAACTTGAATCAGCTGAAAAGGCGCGCGAGATTTTAATTGATGCCATGAGACATGGCGCTACTTCTTATACTGCTGAATATACGATTTCAACGGTAGTTGTTCCCAATGAAGATGCCAAAGGTAGAATAATTGGTGCAGGAGGAAGAAATATTAGAGTTTTTGAGAAAGAAACTGGTTGTGAGCTTGAAATGGATGAGACAAATATTATTAGGATTTCTTCTTTTGATTCGGTAAGAAGAGAAATTGCTCGTCGGGCTCTAGAAATTTTGATTAAGGACGCGAGAATTCAACCATCGAGAATTGAAGAGGTTGTGCGTCAGACTAAAGCCAAAATGGAGGATATTTTACTTGAGGAAGGTAAAATTATCGCTGAGAATTGTGGGGTTTACAATCTTCCTGTTGAGATCATTAAACTTCTTGGCCGTTATAAATTTAGGACATCTTATGGCCAGAATCTTGGACTTCACACCATTGAAGAAACTAAAATAGGGGTGGCAATTGCCAATGAAATTGGAGCAAAAACTGAAATTGTTCGTCTGGGATGCCTTCTTCATGATATAGGTAAAGTAGTGACTGAAGAAGAAGGTAATCATGTTGATGTCGGAGTGTCTGTTGCTAAAAAATACGGTTTTCCTAAAGAGGTGGTTAATTGTATAGCTGAGCATCATGAAGACAGGCCTTTCTCTTCAATTGAGAGCACTATAGTTTGGATTGCTGATGCTATTTCTGGTTCTCGTCCTGGAGCTCGTTATGAACCGCATGAGGAGTATGTCAAAAGAATGTCTAAGGTTGAGGATATTGCCAAAAGTTTCCCAGGAGTTGAAGCTGCTTATGCTTTTCAGGCGGGCCGTGATGTCAGGGTGATTGTTAAACCTGATGAAGTTGACGATGACAAGTTAACAGTCTTGGCATATGATATTGCAAGAAAACTTGAAAAAGAAGCTGAATATGCAGGACAAATCAAAGTTACAGTTATCAGAGAAGTCAGAGCAACGGAAACCACGGTGGCAAAATAGCCTTTTTTTGTTTCTCTTTTTATCCGCTTTTTTATTTTCTTTTTTTGCCTTTCGTGTGATAAGAGGTAGAGAAAATAATTTTCCTTCTTCTGTCACCAATAGTGTTTCTGAAACTCCTAAACCTAAGTTTGTTTTGGATAATTCTCCAGTTTTTTCTAACTTAGCACCTACCCCCTCTCCAACTCAAAGACCTTTGTCTTTTGACGAGATGAATAAGCTCTTCGGGCCATGTGTTCGTCTCCCAGTTTTGATGTATCACCATATTCAATCTAAAGAATCTGCTCGTGAAGATCATCAGACCTCTTTAACTGTTTATACAGATTATTTTGAGGGACAAATGAAATACCTCTTTGACAAAGGTTATAAGGTAATATCAATGTCTGATCTCGTAAATTTTTTTGATAGCGGGGTCGAGATTCCCAAAAATAGTGTTCTTTTGACTTTTGATGATGCTTATGAAGATTTTTATCTTAATGCTTATCCTATTTTGCAGAAATTTAATTTTAAAGCGACTGTTTTTGTTCCCACAGGTCTTGTCTCAAACGCTGGTTATTTGGCTTGGGACGAGATGGATTCTATGAAAGATTTGGTCTTATTTGCTAACCACACTTGGTCTCATAAAAATGTTAAGTCTAATATTTCGCAGGTAGAATATGAGATCTCAACTGCTGATTCTCAATTGAAAGATCATTTTTTTAATTCACCAAAAATCTTTGCTTATCCTTATGGTATTGATTCTCTTCAAGCCGAAAAATATTTGAATAGTCTTGGTTATAAAGCGGCGTTTACCACAAAGTATGGTAATATTCTTTGTAAAGGTCAAAGGTTAGATTTACCTAGAATAAGAATTGGTAATGCACCTCTTTCTTCTTACGGTTTTTAAAGAATATGTCATTAACTTGACATTTTTGATAGTTTGTAATATTCTTAAAACAATATGACACGAAAACAATTAGTTGATCTTGTAGCAAGAAAGGCGCATCTTACAAAGAAGGCAGCAGAGGAAGCTGTTGATGTTTTTTTAAGCGAGATTGGTAGAATCCTTTCAAAAGGTGAAAAAGTAGTTCTCTCTGGTTTTGGCACTTTTAGGGTTTCTTCAAGGAAAGGTAAGACAGTCAAAATCCCGAAGACAGATAAACTGGTTCATATCAAACCTCATCGTTCTCCCAAATTCACTCCCGGCAAAAGACTAAAAGAGCAAGTCTCTCGTTAACCTGTTGACAAGGACGTACCTTGTCAGAATATTCGAAGCTATTTTTATCTTCTTTTTCTATGTTTTAGCTTTGACAAGGACGGACCTTGTCAATAGCGCGTTGTTTTTGATTTTTGTAGTATACTAGGCTTGATGGAGAAAGTAGTTTTAGTGGATAAGCTCTCAAAAGAATTTGTGGTTAATGTTAAAAAGGAAGGCTTTCTTGGTGGTCTCTCTTCTTTATTTAATCCAACAAGAAAAATAGTAAGAGCTTTGGATGAGATTTCTTTTTCTATTGATGAAGGTGAGTTGGTTGGTTTCATTGGGCCAAATGGTGCGGGCAAGACAACAACCTTGAAAATTCTTTCTGGGCTTCTTTACCCCTCTTCCGGTCTAGTTCAGGTTCTAGGGTTTGATCCTTGGCAAAGAAAAGCTGATTATCTAAAGAAGATCAGCCTTGTTATGGGGCAGAAGAACCAATTGTGGTGGGATCTGCCTGCAATTGACACTTTGGATTTAAACAGAGCTATCTATGAATTATCTAAGAGAGATTATGAGAAAAGTTTAAGAGAACTTGTGGAATTACTTGATGTTGAGAATCTGCTTAATATTCCTGTGAGGCGGCTTTCTTTGGGGCAGAGGATGCGTCTTGAGCTTGTCGCGGCGCTTATTCATAACCCAAGTGTTCTTTTTCTTGACGAGCCAACTATTGGGCTTGATATTTTGGCGCAGACAAAAATTAGGGAATTTTTGCTTGATTATAATCGCAGGCGTGGGGCTACTATGATTTTAACTTCGCACAATATGGATGATATCTTGGGAGTTGCCAAGCGAGTTATTGTTATTAACAAAGGCAAAATAGCTTTTGATGGCAAGCTTAGCTTTTTGATTGAAACTTTCGCCAAGAAAAAATTAGTCAAAGTTTATCTTTCAGATAGCACTGATTTCAAGAAATTTGAAGAGATAGGCAAGGTTAAAAAAATTGATTTTCCAGAAGTAGTCCTTTTAATACCAAGAGAAACCGCTGCCATTGCAACAGCCGAGATCTTACAGAATTTCCCTGTTGCGGACATTACTATAGAAGAGGAGCCAATAGAAGATGTAATTAAGAGAGTCTTTAAGGAAGGTGTTTTGAGAAAATCAAAATGAGAAAGTACTGGCAGATTTTTAAGGTTTCTTTTAACCAAGAATTTGCTTACAGGTTTAATTTTTTGATGTGGAGGGTGAGAAATGTAATTCAGATTTTAGTTATTTTTTCTTTTTGGAACACTATCTTTTCTAATTCTTCTCAAGCCTTTTTTGGCTATGACCGAGCCAAGATTTTAACTTATGTTTTTGGTATCTTGATCTTAAGAGCAATTGTTCTTTCCTCTCGCGCTGTTGATGTGGCAGGGGAGATATCAAGCGGCAATTTGACCAACCTTTTGCTTAAACCAGTTAATTATTTTAAGTATTGGTTTTGTCGTGATATTTCAAGCAAGGCTTTAAATATAGGTTTCTCGGCTGTTGAAATATTTCTTCTTTACCTTTGGCTTAAACCGCCGCTTTATTTTCAAGGCGACCCTTTAGTTTTAATTTCATTTCTTGTTTCTTTAGTGTTGGCGGTTCTTCTTTTCTTTGTAATTTTGTTTTTGGTGAATATGATTTCTTTTTTTATGCCCGAGAATGCTTGGGCGGCTCAATTTCTTTTTATTGTGATTATTCTTGAGTTTTTCTCGGGAGGAATTTTCCCGCTTGATATTCTTCCTGGGTTTCTTTTTAAGATTTTTTCTTATTTGCCCTTTTATTATCTTCTTTTCTTTCCGCTTCAGGTTTACCTAGGCAAAGTGAGTCAATTTTTGATTTTTAAAGGAATTATCATTGCCTTTTTCTGGTTTGTGGTTTTAAGTTTTGCCCTTTTGAAAGTTTGGCGCTTGGGGCTTAAGGCTTACAACGCTGAAGGAAGATAAAAATGAAAATCGTTAGAAGATATCTTTATATCTGGTCTATCTTATCTAAAAAAAGTTTTTTTGTTCACTTAACTCGTAAGTTAGGCTTTTTTGTCTTTTTGACGGGGAAAATCTTGCGTTTTATTTTCTTTATCCTTTTTTTGTTTTTTATTCTTAAAAAAACAAATGGCATAGGTTCTTATTCAAAAGACCAAGCAATTCTTTTTTTTGTTGTTTTTAATCTCATAAGTAGTCTTTCGCAGATGTTTTTCCGTAATGTTTACACTTTCCGTCAATCAGTTGTCTCTGGAAATTTTGATTTAATTTTAAGTAAGCCCATTAGCCCTCTTTTTAGAGTGATCTTTGGCGGTTTTGATTTTATCGACCTTGTTACAATTCCGCCTTTAATTTTGGCTTTATTTTATGCTGCGCGCCCTTTATCACCTGATTTTTATCAAGTTATTCTTTTTGTTTTACTTTTATTAAACGGTCTTTTTATTTCTTTTTCTCTTCATACGATTATTGCTTCTTTGAGTATTATTACTTTGGAGATAGATCACATGGTGATGATTTATCGCGATCTTGAGACAATGGCGAGGTTCCCTCTTGAAGTTTACGGCAAAAAAGTGGCTTCCTTTTTGACCTTCTTTATTCCTCTTGGCATAATGATTGCTTTTCCTGCCAAAGCTTTGATGAATCTTCTTTCTCCTAGATTCATAGTGGTTTCTGTTCTTTTTGGTTTTGTTTTCTTCTTTATTTCGATTAAATTTTGGAATTTTGCTTTGACAAAATACACCAGCGCCTCAAGTTAATATGAAAAAAGTCTTAGTTATTTGTGGCCCGACAGCGACAGGGAAAACAAAATTGGCAATTTATTTGATTAAAGCACTGTCTTTGGATAAAAAAGATTTGTTGGGAGAAATAGTTTCTGTTGACTCAAGACAAGTTTATCAAAAGATGGATATAGGGACTGGTAAGGATTTGCCTCTTGGCGCAAAGTTAACTTACTCTGAAGATAGTCTAAAAAAGAAGAAGATAGGTTGTTATCAAATCTCGGGTGTCAAAATCTGGGGTTATGACTTGGTTTCGCCAAAAGAGGATTTTAGTGTTGCTACTTATCTTAAAAAGACTGTTCCAATAGTTAAAAATATTCTCTTAAGGGATAAAATGCCAGTTCTAGTGGGAGGTAGTGGTTTTTATCTCAAAAGTTTAGTTGACGGCATCCCCAATGTTTTGGTTCCTCGTGATGATGATTTGAGGAGGTGGTTATCAGATCTTTCGGTCGGCGAACTTTTTGAAAAACTGGCTCAGCTTGATCCTAAAAAAGCAGCATCTCTTAATTTGTCAGATCGCAAAAATCCAAGGCGGTTAGTTAGAGCAATAGAAGTAGCTCAATGGAGAGCTCGAAATTTGGGTAAAAAAGTATCTTTGGTTTTACCTTGGGACAAAGACTCTGACTTTTTGTTTATTGGTCTAATGGCTCCACTTCCGATATTAAAAAATAGAATTAAAAAAAGAGTAATTGAAAGATTAAGAGTTGGTTTTAAAAAAGAAGTTTTAGAGTTACTTAGAGATGGTATTGATTGGTCTTTTCATTCAATGGACACTTTGGGTTATAAAAATATAAAAAATTATCTCTTAGGAAAAATGAATAAAAAGGAGATGATTGAGAACTGGGTGAGTGATGAGTTTGCTTATGCTAGGCGTCAGATGACCTGGTTTAAAAAAGACAAGAGAATTATATGGTTTGATATTAGCAATGGCGACTGGTTGAAAGAAGTAGAAAAAGCGGTGAAAAATTGGTATTATAGTTAATAGTTATGCCACAAAAGATTGAGATTTCTCACAGGACTATTATTTTTACTGTTTTGTTTTTGTCGTTTTTGTGGTTTTTGTATTTTATTCGCGACATAATTTTGGTCTTTTTTATTGCTCTTTTGATAATGGCGGTTTTAAATCCTCTGGTTAGTCGCTTATCTAAGTTGAAAATACCGAGGGGCCTAAGCGTACTTCTGGTTTATGTTTTGGTGCTAGGATTATTATCATTCTCAGTAGCGTCTCTTATTCCTCCTTTAGTTGAACAGACATCTCATCTTTTGTCTGTTTTGCCTAATTTGATTGATAATATCTTGGTTTTGCCGATGATTGGGCAACCTTTAATAAACGAATTGGCTAGTCAGTTAGGTTCTTTCTCTAGTTCTCTTATAAAAATTACCTTTTCTGTTTTTTCCAACGTGTTAGGTGTTGTTTCTGTGCTGGTAATAGCTTTTTATCTTCTTCTTTCAAGAGACAAGCTGGATAATATGTTGGATAATTTTTTTGATATTTCAATTTGTAAAAAGGTGAAGAATTTTTTGGTTCTTTGGGAAAAAAGTCTGGGTTCATGGCTGAGGGGGCAGCTAATTCTGATGTTTTCTGTAGGGTTCCTTACGTTTTTAGGGCTTTTTGCTTTGGGAGTTCCTTTTTCTTTACCTCTTGCTATATTCGCAGGCGTATTCGAGATAGTGCCAATAATAGGGCCTTTAGTCTCGGCCGTGCCCGCTGTGATTGTGGGTTTGGGTATCTCACCTCTAATGGGTTTAGCGGTTGCAGTTTTATATCTAGTGGTTCAACAGCTGGAAAATCATCTTCTAGTTCCTAAGGTCATGGAAAAATCAACGGGAATTAATCCCGTAGTAGTCCTTCTTTGCTTGGCAATTGGAGCAAAAATAGCAGGAGTTGTTGGAGCCTTAATGGCCATTCCTGTTTATTTAACTTTGAGTGTGTTAGTCAGACTCTATTTGCGCCGTTAGTTTGATAAAAACCTCGTTTTTTGATAAAATACATTTGCCTTGGAGAGGGAGCAATCGCCCTCCATTGGGGGGAGGAAAGTCCGGACAGCTGAAAGGCAAGATGCGCCGCGCAAGCGGTGACCCGAAAGGGCTGGTTCTTCGTAAGAAGACGTGGAGTGAATTGACACTCTGCGAGAGCAACAGAGACGAGTCTTTCTCTTTCCTAAAGAAGGAGAAAGGGTGAAACGGGCAATCCCCTCCGCTGCAACCTGCGAGTTGGACGCTTGAGGTGCCTTTCCCGAGTCCTAAGGCAGGGCATAAGACTGATGATTGCTTAGAAACAGAATCCGGCTTACCACTCTCCAAGGCAAGCCTTTGGTAAAATACTTTTTTTATTCTTGACTTCCTCATAAATAAGCTTCAAGATAAAAGTAGAGAAAGGGGGTGAAAATAATGCAAGGTTTAGGATATTTAAGCAATGTCTTTGCTGGTTCTACAATAGGAGTTTGGCCTTTGGTCTTTGACGCATCCTTAAAGCTCTTTTGGGCAATTGTTGTTTTTGCTATCGGCTTGGCTCTTGGTTCTTGGATTCAGGTTTTGATAGTCAAGCTTCTCAGATTGGCGAGAGTAGAAAACCTTTCAAAAACTATTGGGGCGGAGAAAGTCCTTAAAAAAGCCGAGATTAATCTTAGCTTGGTAGATTTGGTGGCTATAGTCTTAAGATGGTTGGTTGTTTTAATATTTTTTCTTTCCGCGCTTGATATTTTGGGTTTAAGTAGCGTCTCGCAGGTTTTGTTTTCTATCTTAGGTTATCTGCCAAGTATTGCGGCTGCTATTTTTGTTTTGGTTCTTGGCTATTTAGTAGCCAATCTAGTAGAGAAGTTAGTGAAGGGGGCAGTTCTTTCCATTGACAAAAATATTGCCAAGCCGCTTTCTGTTCTTGCCAGATGGTTGATTTTACTGATAGCCTTTTTTGCGGCGCTTGACCAGTTGAAAATCGCCCAAACTTTAATTAGCACCTTT
This sequence comes from Candidatus Woesebacteria bacterium, assembly GCA_013426185.1. Lineage (NCBI taxonomy): Bacteria > Candidatus Woeseibacteriota > Candidatus Woesebacteria bacterium. The sequence continues at coordinate 504,374 of CP058602.1, read as the reverse complement.
TTACAAGGTTTAACTTATACTTTTGTCTTGGCTGTGGGTTTGTCTTTTGGTTTGGGGGCAAAAGACTTGGTGTCAAGGATCTTAAATGAGTGGTACGACAAATTGAATAAGAAATAGATATGCTTGCCAAGATTATTTCAGGCGCCACTTTAGGGCTTGAAGGTCGTTTGGTTGAGGTGGAGGTAGATGTGCCTGAGGAAGGTTTACCGGCGTTTAATATTGTGGGCCTTCCTGATAAGGCGGTTGAGGAGTCAAAAGAAAGAGTTAGGTCAGCTTTAAAGAATTCGGGAGCTAAATTTCCAGAAGGAAGAATTACGGTTAATTTGGCGCCAGCTGATCTTCCCAAAGTTGGCCCTGCTTACGATCTGCCTATTGCTCTTGGAATTTTGATTGCTTCAGGACAAATTTCAGCTGATACCTCTGATTCTTTATTTTTTGGTGAACTATCTCTTGATGGCAGTTTGCGCCATACCAATGGGATTTTACCTGTTAGTTATCTTGCTCGAGAAAAAAAGATTAAAAGAGTTTTTGTTCCCAAGATTAATCAGGAGGAAGCTTCAATTGTCTCTGATATCAAAGTCTATCCTGTTGAATCCTTACTTTCTTTGGTGAGGTTTTTTAGGGGATCTTTGGAAATAGAACCTGCGCCAAAAGTTGATCTTTCTTCTTTACTTAAGGTTGCCCAAGCTGAATTTGATTTTGCTGAAATTATTGGCCAGGAACAGGCAAAAAGAGCTATGGAAATAGCGGCAGCTGGTGCGCACAATATTTTTATGCGAGGAACTCCTGGCTCGGGAAAGACTATGCTAGCTCGAGCCTTGCCCGGGATTTTGCCTACTTTAACTGAGGAAGAAGCTCTTGAGGTAACTAAAATTTATTCTGTAACTGGTAATTTATCAACTGGAGATTCAATAATCACAACAAGGCCTTTTCGTAGTCCGCATCACACTACAAGTAGAATTGGCTTGATTGGTGGAGGATCTAACCTAACGCCTGGTGAGGTATCTTTAGCGCATCGAGGGGTTCTTTTTTTGGATGAGTTATCGGAGTTCTCGGAGGTAAGTTAGCTTCTTTTCTTCTTAAAGTCCCTGGACTTTTCCCAGTGCTAAATACCAGTGAAACACATTTCTAAGTAAAAGTCAAGCCCTTTTTTGCCCCCTGCCTAAAGTCGTTATAATTTTAGTTGGAAATGTTGGAGAAGTTGGAAACCTGCCCCTTATAATTGAACCATGAGCTATCAAAAATACCTCTCGGAATACATTGATTTTATTCGCTATGACCGAGACCTCACCGATCATACATGCAAAGTGCGGAGGCAGTGGCTAGAGCGCTTCTTTCGTGACCTGGGTGGTCGGGAGTTCTCGTTTGAAAATATACGACTGCTCCTGCGGGAGTATAAAAGAAGCGATTTGTCTCCTAACTATATCCATGTCCTAATCACTTCCCTCAACTCATTCATCCGCTTCCTTATTGCCGAGAAGCATTTGCCTTTAGAGGATTGCACTTCTAACCTGAACCAGCTTCGTCCCAAGAAGAAAATCGTTTTATACCAGACCCTTTCGTTGGAAGAGATTGAGAAAATCATCAATCCGCCCCCTCATAAAAATAACTACGAGCGGGATTTGCATCCCAAGTATATTAAATGCGACTACATGTGGGGTTTGCTCCTGGAGTTCCTTGCCAAGACTGGTTGCCGTGTTGGAGAAGTAATCGCCCTAAATGTGGGCGATTTTAACTTTGGCACGAATGAGTTTATTATCCGTGAGACTAAAACTGATGAGCAGCGCATCGTGCCTATTCCTCCTGATATGATTGAGAAATTGCGGGAGTGGATTAAAAACAGGGGTGAGATTCCACCTTCTTCGCCGATGTTTATAACTATGCATTTTGCCCGCACCCGCCCTAATTCACGCATCGGCGAGTCTATGGTTAATAAGACTATTCGAGAGCGTGCCAAACGAGCTGGGCTTCATGTCGATCGGCGCTTTCACGCCCATAGTTTTCGCCATAGTTTTATAACCGAACTCTTGCGTCAGGATGTGGCTATCTCAAAAGTCCAGCGGATTGTTGGTCACCGCAAGGTTGATACTACCATGATCTATACTCACATGGTCACCGACGATCTCCGCCAGGCGATGCTTAAGCACCCGCTTATTCGCAAGTCCCAAGACCCGCATGCTATTATCGAGAGTGTCAAAGAGGAGATTAAGTCTTTCAGATTGCATGGTGACGAGCGTTTTGATTACACTCTAACCGAGCGGAACGACGGCTTTTCCTTCAATATTTCTCTTAAGAAGTAAAGTTTGATTGTATAATTGGAAATATGGCGATCCCTCGTAATATGGTTAAAGCAAAGGAAATTATTGCTCGTGCCTATGTTCTCTCGGACGAGTTTGAGTCGACTGTGGAAGAGCTGTATAACTGGCTCGATGAGGTTAAGGAGCGCAGGCGTAAGCAGTTCGGCGAGGACTCCGAGACCTATAAAACCTCAGTGGAGTATGTTGCGAAGTGCAAAGAGATTTTGAAAAAGGTTCAGACAAATCACGCTGAAGGCTTCGAGCTTCTTCTGGATTTTATCAAACAACACCTCGACAGCACTTAATAATCTCTGGTGGGGAGTAGATGAGATGTTCGCTTTCTTTTGTGCGCTAGTGTATAATTCTCTATCAAGGAGACTGTTTCCTGCCCGCAGTTAGGCAGGATGAAAAAAATCCCAGATTTTATGGCTATCAAAAAAAACGCTGCCATTTACGGCACATCCACTCTAGGTGCGAAGGGTCAGGTTGTGATCCCCGCCAAAATGAGAAAAGACCTTGAGCTTAATGAGGGGGATACTTTAGTGTTTGTGGGGAATGTTCATTCTTCCTCGTTTCATATCTTGAAGGTTGAGACCGTCCAGGATTTAAATAAAGCCCTGAATCGATTACTAAAAAACAGCGAGAGGTTTGGTGAGAAGGAGAAGTAGTCTTCTTTTATCTGAAGATTAATCGAATGGCGATGTCGATCACAATTGTCACCACCGCCACAATTATTCCCATTTTGACCATCAGCGTATTAACCTTAATTTTAAGGTCGCTCACATCGGCTTGGAGGGTGTGTAGGTGATTATTCTTAATTTCTTTTAGTTCCTCTTTGATGTAACCAAAGCCACTATCCACCCGCTCCTCAAGTTTGGCAACTCTTTCGATTATATCCATGCTAGTTGTTGCTTTTGATTTTGCCATAGTGTTTTCACTGTTCAATGTATCTTGTCTCCGACAGCCATTTTCTAGCTGCGTTTACAATTACCGACCAGATTGCTACCACTATCGGTGTCCATTCTCCTAGATCAATGTTGGGGATTTGCTCCGTCAGGTATGTTAAGGCTGCGCCCGCTAATGCGATTAGAAGTCCTTTACCTACTTTTTCCATGTCGTTCCAGGTTAACTGGTATTTTTGGCTAACTGCTATCATGTTTTCTCACCTCCTTTTTTGAAAATGCCTATTACTAGGTTGAGTAAAAAGTTCGCTGCTTTGGTTATTAAATTCTTGGCTGGCTCTGGGAGTTGACCTTTCTGGCAGGCTTCAAGTTCGCTTTTGTACTCTGCTGCCTCATTTAGCGCTCTGCCTTTGGCTTTATTAGCCTCATCTAGCTGCCCCTCCAGCACCCCTATACGACCCTGGGCTTCCTCCACGATTTTTGGCAGATTTTTAATGTCCGATTTAAGCGCATTAAGCAGGTCTTTATAATACTTTTCCTTGTCTGTCACTAACTTTTCGAGTCTGCTAACTTGTTCGGAGCGGTTCTTTATCTCCTGGTTTGCCACATCCAGCTCTTTTTGCTTGTCTCTGAGCTTGTTTCCCAGGTCAGTTTCCCTTGATTTATACCCTGCAATAACACTCTTAATTTTGTCGACAGGGGTAGTGTTGGGGTCGTCGGCGATCTCTAGAACTTTTAGTGCCTCCGCCCATTTCGTGGCTGATCCAACTATTTGCTCGTATTTTTCCCGCCATTCTGGAGTATTTGGCACGAGGCAGCCTTCCGCTACATCTGTTTCTGATGGTTTTCCCTCATACCAGCACCAAGAATAGATCAATTTTTGTGGGGTTATACCCCAGCTTGTTATCCTTTTTTCTGCTCCGTCCCAAGGGTCTTGTACTATAAAGTCGTCACCGTCATAGCCGATTGCCAGTATCCAATGCTCATCTAAGCCACTGGTTGAGGGGATGGTATCGATCTGTAGAAATACTGGATATCCTTTATCAATTGCACTTCGAATTTGATCCATCTGCGCCTGGGTGAGCGGATTGTCATTCGACCACTTTCCTGAGTATTTTAGTCCCGCAAACAGCCTGGGGATTGCGCTCCATATCAGCAGGTTGCCTTTATCATATCCTCCGTTTTGAGTCAGCTTTTCGTTCATGGTCAGCGGTGTTTCTCGAAAGCCGTAGTAGTTAACTACCATCGTTCCGTCACACATTAGGCAGCCGTATTGCCCGATTGTCCCTTTTGTTCCCAGTGGGCTGTTTTTCCACCTGGGGTCGTTCTGATTGAATGTTGTCGGTAAGGTTAGTTTTTTCATAGATTTTTATTTAAACAATCCCAACGGATCATTTTGGTTTGTTGCCCCGCCCCCTGTCGGGAATATTTGCCCCATTGTTGGCTGTGGTGTGGGTGTTGCTGCGCTTGCGCCTCCGAATAGCCCTAATGGGTCGTTTTGCGTCTTTGGTGCGCTCACAGCCCCCACAGGTGGCTTTACGGCTGTTCCTGGTTTGGTTTGCGGGGCATTAAGTTTTAATAGCCGTTGCAGGTCTGATTGGTCAAACATGATGCTTTTTTGGAAGCTCACCGCTTCTTTGGGATCATCGGCATATAAATACGGCACGATCAGGGGAATGAATTGCTGGGCTTTGGCGTTCCACTCGGTAGCCAGGCTTTGTGCTTTCTGCAGATCGCCTGCTTGCAGGGCTTGCTGAACAAACAGTCGGGTGGTGTTATAGCCAATCTCGGCATCGTCTTTTACCTTCCATGCTTCCCGTTCCTTTGCTCCTCCCTGGGTTCTTATAAATCTTTCAACCGATGCTCCAAACAGGTCGGTCGGGTTGTAGACATAACGGCTACTTGAGCCAAACAGACCGCTTAACACATGCGCTATTCGCATTGGACTCCAGCCGAGGGATCGACCCAGCATCACCATCAGCTCTGGTGTTTTTTCGTTGTATTGCTCTGTTGGTGCTACTTTCTCCAGTTTCCTGGGAATTATCGGGAAGCCTGTGAACATATTCATGTTAGTGACTTCTTCAACAAGAGTTTTTAGAGCTGGGGGCAACGCTCCTGCTAGGAATGCACTGCCTGATAGTTCGCCATCCCTACTGAAAGGAATCGGTGAAAGCTGGCTTGTCCACTCGACTGCCAGTTTCAGAAGGTTGGCTGGTTCTTGCTTTCTCACATACTCGAAGGCGTATTCGATGGGGTTGTAAAAAATCTGCCCCATGTCGCCTTTAGGAATTTGCAGCACCTTTGGAACTGTTTTGCCTTCTTCGTTAATTTCCGATCCGAGAATGATGATAAAGTATTGGTCTTTTGCCCATTGCGGAATATCATCCCACAGCTCTTCGTGGTTGAGGATATTGTAAAAATAGGTTGCTACTCCTGGGGCAACGATAAGCGCCATCGCTTTTATTGCTGACTTGAACGGATGCTCTTTAAAGGCGTCTTTGACTCGGAGTAATCCTTGCCATCTGGCGTTCACAAAGGGAATCCACTGGTTTATAATCCGCATCTCTTTACCTGCTTTTGCGAAATCGACTGTAGCGTTTCTAGCTTCAAAGGCAGCTTCCAGCTCGGTTACTCCTGGTTTTTTAACACCCTTTTTATAAATACCCAGACGGGGTGCGAGTTCTACTGCCTCGGCAAAGTTACTGATTAAATTAAACGGATTGATAACTGCTTTGGTTTTTATCCACCAAGTTGGTGTGAACAATTCCTTTGATGCTATCGATAGCTGCCTGGCGTTACTGATGTAGCCTCCGTAACCTCCCTGGTTCTTCATAAAGTCGGTGTAGGCTTTCGACTCCCATTTAAACGCTCCTTTTATGCCGTCTTTGAATCCTGACAGCCAGTTGGCTGGATTAAAGCCCCACTTATTGACTATCGTTGCTGTTTGGTAGTCCCTGATAGCGTTGGTCAGGGTGAATGGGATATATAAAGTGGTTACGCCTGATTTGAATGCTTTGGTTGATGCTAATGCCAACTTGCCCAGGACGCCTGCCTCGACTGGATTCATGCCGTGCATTGCCTCGCTTAAGTCTTTTGGTACTGCCCAGCGGGTCGACTTGCCGTTTATAAATACACTGATGGTGTCGTAGTCTCTTGGTGCTTTGGCATCTCCATGTAGGTATTTGATGGTTTCTTTGGCTTCTGGATATTTGTTTCGCAGGTCGATGAATTTACGGGCTACCTCGTTTCTTTTGATCAAACTCACCGCTTTACTTAAATTATCTACTATCGACTCGAAGGGGTCACGGATTTGTTTTTCTGTGCCTTTTAATCCTTTAATTACTCCTTGTTTACTGACTGAGAAGGTTTCGCTGCCTGACTGCATTTTGTCTGCCTGATGCACATCGGGTAGGTAGTCGAGGACATGGAATGGCATCCAGTTCTTGTTTTTTTCGACTATGGCATTGAAGGCTTTTTTGCTTATAAGTCCTGTATCTCGCATCGGCTCTAGGATTTCTCTGATCGACCAGTTTTGGATCGCTTGTCCTACCTGTTCGAACTGCTTGAATACTTTATCTCCAACTTTGGGTTTTAACTCTACCAGTGCTTGCTCTGCCTGATCTTTAGTCACGCCTGCTGGGTTGTCAAAGCCTCTATCGGCTCTTTCAATGGCACGCTGCGCCAGCACATAGCGGGTGAAGTCTGGTCGGAATTTCCTCACTGGCGTCACTATCTTTTGCAGATTTCGGAAAGCTGCCTCTATTGTGCCAAATCTGCCCGCATACAACCGCATTCCTACATAGGGGCTGGAGTTGATGTCTATCGGTTTACCTGCTGCTTTACTCAGGTTTTCCTCGAAAGTCTTCATTGCTGCAAATCTGTCTGTAAAGTTGCGACTGAATTTCGGTTTGAGACCTTTGAACCACTCTGTCATCTTTTGTGGTGCGCCGATCTTACCGACCATCTTGTCGATTGCCTCCAACCCGCTTCCTTCTGGCGGAGGAGGCGCTTGACTGAGAGGTTCTTCTTTCGGTGGTCGTGGCGGGTTTCTTGATGGGGTGGTTGTTAGTTCGTCAGCACGCATTTCTTTTGATGCCTTTACCTTGCCAGCGATTCTGTCTTTGAATTTTTTGCTTTTTAGGATTTCACCGACACTTGGGACTCGCTCTGCATCCAGGAGTTCCTTTTCTTCGGGTCGGTATTTAAGCCTGATTTGCTCGGCTTTGGCTGCCTTCTGCTCCTGGGTGCTGAATTGCTGGGCTATCTGGTTATCGATTTTCTTTATTGCGTTGACGATCTTTTGATCGCCTGGGTTGGCGTAGTGCAATTTTTCAAGAGCGTCTTTCTTCTTCTGCAGCTGCTCGATCTGGGGAGTCACTTTACCTAATACTTTTGGTTCAGCCTTCGTTTTTTTGGCGGATGCTGCAACTGGTGCTTTAGTTGTTTTAACCTCGATGTTTTTTGGATCGAATATCGAGATATAGGTTTCACCTTTTGTTCCGAAGCCTTTGACCTCGATCCCGCCGTAGCCTCTCACTTTCAGCCAGTCGCTTATGGCTTTGTCCATGTTTACTTCTTTTGCCCCGAATGCTCCTGCTTCTTTTGCCACTTTTTGCCAGAGCTGATAGTATTCACCTGGGTTATTTAGGTGCAGGATTTTAACTCCTGGTTTAAGTGTCGCCTCGATTATTTCTTTACCGAAGGTGGCTGCTTCCTCCTTGGTTGGAGTAAGGTAGACCCCTTCTCCGATAACTTGCCGTCCATGCACTGGCGGTTTCAGTTCGAAGCCTGTTTTTCGAATTATGGCTGCATTTTCAGGTGTTGTGCCATGATAAAGAGTGACCACTTCTTCTATCGGTTTTATTTTAGTTTTGGGTTCAATTTTTGGCTCTCTGACAATAACTTCTGCCTCTTTGGTATAGTTGCCCAGTTCCTCCAACATTCCCTTAGGTGTTGGCTCTATCGTTTTTTCAACCACTGCAGGTTTAATTCCTTTTAAAGTTGCCATCACTTTTTTGTAGCCTTCGATGTCGTAGTTTCTAGACTTAAACATGGCGTAGAGCTTCTTGTATTGATGGCTGTCCATGCGCACCCCTTTGGTTTTTCTGGCTTCAGTCAGCAAGTCTTTTTTGCTTGCCAGTCCATTTTCGAGGGTGTCTATAATCCAGGAAACCGCCCCCTTGTTAGTGGTGATATCTTTTCCCCAGACATTGGTCATGCCGTATTGATTGCGCATGGTGTTCCAGAGCATCTTGCTGTGCTTCCAGGTTGGCTTGCCTCTTGCTGGCATGAGATCCCCTGGCACATTCCAGATTTCGGTTCTTTCAACTTTTGGTTTGGATGGTGGGGGAGTTTTGGCTGCTTCAGCGATTGCCTGTTCTGGAGTGCCTTTGGATGGCGTCACCTTTATGTTTTGCTCTTTTGCTAGGGTTATAAGATCAGAGTTTGAGAGCTTGCCTGCTGGCAGTCCGAACTTGGTTCTTACATTTTCTCCGCCAAGCCCTTTTATAATTTCGGCTCTCTGCTCGTTAGTTAGGGTGGGGCGGATTGAGAGTCCTGCTGGCATGTTTCTGACGGCGCTTACCACTAGCGCTCTCTTGTCTGGGACATTGATCCACAGCTCTCTAAATAAGTCCTCGAATTCCTGGCTGAAAGTTTTGCCTGTGTAGCCTGTAGGGTTCTGAACTTTTGCCAGGAACTCATAGGCTCTGTTAGCAGTGTTCCACTCTTGGTTAAATCGGGCAGCCTGTTGTGGCGTCTGGTATGCCTGAGCTGGAAACTTCTTGGTTATTTCAATAACCTTTTGTTTCCAGGCGGATTTTATTTGTTCTGGCGTCGATTTTTCCGTCACTCCCAGAAATGCCCTGGCTTCTTTTTGGGTGGTGCGCAGTTCGTTCTCGGCTGCTTTTTCCATATTGCGCCTGATTCGCTCGGCTTGGCTAGGGAAGACTTTGGCGACGGCATAGTTAACCGAGTGTAATCCGATGACAGCGACTGTGTTTTTTAAGGCGTCCTCTGGAGTGTCTCCCTTTATAAGCGAGGTGACATAAGCTGCTGGAGCGATAATTCCTGTCGATTTGAAATAACTGGGCTTCATGCCCGCTATTGAGAATACCCCTCCCAGGGCAAAATCAGCTCCAAAGTCTGTGGCACGCTGGGTAGCGTCCTTATAGAATTCGTCTTTTTGGAGTTGACCTAGTCCTGCGAATGTTAGTCCGTTTGTCAGTAGTGAGTAAGTTTTGGGTGCAATTTTGGCAAATCTAGCAACTACAGGAATGCTCCTGGCTGCTCCTTGAACGATTTCTCCGCCCACGAGGAATGTTCCTATAGTCCCTATAATGTCGCCTTCAACTTTGCCGAGATTTGCTCCCATTTGGGCTGCGTCATGTTCGAATTTAAGCTCTGGATTCCACCAGCCGAAGGTGAAGGCTTTTGCCAGCCCCGCTCCAAAGCCCAAGACTGTGCCGTAGTAGGCGTGGGGGAGGCGCTCCCAAAAGTCAGTCTTTCTTGCGCCTAGTCCAATAGTCTGAGCTGCTGCTTCAAGATAGATATTCGTGTATGGTTTATATTCGCCCTGCTCTGTTTTAATGCCAAATTCCGATTGCTCTGGTTTGAGAGCTGCTATTGGCTTGAAAAGATCAATGGCTGTTTGCCCGACTGGTTTGAAAATATCGCCCAGAGTTTGCCCAACGGAAGAGACACCCTTTTCAAGAGGGTTTAATATGTTTGTTTTTAGCGTTTCCCAAAATGTCGGCATAGTATTTAGTCCCTTCTTGCGATGGGCTTCATGGCATTAAGATCGGCTTGGTTAATTAAACCCCCAACCTGAACAACCTGCCTAAGAAGCCACCGATTCCTGGTGCTGTTTTAATCCGCCATTCTTCGTCAATGATGTCTGCCACACTCTCTCCTTTATCCGTTATTGCTCCTTGATAAGCGCTTTTAAGTTGATCTGGCGTGTATCCTTGCTTCCATGCGTTTCTTATCTTCATGTTTAATCCTGCTGAGGGGACTATTTGCGGTGCTGCTGCTCCACCTCCTGCTTGCTCGTAGTAGACTGTTTTTCCTGTTGTTGGGTCAAAATATCCGATCACATTGCCCCAGGCATCCTTGACCTGCTGCATATTTGCTCCTCCGCCTGATGAAGAGGCTCTCATTCTGCCTGTCTGCGCTTCGTATAGTTTCAGTTCGAACTCTTTCTCCCAGCGCTCTGATTCTGTCTGAGCTGCTAACTCTTGCGACCTTGCCTGTTGGTAGGTCTGCAGCAACCCTCCTAGGAATTGCAGGTTGTATCGCATGCTATTGACTGCTGCCTCTTTGTCCTTTGTCTCCATAGCCACCTTGTTGGTTATTTCTCCCAGCTTGGCATTGTATGTGCTTGCTTTTGTATTTCTCTCATCGATTAAATTATTGATAGTGGCATTTGCCAGTCTCTGGATTTCGGCTGTTTCTCCTGTTATTGTGGCTGCGCTGTATCCTGGGTTTTTTCTTACCTTGCTTATAGATTCGTCTCTGGCTTGCTTCTCGGCTGCGATCTTGGCATCTAAGGCATCAATTTCGCTTTTGACTCCTTCAAGTCCTGCTTTGCTGTATTCCTCCTCGTAGCGCCTAGTCTGGTAGCCTTGTAGCTCCGATTCTGCACTCTGCAGTTTGCTGTAGGTGTCCTGGAAGTTTGTTTGCAGTGTTGGCAGGTCATAACCGAATAAATTCGTTATGTTGCTTAAACTTCCCAGTCCAGTTGTTAACGCTGTTATCGATTGCTGCTTGGCTGGCTCTTCACCTTCAGTGTAAATATCTTTACCCGATGGGTCAGTTCCCCACCCTCTGAGGGCTTTGTTTAACTCTGGCTGCCAATACCATCCGCCGTATTGCTTGTCTGCCATGTTATTTTTCACCTCCTTTCTTTTGATTAACTTCAGTTATTTCCCCTGTTTTTAAGTCAAAGCTCCACTCCTTATTGCCGTCTAAGCCGTATTTGCTAAATAGGCTTACCAGCCAGGTATTTTTTTGCATATCGAGTGCCTGGGCTATAGCAATGTGCTGTTTGATCAGCTTTGCTTTTTCCCTGAGTTCATCAAGGTCTGCTTTGTCTAATTTTTTATTTCGGTTGAACATACTGCTCATTTATAACTGCAGGCGTAGTTTGCCATGCTTTATTAAACTCGGCGATCTTCTTTTCGATATCTCCACCCTGCTTTTTAATTTGTTTTATCCTGTATTCTCGAAATCTTTCCCTGAAAGATTCGTTACTTTCACCATCTCTTTGCAGGAGAAGTTCTCCGTCTGGCTCGAACTCCTTGTCAAAAGCCCCCTCTCGAATCGTAAAGACAAAAAAGTCAAAGGCTGCGTTTGAGCTACCTCCAGCGCACTCTTTGACTAACATATGCGCTTTGTCTAGTTCTTTAACAAATAAGCCGTTGCAGTCATCTCTGGCAGTCACATAGGCGGTTACCTTCCTGGGATCGCTTACTGCTTGGAAATGGGCGGGGAAGGTAACGACTCTTTCGCCGTTGATTAATTTATCTGATCCTCGGTGGATGAGTAGGACTTCGGCTGCTTCTGGCGCTGTGTAAACAAGCAGTTTTCCTTTTTGCAACGGATGGGGAATGACAAAGTTGCTCCAGCCTGTTTTGTTGATATTGCCTGCTACATTTAAGGCTTCCTGACCGCACATGCGGATATGCACATAATCGCTATAAAGCGCTCCTCCCCAAACCCTGTCAGCGGACATCGTGCCTGCAGTTATTTTGCCTGCATTTAGCCAGCCGATTTCTGCGTCGGTGATGGCTGCGTCTTGGATTTTAGCTGTCGAGATAGCTGCATTCATGATTTTTGAATTACCCACTGACATATTTGCTAGCTCTGCCCATCCCACTGCTAAATCCTGGATTTTAGCTGTACTTATGGCTGCATCCATAATCCTGGAATTGCCGACCTGTAAAAGCCCGATTTTGCTGTTGGTGATGGTTTCGTTCTCGATCTTGGCGTTATCCACTGCTAGGTCTTGGATTTTCCCTCTACTTATGGCTGCATCCATGATTTTGCTGTTGCCGACTTCCAGATTACCGATTTTTGCCCATTTCACTGCCAGGTCTTGGATATGGGCGGTGATAATGACCGCTTCGGCAATCTGGGCTGAGAGGGTGATAACCGATCCTGCTTTATAGACTTTGGCTGCTGTGACGGCGTCGTCTTTAATCTTGCTGGTGGCTACTGCTGCTGCTGCCAGTTTTTCCTCGGTTACCGACAAATCCATAAGATTGCCAGCGCTTACAGCGTTTTCTTTAAGTTGTGTGCTTCCCACAGACTGCGGTGCTAACGGCTGGGAGTCCACGCCGTTATGGGTGTGTGCTGGCACTTCGGGGAATGGCTGATCTTGCACTTCCTCGTTTTCGTAGACTTTTTTGATTTCGTCGCTTAATTTTGTCATAGTTTTATAAGATGCCTAATGGCTCAAAATAAGTTGTTACCGAGACTACTTCTGGTGTGTTGTTGCCCGACGGATGGAGGTTCATTGCCAGTTCGTATTCTTCACCTTCATTGGGATTGTTTTCATTTCCACCTGTCTCGATGGTAAATATTGCCTTTGTTTGTCCTACTTTATCGAACAGCTCTGCACCATCATGCATCGTGGCTTTTTGCCAAGTCGCTTCTTGATTGACCTTGTAAAAGACTTCGATGCTGCAGTTGGCTGGCAGGGGTTTGGTGACCAGCTTGATGTAGCGGAATCCTTTTTGGGTGAAGCTCTCTCCGCCGTCCCACACCAATCCTTCGTATCTTGCTTCGGCTTTGTTGCTTTCATCGATAATGTCGACACCGAAGGATGCTCCGTCCTTCCAGGAGAGGTGGAGCAGGTCGCCGTAGACTGTCAATGCGCCGATCTCAACATTGCTAAACTTGCCGTGTGATGGAACATACTCCAAGTTCAGGGCGTAGGGGTCATTTTTGTTTAGCCTGCCGTAAGAGTAAACTCCGCATTTTTCTGATCCGTTTAAGCCGTAGAGGGGAAGTCCGCCGTAGTTGACTACTGCTCCTGGGTTAACCCAGCCGTATGTTCCTGGGAATTTTTTAATCCGCATCAGCGTTGCTGTGTCCCAGAAGTAAAGCGAGCCTTTGATTCCAGCTTGGATAGTGAGGAACTCGCCCTGGAGCATGGCGTTAACGCCTTTCTCTGCCACCATCCTTCTTTGAATCCAGGAGGGCTGGATTTTATCCCAAGTCCAGAGCCATCCTTGTTCAACTTTATCTCCTTTGTGGCTGCCGATAAGCACCAACTGGTCTTGGCTCAACAGCGCTTTGTGGCGGTGACCCTTAGGAACATCCAGGGCTTCCAGGTTAAATGCTCCCTCGTAGTCGACCATTGCCAGGTTCTGGGCATCACAGATGAGTAAAACCCCTAGCGCTTCTACCGCCGTGTGCCAGCTGGGGTCGCCGTTTAGGGTTTGCCAGTTGTGTTCAACATCAGCTGCCCAGTTATTTAGGTCTGCTTTGCTCAGTAGGATTCTTGATACTTTGGTTTCGGTCATCCAGTAAAGGTAGGGGACATAGCTGCCTGAGCCGTTGTTATTGGTGTATTCGGCAGCTCCCATAATCTTGCCGTTGGCGTCTGTATAGACTAATTCCCACGCTGATGTAGGAGTGGCTTTCCTATAAATCTTTCCTGTGTCACCAAAACCGTAAAGCTGCCCATTCGAGGCGGGGACGAAGAATAAAATCAAGTCGACTATGACGGCATTGCCTGCGTCGACTTTGAGCGCCTGGTTGCATTTTAGGGTGTTTTCTTCTCCTCTTATGTTTAGCCCATAGCCGAAGCGGAATGCTTGGCGCACTCCTGCATAGGGATCATCGGCGATCCCTCCTCTGAAACCCTGTATTCTGTATGCGTTTAGTGCCATATTTTTATGCAATTTCAAGCTGTTACCAGCCCACCTTGCCTTCCAAAGCCCCGCACAATCGATCTGGCGGGGTTACCTTTGCCAGCGCATGCTCGTTGCCTGTCCTTTAAACACGCTCTGCGGTTCTTCCTCCTCTCTGTCTTTGAGCTGCTGGAGTAGGCTGTTGGCTTCTTGAATTTCCTTGACCGAGTCGGTTGTTCTACCTGGTGTCTTTGAAAGGCAAATCGCTAGTGCAAACTTTAAGATTGGCTCGTCCATTTCCTCTGGCGTGATTGGCTCGTCAGTCGGCTCGACCATCTTCACTGGGCGTCTCCTGTAAAAAAGATCGATAATCTTACCCTCATAATCGGAGGCTGCTAGTGACGAGTTAGACGCTAGCTCTCGCAGGTTTAGGAAGTACTCATCTCCCACGATAGTGTAGACTCTGGTGTATTTGTAGGCTTTGGCGTGATAGCTGTCGATGTCGGTTTTGTAATGCTTCAGGCTTTTCCCGCTCACGGGGTCGTAGACTTTAATCAGAATCATTCCACCTGGCTTATAGTCAAAGGGGAGGAAGTAGTTTTCTTTTATTTCGCCAGCGTCCAGTTCTATAAGCTGGGTGGCGTGCTTGCTTAGGAACTTCCAGGGAGCAAAGTTGCAGGCTCTTACCACCGATTTGTTGATCCAGCGCTGTTTGTCTTCTGGCTTCCAGAAGCCAGTCACTTTGCTGGCTGCTATTCTGGCGTCCAGGTCTTGTTCGAATTCTTGAAATTGCATATTTTCACCTCCTCTCAGGTTAAACTTCCTGTAAGCCTATAATTCTGGATATAAGGCAACAGGTTATCGCCAGGGCAGTTGGTGGCTGCCCCAGGCACTTCGGTGTGACCCAATACTCGTTCTTTGGGAGTATTTCGCTGCTTTCTGATCGTGTCGAGGAGTTGCTGTAGTGTGGCTAACTGGGCTGCTGTCGGGATTTCATTTCCTGCTGTCGAGTGGAAGTCTCCGCATACACATACCCCAATAGATCGGTAGTTTTGCTTGTTGCTGTTGGTGTGCGCTCCGATCCAGTTCTCTGGTCTTCCTTGTATTAGTATACCATCTCCATCGAGTAAACCGCTAACCCATTTATGGTAGCCGATGTCGCCCCAGCCATAGCTTATATGTGCGTTTTTGATGGTTATGAACTTAGTTGAATCTCTGGGTGTGGCGCTGTGATGGACAATGATAAATTCGGGATAGTTGGCTTTATCATAGGCTGCTAAATCCTTCGTGATTGTTGTCGTTCTTCTCTTTTGTTGCCAGGCGATAATAAGTTGTGCTGCCCATTGTCCCGCTCCGCCCTTGCTGTAGTCGACGATATACTTCGCATTGCCGATAGCGCTGTGTTCGCTTTCGATTACTAGTCCCAGCTTCTGGCTTGCGTCTCCAATCCAGCCTGCTCGATCCACTATCTCCTGGACGATTTCTTTCAGCTCTGGCGACTCGTAGACGCTCTGAGCAGTCCAGTGAATACCTGTCAGTATTCCTCCTTCTGCTACACCCAGTGTCCATTGCACCCAGGCTTGGGTTTTCATTCTGGTTGATGGTCTGTTTGATCCATCACTGGCAAAGGGCGCAGCATTGTCTTCTGCGAAGCCCCTTATAATCCAGTTGGTCATAGCGTTATTCTGGTTGTCGCTGGTCACCAGCAGGCGAGCGGAGACGATTTGTGCTTTTTTGGGAATTAAAATCGGACTGAAGATAAAGCCTGCGTCATTGGGTGAGGCGTCTGGCGAGTAAGTGCCATCATCTCCACAGGTGATTCGGTTATTGCCCCAGCCGTCAGGATACCAGGCGTTAGTGGGTGGAGTTTTGTCTCGGTAGTCTTCTTCGCCGTCTCGGTCATTTAATTGCAAGAAGGAAACATTAACCTCTTTGTCAAACCAGTAAATCTCCAGTTCGGCTTTGTCTTCAGCACCGCTTGAACTATCCCAGACGCTCTTGCAGTTTTCCGCAGCACTGCCGTCATCCTCGATTATGAATGCCATCGCATTGCCTGCCTTCCAGTCGCTTTGTCTCACCAGTTCTTGCACTATCAGGAGCAGGTTGGGAGTTTGCACCCATTCGTTGACATTCCACTGTTTATAAATTTCCCAAGCTACTGTGTCGACTGTTTTTGGTTTCGTACTTGGTTTGTTCGTGGCGCTGAATGGCTGTACGTCGGCTTCTTTGATACCTTTGATTCTTAGCTTGGTGGTAAATGCGGTGGAATCAGTATAAGCACAGCGCAGTCTCAGTCTAGCAAAGAAGATAGTGGCGTTTCTAGGAATATTGACATGGCGGAAGCGGAACGCTCCTGTATGGGTTTTACCTCCATAGTTGCCCATCGTTATGATGTGACTGGCATTGCCGTCCTTATTCCAGTTGCCGTCACTGTCTTCTCTGCCGTCATCTGAGTTTTGCTCAATGACATTGTAAGTTTTTAAGACTTGGTTTTTGCTTTTTTCGGTGGGTGGAATTGCTTCCTGAATGAAGTAGCGCAACTCTTTTTCGATTAAATGCTGGGTAAGAATTGTGTATTTGAGTTGTTTTTCAATCGCAGGCGGTGGCACGATCTCATAGCGCAGGCTCTTGGTTATTTTGATTGGCGCTTTATCGATGCAGTATTTCAGCTGTTTTGTGATCGGAGTGGGAGTAGTCAGGACGCCGTATTTAAGTGCCTTCTGGATGAGACTCACTCCTGGCAGGTCGATGCGGTAGGTCAGGCTCTTTTGGATCGGGGAAGGGGTGGCGTCAACCGCATACTTCAGTTGCTTGGGAAGATTGACCCCTTGTATCTGCGGTTCGAGGTAGTAGGTGAGGGATTTTTGGATTTTGGTCGTTGAGCCGAGAGTTACCACTAACTCTGGTGATTCGGTTGCCCCTTGATTGTAGTCCCAAATGTTTTCGTATTGGTTGCTTGGGCTGGCATCATCTTCAATCACTAGGGCGATATCTCCATTAAAGCCTGTCTGGTTGACGATTTCCTGAATAATGCTAGTAATGTCGGGGCTTTCATACCAGGTGTTAATTGCCCAATCTGTTCCTATGTCCCAGTCTACGGCTGCTATGGTTTTGGGTCGGGTGGATGGTCTGGTTGCCTGATCCCAGGTGGCAGGAGCTGCCTGGAGGATTCCTCTAATTTTCAGTGTCGGTCTTTTGGTTGAGTTGACAGCGCATTTTACTCTTATCTTAGCATTTAAGATGCTGGCATCCTCGGCAATGCCTGAATTGTCAAATCTCAAACCTACATCACAGCTGCCTGTGCCGTCATGACCTATTGTCGATTGGTTGCTGGCGTAGCCGTTGGGATACCAGGTCGTATCGTAATCTTCTTCACCATCGTCGGTGTTAATTAAGATCTCCAGAATCACCTCATTCCACCTCCTTCCGCTTCGTCAACTAAAGCGATCTTGTCGTTGGGGTAAATACAAATCAGCTTTTGCAGACTTCTGCCTCGGTTGTCTTTTACCTTCCAGCCGAAGAAGTAAAGTCTAATCCAGTTTTTTTGCCCTGCAAGTCTCACATTGCGGTAAAAGTGGATTAGGTCTGCGCCCTGCGGAGGAATAAGGAGGTTTATTCCTTCTGGGTTTTTGTCTGAGACCATCTGGAAGGATTCGATATTTGCCTGATCTATCTCTCTGAACTGATGGAAGATACCTGTTGCCTCGTCGAATTGGTGGAGGGAAGTGCCGTCTTTATAATGCGCTACCCACCGCCAGCGCTCTCGAATAACTTTCTCGGCTTTGCCTGTCTTTGGTCTGATAAATGTGAACTCTGTTTTTCGCATTGTATTGCTCGAAGGCGCATTGGATTGCGCTAATTCCTTTTAACTGCTCAGTCATGTTTTTAAGCAACTTCGTCGTATTGGTAATTGAGCGTACTAGTCGAGCCTGCCACATCGCCTGGATCAGTTTGAATCTGATGCACTAAGTAGTCTGAGTAGCCAGGTGCAGTAAGCTCTCCTGTGAGTGATCCGCCGATGCCTAAGTTTGCACCTGCTGGTTCGCTGGTAGGCATTGTTTGTGTAGCAACGATTGAGGTGCTAGCTGTTGGTGTAGCGTAAGTTGCTGCCCCTCCGTAGGCTGTTTCTCTGGCATTTGTTTTGTGGACGGCTGCGCCTCCTAGCGCCCCTGTTCTCCAAACTTTCAGGTTGTGGATTTTGGACGAGCCACCCATGTTCGTCACTTCGAACTTCTGCCACTTCTCGTAGGAGTTCTGCCCAGGCACGATTGGGTGGGCTACGGGATCAAGGTTGGCTTGATCCACCGACCCCATATCTGTATCAGTGATATTGGCGGTTTTGGTTTCGCCAGCTCCGTTGTATTCGTCTATTTGAACTGTTGCTGCCATAGTTTTTAGTTATTTAACTTTGGGAGTTATTGCTCCCTCTTTTTTTGTCAGGCGGGACATCCAGCTTAATGTTGTATCTAGCATTGGTCTTCATTCCAATTACTCCCATAATCTTGCGAAGCGCTGCTATTGTGCTGCCTTCCTTTCCGATCACCAAACCTGCGTCTTTTTCGTCAAGTTTGACTAAAAGAAGCACTCCCATCTCGTCGACTGTGCGTTCAACTTTCACCTTATCTGGCTCATCGACAAAGGATTTTATGATTTGTTCTAATAATGCTGCGTCGCTTTCTTGCATTCCGTTTCACCTCCTTTAGGCGTTAGTTTTCTAATTTATATTTGGCGCTATTGTCAAAATTAACCTGGCTGCATTTGCTGCCCCGCTATTAAAGTCATAGATGTTTTCATATTGGTTGCTTGGACTGCTATTGTCTTCGATTACCAGCCCCAGAGCTTTGCCTGTGTATTCTGGCTGGGTTATAAGCTCGTCAATGATTGCTTTAATGTCTGGGCTGTCATACCAAGTATTGATCGCCCAGTCCGCTCCTGGTGTCCATGCTACTGTCGCCGTTGTTTTGACTCTGGTTGATGGGCGATCAGCACCTCCTGCTGCAAAGGTGTTCGAGCTTGGCTCTTTAAGTCCTTTGATTACAAAGACTGGTCGCTTGGTTGAGTTGACTGCCGACTTCACCCTAATTACCGCTTTGACGATTTTGGCGTTATTGGGAATTACGGGGCGGAGAAATCTAAACCCGCCGTCACAGCTGCCTGTGCCGTCATGACCGATACTGATCTGATTGCTGGCAAATCCATTAGGATACCAAGTTGTATCGTAATCTTCTTCACCGTCATCGCTACCGATTAAAATCTGTAGCTTGGTAAGAATGTTTTTTTCTAGTTTGTTATCGGTTCTTAGTTTAGCCATAGTTTTATAGTTCAACTATCCAGTTGACTGCGTCTCCTGAGACCTCTGCGCCGACTAGGATTTGGCTTAGGTCTTTAATCCTTAATTCGATTGCTTCCCCTGGGCTGAGTCTGAACGGCGCTACCTTTGAGGCATAAAGATTCTTGGCGATGTAAATTAAGCCTGTATTGGTTTGTCTGGCTCGCACGACCACTGAACATCCTTCACCCGCTTTATAAGTGTTGGCATCAACGAGGGGATAGTAGTTGCTCCAAGCCCCGCCGTTGTTAACATCCAGCGTGCAGACTTTTTCGTTGTTCATGAAATCTGGTCGACTTGCTGTTGACATAGTTTTTTAGCCTTTTATTAAAACTTCGGCTGGTCAGCCGTGCTTCTAACGCCAGTTTTCACTTTTTGCATCTCTGCGCCTTCTTCTTGCCCTTTGGCTGCCATTTCTTTCTTTTTCAGAGCTGCCTCTCTAGCTGCGAGTTCTTTCTCACGAGCCTCTAAGTCCTTGTAACGCTCGGCAATTACTTCATCAACCGCTTTCTTTTGGTCTTTTTTTTCAATCTTGACAAAGGTGTTTCCGAAGTTAGGGTGACTTTCAAGGAAGGCTATCTCGTCAGGATCGCTAGTCCTGTAGACTCCTTCATGGAACTGGATTGAAGTCCCTGGAACAGTAATTACTCTGCCACTCACCTCTTTGTTGTAGGCGGATTTGTTTACCAATCTTAGCTCGTGATACTTCGAGATGAATGTTTCCTCTTTGGGCTGTTCGGTTTTCTTGGTTGCTTTTAGTTTATCTTTATTAGGCATACTGTTTTCACCCCCTTCCTCTTGGGCTTCTCTCAAACGGGCGATAAGCTCATCTTTTTTTCCTTTATTGGATACGTCGAGCCTCTTGGCTTCTGCCCAGAGTTTCGACATGCTCATGTCTTTTAGTGCTTTACTTTCTTGATCAGTCATCATTTGTCACCTCGTTTCTTTTTGGCATTATTTAATAACTTTCTGCGCCAGTTGAAGGGGCGATTACGCTCACCCCTTCTCAGGCGACTGCACTGAGTAAGAAAGTGTGCAGTGACTTCCTAGTTGTTGCTTTCGCTTTAGTCATATCGATCCTTTCAGGTTATTAACTTTAGAGAGCGCCCATGCTCATGATGGCGTGGCGACTTTCTTGTTCCATTTGCAGTCCGACTTCGCTTAAATACTCATCTACCTGGCTGTCTTCGCCTGGCGCTTGACGATTAGTCAAGAGTTTGGTGTCACGATTGCTAAGGTAGCGGTATGTTAAGCACTCCATGTCCAGTCCAATGGCGTAGTTTCCATAGGTCGTCCCTGTCAATAATGGATGCTTGATTATGTGCAGCGTTCCGTGTGGCGATTCGTAGGTCACAATGTTCAATCCGTAGGTCTTGTCTTTCGGCATGACCTGGAGTTTCCCTTTTGCCCAGTTATTGATCATCGAGACTACACTGGCTGCTGCAAAGAGGTATTTCTCCACATTTCCGTGTGCGAATAGACTTTCGAGCCATGTTTCGAATTCCGCTTCCGTGTCCACATTAGCTGTGGCGTAAGTGCTAATTCTGCTTAGAATTCCAGCGGTAAACCTCTTGGGATGCGTTCCTGTTGTGATGATTCCTCTCTTGCCGAAGATAAAAGCTCGCTCTATATCGACCATATGTTCGATGGCTTTCTTGCGTCTCTGATAGTCGAAATCATTTTCTTTTGTCCAACTCTTGGTGTTCTTGGCGGTTTCCGTGATGCCCACTGGTGTTCTGAAGATCTGGCAGTAGTTGTAAAGTTCGGCTATCGTGGTGGACTTGATGTCTCTCAATCCCGCACCTTCCTCGTTGGCGTTTCCGATAAGCCAGACATCTCCTACTGCTGAGGCTGCTGCTCCTGTTGCCCCTCCCAGCTCTGCTCCCACCGTAACTGTGTTAGCATCGACAATGGCAGTTACCTGGAATACCCACTTCTGTGCTGCTACTAGGATTACATCTCCAACCTGTAGGTATACAGATTGCGCTGTCACTGTTAGGTTGCCTCCGTCTGGATCAACTGTGCCTGACCCTGTTAATTGTCTCTTTCCGAATTCATCCTCAAACCACTTAAACTGTGGATCGGTTGTTTCCACTTTCTTCATGGCTTTGCCTTGCTTAGTCACTGGGTCTTTTCCTGCATTGGTCAAAATCGCTAACAGGGGATACCTGTTGACATCCAATAACGACACTACATCGGCGACATCATATCGCCTGGTTACTCCTAATTCAGTTGTTCCTCTGATTCCTGTTGCTGATGGCATATTTTTTTATTCACCCCCTTTCTTTTGTAATTTAGGAGGGGTGTTTATATTCCTAACCCTCCTAGAGGGCTTTGACCGCTACCTTCGAGGGCTTTCTGGATGCGTTTCATTTCGGCATCCGAGCCTTCGGGTTTAGTCGGAGCGCCCGCTCCGCTCTCCACTTGAGCCTTTGCTTTTTTGAGGCGGCTCTTTTCCTCATCTGATAATTCTTCAGATTCTTCTTCGCCTTCGCCTTTTCCTTTATGCTTGCCCAGGAAGGCGTCTACCTGCTGGCAAGCCTCTTTGAGAGGTATGACAGTGCCTTTGGCACTGGCTGCCTCGATAATTGCTAAGACCATTTTTCTGTAGTCGGGATCGCCTAAGTTATGCTCTTTCTTGGCGTCGGCGATCTCTTTTTTGACGGCGCTTCTTACTTTGTCCTGGCTTTCGATAGTTCTTTTGACCCCTTCGTCAATGCGTGCCAGAACCCACTTTGCAAAATCCGAGGGCGTCATCTTCTGCAGTTCTTCGGCTGAGGGGACAGTCGGTTCTTCTTCCTCTTTACCTTCCTCTCCTTTTTTGCCTTTGTCTTCTTCTTCGCCTTCGCCCTTGCTTTTTTCAAGCTCGGCGACTTTTTGGCGCTGCTCTTTGAGCATCTTGATGACTTCTTCTCGGCTTTTGCCCTTGAACTCGTCTTCTTCGTCTTCGCCACCTTCAGTTTCTTCCTGACCTTCGCCCTCACCGCCCTTGTTTTCTTCTTCTTCGCTTTCCTGACCTTCCTGACCCTTGTTTTCCTCCTCGCCAGCGCCTTCCTCCTCCTCATCGGTTTCGTCCGAGTTTAGGAGTTTTTCGAGTTCTGTTTGTTCGTCTGTTTTATTTTTTGGGTCTTCTGGCATAAGTCATCACCTCACTTTAGTTGCTTACTAAATTCCTTTGATCTGGTAATTGCTGTCTTGCAGACTGCGATGGCTGATTCCTTTTTGGTTCTGCCTTCCTGGGACTTAAAGTCAGGGTCAGCCATTTTTGCTGCGACACACTTTTCAATTCGGGCGTCGAGCTTTTGTCCTGTCTTTGTCCCTTCCTCCCATTTTTTTGTTTTTCCTTTGATTCCGTATGGCATAGTTTTTATGCTTCGGCGGACTGGGGGAGTTCAATGCCTCCCTCGTTCTCTCCGAGACCTCCTAATTTAATCTCGCCCTCAGCGACTTTATTTAGGACTTCAATTAAGTCTTTGAGGGCGGTATCAAAGCTAACTAATTTCTCGTCTTTGTTGTTATCCCAGCTTCCGCAGTAGGCTTGCCTGGCTGCTGAGACCGCTTCTTCTACGACCCGCCACTTTTTGCGCCTGTCTTCTTTGGCTTGATCTTTTTTAAACTTAGCCAAGACCACATTGTCTGTGGTCTCTTTTTCTTCAGGTTTTTTATTTTCTTTTTCGTCTGCCATAGTTTTATTGGTTTCTGACGGCTTCGGCTGCTTCGACTTTTTCTTTCTCAGCAGTCTCTACCATGCTTAGAACTCGCTTATAAGCCAGGATTGCTGTCCTAAGCTTTTCGACTTCTTCGACTGGACAGTCGAGGAGTTCGTTTGTCTCTATCGCAATCTCTGCTTCGATCTGGCTTTTAATGATCTGCCATCCTTCTGTCTGGGTCATTTCCCAGACTGCTTGTCCTTTCTCTAGTTTTTCCTCGTTTTTGTCGGTCATAGCTTTTTTAAGCTGTCGGCATTTCCTCTGGTGCTGGCGGTGCTGGCAGCTCCATTTCGGGCTGTCCCGCTCCTAAGCCTCCCATTCCTTGTGTCTCGGCGTTTTTAATGTCCGTCAGCGTTGCGCTTAAGCTGTCCAGTACATTGGCGAGAGTTGCACCCTTCGTCAAATAAGCCGTCTTTGCTGCGTTATACACGGCTTCTATCTTCGCCCAGGTTGCCTGCTTATCTTCAGTAGGAGCTTTTTTCAAGCTCGCCTGTGGCGCTTGATTTTCTGGTTGTGCGCTTGCTTCATTCGGCATAGGTTTATAGCATTGGGAACGGTCTTTGGGCGTTCCACAAAAGTCCTCCAACAAACACCTCTGCTGACGGCGATATGCCTCCTGTGATCGTCACCACCGCTCTTAAATATCGCTTGCTCCTCTCAACTTGAAATTGATAACTGTTGTCAGCTGCGACAGTCACTTCGTCTCCGCCTTTGGCGACGCTTACACCAGAGCTAAAGTCTGAAGCGTCTGATTCTTCAATCTTCACTTTCGTGGACGACTGATCTCCGAGGTTACCGATCTCGGCAAGAATTAAGGCTGAATCAAAGGCTGGTTTAGCACTGAGGTAAGTATCGACTCCGCTTCCTGTGATGGTCGTGGTTGTAGTTTGGATGGGGACTAGATTTACTTTTTTTACCGATTGGTTTAGCTGTTCGAGCATATTTTTTCACCTCCTTGCCAACAAAAAAGGGGCTAAAACTCCTAAGCACACGCTTAATGCGTATGTCTAGAAGTCTTAGCCCCGATAAATTCGTCAGGCTTGGTCTTCTATTTAACTATTTTCATTGTAATAAACCCTGGCAACAAATGTCAAGTGATCATTGGTTTCGATATTTGTCCAAA
This sequence comes from Candidatus Woesebacteria bacterium, assembly GCA_013426185.1. Taxonomy (NCBI): domain Bacteria; phylum Candidatus Woeseibacteriota; species Candidatus Woesebacteria bacterium. Next base: position 480,157 of record CP058602.1, on the reverse strand, counting down.
GCAGTGGGTTTATAACCTTTGATGGCTTCTTGGGAGAGATCAAGGGTGCAAAGTTTGTGCAGCTCTGTTTCAATGTCGACGGCTCTTTGCCATTTTTCATCGTTGAAGTTGGGTTCGACTTTTTGGATTGTTCTCAGGTAGCTCTGCGCAAACTCGGCACACATTTTTTCTTTCGTGGGGTAGAGCTTTCCCTGGCTTCCTACGATATCCTGTTGCCAGAGATAGTAAAAAAAGATTGCGACAATGGCGATGGTGAGGAGAAGTTTTAATGCTGTTTTTTTGCTTTTTCTTTCGTCTCTCATATTCTCCTTTTCTAAGTATATCAATTTAACTCTTTTTGTCAACTTTAAGAGAGTTGAGGAGGTAGACAGTGTGTCTGTTTGGTGTGCCAATGTAGGCATGATGTAGACAAATAGTCTACCTCCTCGTTTGCCAGCTCTCAGATGGATGTTACACGATTGTCTGGGTAATCAGTAGCTTATTACTGAACCCAAACGAATAGGTAAGACTCGACATTACCAGGACCGCCTGCGTTCCAGGTATCCGTGAAGCCTGTGCAGATGTAGGCATCGTAGGGTGTTTCGAGTTGATAGCCCATCACGGATTTGTTGCGGAAGGCGTTGGCAACCTGGCTGTTGAAGGAGTAGATGCGGTAGCGTTCGGGGTCTGCGCTGAAAGTCTTGACGAGTTCGAACCCGTAATCGTTCCAGTCGCATTCTGCATACCCCATCCCCATGTAGTCTAGCGAGTATCGCCAGCTATTGGGGTTGTCCGCCCACTCGACAGGTTGGGTGACTGCGTAGGCGACGCCCACTACAGTCGTTAGAGCCACTGCTACGAGGAGCAGTGCTGCCATCAGTCGTTTCTTCATCTGACACTCTCCTTAAGTTGTTAAAGAGCTGGCAAGTGTAAGCATACCTACTTTATCTGAGGAAGTCAAACATTTCCTACCTTTCTGACTACTAGCTTACGAGTCTATTTAGGAGGGGAATTTGCTGCAAACGGCTCTTTATGCCGTTTAGGAGGGCATTACCAGCCGTCTCTGCTGGTAAAGACCCTTCAGCGGGCGACACAGGGGCAACGGCGCTGGGTTCTGTCGGCGTCTCTGTTGATTCCGTGCCTGCCTCGGCTGGCTCTGCACCCAGCAATACCTCAATATAAGAGTCGAGATCCAGCTCCTCCAGCAACATCTTCTGCAGCTCTCTCTTTCTCTTGAGCCAGACTTTTACCTCATTTTCGTCGTTGGAGTTGGGTTTGTCTTGGGCGATTAGCTTGTCGTAGAGCATTAGGATTTGGTTTATTCTGGCTGTTTGGTCGGGTGGAATGACTGGGTCAACTGTGACGATGGCATCTACCTTTACCTCTTTATCCTTTGCCTTGAATTCTTTGAAGTCGACTTCCTCGCCCACGACTCGATAGAGCTTGTCTTTATCGATAAACTCTCGGTTCATTTCGATGAGGATGTTGGCTACCTGGGTGAGTGCGATCCCGATGTTCTGGGCATTCATGCTCAGGCGCAGGTTGCTTTGCCCCAGAAGCATTGCCACCTTGCCGAGTGGCTCTTGTGCGCTTTGTGGTATGCCCTGCATATACTCGCCAAGTGCCAGGGTTCGGCTTATCTCGTCTCGCATCAGTTTGTCTTCGTTTACTCCCATGAGGCTTATTTCAGGCGGTCTTTCTATTACGGCGTCGTCCATTTTCCTCAGCTCCCAGACTGCGCCTGGCGCAAAGACTATATCGTTTTTGGTTATGCCTGATTCCTTCCTGATTTTGACTACTGGGTCAAGCATAAGAACGATGTCATCCATACGCTGGTTACGAAGGTCTGCGATCTCCAGAATAGTGGTTTCGACTGGTTCAATGTGACCTGTCGCCCAGAATTCCCAAAGCAGAGGCATGTCTGGCAGGTCGACGAAGATCCGCCCACCGTTGATCGCAAGGTATGGGTTCTCGTCATCCCTGGTGAGGACTTCCTGGTTCATAATCACGACGAGCTTGTCGTCTTCCCAGTCCCAGCATTCCCAGATTTCGACCTGCTTTTCGCCTTCGGACTTTTCGGGGAGGATTTTGCTCTCGCCTGATGCGTTTTCCTTTTCGCCCCCGCCCATCTGAGCCATCTTTTTGGCGTTTATCTCGTAGCGCTCTTTCTTCCAGTCTTCGACGATCTTGTCTTCGACATACTCCAGGTTTTTATAAATCCTATTTTCGCCTCTGGCTTTTTCTTCTTTTTCGATTCGGGCTTTGGGTTTGACGATGCGGTGGATTAACCAGGGACAGTCCTCCTGCAGGTCGGTGGTTTCAGGAGCGGGGAGGATATCCCACAGATCACACAGGCTCATGCTGGGGTCATCAAAAATTGTAGTTACCTTTCCATCGTTATCAGTTGTGGTCAGCACTTTCCATGCCAGCTTCACGATGCCGTTGCCGTATAAGGTTGAGGCTTCGATCCAGCTGGGGAGTTTCTTTGCCAGGTCGATGATGTCAAAGTCGTAGTTGACTAGGTTATCCCAGGAATCCAGCGCTGGGGAGTTAAGGTCGGTTTTCTCTCTTGGCAGGATTCTTGTCTTGCGCTTGGCGCTTGCCAGCCTGGACACGACTGTTTTGACGATTTCGAAGGCAATCGGGGGCATCAGGCGGGTATTGTAGGCGTAGTTAACCTTGTGCTGGTAGGCTCGGTATAACTGATACAGCCTCAGCCATTTTGCCTGGTATGGCTCTCGGAATTCTTTAGCTCGCTTGAACCTTTTTTGCCACTTCTCGATAAGTTTTGCGTCTGCTTCTGGCGGTTCGTAGCGCCCTGGTTGTGTGACTTTTTCTTCTTTGACTTCTGGCATAGGTTTTTCTCCAATAAAAAACGGGGCTTGGGTTTTCCTACTCTGGTGAGTAAAAAAACCTAAGCCCCGATAAATTCGTCAGGCGGATTACTTTGCTGCCTTCATTCTAACAAAGTCTCAAAGAAAAATGCAAGTGGTTTTAAATTGATTCACACGCTACGCCGTCTCCAACTCCTACTGAGTCCAGTTTCATTGGATCGTTGGTGGCTGTAAATCCGCAGCAATCAAAGAATGCTTGCGCTTCGGCGTGGGAGGAGAAATCCGAGCAATCTCGGTCTGGGCTGGTGCAGGAGTATTTGCACGCTCCGCCTCCCGATGTGGTCGTTTGTGTCGGTGCGCTTGTTGGTTGCGTAACAGGTTTTGCAGTGGGTTTTGTGGTAGCAACGGGACAGGCGTCATCTGCCCATAGTCCTTTTTTGCCTTGCTCTGCGTCCTTCTGCGCCTGCTTATATTCTGCTTGATATTTATAGGGGAGATTATAGGTGTATTCGTAGGCATAACCTGTGGCGATCATCAGTTTGCCAAAATCGACAGTGCCGTTGTCTATCCACACATACCTCAAAAGGCGATTGTATTTGTCTCTCTCACCCTGAGTTGGATCGGCTTCCAGCTGCACTGTTTTATCCGCAAGATACTCTTTTGCCTTAGCTGAGGCTTCTTGTCCGAAGCATTCTACTGGTTTTCTGGGGTCGACTGTCTCTGGTGTGTTAATTCCTATAATCCTGATTCTCTCTGTTTTGCCGTCAAACGAAACATCGATTGTGTCGCCGTCAATGACCCTGGTCATTTTAGCGGTCTGCATGTTTGTGGGAGTGGTCAATTCCTGGGTAGGAGATGGCTCTTTGGTTGTCTCAACGGCTGTTGTTTGCGCTTCTGGGGTAGGGGTGGCTTGTGTCGTTTGCTCTTGGTTTCGCTCTGGCTTGCTGGGGGAGGTCATGGCTGAAATCCACACTCCACCAAAGGTTAAAGTAAATAGAGCAATTATCGCCAAGAAGGAATACTTTAATTTCGAGCTGCCGACCTTTTTATAAACGAACCAGCCAGCTCCCAGTCCTATGGCAATCGGAAGAAATGCTAGGGATAAAATCCCTATCAGAGGAATTATAATCAGTTTTCGCTTACCTTCGAGTAATCCTTTCATTCATTTTCCTGATTAATACCTGAATTATAGGCTTCTTTAAATTAATTTGCAACTGATCTAGCCCTTTGCTTAGGGCTAGACCTTTATGTTCGATCTGGTCTTAGTTTTTTGCCAGGTCGTAGGTGTCATTGTCGTAAACAACTATCTGCCCGCCACTGGTGATGGTTACATTGATCAGTGCCGTAGTTTTGCCGTTTTTATCTTTCGTTCTCCAGGCGTAAAAGTAATTCACCAGCTTACCTGGAGTGATTCCGTCTCCGCCGTCCTTCATGCCCTGATACTCTTTGGTCATACTGGTGATATCGACGCCGAAGATGTTTTTATGGTCAGCAATGAATTTCTCGGCGACTTCGCCCGCTTCTTCTGCACTGTAGCGGGGAGTATAGTCATACTCTGGCGCTTCTTCAAACCAGTGTGTGCCGTCTGCGTTTTCTCCCCATCTGCGTTCCGCTTCGGTTTTCTCAATGATGTAGTTAGTTTCTGGGTCGATGGTAAAAGCCCATCTATCTGCCTCGTAATACTCATAGTTACCCCTTCCGCAGGTGAATTTTACCTCAACCTCTGGCATGCCCAGGAACTCTTTCACATTGGCTACCGCCTGCTCTCTTTCAGTTGCTGGTCTGGATTTTAAGAGGCAGTATTGCTCCTTTGCGTCTTTATACTCCTGAGAGTCTTTGTCTTCGATACTTGCTAGGTTCGCCTCTGTTTGGGCTATAAGCTGGGCTTGCGTATCCTCAGCTGCAACTGCAACGGCGCTCTCTTTTGCTTTGCTCGCTTGGTAGTTATAAGCAAACGCTCCGAGGGCAAGAGCTACAGTCGCTGCCATCAATATCTGCTTTCCTTTCATTCTTATTCACCTCCTCTCTCTGTCGGTTGCTCTCTCTTTGGGATGCCTGGCATAAACAGGTAATTATAAGTTCTGCCTTGCAGGTAGGTGGGTTGGTTAAGGAGAATGTCAGCGATCTCCCAAGCGGTCATGCCTTTTTTCAGCCCGTAATAGGCGTTAATGTCAATTGTGTTGATGCCTTCCTTGTCTGGATCGCTTGTTGGGATAGCGATTGCCCCTTCTTTGCCTGGAGTAATGTCTTTGGTTTTCGCTAGTGCTTCTCTCAAGGCTGCCTCATCTTTAACAAAGCCATAGTAGTAAAGATTGCCTATAATTCCGTCAAGAGTGGTATTCTCGGTGACATAAAAGGAGACTCCATTTTCTGCGTTTTTCCTAGCTTCTTCTGCTGTCATGCCCATTTTTTCGATGAAGTAGTCTTCTATCTCTTTACCTGCAGTTACATCTGGGGGTGCAAATCTGCTTTGCCTGTAGCTGAAGTAGGCATATGAACCTGCGCTAACAGCAAGGAGGAGGATGGCTGCTATGATTATTTCTGCTAATCGGTTCGGCTTGGCTTTCGTGCTTTGCATAAGTCTTATAGCTTAATTGTACCCTAATTATCATCAAATCTAGTAGGAAGTCAAGTTTTTTCCTACTTTTCCAACTTTTCCCCTAAAACAAGCCAGCCCCCCTTGCGGGGGACTGACTCTGACCTTCCGCTCCGCTTTAGGGTGCGTGGTTACCAGGACAGTAAGCGCTCCACTGGCTTGCCTCGTGACAGATTTCGGTCTCATCAAAACCGATCTGGGTTGAGGGGGATTCACAAGTATCGTCGTCAAGCCAGGTGTTCATGATCTGATAACGATTCTCTCCTGTTGGGAATGAAACCCAATAGTTGTAAAAGTTATTCTGGTTGATCTCGAACGAGTAGCTACTTCCTCCATTGTAGGTAACCGTATAAGGCGCTCTGGTTGTTGTGGCGTAGTTGCTGGGTATGAAAGCATACCAGTAACTCCACTGGGCGATGTTGCCCATGTTCCATCTGGCGTAGTTACTCAGAGAGCAACCTGAGTAAGTCTTCCACATACTGCGGGTCACCTGGTTATAAGGTGAGTTGTGAGCGCATTGCCTATTCTCACACCAATCGTAGTCAGCTGGCGCATTACACCAACCCATACTGCCGTGTTCCCACCAGTATTCGCTCGGACCATATCTATCGAAGTAATTACCACCAGTACAGATGATAGTTCTTTCGTTGTACGCCAAAGCACCCCTTGTACCTGCCAGCCCAACGATGGCTACCAATGCTAAAGCGAAGAGAATTTTTGATAAAGTTTTTATCATAGACCCTCAAAAAAGCCTGCATTGGTATAGCCGATCAGTTGTCCGCCCTGGGTCAAGCCCACTTGAATAAATGGTCTTTGACCCTCTGAGGTTTTTTCTCCCGTCCAGCGGAAGAAGTATGTCCCTACCTTCTGACCTCTTTCGAGCTGCAGGGAGTCCAGATCCACTCCCAAGTTTTGAGCGTCGACAAGTTTCCTTGCCATCGCTTCCAATTGAGCCTGGTTATAGCGTGGAGTCATGTCCTCAAAGGCTGCAGGTTCACCAACTTCTTTCGGTCTCATGTAGACCTCAAGCACTTTGTTGGTTTGGACATCAACTGTGAATAGGTAATCCTCAGAGTAGTAGGTTTCGGCTGCGAGCTTTTTGAATCCTTGAACTGCTCCTGGTCTGCCTCCATACACGGGGTGCTGGACAGGCTGTCCTTCTACAGTGTAGAGGAATCTGTCGTTCCATGCGGTGATGGCTTCGACAGTTTTTGCTCTGTCTTCAGCGGGTCGTGCGGTAAGCTCCAGTATTTCGTTGTATACTTCCTTCTCGACTCGGCGGACTTCCTCAGCGGTCTTCCCAGCGAATACTCTCTCACCATACTTGTTGATGGTAAATTCGCCGTTTTTCATCGCCTCAGCGGTTACATCCTTGAGTTTCTGCTCTAAAGCCTCAATCCTAGCTTGCTTTGGGTCTTGCTGCGCTCCGACGGGCTGTGTCCTTGAGAGACCATACCCGACAAGCACGGCAACGGCAAGTAGGGGAAGGATTACGAACAATCTTTTCGTATACCTCATAGCTTTTTTATTTTTTCACCTCCTTTCTAGTTTTAAATAAATAATCACCCAATATGATGGGTATTGGGCTTCGAATTAGGGGAGAGTTTGAACAAGGGGATAATGCTATTTTAGGAGGCGATGATAGTGGGAGTTTTCCTACTTTTCCTACCATTCTGACATTAAGTATTAACCCTTTTTTCTTAAATGTCAAGCGCAGTAATTTTCCGATTTGACGCCCTTTTTCTTATACCTGGTTCGTGCTGTTTATAACCAGTCCGCTCAATATCGCCCATCCTGTTTTTACTATAATCACTGAGGTTGCCAAAGCGAGGATTGCCAGCCCTGCGTCAGTGTTTATTCCCAGCGCCACAATGGCTAGAAAACCCCAGAAGATTGCCAGCCAGAGCCAGTAGCCTGCTATTTCACCAATAAATTGCAATGCTTTTTTCATCAGTCCAAAGAATACTCAGAACTTCTTGTAAGTCAAGCGCTTTTTGAATCTGCGCTCGTATTCCGCTTGTTCGATCCAGGTTATAGCTGCCCACCGTCCGTTCTTGAGTTTGACTGGCGTCCTGTAGACTGGGCTTCTGAAGCAAGCCTCTTTACAGCTTTTGAGAGTAGGGTAGGTTCTTAATTGCATTATATTTCTACGCTCTTTGGTTTTGGCTGCTCACGCTCTGGACTGAACTTACCCTCTTTGTTGAGCTTCCTGTATTCGGTGACTTCTTTTCGGAATGCCTTGCCATCCTGCACGAAGATGGTCAGCCTGCCATAGCACATCTTGCGAAGGTCTTGTATGATCTCCAACTCCGCCTGGGTTAAATCGATTGTAATTTTATTTGTTTGGCTCATACTTGTTGCGTTTCTTCATGGCTATATGCCAGTAAATAAATGCTAGAAAAAAGTCGTTAGCCCCTGTGTTTGCCCACTCTCTCTTTATCTGTCCCAGCTTGTCGGTAACTGACCTGGCATACATTGTCTGAGCGTGGTCGATTAACAACTTGAAGGTTGGGCTGTCTGGACGCATGGCAAACTTTATTTCGTGCTTGTGCAGCGCCGTTATTGTCTCGTCGATAATTTTGGTTCGGGATGCCAGCACTTTTATTTCGTCCTCCAAGTCTTTTTCCTTGCCTTCTTGCTCATCAAAAAAGCGCACAATTTCGAGCATTTTTGGATCGTCTTTAAACCAGCAGAGGTAGACCCTGTAAGGGAATTGCCTTGCGAGGTTTAGTGCTTCGACTGTGTAGGGCTGTCCGTCAATTACTGTTACCCTGATGTCGTAAAATTTTATAAGCTCGGCTGTCTGTTGCCAGCGGTCTGAGCCTTCTTTGTCAGTCAATACGCCCATCCAGAAGATGCCTGTTTTATTGCCAATAATCACATGATTGCCCTTACCAGTGCCTGATCCTGTGTCGATGCCCATCACATTGTAGTCTTCAGCTGCTTCGGCTTCTTTGTCGGTCAAGTTGCGCAGGAACAGGCTGGCTGGAATGCGCTGCTCGGCTGATAAGTAAGGCAATCCCAGGATATAGTTGTAGAAGTAGGTGTCATCTTCAGCGTCTTCTTTCTCTTTGATTAGGTCTGCTGCTGTTCTCCATGGGCAGTTCATCTGGCTGATCCAGTAGCCTGAGATTGGTCTGCCAGGGTAGCGTGCCTCCCAACTGCCGTATCTGTTTATCTCTTGCGGGGTAATCTCCTTTTTACACTTCTGGCAGACATAAATACCCCGCTTCTCATCAACATTCTTTTCCCAGTCCATATGCTGGCGGAATGAGCAGTGGGGGCAGTTGAAACGCCAGTGTTTCTGGTCTGATTGTTCAAATAGCTTGTTGATACCAAAGTCAGGGATGGTGGGAGTGGAGAAGAAGTGCTGCCGTCTTATTTTCGAGTAGCCCATACGGGAAGTGTAGTCCCGCACCACTTCCTCTTTTGACTTGTCTAGCTCGTCGTGAATGTTACAATCGCTGGTTAGCATAATGGCTTCTCGCTCGGTAAAAGTACCTTTGAAGAAGATAAACGATTTGCCCAGCTGCTTTTGTTCTACCGAGTCGATGTCTTTCGGACTAATTCCCCGCTTAATACAGGGGTTCATTTTTATAATCTGGTTGACTTTGCTCGGCACAAACTTGTAGACATCATCTGTTGTTGGCAGGGTGTAAATCTGGTTGACTCCCAGGTATCTAGCCGTGTGCAGCACTTTGAGAATTTCCATTGTGCTTGCACCCACCTGCGAGGCTTTCTGAATTACCTGCACTTGGGTATTGTCCCGATAGATGTCCAGCATAAAGCTGTGGTCTTCGAACTCAATCGGTAGACCGTTCTCGTTCTTGATCTGGTTGCGCTCGATCCAGTAATCAACACCAGCCTTTTCAAGATTTTTTATGATGGTTTCTGCGTCGTTGTTCATCACGCTCTTGTCTATAAATCTTTAATAACTTTTCAGTCAGGCTATCGATGATAGGATTTTGCTCCTCTGGGTTTATACCATGTTCGATTTGCGTTTTGCCGATAGACTCACCCCATTCGGTACGCATCATCTCCCAGAGGGCTTTGATCTCAGCAACTGTGACAATCTCACCTTTTTGCATTTGCTTTTTAAGCATTTGTAGCCTTGTCCAAAAGACATCGGTTATCTCGAATCTCTTTTTTTGCCTGATTCTATCGGCTTTGATTTTTAACTCCTCCAATTCCTCAGCTAATCGCAGGTCGGTTCTTTTTACCCATTGATACTTTTTGCCCCAATCTTTCAGTGTTCTTATGTTGACTGGCTTACCAAGATTTTCTGTAAAAATTGGTGGTATTTCAGTGGTAGTTCGGTGGTATATCGCAATCCACATCCGTAGCGTCTTTTCGTAGCTGCCCGCTTCGCAGTAAAGAAGCCATGCCGTATACTCCCTTTGCCTTTCGCCAGGCATCTTTGAAGTGCTTAAGTTTGGTTGTATTTTTACTTGTTGTCTACTCATATGTTTTTATAGGTTGTTGTATTCCACTTGACCTTGAATCGCCCCTCCTGGGGCATTACACAGCGTCGACAAGGCTAGGAAACTGCTGGTTTTCATTATTTTTTAGCCTTTCTGCTCGTTTTCTGATCAAATCGCAGAACTTCGGGTCGAGTTCCATTAAGTAACAAATACGCCCCAGTTTGTGTGCTGCTATCAGTGTTGACCCGCTTCCGCCGAATAAATCCACCACCAACTGTCCGACACGACTCCCACCCCTTAGTGCTTTCATAATCAGCCACTCTGGTTTCTCTGTTGGGTGAACCATCTCAGTGATTGCTTTGCGGGGGAACTCCCAGACATCGCTTTCGTTAGCATCGCCTTCAAAGTGATGGCGCTCTCCCTGTTTCCAACCGTATAGAATTGGTTCGGCTTTGCTTTTACCTGCCCTTCGCAGCCCCTTCATCACTTGCTCATATTGTTTTTTATAATCTCCCCAGCCGATGGCAAAGCTCGGTTTGACCCAGACTATTGTTGAACTGAATTCAAAGCCTGCGTTCAGCATTTGATAGTAAAATAGGGGGTATGAGCTGTAGCCCGTGCAGACATAAATCACCCCGCCAGGTTTTAAGATGTCGCTGTAGTTCTTGAAAAATGCACTAGTGAAGGCTCGGAATTCCTCCTGACTTTGGTCATCTCCTAGAATTGTGCCTTTCTCTGTGTGGAATTTACCTTTCTTTTCTCTGCTAGTGTGAGCGACATTATAGGGAGGATCGGTGAAAACCATATCGGCTTTCTTGCCGTCCATCAGTTTTGCCACATCCTCTGGCTTGGTAGCATCTCCGCACATGAGGCGGTGCTTGCCCAACTGATAAACCTCTCCATATTTTGAGATTGGCTCAGTTATCTTTGCCAACTCTTTTTCCGTATCCCAGGGTTCTTCCTCTGGCAAGTCAAGGAGCATAGTTGTATCGAGGAGATTACTTATCTCCACTTCATTAAAGCCAGTCACCGATAAATCAAAGTCCACTTTTGCCAGGTCAGTCATCACAGCTGCCAGCTTTGCATCGTCCCACCTGTCCTCGATTTTGTTTAGTGCCAGGTTTAGCGCTTTCTCCTCAGCCAGTGGGAGGTTGACTGCGATGTATGGAATGTCGCTCATACCCAGCTCTGTCGCTGCCCGCACTCGTTTTTCTCCACCAACTACAACATTTTCTCTGCCTTTATAAGTGTTAACCACTATCGGCACAACACTACCGAATCGTTTAATTGACTTTTTCAGCGATTCGATCACGCTCCTGGTGATTTGCCTGGGATTGTATTCGGCAAATCGTAGCGTGCTTATCGGAATGGTTGGGTATTTTATTTCGTTAGCCATATTTTCTTAGGAATTTAGTAATTACTCGCACCAACCAAAGCCAGAGGCGCTCCCGCCAGCCTAACCCTTCTTTGGTTATTGGCTCGATCTCCCGCTTTTTCTGCTCATCCTGCAGGTGAGGGGAGATATAATCCTCTTTAAGTAACGGTTTGATTGGCTTGATGTTTATCATAGGTTGCCTGTTGAATCCGCTTTAGCTCCCTTGCAAGTTCATCACGCTGTGGGGAGTTGAGCGCTTTATAATTTCGTTTGACCACCTTAATAGGCAGTCCAGCACTTCGTGCCAGCCTTCGCATTAACTTAATCTTTTTTTGATTCATGGCGTTTTTTTCTCCTGCTAACTTTGTAACCAGCACCTTCGGCGCAGTCCCTACAAATTCTCGCTTTGTAAGTTACTTCCGCCAGTCGTTTGCCGTTTTCGATAGGAGTCTCGGTAACAGTCACACTGTAGGACTTATAAAGCCCTACGATTTTGCTGCACCCCACGCATCTGACTACTTGCTTCACGGATTCTCACCTCCTTTCTCGATTTCTTCTTTGAATAAATCTTTGGTCTGTTGGATTAAGTCCTCGATGATGGGCAGCTTTTCAAACGCCGACTTACCTTCGATTGCTCGAAGGAACTCATATATTAGCTTTCTTAGTTTTGTGTCTATATTTGCCATGTTTCTTAGTAATCCTTTCAATACTGAGGGCGAGACCTGTCCCACCCCCAGGGGTGAGAGGATTACTCTTTTTTTGGCTTCGCCTCTGCCTCCTCTTTCTTTTCTAGCTTTCTCAGCTCCTCCCAATCCTTCTCAGTCATGTCTTCTTTTTTACGAAGTTCTTCAAGGCGCTTTTTTTCTGCATCGGTCATTTGCTATCACCTCCTTCTTTGGCGATTAACTTTTTAGTAATCTCAATCATCTTTGCTATTTTTTTCAGGTTGATTTCCTCCTGCACCAGTGCATCCTGCTTAGTTTTCTGCATAATGCCCCAAGGCTGGCTTGGGTCTAGCTCGCTTATAAAGGCGTGGTTGACCTCACGGATTACCAGCTCCTGTTCAAGTTTGTCTAGGAATTTTTCTAAGCGCTGTTTTTTGGTCATAGGTTTTTATCTTTCAATTTCTCCTGCAGCCTCTTTGTTAACAAAAGTTTCCTGGTCTACCTCAATCTGTTTTTTGGTTTTCAGGTCGACTAAGACATAAACATCTTTGCCGTTGGCATCCTTGCGTTTGCCCTCGAAATGGTATTTTGGTTTTTTGTTTGCCATGTTCACTCACCTCCTTTACGAGTTTTAATTCTGGTTTGTAAGTAACTCCTGTTATTTCGAAGACCTTTGTGCCTTCCCGCAGCTCGTCATCCTCATACCACTCTCGGATTTTCGCCTCTGCTGCCTCCAGGCTCTTGAATTCCTGGGTTGAGATGGTATATCTCTTCTTGCTGACCTCTCTCTGGCTTCCGAGTTTGTCCAGCGCCTTCATGAGAGCCGTTGCCAGCACCTTTCGCTGTTTTAAGAGATGCTGATGGTCGCCATCCCAGAGGCGCTCAGCGAAGACAAAGAGCAGGTCAATATCCTTTTTTGTCAGCGTGCCGAATGCTTCTTTGGTTGGTATTGCTTTTGGTTGTGTTTTAGGCATGGTTGTCACCTCCTTTTATTTCCTCGATAATAAAATCGCCTTTCTTTTTATCCCAATGCCAGTATTCTTTTCTGGTATGGGGCGGGTTGGGGAACTGCAGCATATCTATCTGGTCGGCTTTCGGTTTCTGGCTGAAGTATTTCTCAGCGACCTGTATAAACCTAATCTCTTTGGCGTTAACCGCACAAAAGTCCCAAATGCCCCAGAGGTCGTGGCGGATCGTTATAAAGCCCTTCTTTGTTCGCAGGGTTTTGTTGATCGGCTGCTCGACTTGGTAGCCTGCAACCCTTAGTCTGTCGAACGCTCTTTTTTCTGTTTTGTTCATAGGCTTTTTTGATTTCTAAACATCTCTGTCATTTGAATTTGCCGTGATTTCCTGGCTGCCAGGACATCTGGATCGGGTCGGTAGGGGTAGGTAAGTTTGCTACCCTCTGGTGTCGATATGATCTTGCTCACATTCTTCAAGTCTCGATGCGCCCTGGAGATTGTCTCTGGCGAGGGGCAGTGCCACTTCGTGTAGGCAATCAGAGCTTCTGGGATTTTTGCCCCGCATGCCTGCCATACCCTCAGCACCATTTCGTTATAGTTATTCTTTGCCTCTGGGTGTTCATCCAACACCGCACGAAGCAGGTCTTGAATTGATTTGTAGGTGTAGGTTTTGCTCATATGTTATTACTGGCAAAGGCTAATTCTTTTGCTTTTCTCCAGCTCCCAAACCTTTTTTCGTAAGTTGACTTGCTGTATAGAATCCCCCTGGCAATGTCTGAGTAGGAGGGGCGTCGTTTGTATACTTCAGCAAATTTTTTTAGGCTTCCGAGAAGCTGCTGGTCGGTGAATGTTTTTCTGCCATATCTGCTTTGGTAGACATATCCCTGCATCGCTAAAATTCTTCTGACCTCTGCCACTGATCCAAAATTTCTTATAATAGCCCCTCGGATGTTTGTGCCTCGGTCACCAATCATTTCGTGGGTGTAAGGTTGTCTACCTAGCTTTTTACTGATTCTTATCAACCTCTCGATAATCTGAAGTGAACATAACCCCAATTTATTTTTACCTTCTAATGTTTGGTGATTTCTCTCTCTCCATTTTGAGTTGCGGTTTTTCCCATTTTTTGACATTCTGACAAGTTTTTCCCCGTTTTTTTTCAATCGCTCCCAGGGGTAGGTCATCGCCCTCCGCACTAACTGTTCTCGGACTTTTTCTGAACAAAGTGCCGTAGTCCAATTTAATTTGAATTGTTTTCTATACTCATCTGCTGATAGCTTATGAGTTCCCCTAATATGGTTTTGCAGCCAATGAAACCAACCTCCGCAAATATGGCATTGCACCTCTCCTGTCTTGTTATCACAAAGCAAGACTCCTTCGTATCCATATCCGTTCTCAACTTTATAAAATGGCTTGTAATAGTTGATGTTGGTTGGAAATCCAATATCCCTCTTTTGCCCCTGGGATTCCTTTATTTTCTTCTCAAGCACTTTACGTCGCCATTTTCTAACCGAGGCGTTGTGGGCTTTCTTTCTGCATCGTTGGCAGTATGTTTGGTTTTTTCGATAATGAGTCGTTTTAATCGCTATTCCACATTTTTTACATTGGTCATTTATGATTTTGCCTTTCATTGTCGCCCTCCTTTCTCCAGCGCTCTTTCGTTGGCTCTGATTAAAATCTCAATAACCTCTTTGTTTGTTCCCGATGCTGTTTCCAGGCGCTTTTTTAGTTCCTCTAGGTTGTTCTGGATTTCTTCTTTACCCTTGTCTCCTGGTAGGTATTTGGTTAGGTCTTCCATAGCTCTGATGAACTCCCGATCCTGAAGATCGGTGATGACTCCTTGAACGACTGCCACCCACTTTTGCGTCTGGCAACCTGAATTTGAGGGGCAATAACTGTTTGCCAGATCCTCGATTCGACCTGTTTGGCGGTATCGACTGTAAGCAGGTGCTGTTGCGATTCCTTCGGCGACTGATTGGCATCCAGCTTCAAGCGAGGAATGTCGAACTTTGCAGCTTGCCCAGCCCCAGGCGTTGCCTCCACACGCATTCTTTCCAAAGCTGCTTTCGATTGCTGTGATACCCACGAGTAAATACGGATCAATGCCGTTGTCGCTCCCGCAATTAACAAAGACATTAGCTTTGCCAGTGAGCGGACTGCCTTCTTCAGCCAACCGCCCAGCCACGATCTCAATGCGTGGATCGGGTAGAGGGGTAGGGGTCGGTTCAGCAGTCGGCTGAGTCGTCTCATTGCTTTTCTGTATTGCTGGTGTGCGGTTTTTGTCATAGGTTACTTTGGCTGTTATGCCCGCTATTGTCAGGATGGTTAGTAAAATCAAGATTGCTTTTTTCATAGGTGGTCATGCTAAATTTTTTCTTCGGCGTATTTGTTCATGCGGAAGGTAAAGACCTTCGCAGGATCGTTTGCATCGTCGGCTTTTATTTCTGATAAGGCTTGGCGGATTACACTCTCTGGGACTTTAGAAGCGACCAAGTAGTAGAAGCGCTCTGAGTGTTTGTCTTTTAAGACCTTGAGGATTTCGTCTTTGATGTAGTCCTTTTGCTCCTGGGGCATGGGGAGTGTGGGTAGTTTTTTGAAGATACTTTTATTACCGTTTGTAACGGTTTTTTGTTTATTTATTCTTTGTCTATTTATCTTTTGTCCTTGCTCTTTAGCTAATCCCCCCCTTGCTCTTTGGCAACCCCCCTCCCTGTTCTTTGACAACCCCCCCCATGTAAAAACTGGGTAGATAAAGCGGTGCGTTCCTGATTTGTCTCTCTTGACTTCGATCCTGATCTTGCCCTTTTCAGCCAGCTCCCTGAGCGGTCTGTTTACTGATTTCTCAGCTACTCCGATGGTGCGAGCTAGGTATCTGTTTGTGGCGTAGCAGAAGCCTGATTGCCTACTTAGTGCGATGACTCCGCCATAGAGGATTTTTGCCAGTTGTGATAGGTCTTGACTCTGGAGGATTTCAATCGGAATTACTACAAAAAAGCTCGACTCGCTTCGCCCGATCTCCAGCCCCGCTTTATAAGTCTGCTGGATTAAATCGAGGACTGCTGCCAGCTGCTCGCCTTTGAACATTGGCAGGTATTTATCGACCAAGTCGTTTGGGACGGCTGTCGAATTATCTGGAGTAAGTTTTCTTTGATCGATAATCTTATCTGTCATGGTGTTTGCCCTCCTTCGTCTCCTGAGAATGCTTCCATCTCCTCGATAAATCTGGTTAGGTCTTCGATGCTGATGTCGTTGAATGACTCAACCTGGTAGCGCTTTTTGGCTTTTTGTTTGGCGTCTTCGCCTTCGAAGCCCAGCTTTTTTGCGACGGCGAAGTATTTCTGTTGGACTATACGCAGAAGTGATTCCCTAGTGCCGTTTTCTACATCTACTACTGTTGGCATTTCATCGTAGAGTTGTTGTTCTTTGAAGAAGACATCGGCTGCTATTCCAAACATTGAGGCGCATTTCTTGATGCAGTCGCTTACAGCTGCTTTGAGATCGTTGGCAATGTCGACCACTTCTCCTGTATCTCTGCGGAATTTAATGTCTGCACCCCCGAAGGTTTCTTTGGTTATAGTGAAGTTGGTTTTATAGTCTTTGACCGTCAGTTGTCCCTGCACCCATATCTGTTTTTTACCCACCTGCTTGTCGACCACTTTAAATTCCCAGAATGCGCCGAAGGCTCGATTCAGCTCGTTGATGATGTAGCCGACCTCTACATACCTGACTGGTTTTCCGCCTGCTCCTGGTCTGGTTTTGATAAACTTCGCAGGTGTCTTGGTGGCAAACAATCGGTTCACTGTTTGCGTCAGCTCTGTCTTTTGGATTGTGGTCAGCTCGTTATTTTTCGTCATAGGTTTGGATGCAACTTATTGGCTGTCCATCGTAATAGCATTGGCATTTTTCGAGCCATTCCTCGTTCCCGCTTACCTTTGCGCTCCTGCAGTTCATACGATCCTGGTTTTCAAAGGTGGTGTCTATGCCCTTGATAAAAGCCCAGCCGAGGATTAAAGCTCCGCTGCTGATGAGGATTACTTTTGCCAGTAGCCCTATGTCGTGATTGCGCTGCGGTTGGTAGGTGGTTGCTGCGTAATCCATCATGGTCGACCCTCCTTTCCTGGTTCGATGCCTAGCCTTTGCATGCGAGCAAGCATCTTGTCTCGTATTTGGTAGATTCGTTTTTGGGAGATTCCGTGCTTGACGCTGATATCTTTTATCGACAGCGGAGAGTAGAGGTAATCGCTTAGGATGCGCCTGTCTCGTTCCCAGTTTTCGGATATGTTGGTGAGGAGGATTCTATTTACTGCATAAGAGTCTTTACCGTTTTTGGCGACCATTTGTTCGAGGGTCAACCCTGCGAAGTAGTCTTTGAGAATGTCGGTGTTTGCGTCCCAATCTAAAAATCGCTTGACATTTCGCTTCCTTAGAGTTTGAATTTGTGACAATCTTTGGGCAGTCATGGTTTTTTGCCCTGGGATTGCGCCTTAATTTTGTGGGATAATTTAAGAGGTTATGAAGCCTTTTTTATTTGTCCTTCGAGGATTCCGATTTCTGGATGAATTTCCTGAGTTTCCGCGCAATGTTTTGGAAAGTTTAAGGCAACCCTTGGAAGATGGAAAAGTTTCGATTTCCCGCGCCAGAGGCTCAGTTACCTATCCTGCTCAGTTTCTTTTAGTCGCCGCCTCAAACCCTTGTCCTTGCGGCTATTTTGGCGATCCTAAAAGGCCTTGCAAATGTGCGCCAGGCCAGATCTCAAGATATCAGAAAAGAATCTCAGGGCCAATTCTTGATAGAATTGACCTTCATATTGAGGTTCCATCAGTTGAGACGCAAAAATTGGTTTCTCAAGCCAAAACAAGGCAGAGACTTCAAAGGAAATCCAGAAGCGAGTTCAGAAGGCAAGGGAAGCACAAACAAAGCGTTTTCAAGGAACAAAGCTCAAATCAAATGCTGAGATGGGGACAAAAGATGTTAAAAAATACTGTCCCCTATCCGATGAGTGTCGCACAATATTAAGAAGCGCGATCTCGAGCCTTAATCTTTCAGCGCGCGCTTATTTTAAAGTTATAAAAGTGGCAAGGACAATTGCTGATTTATCTTCTGATAAAGAAATTGCTGTCAATCATTTAGCCGAGGCTCTTCAATACCGTCTCCGCGAAGATTAGCAATTTTGGTTGAATGCCAAAAAATTTAGAGAGGATGTTTTTGCCTTTTTGAAAGTCTAAAGATTAGTAAGATGTAAAAACTCATATTTTTATAAATATGGATTGAAAATATAGATATTTTTATGTGTTTAATTCTATTACAATTTTAAGCATTTTTGGGGGTTGAAAATTTACTTTTTAAATAGTAATTTCCTTTTTAGTCTGCCGTTAAACAATTGAGTACTGAAAATGTAAAAATTTTAACATTTCAAGATCTTGAAAGAATCAAAAATTGGGGAGAAAGGACTTTTGCCGAAGCTTGTCTTGGTAAGCCTCATATCAAGTTGGAGTATCAGGTGCCAATTAATGGTCATAATCATCAAAATGGTAATGGTGGTTCTTCGTTAATTGATTTCAGAGTTACTAATCTCAAAGCAGGCAAATCAAAGCTTGTTGAAGTGACAGAGACTCCAAAAAAGCATCTTTTCAGATCCAGTTGTAAGGTAAGGCAAATCGGAAACCTTAAAAGTAATGGTGAATCGTTTGTTGTTCTTACAGGAGAGAATCTGGTTTCAATTAATCGTTATCTCAAGAAAGAAGATGATGTCTGAAAGAAATCTAAACAACTATTGTAATCTACACTTATGAGCTTTGGGAATTAAGCTTTGATAAATTGTTATCTCTCCATTAAAATCTGATAGAATTGACTTATGAGGCTTATTATGCAAAGGGTAGATCAAGCTGAAGTAAAAAACGAGGGAAAAATTGTGGGTAAAATCAAGAGAGGTCTTTTTGTGCTTCTTGGAGTTTCAAAAGGAGATAAAGAAGAGGATGCTCTTTTTCTTGCAGAAAAACTAGCCAAATTAAGGGTAATGTCTGATGAAAAGGGAAAAATAAATCTTGCAGTTAAGGATGTGGAAGGTAAAGTGCTTGTTGTTTCTCAGTTTACTCTTTATGCTGACACTAAAGGTGGTAACAGACCATCTTTTATTAAAGCAGCAGAGCCGGAACTTGCTTTAAAACTTTATAATCTTTTTATAGAAAAGCTAAAGAATTTGGGTATCGAGGTGGAGACTGGTAAATTTGGAAGTTATATGAAGATCAGCTTGGAGCTTGATGGGCCTGTGACCATTATCCTTGATTCAAATGAAAATTAATTGGAGAATCATTTTTGATGTCTTTTACTTTATTTTTGTTGTCTTTTTGGTAATTTCGTTGGTGGTAGTTGCCTATTTGCTGGGGTTTAAGAAGGGAGAAATTTCAAGTATAAATGAGTTTTCTAATTATTTATCCCAAATTAAGTCTAGGCAGGAAGAAGGTTCAGGTTTATCTACGAAAACTCCGGTGCCGACTTTAATAGTTTCGCCTTCTTTGCCGCCAAAAAAGAAAAGTGTTGATTGGACAGGCCCGCAGCTTTGGGAGGCCGTAAACAAATCTCGAGTTGAACATGGAGTTAACCCCTTAAAACAAGCTGACGAGCTTTGCACCATTGCCTCGATTCGTCTAAACGAGCTCTTAGAACTTGGCAAACTTGATGGGCATGAAGGTTTTTCTAATCTTCCTAAAAGACGGCCTGATTTAAAATGGATTTTTGAAAGGTATAATATTAGCGAATTTTTAATAGCTGGAGCAAGTTCACCTCAGGAAGCGGTTGATAGTTGGCTTGACACTTTGGGTCACAAGAAGCTTTTAACAGGTGGCGAGTATGTTTGGGGTTGTACCTATGCCCAGAATGGTTTTGGAGTGGCTATTGCTGCTTACCAATAAGCCCCTTTTCTTTTAAGAAACCAACTAACTTTTCTTTTGTGTTATATTGCCTTCCTATTGAAACAAAAAGACGGTTTATATCCTTCCAATATTTTTTGGGCACAATTTTGATCAACTCTTTTTCTGTTTCTTCTGGTGTTTTTGTCTTTACCCAACCCAAAAGATTACTAATTTTATGGACATGAGTGTCAACGGCGATTGCGGGTTTTTTGAAAGCTCGATTCAAGACTAAATTGGCTGTTTTTCTTCCCACACCAGGCAAACTGACAAGGTCGGTTCTTGTTACAGGCACTTTGCCTTGATATTTCTTTAGGATTATCTTGGATAATTCTTTTAGATGTTTTGCTTTTGTTTTGTAAAAGCCGACAGGATAAATAAGTATTTCAATTTCTTTCTGTTTTAAGACACTTAGTTTTTTAAAATTGGGAGCTTTTTTGAAGAGTCTTTCAGCAGCTTTAAATGTGGTTTCATCCTTTGTTCTTGAAGATAAAAGCGTCGAAATTAATATTTTGTAATCATCTTTATAGACCTCAAGAGGAACATTTAGAGGTTTTTTTTGGAAAGTAGCTAGAACTTTTTTAATGCTAACCATTTTTTGGAAACACAAACCCACTTTCAAATTCTCTTTTGTACTTTTCAATAAGGGTGGTTTTAGCCTCCGATCTTAAACATAGTGGTGCCACAAACTTCACAGATTGCTTTTGTCGCCTTCTTGCCGTTTTTAAGAGCAACTTCTGTCTTGTTTTTGCCTTCTCTTTTAGATCGGCACTTAACGCAATACATCATGTTTCTCACCCCCTATCTAAGAACAAAGTATAGCACTATCTCTAAGACTAAGATGAAAGTTGCCAGGCTCAGACTTTTGAAGATATCCCTTTTTATGAAAGTGATACCGACTTCGCTTAGGGGTTTTGTTGTGTTTTTTTGGACGGGTATATTCTGTTTTTCTTTTGTAATTTGTATGGATGATTCTGGCTTAACAAAGCTTATCTTGGGAGTTGAGCCCTCCTGGTTTAATTTTAGGAGAAATTGATAGTTAGCCATGCTCTTTTTCTCTTTAGTTCTTCGCTCGCTCATCATTTTAATTTATATACGAATTTTATATTGAAAACAAGGGCAGGCTTCGGTATTTAAATAAAATTGAAAGTCTTGACATAAAAAAGTCAAGATGCGACAATGTTAAAGTTTTCAAGTTTGATTTTTGGTTATGGATTTTAACAATCCCTTTTTTATTTGGCTTTTTTTTGTTAGTATTTATCTTGTTGTACTCTCAGGAGTATTTCTTTGGTTCTTTCTGAGATTAAACAGGCTAATTAAAGACAACGATAAACAGGGGTTTATTAAGATTTTTGAAGATTTAATTAAGAAGGAGAAGGAGAATATAAAAGCGGTTGAGAGTTTAAGACAGGAGGTAAGAAAGAATTCGGAAGAAGGATTGGCGCATTTTCAAAAGTTGGGTTTAATTAGATTTAATCCTTTCAATGAGACAGGGGGTAATAATAGTTTTTCTTTGGCTCTTTTGGATGGAAAAAATAATGGTTGGGTGATGACAGGTTTGCACACTCGTGAGAGGACGAGGCTCTATGTGAAGCCTATTAAGAACTTAAAGAGCGAATATGAGCTTTCGGATGAGGAAAAGAAGGCTCTTGAAAAAGCGGTCAAGACAAAATGAAAAATTTTCTAACATCAAAAAGGATTATGTTGATATCGGCCTTTTTAGGTCTTTATCTTTTTTCGGCAGGAGCTTCTCTTGCGATATTTTCTTTTCTTGGTGGTAAAACATCTTCTTCAAATAACGTAGATGTTTCAGGTGATCTGTCTCAGGTTCGTTCCAAGATTGGGGAAGGATTGCCCAAGACTGAAGAATGTCCTTTGAATGGGGCCTTGTTTAGTAAACCTGAGAGAGCTGTTTGGGAGAAAAGAAGGCCTATTGCTGTTGTCATAGAAAATTCGGTTGATGCAAGGCCTCAATCTGGAATTTCTAAGGCTGATGTTGTCTATGAGGCAGTAGCAGAGGGTGGAATTACTCGATTTTTAGCCATTTTTTATTGTGGCGCAGCAGCAGGAGATGTTAAGGTAGCGCCAGTTAGGTCTGCTCGTGTCTATTTCATTGATTTGGCTGCAGCCTATGGTAAAAATCCTATCTTTATGCATGTTGGAGGTGCTAATGATTTTGCCGGAACGGGCGATACAATAAAAGAAGCTCGCGCTCTTGAGCTCCTTCAGACTTTGGGTTGGAGAGTCCCGCAGGGTAATGATTTTGATACAACTTACGATTCAGGCTATCCTGTCTTTTGGCGCAATTATGATAGGCTTGACCACCCTGTAGCGACAGAACATACCATGATGGCTTCTCTTGATCAGGCTTACTTGCAAGCAGAAAAGAGAGGTTTTGCAGCCAAAGATAAAAATGGAGTTTCTTGGGATATTAATTTTAAACCGTGGAGATTTGCTGATGGCAAATCTCAATCTCAGTCAGTGAAAGAAATATCTTTTGACTTCTGGAGCAATAAGCCAGAATATAGTGTCACTTGGAAATATAATCCTGCCAATAATGAGTATTTAAGATTTAATGGCGGAGTTGAACATAAAGATCACGAGAACAATGAGCAAATAAAAGCCAAGAATGTGGCAATTATTTTTACTCAAGAAAAAACATCAGTTGACAGAAATAAACATAATCTGTACACAACAATAGGTAAAGGGAATGCTTTGATTTTCCAAAATGGTGAGGCGATTGAGGCAACTTGGGAGAAAGAGAGTCGAGAGTCAATGATTATTTTTAGGGATAAAAAGGGTAAAGAGATCTTTTTTGTAAGAGGTCCAATTTGGGTAGAGATTTTAGCTATCGGCAACAAAGTCAATTATTAATTCCTGCCTTAACTTAAAATGGCAAGTCTTTCAGATATCATAACTTCTCGGGTTAGGGTAAAGCTTTTGGAATTATTTTTTTCCAATATTAATGAGCTCTATCATGTAAGAGGTATTGCCCGTGAGATTAAAGAAGAAATTAATGCAGTCAGGCTTGGGCTTGAAAAACTTGAGAAGGCTGGTGTCATTAAAAAAGAAGTGCGAGGTAACAGAGTTTACTATTGGCCAAGGCAGGATTATCCATTTTTTGAGGATATTCTTTCGATGGTTGCTAAAACCACAGGTATAGGGGAAAAAATTATTGAAAACAGAAGAAAAATAGGCAATGTCAACTGGGTAATGTTTTCTGAACGATTTGTAAAAAGAGAGAGGAGATTAAAAGAGGATGAAGTAGATATTCTTGTGGTTGGAGATATTGTCTTACCGGAACTTGCGTCCCTAATAAGATATGAAGAAGCAAGTCGTAATATGGAAATAAATTATACAGTGATGTCGCGGGAGGAATTTGAATTTAGGAAAAAAAGGCGTGACCCATTTTTATTGGGAATTCTCTCTTCAAGCAGAATAATGATTATTGGAGATCAGGAAGGACTTGTGGAATAATGGTTATATGAAGTCACCTCTTTTTAAGGTTATTGCCATTTTTCTTGTTACCTTGATTTGCCTTTATATTAGCTTGCCAGCCAAACTTCCTGTAAAGTTTAAAGTAGGCAGATATTCTTTTGACAAGACTTTGGAAAGAGGCAATATTGATCTTAAGTTGGGTCGATTTTCATTTAAAAGAAGCCTTGATTTGGTTTTAGGGCTTGATCTTGCGGGAGGCAGCCACTTGGTTTTTGAGGCTGATTTATCAAAAATTCCAGAAGGGGAAAAAGCAACTGCTCTTTCTTCTCTTAAAGAAGTGATTGAGAGGCGGGTTAATTTTTTTGGCGTGTCAGAACCCAATGTTCAAACCTCTTTATTTGAAGGCAAAAGCAGAATTATTGTTGAATTGCCTGGAGTAAGCGATCCTAGGGATGCTACAGCTTTGATTGGTCAGACAGCTCAGCTTGTCTTTGCAGAGGTTAAGGAAATTAAAGAGGGAGAGGGAGAGAAAAAGACAAACGAGCTTCCTTTTACCTTTAGTGATCTGACTGGCGCTGATTTGAAAAAAGCAAGTGTAGTTTTTGACAATACCACAGGTAAACCTTCTGTGAGTCTTGAATTTACTCCTGAGGGAGCAAAGAAGTTTGAGACTTTAACCGAAAGAAATGTTAATAAAGTGTTACCTATTTTTCTTGATAATGAGATTATTTCTGCTCCTTTGGTGAAAGAGAAGATAGCTGGCGGTATGGCACAGATTACCGGTGACTTTACGCTTGATGAGGCTAAAAAGATGACCATACAACTTAATGCGGGAGCTCTCCCTGTCCCTGTTAAATTGATTGAACAAAGAACTGTCGGTGCCACTTTAGGTGAAGAGTCTATCCAAAGAAGTATTCAAGCAGGATTGATAGGTCTTTTTATGGTTGTTTTGTTTATGGTTTTATCCTACGGTTGGCTTGGTTTAATTGCCAGCATTGCTCTTTTTGTCTTTGCTGTTATCAGTCTTGCTTTGTATAAATTGATCCCTGTTGTCTTGACTCTTCCTGGTATTGCTGGCTTTTTGCTTTCAGTTGGGATGGCGGTTGACAGCAATATCCTGATTTTTGAAAGGTTTAAAGAAGAAAGGCCAAGAAGACCACTGCGCGAGGCTCTTGAAGTTTCTTTTGGAAGAGCTTGGGATTCAATTCGTGATGCCAATATTGCAACTTTAACTACCGCCTTTGTTCTTGCTAATCCTTTTGATTGGGGTTTTTTGCACACTTCAGGTCCTGTGCGAGGTTTTGCTATAACTTTGGCGCTTGGAGTGGGCCTTAGTATGTTTACGGGTATTGTTGTCTCAAGGAATCTGCTTCGTGTTTTTGTTCGGGAGAAAAACAAAAATGATTAACTGGTTAAAATATAAATATATTTATTTTAGTATCTCGCTTTTAGCGCTTTTTCTTTCTATTTTTGGACTTTTGAGATGGGGACTTAAGCTTGGTGTTGATTTTACAGGTGGAGTAATGGCCGAATATAAACTTATTAAGAATGCGCCGACTGAAGCTATAACATCTCAAATAGAAAAAGAATTGGGAGTAAATGTTTCTTCGATTTCTCAAGTGGGTAGTGATGATGTCTATTTGTTTCGTCTCTCAAATATTGATGAAAGTCAGAAGGAAAAACTAAACAAGATTTTAAAGGATACTACTAATGGTAAGGTTGAAGAATTGAGATTTGAAAGCGTAGGACCATCGGTTGGTCCTGAGCTTGTCAAAAAGACAGTCTATGCGGTTTTAATCAGCTCATTTTTTATTCTTTTGATGGTGGCGCGTCAGTTTAGTAGCTTTAAGTTTGGGGTTTCTGCTATTTTGGCAATGTTTCATGATACCTTTATTTTGATTGGGTCTTTTGCTTGGTTTGGTCGCTTTTTCTCTGCTGAAGTAGATTTTCTTTTTGTTACTGCACTTTTGACCACTCTTTCTTTTTCGGTTCACGATACGATTGTTGTTTATGACAGGATAAGAGAATTACAGAAAAAGGAAGGAGGAGAGATTACTTCTCTTGCCAATCGTGCTTTAAGCGAGACTATGGTCAGATCTTTAAATAATTCTTTTACCATAATTTTTATGCTTCTTGCGATGATACTTCTTGGTGGCTCAACAGTTAAATGGTTTGCTGCGGCTCTTTTGGTTGGTACAATCTCTGGTACTTATTCCTCGCCATTTGTTGCAGTTCCCCTTCTTGTGGTTTGGAATAGTGTTGAAGAAAAACTGCGCCTGAGAAGACTTTCAAAGTAGAATCTGCAAAAAATTGTCAATCAGAAATTAAATAATTATTTTAGTTAGAGGGAGATAGAATGGATAGATTTCTCAAATTCATCAACAACATAAAGTTTCTAATAAAAAGTAAAGCGTTACCTGGAGTGCTTGTAATTGTTTGTAGAAACAGGAATAAAAGAAGGATATTTCTGGTTATTAAATCTATGCCCAGTAATGCGGTAACCTTTCCAAGTGGGAGTTTAAATCCTTTTGAGGATTTTCGCGAAGCGGCGATTAGAGAATTATTGGAGGAAACCGGCCTTGAAATCAAAAAATCAGAATTAATTTCAATACCATTAATACATAAATTTAAATATAAAAATTTGCCACTCAAAATAGAGAGCTGGCAACAAGTTTTTGTTGTCTTTCTCAGAAGAGGTAATTTGATTTTCACTCCTATAGATAAGGATGTTATTTGGGCACATTGGTACAGTTCGGACAAAATTCTTTCTTTACTAACTTATCGTGAGTTAAAAATAACTTTCAGAAGAGTAGTTAAATATTTTTTGAAAAGAATATGAAAGAGATAATTGAAAAGATTAAAGGTTATTATCTTGCAGCAGAACAAGCCTATAACAACTGGGGAAGAGACGAGGAGAGAGAAGGAGTTTATGCTCTTCATGCTGGTTTTGCTGTTGAAGGGAGGAACCTATCTCATTACGAAGAGGTTAAAGAGCTTACAAGACAGCTTATCAATTTTGCACAACTACCACCTCGTTCATTAGTGTTGGATGCTGGTTGCGGGTCGGGAGCGCTGACATTTGAACTTGTTGGCAAGCATCCAAGTGTAAAGGTTGTGGGAGTTAACATTGCCTATAACCAGTTAATTTCCGCTGAGAATTATCGGCATCAAGCTCCAGAAGGTCAGATACTATTTAGTTGTCAAGACTATCATTATCTATCTTTTCCTACCGAGGTATTCGATGCGGTTATTTTTTGCGAGAGTTATGTTCACTCTTATGATAAGGTGTTGCTTATGCAAGAGACCTTCCGTGTTCTTAAGCCGGGCGGTAGGGTTGTCCTGAGCGATATGTTTTTACTAAGGGATCCTTTGGATGAAGTTGAGGGTGCGCTTTTGGAGCAGATTAAAGATGGTTGGTGCATTCCTAGTGTCTTGAAAGCGAGGGAATTAGAGAATGTTTGGGAGGCAATCGGTTTTACGGATATAGTTTTAGTAGATCATACACCTAGTATAATTGGATCTGTCAGGAGAATGAGCGAACATGCTAGTTTAAGGATAACCGAAGGAGATCCTGGCTCCGAAATTTTGAGGAGAAGCAGAAGAGCTCCTATAGCTTCTCATCAGGCCATAGAAAGAGGACTACTCGGTTATTATTTTGCTAGGGGGTGTAAGCCTGGGTGATTTTGATAAAGTATTAGGATTAATCTTCTCATCCAGAGGGGTGAATATCCGATAGATTATAGGTTTAAGTTTTTTATTTTGAAATCACTTAGCTCTTAAGATAAGCCTTTTCCGATATTTGCGACTTCTTCTTTTAGAGCTTCTTCTTCGTTGGGCAATTCTTTGTTGACCACTTTCTCAAAAAGAATTTGGAGCACTTGCCCTACTTTTGGACCAGGTTTAATTTTCAAAATCTCCATAACTTGATTTCCGTCTATTTTAAGGTCGTGGATACTAAATGGCTCTTTTTGGACTTCAACTAGCCTTCTTTTAAACGCTTCTAGCCTCCAGCTAGTTTCTCTAGCTCCACTTCCGAGTCTGTCTCCAACTCTTATATCAATTGCGTCTTTTACATTTTCAATTCCAACTTCTCTAATAAATCTTCTTATGGCAGAATCAGTTTGCTTTTCATCTACTGTGAATTGATGATAACGGACAAGACGCCAAAGTTTGTCTTTCTGTTTTTTGGAAAATTTTAAGCGGTCTGCAATACGGTTTGCAATTTTTGCACCTACTATTTCGTGATTGTAGAAAGTAATAACTCCATTATCTTGTTTTTTATAAGTTTGATATTTGCCAACATCATGAATTAGACTTGCAAGCCTTGTTATGGGGTCATTGTTTTTTAAAGCGGTATATTTCAAGGTGAGAAGACTGTGTGTTCCAACATCATAGATGTGGTGCCTGTTTGGGGAAACTTGGTCAACCCCAAATGTTTTTTCAAGTTCAGGTAAAATTATTTCCATCAAACCAGACTCTCTCAATACCAACACGCCTTCATAAGGATGATTGGAAGCAAGTAATTTAAGTAACTCGTCTCTTACCCTTTCGTAGGCAATTTTTTTGATTAAACTCGCATTATTTTTTATTGCTTCAAGAGTCTTTTCTTCGATTTTAAAATTAAGCTCAGCTGCTATTCTTACTGCCCGCATCATTCTTAAGGCGTCTTCTGAAAATCTTTCTTGTGGTTCACCAACCGCTCTGATTAATTTCTTTTCCATATCTTTTTGCCCGTCAAAATAATCGATTAACCTAACTTCAACTTTAGGCTTATCTTTCAAAATATCAAAAGCCATAGCGTTGATAGTAAAATCTCGTCTTTTTAAGTCCTCTTCAAGAGTCTTGCCCCATTTAACTTCCGACGGATGCCTTTTATCATCATATTTTCTTTCAGTCCTGAAGGTTGTAATTTCATAAGGTCTTTCTCCTTCTTTTTCGTTGGGAATACCTACTGTTCCAAATTCGTTGTCGTAATAACTATTGGAAAAAATTTTAAGCATCTCTTCTGGTGTGGCGTTTGTTGTAAAATCCCAATCATAGACGTCTTTACCCATCAGGATATCTCTTACCGCGCCGCCGACAATATAGGCTTCAAATTTGTTGTCTTTTAATATCTTTATGATTTCTATGACTTTTTCTGGTAGTTTAATTTCCATTCTGGTATTATTATACTTCAATTATGGCGATTATTGGTGTTTCTGGCAAAATTTGGGAAATAAAGAGCTCGTTAGATTCAAAATCAAAGCTTGATATTAATCGCTTGACGACCATTCTTTTGGAAAATAGGGGTATTAAAGATAAAAAAGAGAGAGAATTCTTTCTTAATCCACCTCATCCTTTTAAATTGAAAGCTTCAGATGTTGGCCTTGACGAAGAAAAATTGGAAGAAGCAGTCGCCAAGATAAAAGAAGTTGGCAAAAAAGGTCAATCAATTATTATTTATGGAGACTATGATGCTGATGGAATAACAGGAAGCGCTATTTTATGGGAAGCCTTGTATTCTCGAGGGTTTAAAGTTTTGCCGTATTTGCCTGACCGCGCCAAGGAAGGTTATGGTGTAAGAGCTGAGAGTGTGGCTCGCTTGAAAAAAAAGTATCCTGATTTAGGAATGGTGATTACTGTTGATAATGGCATAGTTGCCTTTGATGAGGTGAAAAGGATTAAGGAAATGGGACTTGAGGTTGTTGTTAGTGATCACCATAAAAAAGGTCCCAAAATTCCCGCTGCTGATGTTGTCATTCACACTGAAAAAATCTCAGGGGCGGGAGTTTCCTGGTTCTTGTCTTCTTTCTTAAAGAAGAAGATGGAAGTTAAGAATTCATTCTATGACAATGATGGCCTAGATCTTCTGGCAATAGGCACAATAGCTGATCAGATGCCACTTGTTGGGGTTAATCGTAGTTTTGCTAAATATGGAATTGAGGCTATAAATAACACCAAAAGAAAAGGTCTTATAGAGCTTTTTAAAGAGGCTGGTATCAAAAAAGGTGAGATAGGGACTTATGAGATGAATTATGTTATCGCGCCGCGGATTAATGCTATGGGCAGAATTTCTCATGCTCTTGAATCTTTGCATCTTTTATGTACCAAAAATCAGGAAAAAGCACGGGATCTGGCTTTGCATTTAAGTCGGGTTAATCAAGAAAGGCAAAATATGGTAGACAAGCTTGTGGAAGAAGTGCGTATCAAAGCCACGAGAGAGCTTGGGAACAAGGTCTTGGTAGTTAAAGGGCGAGATTACAATGAGGGAATTATAGGTTTGGTGGCAGGCAAGTTAGTTGAAGAATTTTATCGACCAGCTGTTGTTATTTCAGAGAAAAAAGGGTTTTCCAAAGCTTCTGTTCGTTCTGTAGCTGGGTTTGATATCACAAAAGGACTAAGAGAATTTGAGAGCATGTTCGAATCATTGGGTGGTCATTCGATGGCAGCAGGCTTTTCTATAAAAACAGACAAGATTGATAGTTTCAAAGAGAAATTTATTAGATATGCCAACAAAAAGATAAAAGATAGTCTCTTACAACCCAAGCTTTATGTTGATCTTGAGGTGGACTTTGATTTTATAGATGATAAATTGCTTTTAGCTCTCTCTCTTTTTGAGCCTCTGGGTATAGATAATCCTTCTCCAATTTTTCTTTCTCGCAAAGTGAGAGTGCTAGATGCGAAAAATATGGGGAAAGATGGTAAACATTTGCGTCTAGTTTTAAATCATTCTCAAAGAATATTTGAAGCGGTTGCTTTTGGTTTTGGAAATTCTCTGTCTCGAATAAAAAGAGATACTTTTTTAGACATCGTGTTTGGTATTGATAAAAATAATTGGAATGGTATTGAAAAAATAGAACTTAGGTTAAAAGATTTTAAAATTAGTTAGATGGAGGAGAAATTTCTTGAGTTAAAGAGAAAGTTAGACTTAAATAGCAGAAAGGAAGAGAAACTTCTTGATGAGGCATGGCAATTTGCCCAAGAAGCGCATCAAGGTCAGTTAAGATTCTCTGGTGATCCTTATGTCTCTCATTCTTTGGAGACTGCTCTAATTTTAGCTGATTGGAAGTTAGACTTGGCTACTGTTATTGCAGGTCTTCTTCATGACACTATAGAAGATGCTGGTGTTAAGAAAGAAAAATTAGAGACCAAGTTTGGTTCTGATATAGCCTATCTTGTTCAAGGTGTCAGTAAGGTTTCTTCCATTAAATTGAGAGGATCCAAAGAGGATCAGTTTGTTGAGAATTTAAGAAAAATGTTTTTGGCTATGGCCCGAGATTTGAGAGTAGTTTTTGTTAAATTAGCCGATAGACTCCACAATATGAGAACTCTTTGGGCTTTGCCTTCCGATAGGCAGAAAAAGATTGCTCGGGAGACGCTTGAAATTTATGCTCCCTTGGCTGAGAGATTGGGTATGGGAGAGGTTAAGGGTGTACTTGAAGACTTGTCTTTTTTTTATCTTTACCCTGATGAATATCAAAACCTTGTGAAGATTTCCAAACCTTACTATAAAGAGGCTGAAAATATTATAAAAACTATGAGGCAGAAGATCTTGCGTTATTTGGCAGAGGAAAAAATACGAGTAGTTATGCAGTCAAGGAAGAAGCATCTTTATTCTTTGTGGACGAAGTTGAAGAGGCCTGAAATTGCCGGTGATTTTGGAAAGATTTATGATATCGTAGCCTTAAGAGTTATTGTTGAAGATAATAACATTCCTGCTTGTTATTCAAGCTTGGGTATAATTCATAATTTCTATAAACCCGTGCCTTACTTGGGGATTTCGGATTTTATTGCTCAGCCAAAGCCTAATGGTTATCGCTCTATCCATACAAAAGTTTTTGGGCCTAAGGGTAAAATTGTTGAGATTCAGATAAGAACACAAAAGATGCATCAGGAAGCAGAATATGGTCTTGCAGCTCATTGGGCTTATAGCGAGGAGAAAGCAAAGGGCAAGAGTGGGGCCTATCTCGAGGAGATAGGTGTGAAAGCTCCAAAAGAGAAAATGGGGTGGGTAAATCAGTTGGTCCGTTGGCAGGAAGAGCTAAGCGATTCTAAAGAATATCTTGAGGCAGTTAAGTTTGATGTTCTAATGCATAGAAATTTTGTTTTTTCGCCGGCTGGAGATGTTTATGATTTACCTGCTGATGCCACACCTGTTGATTTTGCTTATGCTGTGCACACACATCTAGGTAATTATATTAAAGGAGCAAAAGTAAATGGCAGGATAGTCCCACTTGATTATAAACTAAAAAGCGGGGATGTTGTTGAAATAATCAAAAGTAAAAATCCTCAAAAGCCGCGTCGTGATTGGCTTGATTTTGTGGCGACGAGTGCGGCAAAAAGGGAAATAAAGAAAGCGTTGAGACAATAGTTAGTCGAAGCTAGTCGAAAGCTGGTATTTAGTATCTTGTATTATGTATTATGCAGAGAAATGCATTACCCCCATAATACATAATTCATAATACTATATTCAGTATTCCTGATTTGTTTGTAATTTGGAAAATTGGATAATTGTAGAATTGTTTAGAATTTAGAAATTAGAGATTAAAATTTGGAATTTGTATATTGTAATTTGTTTGTATATTGTAATTTGTGATTTGTAATTTTATTCTATAATCTACAATAATCCAAAATCTATAATCTAATTGTTAACTTTTAAGTTTTAAGTTTTGAGTTATAAGTTCTTCTTGTAAGTCTTCCTTTTTGAGATTAAAATATCTTGAAGTAATGGGAAAAAGAACTTTAGCGATTGAAACAACGAAATTGGTTGGCAAGAAGGTCAGACTTTTGGGTTGGGTCAATTCTATTCGTGATCATGGAAAAATAGCTTTTATCGACTTAAGAGATAGAAGCGCGATAGTCCAGTGTGTTTTTAGCTCTTTGCCAAAATTGACTGTCGAATCAGTAGTTGAAGTTGTTGGAGTTGTTCGTGAAAGACCAGAAAAATTAGTTAACCCCAATCTTGAAACAGGGAAAGTTGAAATAGAAGTAAAACACCTTGAAGTTATAAGTTTGGCTTCGGAATTGCCTCTTCCTCTTGATACAGATGGTCTTGAAATAGAAGAAGCGGTTCGTCTTAAGTATCGTTATCTTGATTTAAGAAGGCCTCGTATGACCAAAAATATCAGGAATCGTTTTAAAGTTCTTCAATTTTTAAGAAACTGGCTCTTTGAACGTGATTTTGTGGAGATCGAGACCCCAATTTTGACAAAAACTACTCCTGAGGGCGCTCGTGATTTTATAGTTCCCTCTCGACTTCAACCTGGGAAGTTTTATGCTTTACCTCAATCTCCTCAGCAATATAAGCAGCTTTTAATGGTTGCCGGATTTGAAAGATATTTCCAAATTGCAAGATGCTTTCGTGATGAAGATCCAAGAGCAGACAGAGCCTATGGTGAGTTTACACAACTTGATATTGAAATGAGCTTTGTGACCCAAGATGATATTTTGGCTTTGGTTGAGGAGATGTTTACCAAGATGATTAAAAAGCTTTTTCCAAATAAGAAGTTTACTAAGGAGCCTTGGCCTAGAATTTCTCATCATGAGGCAATGGAAAAGTACGGTAGTGACAAGCCTGACTTGAGAAAAGACAAAAATAATCCTGACGAATTGGCTTTTGCTTGGGTGATTGATTTTCCACTGTTTAGTGAGCAGACAAAAGAAGATTTTTTCTATGGTTCGGGCAAGTCTAAGTGGGCGCCTTCACATCATATGTTTACTGCTCCTCATCCTGATGATATTCCACTTTTGGATAAAGACCCAGGTCGGGTGCGGGGTTTGCAGCATGATCTGGTTTTGAATGGTTTTGAAGTGGGTGGAGGCAGCATTAGAATTCATCAACCCGAAATTCAAGATAAAGTTTTCGATTTAATTGGTTTTACCGAGGAACAAAAGCATCAGTTTGACCATATGTTAACTGCTTTCAAATATGGTGTTCCACCTCATGGAGGGATCGCGCCCGGAATTGATCGCCTCCTGATGGTTATCTTAGGCCAGCCCAGCTTGCGGGAGGTGATTGCTTTCCCAATGTCTTCAAACGGTACCACCTCTGTTCTTGATGCTCCAAGTGAAGCCACAGACGAACAACTTCAAGAGTTGGGGATAAAAGTTGCCAAGAAGTAGTTATGAAAGCAAAGAAGAAAAGAAATCTGAAATTGAAGAACAAAATCTTTTCCTTTCTTTTTTTTAGGCTAAAAAAGGGTAAGGCAGGAAAGCTGCTAGCCAAAGATCATCTCATAATTTATTTGTCGTCGGCTTTTGTAATTATCTTCTTTTTTATTTTTATATCTCACCAAAAACAAGAGGTAAAGAAAACTAGTTCAGTTTTGTCTTATCAAATGGATTACAAAAAGGTTCCTCTTGAGGATAAGGTTTTCGTCTTAAAACCTGTTCTTAAGGAAGGAGTTTTTTCTTTTCCTGTTCTTTCAGCCCAATCAGTTATTGTTCTTGATCTTGATAGTAACACTTCTCTTTATGAAAAGAATCCTGATTTATCTTTGCTTCCAGCTTCAATTACAAAGCTTGTAACAGCTTTGGTTGCGCTTGAGTCTTTTGACCTGAATGCTGTTTTTACTTTTAATGGTCAGTTTATTGATGGTCAAAAGATGGGTCTTGTTAGAGGTGAAAGTGTTAAGGTGATAGATTTGGTAAATGCTCTTTTGGTTTATTCTGCGAATGATGCAGCCTATCTTTTGGCTGAAAATTATCCCGGCGGAGTTGAGGGGTTTGTTCTGGCTATGAACAAAAAAGCTAGCGATTTGGGGGCTGTTAATACCCATTTTGAGAACCCAACAGGTTTTGACGGTGGAAATCATAAAACAACAGCGCGTGATTTAGTTCTAATTGCAAAAGCAGCGCTTGAGAATCCTGAAATCAAAGCAATAGTTAGAAAAAAAGAAATAAATATTGAAAGCGCTGACGGAAAAATAAGACAGCACCTTGTAAGCACTAATAAATTGTTGGGAGAAGTGGATGGGGTTTTGGGTCTTAAAACAGGGTGGACAGAAAATGCAAGGGAAAACCTGATTACTTATTATGAAAAAGATGATCATCGTTTGCTTATAATTCTTCTTGGGAGTCAAGACCGATTTGGAGAAACCAAGGAGCTTATAAATTGGGTCAATTCAAGCTACGATTGGCTTTGGGTGGAGGTTAAATAATTATTGCCCGTAATAGTCACTAGTGACAGCAGGGAGATAAGCTTTAAAGTTTCTGTCTCCTTCAAAGACAACTACTGGTTGGTAAAAATCTGTTTGGACTCCAGCATCATAATAGGCAAGATAAATTCTTCTTATTGTAATTTCTTTGTCTTGATTTTCACCGAGACTGGCAATAAAAGCTTTGTTAGCTTGCAATTCTTGCCATGCTTCTTGAGCAGTTTTGACAGGGTAGGTGGCGAATTTGGTTTCATCAACTGGAAAATAATGATATTCAGCGCCCACGATTTCTTTCTCGCGTTGAGGGTCGCCGCTTACAATCAGCCACACATTAGCTTCTTTTGGATCAGGAGTGACACTTGGGTAGTTGTCGTAGTCTTTCCTGAAGAAATTAACCTTGACGAAATTTGCGTCAGATAGAGACTTTGCGCCAATAATCTTTGTTCCCTCAAGCACAACGGGTTCGGTAATTGTAGGCCCGTTTAGGTCTTTTGCTAAAAGATTGGCCCTTGAGAGAAAGGATCTAGCCTTGGTTGCAGCTATTTCAGGGACCGGAGGCCTTTTGTCTAGAGGTGATGGATCTTCGGCCAAATTATAGCTGATTGAAAAAACTCCTGTGGCTATACTAATCTTTAATTCCGAAGGCACTTTTGAGTTTTTGAAAGAGTAAACCGTTTCAGTTATCTGAGAAGATTCACCATCGAAGTTGAGGCTGAGAGCTTTTCTTTTCGTTTCATCAAGAGACAAAAGTGTCGGAAAGACTTTGGGCATAAAGAAAATCTTTACAGTGTATGGAAATTGAGGCAAGCTGCCAGTTGGTGTCTCAAGACGAAATTGCAAGTTGGTTGGATTGTCTTTTTGAGGAAAGGGTAAAGCTGGCAGTTTGCCAAAGGAGACAGTGGGTGGCGGTGGAGGAGCTGGAAAATAGTGCCTGTAGATTTTATAGGCAGTAAGGAAAGCACCGCGCAAAAGTATGATGCCAATAATACCGAAAAAGGTATAACGAATTATCTTTCTTGTAATTATTGAAACTTGTGTAAGTCTTGTCATAAAAATCCCCTTTTGAGTATAGCCTGAAGAGAGGGTATAATTCAATTGTAATGCCTGACAAAAGAAAGTCAAAGATTAGAACCCGTTTTGCCCCAAGCCCTACTGGGGATTTGCATATAGGAGGTTTGCGAACAGCTCTTTATTCTTATGCTTTGGCAAAACATTATGGTGGTGATTTTATTTTAAGAATTGAAGATACGGACCAAAAAAGAGAAATAAAAGGATCAAAAGAAAAAATTCTTGAGCTCTTGGAAACTTTTGGTCTTAAGTGGGATGAATATTATGTTCAATCAGAAAGAGTTAAAACAGGAATCTATCAGGACGCAGCTTTGTCTTTAGTGAAAAAGGGTTATGCTTTTTATTGCCAATGTCCTCCCCGAAATCCCAAAACCGAAAGTTCTGGTAAAGTGCTGCGCGACCCTTGCCGAGACTTAAATCTTAAGACAGGCGCTATCAAGCTCAAAGTCCCTGAAAATAAAATAGTTTCTTTTAACGATTTTGTTTTAAACAAAAAGATTAGCTGGAACACTTCAAGCGTGGCAGACACAACACTTTTAAAGTCAGATGGTTTTCCTACTTATCACTTGGCAGTCGTGGTTGATGATTATCTGATGGAGGTGTCTCATGTTTTAAGAGGTCATGATTGGTTGCCTTCAACACCTATTCATCTTCTGGTTTATGAATACTTAGGTTACAAGATGCCTGCAATTGGGCATCTGACAGATATTTTGGATCCTGAAGGCGGAAAGTTGTCAAAGAGAAAAGGATCTGTTTCCTGTGAGGCTCTGCTTAATGATGGCTATTTGCCCGAAGCTCTTCTTAATTTTGTAATGCTTTTAGGTTGGGCGCCGAAGGATAACCGTGAGCTTTTTACCCTCTCTGATTTTGTAAGTGTCTTTGACCCTGCTGGTTTTCAAAAGAATAATCCCATATTTAACAGAGACAAGCTTGATTGGTTTAATGGTGAGTATATCAGGCAATTATCAGATAAAGATTTGGCATCTCGTATAGTTAGCCTTTTTCGTGATAAGTACGAGCTAGATGAGATATTGAAAGTGGTTCCTCTGATTAAAGAAAGAATTAAGACATTAAGAGAGTTTGAGACTTTGGCGGGATTCTTTTTCGAAAGGCCTGGTGTAGATGTCTCTCTTCTTGGTAATAATTACAAAGAACATCTTTCAACTTGTCTTGAGGCTATAAAAAGTGTTCCTTGGAATCTTGATTCATTAAATGAGGCTTTGATGGATAAAATTCAGGAAAAAGGTTTTAAGACAGGCGATTTCTTTATGGATTTAAGGTTGGCGATAACAGGCAAGAGGATTACTCCTCCAATTAACGAGTCTATAATAATTCTTGGAAGGGATGAGGCTTTGAAAAGAATAAGCGCTTTGCTTTAACTATGGGAGGAAAACTTCCTACACAGACTTATCATAAAACTTATAAAGATAAAGTTGACGGAGAATTTTATCGTAACAAGTTAAAACTAAAAAGTTTTGAGGCTGAAAAGAACCTTAAAGAAAAATATCCTGAATTTTGGTCTTTGCTTTCTGAAAAAGGAATAAATTTAGGGAAAATAAGAGAGCATTCTTCAAAGATTATTTCAGGTGGGCTCTTGGCAGGAACGCTACTTTTTTCTGTCCCTGACGGTAAGATAGCGGCCTTGCCGTCAATGTCTATTGAAAGATTTAAGGATAATGGTTTGGATAACGCTGTCAATTTAAGAAATATTCTTGTTTCAAATCTAGATTCAATTTTGCCCAAAAAGGTAAGACCGCTTATGCCTCAGGAAGAAAGTTTATTGGAGAAGCTTTTTGGCCAGGTTCTTGGAATTAAAGCCAAAGCAACTCTTGATGGCCAACACTTGAATACTACTTATGGAATTATTGGTATTGAGCAGCATTTAAGAAGATATCCAGGCGATACTCTTGAAAAACATACAGATGACCGCTTGGTTTTGAAAGAGGGAATGGCACCCGGACTTGGTGCTTGGGGTTATTTTGCTCCGTCTTCTCAAAAAATGACTCCTGAAATCGAAAATATAGAAAGGTGGTATGCAGTGGTCCAAACTCTTTATCTACCTGACTGGAACACTAATCAACCTTTTCTTAAGAATTGGTATAAATATCGCAAGGTTTTAATTGTAAATACAGAAAATGG
The DNA here is from genome assembly GCA_013426185.1 of Candidatus Woesebacteria bacterium. NCBI lineage: Bacteria > Candidatus Woeseibacteriota > Candidatus Woesebacteria bacterium. The sequence goes on along the minus strand of CP058602.1, from coordinate 442,640 downwards.
GAGAGCCGTTGTTGCCTCAATTGCTGATTCAGGACCTGCTGCTTGGACAGGTAAGCATTTTGGTGGGAGCCCTGAAGTTATGAATTATCTGGGTGGGCCTTCTTACAAAAAGGGGCCTGTTCTTCTTTTTTTTATTGATGAGTCAGAAGGTGAGGTGCCTTTGGGACCTGTTGAATATGACAAGATTGATCTTGAGGCTAAAAATTTAGTTAAAGCTTAAAAATATGAGTACTGTTTTTTACGATCGTTTTCTAAAGTTAGAAAAGATAGAAAAAAAACTAAAGAAAATAGTAAGAGATAATGATGAATTTTCGGAACTTGCACTACTTATTGATGAGCTGATTCATTATCGTGTTTTGTCTTCGATTTTGAAAGTTTTACCCAAGGAGCATCATGCCGAATTTGCCTCGCTTGTTGCAAAAAATCCTGCTGATGAAAAAATAATTGATTTTCTCAAATCAAAAGCTGAGGAAGATATTATTAAGATTGTAAAGGAAGCTGTTCTTATTTTGACCCTTGAGATAACTGGGTTAGTTTCCACTTATGGTGAGCACAAAAAGTTTTAAAGGACTTTACTTTACGAATCATGCTTTAGAAAGAGCAAGAGAGCGCGGTCTTAAAATTTCTGATATTTGGGCTGTTTGGCATAATCCCTCAGGTAGCCGCTATGCTTTTTCAAAAGGAGCCTACATCTACTGGCGTTTATATGGTAATTTGAGAGTTGAGATTGTGGCAAAAGAGAAAGACAAAAGGTGGGTGGTAATTTCGGTTTGGACCAAAAGGCAACAGGAAAAAAGAGCGCCTTCGCTTTTCTCATTAATCTTGAAGAAATTAAGAAACAGTCTATCATCTTTTTAATAACTGCTTTTAGGTGTAAAATTCCTCAAAGATGAGAGACGGGCTTAACTTACAAACAGAAGAATTTAAAAAAGAACTTTCTTTAGCTTTTAAACTAAAGCTTTCCCAGAAGAAAGTTGAGGAACCGCTTGCAATTAGTAAAACTGCTTCTACTTTGGCGGTAATTTATGAGTCGGCAAGGAATGCAGTCGAGTTTAGAGCGGAGCATCTGATTCGTCAGGCGGCAATCGAAAGAATTTTGAAAAGGCGTCTTTTTTTAAACCAGAAAAGCGAAAAGTTAGCCCGTCTTCTTGTAAAAGAGCTTCTTTGGGCAAGGTATTTAAAGCCCGAATCTGTATCTGCAGGGTTAGTTGAGGAAATAGCTGTGATAATTGAGAAATACAGGTCCTTGCTTTCGGGAGCCGAGGGTGTCAACGGCTTGTCAAAGAGAGTTTTGGAGATTGCCTCTTGTGAGATAGAAGAAAAGCTTGCTTTTGATCCTCTGCCGCAGGTTATTATCAATTATGTTTTTGAAACGCTTTCTAGAAGACTTGATTTTGATGAAGCTGATTCCAAAACAAAATCGATTCAAATTTACATTGCTGTTGAGCGCGGATTTGGTAAAAACAGTGACGGCTTGATAGCGTATAAGTTATTAAAGACGCTCTTTCCTGCCTGGTTTAATAATCAAGCTGACGCTGAAAAATTAAGAGGCGATTTCTTTCAAAATCTTTCGTATATTGAATCTCAGCTTAATTATCCGCTTGCTTCTGTCCTAAAAAGAGAAGTTGTTTTTCTTTCGCCCCCTTTTAATATTATTCGCGAAATGGTGAATACTTATCAACAAGATTTTGTTGATTTGGTCTCAAATAAAGATAGGCTAGAGGAGACCGTTAGATCTCTTCTTGAAGATCTTTATCGCGAAACAAAAGACAAGCTCTCACGCGCTTCTTTAAGAAGCATTGTTTATATTTTTTTGACCAAAATGGTGATTGGGATTTTGCTTGAGCTGCCAATAGACATTATCTTTGGGAAGGTGAATTATCTAGCGCTTGGAATTAATCTTTCTTTTCCACCTCTTTTGATGTTCCTTCTCAATCTTGATATAGATTTACCCGATGAGGAAAATACCGAAAGGATGGTAGAAGTGATTAATGATTATTTTTATTCTCAAGATAAACCTGAAGTAAAAATTATCTCTTCACTTTCTAAAGGTCAAAAAATAAGTGAGATTTTTGGCATTTTTTATCTTGTGATGTTTGGCATTACTTTTGGCGGGGTGATTTGGATTTTGACAAAACTTGGTTTTAACCCTGTTAGTCAAATTATATTTTTGTTTTTCTTGTCGGTGGTTTCATTTTTTGCTTATCGTGTGCGCGGCATTGCCAAGGATTTTAGTTTAGAGAAGGATGACAGAGAATCTTTGCTTTCTTCTTTTAAAGATTTTATTTTCTTGCCTGTTATTAAAGTAGGGCAATGGCTATCATCAAAAATTGCAAGTATTAATGTCTTAAGTTTTATTCTTGATTTTATTATCGAGGCGCCACTTAAAGTTTTTCTTGAGGTTGTTGAAGAATGGATTCATTTTATTAAAGCGAAGAAAGAAGAGATTGTCTCTTAAATTTTATTTTATTTTTAATATGGATTTTTAAGTACGAGAGTAGAGAACTGTTCCAATACTATTGAATTTCTAAAGAAACAACTTATCTTTTGATCTGCCTCTGTTTATATCTGAATTTACTACAGTATCGGAGCTGAGGATTTTGTAAGTCCTGTGGCAGTTTTCGATTGTTGGTTGTTGAATGTTGGTTGTTGTTTTTTGCTATCAAGCCTAAGCTCTATTTTTTATCGATTTTGAATCTGATTTGTGCTAAAATTAAATAGTTTTATTTGATTTCTATTGCTCTTTTATTTTTAATCATAGAATATTGATTTTTGATTTATGAATTAAGATAGGACTCGGAACTGACAGCTGACAGCCGATGGCTGAAATCCGAATTCTTTTAACTTTTAACTCTTGCCTTTTACCTGTTTATCGTTGCCCGGTCGTCTGTGCGAAGCAAAAGGAGCGAAGCGACGACATGGTAGGACGTCGCGCTCTGCCATGAACCAAAACAACGTTTGATTCATGGCACCCTAAACCGAATTTATTCTGGTTTGGGGTGGACGCTATAATATATATTGGTGCTTAGAGAATTCTACTATGTTTATGTCTTGTTTGATGGTCGGCGTTTTTATATAGGTTATTCTGGGGATTTGAGACAAAGAATTAGGAAGCATAAAAGTGGTGGGGTGAAGTTGACAAAAAATAGAAAAGGTCTAAGGTTGGTGTTTTACGAAGCATATTTGAGCAAAGAAGATGCACAAAGGAGAGAAAAATATCTTAAAACAGCAAAAGGCAAGAAAGCTCTGAAGCTAATGCTTAGAGATTCTTTAAAACTTTGCCCGGTCGTCTAATGGTAGGACGTCGCGCTCTGGACGCGAAAATTGGGGTTCGAATCCCTGCTGGGCAGCACTTCGGCAAGCTCAGTGCAAGCCATTCGACAAGCTAGAACCTTGTGATTTTACTCTGATTATGGCTGAGTAGGGTTCGTTCCTAGCGCAACCGAGCAAAATGCGCCTCTGTCAGTGGCTAGGATATTGGCTTGTTTTGTAATCGCGGTGGTGGGGTGTATACTAGCTTTATGGGCGAGATTAGGACGAAAGCTGTTTTGACCTGTCCTGAATGTGGAGAAAAGCAGGTGCTGACCATGCCCACTGATTCTTGCCAGTATTTTTATAAGTGTGTTTATTGTAGTAAGCTGTTAAAACCCAAGAAGGGGGATTGCTGTGTTTTTTGTTCTTTTGCGGATAGTAAGTGCCCTCCAAAACAGATAGAGGCTTATTGACTTGATGAATTAAGTAAAATTTATAATGTAGATTATGGTAGATGCAGTTAGAGTTGATCTGGAAGGTGGGAGGAGGAGTAGAGAGAAAAAAGACTTTGCTGCTCATCAACCTTATGGCGAAACGAATTGGGGTTTGAAAAGGAGATCTAACGAAGACGCAATATTGCTAGGCTTTGATCTTCCGCGACCAACTTATGCTGTGGCAGATGGCGTTGGGTGAGAAGAACATGGTGAGATAGCTTCTAGAACAGCAGTTGTTTTGTTAAGAAAAATTGCGGAGGGGTCGAAGGTTGTAACCCCAGAGGATATCGCGATTATTAATTCTAAAATTGATAAGGGTTTTACAACACTTGTTGTTGCTCAGGAGATAGTGCCAAATCATTTTCGTATTTTTTCGGTCGGTGATAGCTCTGCCTTGCTGCTTGATTCCCGAAAAGGGGAGATCCGAGAACTCACGCCCCGTGATGAAGATCGTAAGGGAAGGCTTAATCAAGCTTTGGGTAGCTCGGGAGGAAAGCCGATGATGCTTCGGACTCCAAATATTGCAGAGGTAAATTTGACTCCTGGACAAAAGCTTGTTTTGGCAACGGATGGGTTTACTAGGTATCTTGACAACGGAAAGATTGGAATTGGAAATGTATTATATGTGAATCAGCAATCCTCCTCCAATCGTGATTTTGTAAAAACTTTGATTGAGATGGCCAATGCTTGTGGTGGTTCGGATAATATCACGGTTGTAAGTATTCCCTATCGCCCTTAGAGATTCTTTTCTTGGTTCTCAGGCTGTGGTCCCTTTGGTTGAAAGTCTTTATGTCGGTTTCTTTTTGCGATCGCGTCTTTTATAATTAAGAATATGGCAAAAACTAAAGGTCCGATGTCGGGGTTTCGTGATTTTCTTGCCTCAGAGCTTATACCTCGGCAAAGGATGATTGAAACTATAAAAAAGGTTTACGAAAGCTATGGCTTTCTCCCACTTGATACCCCTGCCATCGAGCGTTTTGAGACCTTAACAGGTAAATATGGCGAGGAAGGGGAGAAACTTATTTATCAGTTTGAGGATCATGGGGGAAGAAAAGTTGCGCTTCGTTATGATTTAACTGTTCCTTTGGCACGGGTTGTGGCGCAATATAAAGACGATCTAGTCTTGCCTTATAAAAGATATCAAGTTGGTAATGTCTGGCGTGGCGAAAGCCCGCAGACAGGTAGGTATCGCGAGTTTTTGCAATTTGATGCTGATATAGTTGGTGCCAAAAGCGCACTTTCTGATAGTGAAATTGTGATGATGATGGCAGATGCCATGCAGGCCTTGGGTGTTGGTGCTTTGATTTCTGTTAACAATAGAAGAATTCTTGATGCTTTATCTGAAAAATTAGGCCTTGATAGCGATGCTTCCAGGAAATTATTTTTGATAATTGATAAGACTAGTAAGCTAGGAAAAGACAAAGTTCTTGAGGAAATAAAGATTGAATTTGGAGACAAAGTTTCTGAATTAGTCTTACAATTTTTGTCAATTAGTGGCAGTAGCGAAGAAAAAATAGACAAGATAAGAGAAGTCTTGGGGTCAAGTGTTGCTCTTCTTGAGGGAATATCTAACCTGGGGGAAGTGTTTTCTATTTTAAAGAAATCAGGCTATGGTGAAAATCTAGTTGTCTTTGACCCAACCATTGTTCGTGGGCTTGACTACTATACGGGCATAATTTATGAAACTTACCTTTTGGATTTGCCTGAAATAGGCAGTGTTTGCAGTGGTGGCAGATTTGATAAATTGATTTCACTTTTGTCAGACGGCAAAGTTGATTTGCCAGCTGTCGGAACTTCAGTGGGTGTTGATAGGCTTTTTTCGGCTCTTGAAAAGTTAGGTAAAGTTGAAAAAGTTAAGACCAATTCCAAGGTTCTGGTTGTTAATTTTCCTGGAATTGATCCCTCAAATTATTCTCTCTTGTCGAAGAAATTCCGAGCGGCAGGAATAGCCGCTGAAGTTTATTATGATTCCTCAAAACTTGATAAACAGTTTAAATATGCTGATAGTTTGGGTATTCCTTGGGTGGTTATGTTTGGCGAGGAAGAGATTAAAAAAGGTCTTATCAAGGTCAAAGATCTAGAAACTGGAGATCAAAAGTTAGTTAATCTTGAAGATTTTATCTCTTCTCTCAAAAATTAAACTCCTACTCAATTTCTTTGGGGTGAATTAGTCCAATAAAAGGATACATTCTCAAATCATAAAACAAATCAAGTTTGTCGTCTAAAATAGTGATAGTGTTGTAGCTTTTCCCTTTGAAAATGAATTTGTTCCTTTTAATTTTGGAACTTATAAATTGTGCTTTGTCATTTTTTGTTATAACTATATCGCTCAAAATTTTGTCTATTTTTGTTTTCTCTTTTAGAAATTCAATTTTTGCTTTTTGGAATTTTGTTTCTCCTTGCGTTAATAGTATTTTGTCTCCTTTCGTTTTTTTGACAAAGTTAAGAACCTCTTTGTTAATTTTTATGGTCTTTACGGCTGATAGAATTGTCTTCTCAAAAATGTTCTTGTCTTTATTAGATTTGTTACCAATTTCTAAACAAAAGGTTGATAAAAGGTTTTTATTTCCTTTTCTTTTTATTTCTTGATAAATTTCTTCTATTTCTTTTTTTGTAAGGCCTGACTCTAAGGCAAGCTTGTCAAAGATTATATTTTTGAATGAATAAGTGTCAATTAAGGTATCATCAAGATCAATTATTATCAATTGTCTTTCTTTGTTTTTACTTTTGGTTTTATGCATATCTTATTTTACCTCAAAATAAAAATTCATAATTTTGCAATTTTTGTTGTTTTTTTGCCGTTTTTTGAGTAAAATCACTGCTTATGTCCGAAAGAAAAGTTTATCAACAGTTGGGAGATTTAATTAAAAACGAAGGTGCTGGCGATGGTGTGGTAGAGCTTGTGGGTGATGGTGGTAAAAAATATGTAGTCTCGCAGGGTAAAAATGATGCTATTGTTGTGTCTGGAGGTGGAGAGGAGAATATTGTTTTGCCGAATGGTGAGCAGATATTTGTCAGAAGCAACTAACTCCTCTTTCTTGAGAAGGCAAGAGAGAGAATAAATAAAATAGCGTTTGCTACAATTATCATCGGTCCTGTAGGCAAATTTGTCAGGTGAGCAGTGGTTATACCTGTTATAGAAGATAAAATTCCAAATATAACAGACATTGTTTGGTATGAAGATAGATTTTTACTTAAATTTCTTGAGGTTGCAGCAGGTATTGCAACTAAAGCGGCAGTAATCAATCCCCCAACCAAGTAAACCCCAAGTCCTATGACAAGGGCAATGTTTAAAAGATAAATTAAGTTGTATTTGCTTACATTTATTTTTTCTGCTGTTGCCAGTTCTTCGTCAATATTAATTAGCATAATTTTGGAATATATTTTTCTTGTCAGGACAATAGAGGTTAGAGATGTGAGAGTTATAAAAAGTGTCTCGCTTAGTGTGATATTATCAATTACACCAACAAGAGCTTCTTCAGCTTTTTCAATAGGCAAAAAAACTAAGGCTGTTCCAACGCCTATTGCAAAAATAACGGCTGAAAGATTTTCAAAGGGGAGTTTGGTTCTTTTTTCAAGAAGCCAAATTAATAAAGCGCCGATGATTATAAAAGGGAAGATGCCAAACGAGATTTCAATTCCAAGAATTAGAGCCAATGTTACTCCGGGAAAGGCAAGGTGTGCCAAAGGGTCAGCTGTGACAGACATCTTCCTTGAAAGCATAAGAGTTCCAAGATAGGCAGCAGCTGAGCTTATAAAAATTGCGCTTGTTATTGTAAGTATGGCTTGCTCCATATTATTTGTGCTTATAAATTCCAATATTTTCTCCGTAGATTTCTTTTAGATTTCCTTCTTTTAATATTTCTTTAGGCTTGCCGTAGCAGAAATGTTTTTTGTGTGTTAGATACAAAACATTGTCTGAGTATTTGTAAATAACACTCAAGTCGTGTGTTATCAGGATTATGGTTAAATTTTCTTTTTCCTTTATTTTTTTAAGAAGAGAGTAGATAGTCTCTTCTTTTGAAAGATCAATTCCTGATGTTGGTTCATCAAAAAATACGAGCTCTGGTTTTGATATTAAGACCCAGGCTATTAACACTCTTTGAAACTCTCCCCCAGAGAGGACTCCTACAGTTTTGTCCAAAATTTCTTCTTTAAGCCCCACAATTTCTAGATATTTGATCATTTCTTTTTTTGTAAGTCTTTCGTTTTTGAGTTTGAAAAAGTCAAATACTGTCAGGGGATAATTTTTGAGGCCAATTTGATTTAGATTTTGAGGTAGATACCCTATTTTTGGCTTTTTGTGCCAGATTATTTCTCCTTCGTATGGAAAAATTCCGAGTAGAGTTTTAATCAAGACGCTCTTTCCAGATCCGTTTGGGCCAAGAATTGTTAATATTTCTCCTTCTTTAAGTTGAAATGATAGATCTTTAACGATGTTGTTTTCGTCAAGGTTTATTTTTAGGTTTTTGACTTCTAAAAGGGTTTTCATCTTGATTTTTTTGCTCTACTCTCTTTTATAGAAAGCCGAAATAAATAGGTTTAGTTTCTCTTATTTAGACTTAACTGCCAAGCAAGAATAGCTTTTTCTTGTTCTAGGTCTTCTTTTAGTTCTTTTTTTGACTCTCTAGTAAAATCGCAAGTCTTACCATCGCAACTTTCAATGTATGGGCAGCGGGCTAATTTAGTCTTGCCGGCAGCTTTAATATTTTCAAAATTTAGGCAAATTTCTTCTTCTTTCATTCTACTTGAGCTTTTAATTTTCAAAATTTAGTTTTTGGAAATATCTTTTTCTTGAGGCGTTTTTGCTTTGGGTAGACTTTTAATTTTTTCTTGCTCCTCTCTCATAAAAGTTGGAACTTCTAGGCTTTTTCCTCCACTTCCGCCTGATCTTGCATAATAATTGGCTTCATCTTCAGAAATCTTTCTTTTTGGGAGTTTTAAAGGATTTTCGCCTTTTTCTGCCATAATCCTTATAATAGCATTTTTGTCTCCCTTTTCAAGCTTGTTTAGCTTTACTTCTTGACAAAGCTTGAAGTTTGTATTAGTTTAAGGCTAGTTAGCTTTGAGAGCAAGGGGGTGAGTAAATTGAAATTCTATAACGTTAAGACAAGATCAACCGTTGAAGTCCCTGATAGTCAGGTGACTGTTGTTACCATGAAGAATGGTAAAAAAGCAGCAAAGGCTGAAGTTGACGGAATGAAGCTTTTCAAGATTTTAAGTGCTGCAGACGCTGCTCGTTTGGGAAAGTAGTTTTACTTCTCTTGAAAGGTCCTCTTTTTTTTTGAAAAAAGAGGACCTTTTGCTTCTTGACATAGTATTCAAAAGTACTATGATATATGAATATGGGTTCATATAATTGTCGGAAATTGTCATTCTTTCTTAAAATCTTATCTGAAGAAAATCGATTAAGACTTTTAAAAGAGCTCTCAAAAAAAGAAAATTGCGTTTGTGATTTGGTCAAATCTACAAAATTATCTCAAAGCTTAATTTCTCATCACATTGCAGACCTTAAGGATTTTGGTCTTATTAAAGGTAGAGAAGTTGGCCCAAGGACATATTATTCCTTAACAAGAAAGGGACAGAAGGTTGTTCAGATTTTGGGGGAGGTGGAAGTATGAAAATCCAAGTTTTGGGTTCTGGGTGCTCAACCTGCAGGAATTTATGGGAAGCTGCTAAAGTGGCTGCTTCTGAATTGGGGATTAAAGATGAGGTTGAGTATATTAGTGGACAGGAGGGAATTCAAAAGATAATTGAGTTTGGAATAATGCAATCTCCGGTTCTCGTGATTGATGGCAAACCTGTGATGGTTGGATTTACACCGGATACTGAAGAGATAAAGAAAATAATTCAGGAAAATTCTTGATTTTCTAGAATTTTGTTTTTATGGATATTTTCTACCCTTTACAAAAAATTTTTGATTTTTTGACCTTTAGTCTTCTCGGCCTTAAGGAGAATACTCATTTGGCTCAAAGTTTAAACTTTTTTATTTATGATTCAGTTAAGATCTTTATTTTACTTCTTGTTATCAATTATTTAATGGCGATTATTCGCTACTTTATTCCAACTGAGAAAATTCGCGATTTTCTAACCAAAAGACGATGGTATGGTTTTGATTACTTTTTAGCTTCAGCTTTTGGGGTGATTACTCCTTTTTGTTCCTGTTCTTCTATACCTCTTTTTGTTGGTTTTCTCTCGTCAGGAATTCCTCTTGGTGTGACACTTGCTTTTTTAATTACCTCTCCTCTTGTGAATGAGGCCTCAATTGCAGTTTTTATTGGCCTTTTTGGTTTGAAGATAACTTTGCTCTATGTTTTTTCAGGTGTTGTTTTGGGGATGATAGGAGGCTTTTTTTTGGGTAAGATGGGACTTGATAAAGAAATAGATGAAACTATAAGAAAGGTTATTGAAAATGGAAAGCTAAACCAAAGATTGGAGATCAAGACAAAAAAATTACCTTTACTTGTTCTTTTGAAGCAATTTTGGTTGGAGGGATGGAGTCTGACAAGGAAAATTTTTGTTTATGTTTTAATTGGTGTTGGCTTGGGAGCTCTAATTCATGGTTTTGTGCCTGTTGGTTTTTTTGAGAAGTATTTAAGGAATAGCAGTTTTTGGTCTGTTCCTTTAGCCTCTATTTTAGCGGTGCCTTTATATTCAAATGCAGTTGGTGTCATACCTGTTATGGAAGCTTTGGTTCAAAAAGGGGTTCCTTTTGGCACAGCTCTTGCTTTTATGATGGCAACTGTTGGTTTGTCTTTGCCGGAAGCCTTGATTTTAAAGCGGGCGATGAAAACAAAGCTGCTTGTTAGTTTTTTTGCTATGGTCACTTTGGGAATTATCTTAATAGGCTACCTGTTTAATTTCTTTTCTGTTAAAATCTAAAGGCTATGAAGCAAACGGTTATTGTTACCTTGCTTGTTATCTTACTAACAGCTGGAATGCTAGCTGCTATTGTCTGGGGAAGCCAAGGTAAAAAGACTAGCCAGGTTAAGAATTCTCAAGATACTATTGAAACAAAAACTCCGGATGAAGCGAAAAATAATGGCGATCCAATTTTTTATTACGGCAATACCTGCCCTCATTGCGCTGATGTCGAGGGGTGGATGAAAGAAAATAAGCTTGAGGAGAAAGTTAAGGTTATCAAAAAAGAAGTCTATGATAATAGAACTAATGCTTTTGAGCTTTCTCAAGTGGCTCAGAGATGCGGAATTAGTACAAATTCAATTGGAGTTCCTTTTCTTTATACACCTGAAGGGAAATGCTTAATTGGAACCCCTGATATCATTGATTATTTTTCTGAAAAATTAAAGGCGGCAAGTGAGAGCTCTACTCTTTCAAAATGATTATGCGATTTGTTTTCTTTTTCTTGACTTTATTTTTGCCATTTTTTGTCTTTTCCAAACCCGTATTGGCAGTTTGTCCTGTTTGTACAGTTGCGGTTGGTGCTGGGCTTGGAATTTCAAGATGGCTGGGGATAGATGATACTGTTGTTGGAGTTTGGATAGGTGGACTTATTCTTTCAAGCGGGTTTTGGTTATCTGACTTTATAGGTAAAAAGGGGATAAAAATTCGTCATCTAGATTTTATTTCTACTTTTTTGATGTTTGTTTTTGTAATTCCTCCTCTTTATTGGTCCCACTTTATTGGAATAAATGGCAATACTTTTTGGGGTGTTGATAAAATTTTATTGGGAATACTATTTGGTTCTTTTGTTTTTCTTCTTGGAGTTTGGCTTGACAGATGGCTAAGAAATAAAAATAATGGCAAGGTCTTTATTTATTATCAGAAAGTTATAGTTCCTGTTTTTTTGCTTACTTTGACCAGTTTTATTTTTTATTTGTTAACCTTGTAAAAGGAGGTGAATCTTATGAAAGGCAAAAAGATGGAGGTTGATATAAATAAGTTTTTGGAAAAAGTGAAGGAAATGGAAAAAGGCGAAAAGCTTGATTTATCTTCAGACGAGGATCTTTCAATTGGAATTATGAATTTAATCTCGATTGAAGAGCACTTATTTTTTACCTATAACAAGACAAAAAATAAGAAGTATCTTGATCTTTTAGATGAAGTTCGCGAGATGAGAAAATCTCTTTTGAAAAGGATTATCAAGGATTATGAAGGTGAGGTTTGGTGTATTAGTAAGCATTTACTTTCTGCCTCGATGCGTTTGCTGGAAGTTGGCACAAAGGCTTTGACAAAAGGAGAGAGAAGCGAGGCAGAAGACATGTTCCAAAAATCCTATCAGCTTTATTCTCTTTTTTGGGGTTTGAATCTTGGTGTGGTTGGTGTTTCTGATATTAAAACAACGAAAAATAAGAAGATTGAATTCTTGAGCGAAGATAAAAAACCTGAAGTTCAAGGTTCTGCTAGTATTTTTGAGAAGATGGGACAGCTAGTCAAAAAAGCGATAGATTGTTGTAGGGAATAAATTATGGGATTGACAAGGACGGACCTTGTCAATTCGGACCTTGTCCAAAAGGTGTAAAATTAGTTTAGGTATGACTTCGCGGAACTGGTCGGAGAAAGTGACAAAGACTTCTATTGCTCTTGATCTTGAAGAAGGGGTTTTTACTTGGAATGATCCCAAAAAGATTGCCCTTTCTTTAAAAGAATCAGCTGAAAATTCAATACGCAGCAAGGCAAAAACGCCTTATCAATCAGCAATGAGTATGCTTAATTTCTATATCAATCGAGCCGGAAAAAGATTGCCACTTGAGCGAAGAAAGATACTTGAAGAAGCAAAGATTGAGTTGAAGAAAGCTTTTGGGCGAGTTTAGTTTTAGTTATTTCTTTCTTTTCCCTTTGTTGGTATTGAATCGAAAGTCTTTTGCACTTGTTCCAAACTCTCAAGTGTTCTTTCTACAGGCTCTCCATTTTTTAGCAATTCTCTCACGTTTTCTATGGCCCCTTTTAATAGATCTTTGCCTTTTGGATTTTGTTTTAATCCTTCAGCAAATTTTATAATCTGTTCTAGTCTTTCATTTGTCATATTCTCTTGATTAAAAATTGTCTTTGTGTGATTATACTTTAGGAATGAAAGAAATAGAAGAAAAGGTTTTTAAAGTTAGTGAGTTTAATGAGTTTATCAATATTTATCTTTCTGGTGTTGGTGAAGTTGTAGTTGAAGGTGAGATTGCTGAAATTAAAGTTAGCCAGAATAAGTGGCTTTTTTTGACTGTTAAAGATGATACTTCAAGTCTTGATGTTTTTGCTGTCACTTATCAAATCTCAGGTTATTCTGTTTTGGAGGCTGGAATGATGGTTCATATTTATGGAATCCCTCGGTTGTACCAGAAAACTGGGAAATTCAGTCTTTATGCGACTAAAATAGTACCGGCTGGTGAAGGAGCTTTGAGGCTCGCTTTTGAAAAGTTGAAAGAAAAATTGTCGTCAGAAGGGCTTTTTGATGAGGCAAGAAAAAGGAAAATTACTCCTTTTCCTGAAAATATAGGACTTATTACTGCACCCTCTTCTCGCGCTTTCAATGATTTTGTCAAGGTGTTAAGAGAAAGAATTGGCGGCATAAAAATATATTTTTATCCAGTCTTGGTTCAGGGAAGAGACTCTGTTGATTCTATTGTTTCTGCTTTTAATTATTTCAATCAAAAGATGCCCGACCTTGATGCTTTGGTTTTGGTTCGTGGGGGTGGTTCGCTTGAGGATTTGCAGTCTTTTAATGACGAAAGGCTGGCTAGGGCTATTTTTTCAAGCAAAATCCCGGTTGTTTGTGGGGTGGGACATGAGGATGATCTTACCATTGCCGATTTGGTTTCTGATTTGCGAGCTTCTACTCCTTCAAATGCAGCCGAGCTTTTGGTCAAAACAAGAAATGAGATCTTAAGTGATGTTAATTATTTCCTGAAAATTATAGACAATTTTATTAAGCAGAGGCTTGCTGATACCAAAAACGATTTAAGAAAGAGAGTCTCAATTTTGGAAAAGGCTATTTCTTATCAAATCTATCTTGTGACAAGAGTAAAGGATAAAATGCTTAGCCAGTTTAATCTATTAAAGTCACGGATTTTGAATTTAGGAAAAGAAAATAAAGTATTAAAAACGAGACTCTACAATGCCTGCAATTATTTGTTTTTGAAACAGAAAGAAGCGATCTTGAGTCTAATCAGATATTTTCACTCATTTGATATAAAGAAGACTTTGGCACGAGGTTTTAGTCTTACTTTTGATGAAAATGGCAAACTTGTCAGATCAATTAAAAGTGTCTCTAAAAATTCACTGATTACAACTAACTTTGTTGATGGTAAAATAGCATCGGAGGTGTTAAAACTTGAAAAATTATGAATAAAAAAGGGACACTAAAGTCTGATTTTGAGGAATTAACCAAGTTGACTGAAGAATTTGAATCGGGCAAAATTTCGCTTGAGGAGGCGACACCTAAGTTTAGGCGAGGCCTTGAGCTTTCAAGAAGAATTAAGAAGAGGCTTGAGGAGATAGAAAACGAAATTCATGAGATTAAAAATGAGTTTCGTGATTTGGAAGAGTTGCCAAGTGGTGTGAACGAAGAGGAATTGGGAGATGATTCTCTTGAAGAACAAACTCCGTTTTAAGATCTTTTTTAGATTGCGTCTTGACACTCGCAGCCTTTCTTTCTAGGATATAAATGTGGAAGAAAATAATCCTGTCCAAGTGAAACAGACTCAAGCGAAGAGTTCTTCTTTTCTTTCCAATTTGTTTGTTTCCGTTTTTGTCTTAGGTTTGCTTTTAGCTGCTTTTTATTTTTTACCCTGGAAAGATATTAAATGGGGCAAAATTGAATTGGCACAGCCTTCAACCATCGTTGTTACTGGAACTGCTGAAAGTAAGGAAAAAACACAGATCGCTACTTTTACAGCAGGCGTTTCGGCGGTATCTGACAATAAGGATGAGGCAGTTAATTCTGTAAATCAAAAGGTAGAAGGAATAATTAATGCTGTTTTGAAGTTTGGAATTGAGAGATCTGATATTAAGACGGAAAATCTAAACATATATCAGCAAGAGGAATCTTATTGGGAGGAGGGCAGACAAAAAACGAGACCTGGCCAGTGGCGCGTTAGCAATAATGTTAGCATTATCTTGAGGAATGTTGACAGAGCTTCAGAACTATCAAAAGTTCTAACCCAGACTGGAGCGACAAATGTTTACGGTCCAAATTTTTCTTTTGATGACACAAAGGAAGTTGAAGAGTTACTTATTAAAGATGCTATTGAAAACGCAAGAAGTAAGGCGCAGAAGATTGCTGATTTGTCTGGAAAAAAGTTGGGGGGAATACTTAATGTGTCTGAAGGATACTCATCAAGTCCAGTAGTTCCATATTTAAGGAGTAATATGGGAGGAGGAGGGGGAATGCCTATTGAACCAGGGTCAGGAGTTGTTTCCAAGACTGTTACTGTTGTTTTTGAAATCAAATAACACAAATTCTGTATCCTTTCTTATTTTCGTTTTAAGAGAATTTTTCAATTCCTCAATTTTTGTACAGTCTTTTATTAGCATGCTTAATACCCCAGCATTTTTTCGGAAGAAATCTCTCACTTGAGGTACCGCATTTAAGTCTTTTATCTCATCAGGTCTGAACCATTTCATTTCTTGCCCTTCATTGCCCAGTTTAGCTTTTTTGAATTCTTCTCTGCTTATTTTTATTAAATAGATAGCTCTTTTTACTTTGTCTGTTTTTACTTTAAGGAAACCCAGTAGTTTATACCTCTTAGGAATTATTCCAATTTCTTCTTGCAATTCCCTTTTTAGAGCTTCATCAAAACTTTCTCCTTTTTCAACTTGACCGCCAGGAATAGACCACATATCAGGATGAGGAATATTAGGTTTGTTATCTCTTTTAATTAGCAAGATTTTTCCTCTAAAGAATACAAGTGCTCCTGAGGAAGCTGGAAGTAGTGGTTTTATTTTTATTATATTCATTCAAAATAAACCAAGCTGATTGTCTTTTGAATTTTTGCTGTATGAAAAGTCTACCTCTATCTCTTGCGGATTGTTCCAGTGATCTTTAAATCTTAATTTCTTGTTTTTCAGAGCAAAATCATAAATTCTACGTGTTAGGTCAACATCAGCTTCACAATATTTTTTAAGGAGCGAGAGGCTTTTGCCGTCTCCTTTTTGGAAGTAAAGAACTGCGTTTGCCCCATTATCTATCTTGGTTATACCCAGAGTCTCTCGACCTATGTTATCAAGAGAAACTCTTTTGCCGAACACTTTTTTCACTTCTTGTAAAATATCAAAGTGTGGAAGTTTGGGGAAGAATGGCGGACTGTAAGGTTTTAAGGCTGGCAAATCAAACCTAATGCTGTTAAAACCAATAATTCTTTGAGCGTCAAGAAATAGGTTCCACATTTGAGATATTTCATTTTCCCAAAAGCTGTACATTTTTCCTTCTTTTTCATTTAGATTTTCGTCAAGGGTTCTTCTGTATAGAGAGACTATAGAAATACCCAATTCTTCAGGTTTTGAGGCTCCGGATTCATCAAAAAAAGTTTTTGTTTCAACATCAAAGAAAACTTCGGTAATCATAGTAGAGAAAATTGTATATCTTGATTTTGAAGGTGGCAATAGCAGATTTCAAAACCAGGTGTTGAAGATTCATGATTGAGATTTTCTTTTTCCATCTTGGGTGATGTGTTTTTTCTCACATTCTGGTTTACGAGGTATCTCAATAGGTTTTGTGCCGTTTATTGGTTCCTTGGGTTTGATTACTTTTTCTTTGTCTTGGCTATCTTGACCTTTTTTACATTCTAATTTTCTTTCCATATTTTATTTTTGAATTTTATAATATTTTCTGCCTTTTAATTTTTCTGGTAGCAAACTTTCTTTTGTGTATTTTTTGTAGCCTTTGCCGTAGCCTATTTGTTCCATTAGTTTAGTGACAGGATTTCTGATTTTTAAAGGTACTGGTAGATTGCCAAATTGGCGGACGTCTTCCAAAGCTTTTATATAAGCCTCATAAGCGCTTCTGTCTTTTTTGGCAGTTGCAAGGTAAACCGTGCCTGCGGCTAGATTTTCCTGACATTCAGGATAACCTATTTCTTGGCAAGCTTGAAAAACTGAGTTTGCAACTACTAAAGCAGTTGGTGATGCTACGTCTTCTGAAGCAAAAACAACCATTCTTCTTGCAATATATAAAGGGTCTTGCCCTGCCTCAACCATTCGGGCAAGATAATATAGTGCCGCATCAACATCAGATGCTCTCATTGATTTAATATAGGCTGAAATCAGGTTATAAAATTCTTCTCCTTTTTTGTCAAACATTAATTGTTTTTTCTGCAATGCTTGCTCAATTGTTGTGGTATCGATCATTTTTCCTTTTTTGAGTAAAGAAGCGGCAACTTCAATCGTGTTTAAGAGAATTCTTGCGTCTCCGTTTGAACTTTCAATCAAAAAATCAAGGGCGTCATTTTTAATTTTTGCTTTAAAGTAGTTAATTCCTTTCTGAGCAATTTTTTCAAGCTCTTCTTTTTCAAGTTGTTTGAAAACAAGAATTTTCGTTCTTGATAAAAGTGGGGAGATTACCTCAAATGAAGGGTTTTCAGTGGTTGCGCCGATTAAAACGATTTTGCCCGACTCAACCCAAGGCAAAAATTTTGCTTGTTGGGATTTGTTGAAACGATGGATCTCATCGATAACTATGACAGGCGGATTTTCTTCGCTATTAACTATTTTTTCTACTTCTTTGATTGAGGAGGAAACAGCTGAGAACTCAAAATAATTTCGGTTTAGGCTTCTGGCTATGATTCTTGCGAGAGTGGTTTTTCCGACACCAGGTGGTCCCCAAAAAATTAGAGAAGGAAAATTGGTTTTTTGATTTTTGAGAAGAAGGCTGACTATTCCATTTTTTCCAACCAAATGCTCTTGTCCTATAAATTCATCAAGGCTTTTGGGTCTTAAAATCTCGGCTAAAGGTTTATTCATCAGCCAATTATATAACAATTTTTAAAAAACTCCCTGAACAGGATCCGACTCTGTCCAAAGCCAAGACGTATTAGCTTCAATAGAAATTGCTTTTTGACAAGGTCCGTCCTTGTCATACGACTAGAAAATTGGCCTCGAAAAAAGTTGCTTTTTGACAAGGTCCGTCCTTGTCAATCTCTTGGTCTAGAATTTGCTAGAATAACTTAGTGGTAATTTTTGAGAAAACTTTGGCTTCAGTTGAATCTCCTTATAATGGTCGATTGAAGGTTGTTAAATCTTTGGCCTGGGGGACTTATATTCAAGCAGAAGGATTAACCCAATCAGGTGGAGTTGTTGAATCTATCTGGAAAAAAGTTTTGGAGAAGCTCAAAAAGAGAAATCTTGATATTAAGAATTGTTTGATTTTGGGTTTGGGTGGGGGAACAGTAGCAAAATTAGTAAATTCAACTTGGACTCAGGCAAAAGTTTATGGTGTTGATATTGATCATTTTATGGTTAGTCTGGGGGAGAAATATTTAGGTCTTGATAGAAAAAAAGTAAAAATAAAAGTTGCCGATGCTTTGGATTTTGTTTTAAATGAGTTAAAAAGGCGCAAAAAGTATGACCTTATTGTCGTTGATCTTTATTGCGGTTCTAAATTTCCAGAAAAATTTTCCTCTGATAAATTTTTGAAGTTGGTGTCAAAGATTATCTCAAAAGGAGGTGTTGTTCTTTTTAACAGGCTTTATACTTCGGATTTAAAGACTCGTAAATCTGCTCTTTTTTTAGGCCGTAAACTTGAGAATTTTTTTAGTGAAGTTGAATACTTTTATCCTCAGGCTAATTTAGTTTTTATTTGTAGTAAACCGAGCATTCACCTGTAATAGGGTCGCAGCGAAAGACTTTTCTTTTTTCTACTTGGAACTTCCTTTCAGGTATTCTTTTTCTAATTTCTTTCCAGCTTGGAACTTGGCTTTCAATCCAGTTATTAAATTTAGGGCTTACGACACTGGCAGAATAGATAAAGACAATAACTATAAGTAAGAAACTAACAAGGTGCAATATAGAGTTTCTGCCAAAGGCAAGGGCAACTCCCCAGTTAATAATAAGAAGTGGCCAAAATTGGAAAAGAACGCCCCAATAACTCCAAGGCAGAAAGCCAAAATTGTTCAAAAGCAAGATTACACCAACAAAAATTAAAATAATTGCGCTGTAGATATCACTATCTTCTTCAGTCATTTTTCTTAAAAAGAATACCAAGAGCAATGACAATAAGAATTAAAGGCCAGAGTCTAAAAAGATATTGAATACGGAAGATGTTGAAGTTTTCAAGCAAAAACATAAGGCCCAAAATCATTAAGGTCATGCCGATAATCAGTCTTCCTTCTTCTTTCTTGGAGTAATTTTTACTCTTTTTGATTAGTTCCTTTGTCTCATCTTTTATCTCTTTGGCGTTATCTCTAATTAAATCTTTTGGTTCTTTGCCTTTATTTTCAGAGGGGATAATAAGCCAGAGAATAAGATAAAGGAGACCACCCGAGCCACCAAAAAGAGTAATAAGAATGAAAATAATTCTGATTACAGTTGGATCGATTTTGAAAAACTCTCCCAACCCGCCGCAAACGCCAGCGATGATCCGATTTTCTTTTGATCTTAAAAGTATGCTTTCCTTTTTCTTTTCCATATCTTTATTCTAAGTTATTCTAAGATAAGAATTGTTTTTGGTCAAATTGATAATTAACTCAAAAATTAAAACTCAAAAGTCAAAAATATAATTCAAAACTTAAAAGTTAAAACTTTCTAGTTAGATTATAGATTCTAGATTATAGATTACTGAATTAAATTCTAAATCCGAAATTCTAAACTCTAAACAAATCACAAATTTCAAATCACAAATTAAAAATAAGTCCCAAATTACAAGCTCCAAATTCCAAGATCCAAACAAATTACAATATACAAATTTCAAATTCTAAATTCTAAATCCTAAACAAATTACAATTTTCCAATTTTCCAAATTACAAATTAAATTAAAACTTAAAACTCAAAAATCAAAACTTAAAATTAGTAGAAATTAGTAAGCAGAAAGTAGAAAGGATAATACACAACTTTTAACTTTGCACTTTTAACTATTTATTAATTTTGCTTTCTATTTACTACGTTCTACTTTCTACTAACTCCGACTAACTTTGACCAACCTCACTGTAAGTGAGGACTAACTTTTGACCAACTCCGCCACAGGCGGAGACCAACTTCGGCCAGTTCCGACCAAATTCCGATAGCTGATGTCCGACATCTGATGTCTGACGGCCAATGTCCGATAGCCGATGTCTGACACCTCCTGTCTAAATATGATAAAATTGTCTATGGCTTTAAATAAGAAAATTTGGTTTTATTTGATGGCGGCTTTTTCTTTTGTTGGCATTATTCTTGCTAGTTATCTTCTTTACAACTTTTACAATCCCAAACCTGTTTTATTTTGCGACATTAACGATAAAGTAAATTGCCAGGCTGTTATTTCTGGGTCTTTGGCTACTTTCGCCGGTGTTCCTGTGGCTTTGGTTGGTCTTATTGGTTATGCTGTGATTTTGTTTTCCTCTCTCACCGAAAGGAAAAGACTGGCTCTTTTTATGTCTTCTTTTGGGATGATATTTTGCTTGAGGCTTACAATCTTGGAGATTTTCTTTATTAAAGTTGTCTGCCCAGTCTGTCTTACTTGTCAAACAGTTATGTTTTTTCTTTTTATGATTTCTTTGTTTTTGAATTTTAATTTATCCCGTAATAAGAATAATTAAAATCTCTTATAGTAATTTTGTTAGTGGGTTTTGCCTCTTTTGTTTTGAAAAGCTTGACAATAAATAAAAGTTTTTTTATAATAGGCCATAATCCTATAAGTGGTTAGATCTTTTTAAGTTGAAAAGTGGTTGAGAGGCTGCCTGTGGCAGCTTTTTTTGTTCCTGCTCTTATTCCTTGAAAAAGGAATTGCACCTTAACATAGGGGTGTAATTGGAATTAAGACAGGGGTAGTTTGGGCCAAAAAGCTTGGGGCAGGAATGCTTTTAAGCGTTATTTCTTCAACAGTCTTCTTAAAATTGTTTTCCATTTTTATTATTTTTGTTTTTGTGTTTATTGTTTATTAAGTTTAAAAGTATTCCGGCCCCAAGCTAAAAAGAAAAAGCAGGGCACATAGTTTTTTCTTTCAATTAAGGAAGGAGGTCATATTGAGGAAACCGGGTTTTTAATTTCTGTAAGTTCTGTAAGTCAGTAAAAATCTTTTCATTCGTTTAAGGAGAGTGAGATATGTCTGGCACGTTGAGAATTGGCTCATTTGAAATAAAGGCTGAGAACCCGGAGGTCTTCCCAAGATTTTTTACTCCAGGCGATTGGGATGGTATGGGTGAACAGAAGGTGATTCTGACGGGTCCAAACAATGTTTCCTTTGCGGGCCCTGCGAGAGTGGCTGCAGAAATTGTTTCTCGCTTGAGTCGTCCTTCTGTGCCACACTTCTCTTTCGAAGGTGGTAGATTGTTTATCTGTTTACCAAATGGCCGACGTTTTGATGTAACTCGGCATAATACCCCTTGGCTGCTGACGTTGGTAATGAAAGACCTCGGTTGTTCTGACGAGCAGCTTCGGCAAGTTAAGGATGAGTTCATCAAAGCTATCAAAGATAGGCCTTGGCAAAAACGTTACAAGGAGTACCAAGACAACGAAAATGGCAATGCGAAAAAGGCTGCCGAGCCGGCTACTACGGCTTGAGTTCCTTTTCTGATGCTCCCCAGCCGTGAGGGATATTTAAGGGTTGGGGAGTAGAAGGAGGTCTTTTTATGGCGACTCCCCAACCCAAATCCCCTGTTCGCCGTGATCCGGAAAGAGCTGGAATTATGCTTCAGATTTTAAAAGGTCTGAAGCTTAAAATTCGGCTCTTAAAAGATCCCAGAGTTTCCGGTTGGCTTAAGCTTGGTTTTGTGGCCGGATTTCTTTGGGTTGTATTTCCGGATCTTATTGTGGGTCCCTTGGACGATGTCCTTGTTTTTTACTTCCTCGCCAACTTTGAGGATTTCTGCCCACAGTGGGTGGTGCGAGAAGTCCTCGCGCAGATGGAAGAGGAAGAAAAAGGCAATCGTCCTCAGGGCCAAAAAAAAGCGACGCCTGGTAATAGCAATAAAGAAAGGCCAACCGGTCGTTTCTTGGCTAATATGGGTGGCGACCCTGTTTTCTTCACACGGGAAGAGGATATTCCAGAAGGGGTTGCTGTCTGGCAGGAATTTGTTGACCGTGCCGGCCAGAAAAAGTGGCGTCGTTATCGGTAATTATTGGTATTGGTGGGGAAGCTCAAAGAGAAAGGATGAGCGCTGGAATTTTATACTCCAGGAATAAGGAGGTTCGAATCCTCTCCCCACCATTTTAAATTCATCCTGCTGGTGGTTGGCAAAGATTAAAACGCATTTTGCGCGTTTTTTAATCTCGTCTCCACCAGCAGGTCTTTCTCAATTACACCCCTATTTAAAACTAAGCACTTAAGATTATTTGAGTGTTTAGTTTTGAAGACAAATTAAGTTTTGTCTTCAAAAGTTTGATTTTCTTTGCCTTAAGAAAAGAAGGGTTGCCCTTCTTTTAACTTGGTAAAGGAGAGCACATTAACAACACAGCAAGAAATTTGAGGCGACAAGAGAACCTTTTTAACAAAAATCCCAAATTGGGTGAGCCTTGATTAATTTCTTAATTCTCTAATTTGAGTTTAGGAGATTAATCGAGGCTCACCCAAAAACAAGAGGAGCCTAAAATCTAACCCAATCTTCAGAAGGAGAGTGTAAAATGATTGCTTTTGTAGGAGTTGTCGCTGGCATCGCGATGATAGTTTTTGGCCTGTATTTTTTAATCCAGGCCCTGTTTTCTCAAGCCGGGGTCTCCGGCGTTTGGAGAGGCAACCAAACTGTTTGGGGCCTCGGGGTAATTATTTTTGGCGTGTTAATTGCAGCGGCCTTTGTGGTAGTCGGCTTTAGGGATATCATGAACCTCTCCAACGCTCAAATCGTAAGATGGGCAGAGGGGATCTACAACTCTGTCTTTTCGGGAAGCGCCCCCAGCCTGTTGCCGTAGTACTATAGGAGGGGCAATGAAGAGACTGCCGGCATTTTTCTTCTTAACCGTCGGCAGTCTTCTGCTGACGGGGTGTCAAATCCCAGATGCTGTTGAAGGACACTGGCGGGACAGCTTTTTTTTAAAGATCTCGCCGCAGGAAATTCAACAGTATCTTGGTCCGGTCTTGATTTTTTTAATCCTTGCTGGTTTTATCTCAGCGCTTATATCCCTTGCACGTAGTGTGGGTAGAGGGAAAGTTGTTAGTGCTGGGCTTGTAACTAGCATGATATTGATGTTCTCTATCCCGATGGTAGTGTTGTTATTTATAGACTTCACTACCAGATTGGGTGAAATAGTCTTACCCGCCGAACTTAGGCTGGAGAAAATCCTTACCGCCATGCGGTGGGAGTTGTCTCCTGATTTGGGAAATTTGGCAAGTGCGGCATGGGGGGTTACGTTGACTTTTCTGATCCCTTTGATTGTCTCAAGGTGGCAGGTCGTTATGTTGATTGCAGCTATCGTTGCTCTATCTTGGTCCATTTTGGGGCGATCAATTAAGGGTATTGCTTTCATAATTGGCGAGGTTTTTGGATGGGCAATTTTTCTTGCCCTTTTCAATGCCATCGTTCAATTCTTTGGAAGCAATTATCCTGATTGGGCTTTTGGTCCAGTAACTGTCCTAGTAAATGTGTTTTATACGGGGACAGTTATTTTGACAATGTTCTTTTGTTATGTCACCGTACCTTTCCTGGCCGCAATCCTCACTCCCGAATTTAGGGATGAAGAAGAAACGGCTATAGAGGGTGTGAGCAAGGAAAGACCTCCGGTAGACTGGAATTCTGTTTTAGAACCGTGGGAGAGGAGTAGGCGAGCTAGTAGAAGCGGAGGGGGAGAAGTTGTAGTTCCCGAAGAATTTGTTCCTTTGCTAACAGCTGGCTCTTCCTCTTCTGGCTCTGAACGAGATGTCCCTTCTGGACCGGCTGGGGATAGTGGTTTCACTTCCAGTGGGCCAACAGATGTTCCTTCCGGAGATGTTGTCATCCCCCCAAGCCCGGGAGAGAATGGCCCTAACCAGTCTTCTCCAACGCCTTCTCCATCCAAGCCGCAAGAGGAGGCTAGTAAGGCAAAGGCGGCTGTGGGTAAGGTGGCTACGGCTGTAAATTTAGTGACAGCTGTGGCAGCCCCTGAGGCGGCACCTATCGTTATCCCTGTTGTCAACGCTACTACACAGGTAGCAGAGGGATTGATTGATAGGAAAGCTGCTAAAGAGGCAGGCCAAGACCTGCAACAGGCCTATCCCAAGGAGAAGGTGTTTGGTGGTATTCTCCAAGCTGCCAGTAAGGCTAAGGGAGACCCCAACCTTACCAGTCTTGGGGAAAAAATTTCCCAGCTTTCTAATTCAGACGATATTGTAATTCCCTAGGAGGTTAAGATGAATACGAGGAATCTTAGGGAAAAAGTTAGGTTCTGGTTATATTTTTTGTTTGACCCAACGGAGCACTATCCAGTGAAGAGGTACTTCACTAGGTATATTGCCCCGTTTTTGATGCTACTGGTTTCCTTTTTCTGCATTTTGTCGGTAGCATGGAAACCAGTAGTAGTTTTATTTTTCCGTCTGTCTCTTGCTTGCCTGTTACCCCTTTCGGTAAGTATATTACTAGTCTTTCTAGCCACAAGGCTAGTTAGGTTTGTGATTTACCGGAAAAAAGTAAGGTCGTATAAACCTTACAGTAAGGTAATAAGAGTAATTAAGAGATAATTGAGGGATGGTAGTTCCTTTTCTTTCAAGGAACAAATCAAGGAACTACCATCCTCTCTTTTTTTGTTTGAGAAAGTTAATTTGAAGCATTCCAAAAAAGCTTTGGTTAATTGCCGATTAACTTTCTTTTATCCAAAAATTTCTTGCTGTGTCTCTTTTTTAGCCAACTAGCTTTTGTTAGTTGGTTAAAACTGGAGAATTTATCTAAAAATTTAATTCTTCTTTACTTAAAGCAGGAAGATAAGCCTTCTATTCTTTAAGTAAAGAAGGGCACTTTAACAACACAGCAAGAAAGAAGATTATCCCACACCAATCTGGGTGAGCCTTGATTAGTTTCTTAATTCTCTAGATTTGAGTTTAGGAGATTAATCGAGGCTCACCCAAAAACAAGAGGAGCCAGTAAAATTTTTTTTCGGAAAGGAGAGTTTTATGAATAGTCTTCAGCTTTTACTCCATCGTTTGGGTCTTAATGGGAGACATCAGCCTCTTTTACCACCTCCTAGAGACCCTGTTGTCGGGGTAAATGGGCACAACGAGGACACCAGTACCGCTTGGTTATTTGGTGGTCTTAGGGTATTACCGTCAAAAGTGGTTGACGGTGACAAGATACAAGCTACCTTTGTTGGGAAGAGCGGTGCCAACTCTGTATTGGTTTTTACTGACGGGAGTACCCTTTCTCCTTACCCATTTGACGCCGGTAATGGCAAGGTAGTTGAGGTGCCGGCGCTATTCAAGCTTCCCGAGATGGGATGCTATGACTTGCGCTTGGTGCTCACTTGCCACCCCCTGATGTTTGGCCGGTTTTTTGGAAACCTGTCTCGTCTGACTGAGGGGGCAAACGACTATCGGAGGAGCTTCTTGGATGCTATAAAAAGATGGGCAGTGGGGAACGATGATAGTTCTATCCACATTGCTCGAACTCTTTGGCTTTTTGTTCCTCCCAACTTCGCACCACGTTTTAGTGGTGTTTTTGGAGGGAAAGTCCTGAACAGTAGTAATGCAGGTTCAGGGCTCCATTCATTAGTTTATGGTCTTCCTCCGAAGCTTAACTATATTTCCCACGACCCTATGACGGGTGATGCGTGTCACCTAGACTATGCATCGCCGCGGTCGGTGGTGTTCGTAGACGATCAGGTTGTCATAGACAATCAATGGTCGTTTTATTTCTGGGATGGCGGGCAGCTCAGCTCGAAGAATTTTGCCGAGTTGCTAAAGCTGCCTGTTGATATTTTCCTCCGCCTCGAATTTCAGAGAGGAACACCCTTTCTTTTTGTTACGCCACTTCTGCGGTTAAAAGTGCGCAAGGGTGACTCTCAGTCAGTATTGTCAATGAGCGGAAAGTTACTGGAAATCAGTAACTGGAAGCTTGTTACAGGGGCTGATCTGGAAATTGCCTGGCGCGCCTTTTTCCCTGGCGGTCCGAATTTGCCTGGCCGTTTTGGAAGACACTCTGTTAGAGGATGGACTAGTGTCTCTCCTTCTGGGATTTTGCAGCAAGTGGCCGAGGCCATTATACCCGTTGGAGATCCGAACGGGTCATTGGTTCTTGGCCATGTGGGCAGAACCCCCTATCTAATAAATCCCAAATTGTACCCTTCGTGGGTGTTTGTGGGCCCATCAAAGAAGGCGGGTAAATCCACTATTATGCAGGTGTTAGCGGCTCAGGCAAAAAGAGTTGTAGTGTGGGTGGATTTGACTGCAAGCCGTTTGGATAGAGCTGCGACTAGAATACGTGAAGAAGGTGGTAAGGTATTTGAGTTAATTCTGCCGGATGCATTGGATGTTCTCAGAAATGAGGATAGCAACAACAATCCGACTGACAAAGAGGTTAGAGAGAAACAATTGCAGCTTCATGTTGAATATGGCAAAATCGCAGAAGGCCATGTTGTAGAGCTTGTTGAAGAGTGGAAGAAATACGGTTTTCCAACGAGGTCTGTCGCTTTTGAACTTAAGTCCGGCAATACTCTTGGCTGGCTTGCGTATCTGGATAGCTTTCTGAATAGCCTTAAAAGGGCTATGGTAGATTTTTATCCTCAGACTGGGAGTGATCTACTGTTGGTTGTAGATAACTGGTCGCACTTGGCGAACCAGCAGAAGGATCACCCTGTCTTGGGAAGCTTGCCTTGGGACACGGCAGTTAATCTTGCAAGAACTATTAACTGGTTTGTAACTCAAGGGGCAAACGCTGGCATACGTATCTGGATAGCTATCCAGAATGTCGATGATTTTAAGAAAGTTATTGGAGATGTGGTCCAATCCTTTAATTTTTTGTTTAAGATGGGTGAGGGCACAGGTCATCTGGCTAAGGTGATAAACCCGCAAACAGGTGAGTTAGTAGTCACCCTGAATCAGCATCTCCACTACCCCCTTCTGAGTTTTGTCGAACGTATTAAGCCGAAAGGGGAAGAGGATGAAGAAACTGACTCTTAAACTCTTCCTTCTTCTTTTGGCTAATACCCCTTTTTTCCTATTTGTCTTGATAGTAACCATGGTTTTATCCTTGGGTTACTATCATGACACGGACCCCCAGCATTATGAAGAAGTCGTTTCCGGACTCCTGGGGGTCCAGGATTTTAATATCCGTTCCGTTCCAGTTGTGGTGGATGGTAAAGAGACAGTTATCCAACCATTCACCATAACCTATTGGAATGGAAATGAGGTAGAGTTTTATGCTCCTCCTGAGGTGTGGGATCCGGTCTGGGAGGCTTATATGCATTTCCCATGGTGTGATCCGCGCCTTAACATAGCGGTTGCTTTTAGTGAATCTAGTTCCTATACCAATTATAGGACTAAAAACAGGGCAACTGCTATTGGTACTTGGCAGTTTATAGATTCCACATGGGAAAGGCTCTGGACCGTTCAAATCCCGGAGCTTTACCCTGAACTTTTGGAAGTGTTCCCTATCCCTGATCGAACTGATAGGCGGGCGTCAGCCTATGCGGCTTGTGTTTATTACAAGCTGATAGGACTGGATGACGCCTATTCTAAGGGGAAGGAGAATTTTATTAACGAGTTTATGGGGTGGAATCGTTATCCTCCGCAGGGTGAATTTGTCTACCGGCTCTACTCAGAGCTTCTGAGTAGAACTGGAGATAAATTGCCGATAGCAACAACCCCCGGGGCCAACCG
Organism: Candidatus Woesebacteria bacterium; assembly: GCA_013426185.1. Classification (NCBI taxonomy): domain Bacteria; phylum Candidatus Woeseibacteriota; species Candidatus Woesebacteria bacterium. The sequence continues at coordinate 415,037 of CP058602.1, read as the reverse complement.
TGTAGTTCTTAAGCCTTTGTTCTGGAAAAAAATTGTCTTGGAGGCTTTGCAACTTCTTGGAATCTTTCCGAAAGTTGCTTATGCCTATGATGACAGCCCAGGTGAAGGTTTGCCGGTTGATAATCCTGGAGGCGATGGTGACTGCAAGCCCCTTATTGGTGGCATGTATACCATTGGTCCTCGAGGTTACCACACCGGCTGTGAGGGTACAAGTTGGAGCTGTGGACTCATCAAAGGCTATGATTATATAGCTTCTGATGGGACTCCGCTTTTTACTCCAATGAATGGGGTTGTCACAGCTATGTTTTATGATGGCTTGGGCAATTCTATTCTAACCCTCAAGTTGGAAAACGGTACAGAACTAGGGATAATGCATTTGCATTTTCCTGAAAATCTTGCCGTGGGGAGCCAAGTCACAGCCGGACGGGAAATAGGCAGTGTGGGTAATATTGGGAATTCAACGGCTGCCCATGCGCATGTTTGGCTAAGGCAGGCCTCCTCGAATATCCAAGACCATTCTATTTTGTTTTGTAAGTGAAAGGACTGCTTTCAAGTTTCAAAGCCTTCTTTTTGGCGGTCCTTTCACTTCTTTTTTCTTTCTTGCTGTGTCTCTTTTTTAGCCAACTAGCTTTTGTTAGTTGGTTAAAACTAGAGAATTTATTTAAAAATTTAATTCTTCTTTACTTAAAGCAGGAAGATAAGCCTTCTATTCTTTAAGTAAAGAAGGGCACTTTAACAACACAGCAAGAAAGAAGATTATCCCACACCAATCTGGGTGAGCCTTGATTAGTTTCTTAATTCTCTAATTTGAGTTTAGGAGATTAATCGAGGCTCACCCAAAAACAAGAGGAGCCATAAAAATTTGTTTTTCGGAAGGGAGAGATCTATGGAAGGAAAGAATTTTTTAGGGGCTATATTGGCCTTGGTTTTTGTTTTGGTAGCCGCTTTGGGTTACCTTTTTATGCTAAGCCTTTTTGGGATAGACCTTGTAAGTTTTGGTCTTCCTGAATTTCAGATCGATTTTGGAAGAGCGGGATATTACATTTTTTACAGCCTTGCTACTTTAGCGGCTGTAATATTGTTGTATTCCATCTTTTCCAAAATTGCGGTCGGGTCGGAGGAGAAACCTGGTTTTCTTCTCCGGCTATTTAGTTTTTTCTGGCTTCCCAAAGAAGACAAGTTAGTTTATCGCGCTCGAGATCGTGAGATTTTATTCCACCGTCAGCTGCCTTCAAAAGTGGCGACAGTGGATTTTGTGATGAACTGGCAATTTTTGCCACTTGTTACCATCTTGGGTTGGTTTATCTCTTTCGCTTTATGGTTTTTTTTACCTTTGCCTCTAAATATTGGGGCAAATATAATTCTTGTTTGTCTTTTAGTGTTGGTCCTTGTTGTGAAGTTATCCCTTCTGGAGTGGGATCGGAGGACGACAATTTTTACAGTCTTTACACACAATTCAGTCTTGTTAAGGATCAGGAAGAACCTCCTTGGCTTGATGCCTGTTATCAAGCCATTGATCTTTATGGTTTTTCTTTTGATTGTTGGTATTTTTAACTTGTGGATCTTTGGGAGCATTATTTTAGTCTTAGCAATACTTTTACTTCCTGAGACTACACGGGCTTTTTTGAAGCATCTGTTTTTTTCAGGTGGCCATTCAGGGCTTCCTGTTACCTCTTTGACTGTCAACTCTGGTATCCAGGATGTGTTGACGGCTGCAGATCCGGAGGATGTTACAGTCGATTTAGATCCGGAGGTAAAAAACAGGTTCAAAACCGGGTGGTTTAAGGAATTTTTCCTTTCACTCTGGTACAGGAAGTATGGCACTGGGGCTTTGCTAATCATCTACATTAATAAATCCGGCACAGATTTTCTTCCTTATATGGATGATGTTTCTCGTCTGAAAGAGATTCTTTTCAGAGCGAGGGATGAGTCCAGACGGTTGCAGGCGGAACAGCAGCAGCAAGGGCAGCAGGGCCCTTTCTTTTCGTTGTTAACTGGCAGGGTTCTTAGTTCGTCTTCAACTTCTTCATCTTCTAATGAGGTTGATGAAAGCCAAGGCCCTTCTGGTTCTGTTATCTATGTAGGGAGCGATCAGGAGTAAAAAGAGGGAGGAAAAGTGGACACAGATATTTATGCTCCTGCGTTTAATTGTTTTCTTCCTGGATCCTGGGATGGGAGTTTTCCTGTTTGGGGATTTAGATATTCCCCAGAATTTGCTAGAGTCCAGATTTTTGGCAACCCTGATCAGAGGGATCGTGTTCTAGAGGCTTTTAACTTTCAGGCTAGAAAGTTAGGCCTTGGGTTTGAGGCTAGTCCTGAGGGTGAAAGAGCTATTGTCTATCCTAATAATGGCTACATTACTCTCGAAGAGTTTTTAGACGAGGGTTGTAATCTGGCTCTTTGGGTGGATAGATTTTTAGAAGCGATGGCTTCCCTTTGGCCGAAACAGGCTCTGGTTGAATTTGGCGTTGATAGTATTGCTGTTTCATCCACTGGAATACCTTTTTACCTTGATTGGAGTCTTGCTATTGTTGGCCCAGCAGTTAGGAAAGAGTTTCCTTCTCGCCGGTATTACTATTTGTTTTTGTGCCAGTTTATGGAGTTGAGGTAACTATGGGAAGATATGTAAGATTTGAATTGCCAGATCCCAACAGGTTTGAAAAGACAATGGTGTGGCGATCTTGCTTGTTTTATGTTTTAAGTTTTTTGGTGCTTTCTTTTCTCTGTATATTACTTAGTCTCATTAATTACTGGATCTCTAATTTTTGAGTTTGGCCCAGAGGATGGGGATCTTTGATTCCCATCCTCCTTTTCTTTTGGTAAACGCCCTTTTTAATTAACTTTCTTGCTGTGTCTCTTTTTTAGCCAACTAGCTTTTGTTAGTTGGTTAAAACTAGAGAATTTATTTAAAAATTTAATTCTTCTTTGCTTAAAGCAGGAAGATAAGCCTTCTATAGCTTTAATTAAAGAAGGGCACTTTGAAAGCCAAACAAACGATTGGGTACGCCATGCCATGGTCTTTAAGTTTTGCTTTAAGCCTATGGCGTGGCGTATCCAAAAAGAAAAATAGCGCCAAGTCCTCGAGGGTAAAATAGTAATAGAAAAAGGAGGAACTATGATTTCTGCTTATGTTATTCAGGAGGAGGTTGACCCTAAAGAGCTACTCCTTTATGGGGATAAACCTGTTCCCAGGACCGTTTTGGTTTTAGAAAAAGACCTGCGAAGGGTTTTAACTTCTTTTCCATCTGATCAGATAATAGGCCAGAGTTCTCAGGCAGTCCTGGTCAAGCCAGACGGCCCCACGTGTTTTTGGGCTTTTGATGGAGAGAGTGTGACTCTTCCGAACCCTTACCCGCACTACCTAAACCCTGCAGATTATGCCGACCTTTTGAAAAAGGGTGATATCAATTCGGATGATTTGAAAAGCTGGGGTTTGGAAGTCCCTCCACCTATAGTGAAGTATTACAATTTGAGGATGGGGGATAAAGTGGAGGTGGGGGTTGAGGGTGATCTGGTCTGTATCACTTCCGTAAATGGCCAAAAGCCTTTCTCTCATAGGCCATTTTTTGACTTTGAAGTGTTGCCTGAATATCCTCAAGAGATAATCCCTCTGGATAAAGGCGGAAGTATAGCTTGGAGAATGATTTATCTTTTGGGAGCTGTTCAAGGTTATGGGCAAACAACTTATATTCTTGGTGAGGGCGGCTTGGGTAAAACTACTCTTATTCTTGAGGCCTGGAAGGAAGTTTTAAAATTGACTCAGGACTCGAGGATTTGTGCAGTGTTGGTCTTTGTGGGAGAGCGTGGTGAGGACCTAAGTGATTATTTAGATCTTCTCCAAAATACCCCCCATGGCTTAGTTGAAGTTTGGTCTGCTCCCAAGGGGGTCCCGCAGGAATTTCAGTGGCAGGTCTTTCTTTGGGGGTACCACCGTAGCCTTGTTCTTGGGGCGCACTACCATTGTATTACTTTTTATGAGAGCGCGTCGCGTGCAGTTGATGCTTTTAGAGCTGTAGCAGAACCGGGTGGTGGAATGGTTACGGGTGGAATTCCTACTGAGGCGATAAGTAGGGTTGCGGCTATGGTTGGAAGAGGTGGTTTTTATCCTAAGCTTGGTACATCTAATACTAACATAGTATCGGTTTTAGATGGCAACAAGTCTGCGGATCCACTAGCTCAGTTTGCTCTGATGACAGCGGATCATAATACCACTTCCCGAATTCGCCTCGTCCCTAGTCCTCAGATTCCTTTTCCAAAGATAAGTGTTATACCTTTGGAAACCTATACCCGACGTTCCGAGAGGTTAATCCCAGAGGCGCTTCGGAAGGAACAGGAAAAAGTCAAAAAAGACTGTTTCTTTGACAGCGCAGGGAGACTTCTTCCCCCAGAGGAGACGCACAGGCGTATTTTGAAGTATTGTGAGGAGAACCCTGATCCTCAGTATTAAGTTTTATTAGGTGGGGCAGACCCTTTTTTATCCTTATTTTTAGGGGTTTGCCTCACCTCTTTTAAGTTTGTTTGGCTTAAAATTACAGTAGGCTAAAGCGTCTTTTTAAAAAGGAAGAAGCGTTCTTTGGTTGCTTTTTTCTTTTACGGCCTTTAGCCTACTGTTTTTGATTTCTTAAGTCTTCATTATCACTTAGCAGTTTTCTTTGCTATACTTACCTTGTTAATATTTTTTGCACTGAGTATGTTTAAATTTATTTCCAAATTGCTTGATTTAAATGCTAAAGAAGTTGATCGCCTTGCCAAAGTAGTTGAGAAAATCAACTCTTACGATTCAAAGGTCAAAAAGCTAAAAGACTCGGATTTTGCCAAAAAGACACAGGAGTTTAAAGAAAGAATTAATAAAGGCGAGTCTTTGGAATCCATCTTGCCTGAAGCCTTTGCTTTAGTGCGTGAGGCTTCCTTTCGCGCTATTGGCCTTAGGCATTTTGATGTCCAGTTGATGGCGGCAGTTGCCTTGTTTGAAGGCAAAGTGGCAGAGCAGAAAACAGGCGAGGGAAAAACTTTATCTGCTGTTCCTGCTTTGTATCTTCGTGCCTTAAAAGAAAGAGGCGCTCATCTTGTGACGGTCAATGACTATCTAGCAAGACGCGATGCTGGTTGGAATGGACCGACATTTAATCTCTTGGGGCTTTCGGTTGGTATTATTATTCAGGAGTCAAAATCTTTTGTCTTTGATCCTAATTATTCTGACAAAAGCCATGGGGATGAGAGGCTTGAACATTTAAGGCCATCCTCTCGTCGCGAGGCTTATGAGTGTGATATTACCTATGGCACCAATAATGAGTTTGGTTTTGATTATCTTCGCGACAATATGGCCCAAAGTTTGGATGAGATTGTTCAATCATCACCTCTTGGCAAAAAGACTGGTGGAAAGGAAGGCTTGGGTGAGCATTATTTTGCCGTGGTTGATGAGGTTGACTCAGTTTTAATTGATGAGGCGCGAACGCCGCTTATAATTTCTGCTCCTGATAGTGAACCAACCCAGAAATATTATCAATTTGCTCAGCTTGTTGAAAAATTAAACCCTGATACTGATTTTAAAATTGACGAAAAGGCAAAAACAGCGACTTTAACTGACCATGGTATTGCAAGGGTAGAAAAGCTTTTGGGTGTTCCCAACCTTTATGAAAAGGATTTTGACGCCATACATCATATTGAAAACGCGCTTCGTGCCAAGACGCTTTTTTTGAAAGATAGAGATTATATTGTCAAAGATAATCAGGTGATTATTGTTGATGAGTTTACGGGAAGACTGATGTTTGGCAGGCGTTGGAGTGATGGTTTGCATCAGGCAGTTGAGGCCAAAGAAGGCGTTCCTATTCAGCAGGAGTCAAAGACTTTGGCGACTATTTCTTTTCAGAATTACTTCAGGATGTATGAGGTTCTTTCAGGTATGACAGGAACTGCAGCCACTGAAGCTGAGGAATTCAAAAAGATTTATAAACTTGATGTGGTTGTTATTCCAACTCATAAGCCAATGATTAGGGTTGATCACCCTGATTTGATTTACAAAACTCTTCGTGCCAAATATGGAGCCATAGTTTCTGATATTGAGGAAAGATACAAAAAGGGTCAGCCAGTTTTGGTGGGTACGACTTCTATTGAAAAGAACGAAATAATAAGCCAGTACTTAAAGAGAAAGAAAATTCCCCACAATGTCCTAAACGCCAAAAACCACGAAAAAGAAGCATCAATTATTGCTGATGCTGGTAAACTCCATGCAGTAACTGTTGCAACCAATATGGCTGGGCGAGGAGTTGATATTGTCTTAGGAGGTTCTTTTCCGGATTGTCCGGCTGGGGTTTCCAAGGAAAAATGGGCAAAATCAAAAGAAGTCAAAAAATGGCAAGAGGATCATGACAAAGTTGTTAGCCTTGGGGGGCTTTATGTGATTGGCACCGAGCGGCATGAATCAAGAAGAATTGATAATCAACTTCGTGGTCGTTCAGGCAGGCAGGGTGACCCTGGTTCCTCTCGTTTTTATCTTTCTCTTGAAGATGACTTGATGCGTATTTTTGGTGGAGATCAAATCAAATCTTTGATGGATAGGCTTGCTATTCCTGAAGACCAGCCAATAGAAAATAGGCTTGTCTCGCGGGCGATTGAGCAGGCGCAAATTAAGGTTGAGGGCTTCAATTTTGATTTGAGGAAGAGTGTAGTTGAATACGATGATGTTGCTAATCAGCAAAGGGAGGTTGTTTATAAGTTAAGAAGGAAAGTTTTGATGGCAGATGACCTTCATGATGTTGTTTTTGAAAAGCTTGAGAAGAAAATTGACAGAATTATTTTGTCTTCACAACGGGAAGGTAGTTTTGATTATGAATATCTTTTGGCTTTATTTTTGGAAATAGTTCCTTTTGATGATGCCTCAAAAGACGCTTTTAAGAAAAAATTGAGCGAATTAGAGGGAGAAAATGAGATTAGAGGGTTTTTGTTGAAAGTTGTAAAAGATGTTTATGATGCGCGGGTAAAGCAGTATGGCACTGATATCTCAAACCAAATTGACAAGTTTGCTTATCTTTCTGCGATTGATCATTTTTGGATTGAACATATAGATTATTTGGATAGCTTAAGAGAAAATGTAAGGCTTCAGGCTTACGCACAGAAGGATCCTTTGGTTGAGTTTAAAAATGAAGCTTATAATTCTTTTGAAAGTCTTCTCGAAAAAATTGATGACGAACTTACGCGAAGAATATTTAGGATTGGTGTTATGGAAAGGCCTCAGGAGATTCCGCTTGATATGGCTCAAACTAATGTTGATACATCCGATATGATGGGCTTAAGCCAATCTCCCGAAGTAAAAGAGTCGGTAAGTGGAGACAAGCCTTTGGTCAAAAGGGTTCAGGCTTCCTCCAAAAAGATTGGCCGAAACGATCCCTGTTGGTGCGGGTCGGGGAAGAAATGGAAGAAATGTCATTACCCCGATCCGGGACCGAATTGATGTCGTGCGAGGTAACTAGATATGCGACACTGGTATTCTTCGGGTGTCAAATAATTCAGACTAAAGTGTAATCTTTTAGTGTTGTAATATTCAAGCCAGAGCTTGAGCTTGTTGTTTATATCTTCCAAATCTGAGTAGTCTATCTCAGTTTCTTGGTAGAATTCCTCTTCATCGGTTCTATGGCTTCTTTCAACAACTCCATTTTGATCAGGTGTGTGAATCCAAGTATGTTGAATACTAATGTTTGATGATTTTAAATATTCTTCAAATTTAGCCTGAAATTCATGGTCATTATCAGATTGGATTAACTTAATTATTATAACTTTCTTTTTAGTTTCAGTCAAAAGTTTTTTACAAAATCAATTGTACAATGTTTGTGTGGTTTTCTTAACCCTGTGGAAAGTTGAATGATGTATTCAGAAAGTTTACACAAATACCTGACATTTTTAGGTTCCATAGCCTCATATGCGCCCAAAAGTTTGGGCCTTAAAACCTCTTTATCGTTTAGTTTGACAATATGCATATTTCTCACCTACATAATCTGTTATCTTACCTAAAAGTGTCGCATATGTCTTTACACTAAACCGGAATTTGATGAATTAGGGGTTTGGTGATAAGATATAGTCAGTTAACGTTTAGATTATTTTAGATACTTAGAAACCAGCCTGATTTAAGGAAAGAGCTGGTTTTTTTAGGGAAAGTATTAAAAAGTGAAAAAGTGTTTCCAAAAAACGTGAGGGAAAGAATATTTATAATAGTACCGGCCTATAATGAGGAGAGGTATATTGGATTTATATTAAAAAGTTTGTTAGATGCTGGTAGTTATGGTAATTTTAGTCTTAATTTAGTTCTTGTAAATCATAGGAGCGAAGATAAAACTGTAGAGGTAGGGTTAAGGTATAAAAATGGTTTTGATTCTTTTAAGGTTATTGAGGAAAATTCTAAATTGAGGTGCGGAGGCCAACCAAGAAATACTGGTTTTAAATATGTTTTAAATCTTTTAGATTCGGAATTAGGGAATTCTAAAGATAATGCGATTATTTCAACGGTTGATGCCGATGTTTTTGTTCATAAAATGTTCTTCCAAGAAATAGTTTCTGCTATTAATAGGAATTTCGAATTGGTCAGTTTTTGTGAGAGGAATAATCCTACTGAGTTGATCAAATGGGTTAATAGTCAGAAGAGCAGAAAAAGTAGTTTGATGCTAATAGTTGGATCAGCTTGGATAAGGTTTCAGGTCGTCTGGTCTTTAACTTTGTCTGGGATCAAGGAGACTAGAGGTTCGGGTGGTTATGCTATGCATGTTCAGACCTTTAAAAGAATTGGACACTTTCAACCCTTTGATGATGAAGGAAATCCGGTAACGGGGGAGAATAATCGTTTTGGTATTGTGGCAAACAGGATGGGAATAAATCATTATGTGAGTCCTTTTGTTTCATTAGCTAGTATTAGAAGGGAAATATTTTTTTTGGGGAAAAAAGATGAAAATAAAGGTTATAAACTAAACAATAACAAATCGGAGGTTTTTTCTTTAGCGAGAGAGGAATTTCCAGGAGAATTAGATTTGGATAAAAATAATGATGAATACTTAAAGATGGTTTTAAGAAGAATGATTAGAATGATTCTAATAAGGGGAATTGCTTTTAATAAATTACAAAATCTTTATTGGTTGTGGGACTTGCCTGTTTGGGCAGAAATTATTGGTTTAGCTGAAAGCTTTATTAAGTTGAGATCGATAAAACAACGTGATCTTGAAATAATCGGCCACGGTATATATAATGAGATGTTTGATTATGTTAGTAAAAATTTACCTCGAAGAGAACTAGATAGTTTTTTTGAATATCTGGTTTCCCTTATCCCGGATAGTCGATACCTGGATCAGTGGATAAATCAATCAAAAGAAATTATTCTACCAGACAATTTTTTAATTAAAGGGTTGAGAGAAAAGTTTTTACAAACTTATTCTAATTATATGAAATGTTCGGATCATTAGCGGGTAGACTTGAATTCTTGAATAAGTTTATTCGTTGGCATTCTTGGTCAAATACAAAGTTAATTTTTTTTATTGTTTCAATTGGTCTAGTTATTATAGAAAAAGGAGGTCTCAAAGAACTGACGCCAGGTTTTGGAATAGTATTTTGGATTCTTCTTGCATTTTTTGTGCTTTATGGTTCTTTTGCCTCTATCCTTAACGATTATTGGGATAAATTTGTAGATTTAAAAGCTGGCAAAATTCGCACAAGTGCTAATATTAAAGATTATCATATTTTTTTAACTTCGGTTTTGTTTTTTATTTTATCCTCTATTTTTTGGTGGTTTTTTGGAGGTTTTGTTTTAAAAATAATGTTTTGGTGGGTAATAATGTTTTTTTTGGTAGTTTTTTATTCTTCTCCGCCAGTGAGATTTAAGGAAAAGCCTTTTCTTGATATAGTTGTTGGCTCTTTGATCCAAAGGACTCTGCCTGTTTTGTTGGTGTTTTCTGTTTTAGATTACAATAAAACTGAGGGTTATCTTTTTTCGGTTGCACTTTTCGTTTTGGGGTTGAGAGCTATGTTGATGCACCAAATAGAAGATTTTTCTAGTGATCTAGGTTCAGGTGTTAAAACTTTAACCACTGTTAAAGATGTGAAATTTAGCCAAAAGCTTATTAAGATCTTATATTTGCCAGAAGTGTTGCTTCTTTTATTCTTTTCTTTTTTGGTTAAAAATATTAACATGAAGATTCTATTTCTTGTTTATTTAATTTTTTGGATCTTGGTCTATCTATTTTCCCCTCATAGTAGGCGATTTATTAATATTTTTTCTTTAAATGAGTTTCCTCTATCTGATTTTTATTATGTCTGGTTACCCATGTATATAGCAGTCTCGGTACTTCTAAGCACAGGAGATTATACTATGATATTACTAGTTTTGGTTCTTCAGAAAAAACATATTGTAATTTTTTTGAAAAAAATAACAACGCTCTGTAAAATATCAAAAAAATGCAATTATCTGTAGTTACTTTTAATATAAAAGGAACACCTATTTTTAGCGAATCTACTGTTAAAAGGTTAGTTAAGATAGGGGATTTTTTAAATAACGAAAATCTGGATATTATTAACCTTCAGGAAGTTTTTACATATAAACATTTAGAAATTATTAAGAATAAACTTACTAATTTTCCTTATTGTGTTTATGAAAGGGCATTGCTTGGCCCAAGAGGGGGGGTGGTTACCTTCTCAAAATTAAAACCTTTTGAAAGCGCTTATTTTGCCTATACTTATCCTTTAAGTGTTGTGGCTTGTTTGGCTGTGGAAGGATGGTTAAGAGTTATTTTTCGAAACCTTCTTTCAGGAAAAGGAATTTTGTTTTCAAAGTTTCTTTCTGGGAAAGTTGTAGTGGCAAATACTCACATGGTGGCTAATCCTACTCATGATTGGTCTTCGGCTAATAAATTTAATCAAATCTATAGTGCTTCTATTGAGAGGTTAAAAAATGTTATTAAGAGATTGAGTAAATATAAACTGATTGTTTTGACCGGGGATTTTAATATTTCTAAAAATTCGGCTTTTTATAAAGAATTGATTAAGGTATTAGGAGTTATGGACCCTTACAAAAATTTTGATTCTCCAACTTTTCAAAAAGTATTTTTACCGAAAGGTGAAAAAGGAAAGAGGTTAGACTACATTTTGTTAAAGCCATCAGCCAAAGATATTGGAGTTGAAAAAAGAGAGCATCTTTTTAAAAAACCATTGATTGATAAAGAGCTTAATAAAGGATTACTATCTGATCATGTAGCATTAAAAATAGTAGTGAGATTTTAATATTTTAAGTTCTTGTTCATACCATGAAAGAATTAGAAGTTTTTCGAGGAAAGGGCTTTAGTTTAGAAGAATTTAGTAGTTATTTGAGAAGACTGTCTTTAGGAATGCTTTTGAAAGGGGGAACATTTGAGGGTTTTTTCAAATTGATATCAAAATTCCCTCAACGTTCTTCAGAGGGGAGAATTAATTACCTTTTAGCCTCAGGGTTGGCGATGGATTTTTTTATTGGTAGAAAGAGTCGGTATCATAGAGATATAGATATTGTGGTTGTAAATGGGTGGTTGGATACAGATTTACATTTTAGGAGGATTGATGTTGTAAGGCCTAATACTTTTTGGAATGGTTTATCGTTCGAGGATGGTTTTCTAGTGTCTAGCGCAGTTGAGATAGAGCGTGAGGATCATGGAGTATTAATAGTCCACCCCGCAATTATTTTAGTCCAAAAATTAGCAAATAAAGGAGAAATACCGCCTCGTGAAAAAGATTTTAAAGATGTAAGATTGCTTGTAAATAATTTTTCCTCTTTACCCGATGAGGAGAAAATGCGGTGGTGGCATATAATAAACTTTTCTTTAAATAATTTTAGAGATCCTGGTGCACAACAAGTTGCAAAAGATAGAGTTTATAACTTATTTAGAAATATTGGGTTATGAATAAGAGAATTTTTTCGGTTTTTAATAGATTTAACGAAATGTGGTCTTCAGGCAGAATTAAGAGGCCTCTAGTAATCCTTATAGGCGGTTATTGTGGTACCGGGAAATCAACAATAGCGAGGGAACTTCAGGGTTTCTTACATAGTATGGCTATTATTCCTACCGGTATAATCAGGGCTGTTTATTATTCATTATTAGAGGAAAAAGGAGAAATTTTTACTTGTCATACATACGATCTTTACAAATACTCAAATTCAGATAAAGATCTTTTTAATAATTATTTTAGCCAGGCGAAAGCCTTATTTACACCGATTGTTAATATTTTACGCTTTTCCAAAACCGAAAGGCAGAATTTTATTATAGAAGGCAACCACATATTTCCTGAATTAAAAACATTGATTGAGATTAAGGGAGTGGATTGCCTAGATTTTTATTTAATATTAGATGATGAAAAGAGATTAATTAATAACATGCAATCTATTACTCATAGGAGATTTCTGAATAAGAAACAAATTAAAACAGCTTTAAAATTGAATAAATTTTTAACAGAAAAACTTTCTTGCCAAAGAAATACGTTTCTATTTGATGATAAAACCAAAATACTAGAATATGTAGCCGATGGTTTGGAAAAATTAATGCAGACATCGAAAGTTAGGAACCAAAAGGCTGGAAGAAAAACCAAAAGACATCGAAAGTTAGGAACCTGAAGGCTTCTTCGCAAGCTTTACACACCCAAAAGTTAGGAATCGAAAGCATCTGCAAGCCTCTTTTTGTTTTTTCTGAGCCTAGAATCTTATAGAAAAGGTGAAAAGAATTGATGTTTTATATAGAATAACTTTTGACTGTATGAAATTATATTTAATTCGCCATGCTAAGACAATTGATTCAGAAGAGGGGAAATCTCAAAGCCCAGATGCAATAATAGATGAAACCTCAGTTGAAAAAGGGCTTTATTCTGATCTAAAGGTAGATAAAGTATATTGTTCTCCTTTAGTTAGGGCAACAAGAACGGCAGATTTGCTTTTTGGTAAAGGCAACTATGAAATTGTCGATTATATTTATGAGTATATTAGGCCCAAGTTTTTAGACGGTAAAAGTCGAGAAGAGGCAAGAAAATTTTGGGATTGGGGGCTTTTAGAATATCGTAAAGATCCTAATTGGAAATATGATGGCAGCGAAAGTTTTAACGAAATAAAGGCAAGGGCAGAGAAATTTTTAAAATTTCTTAAAAAACAAAAAGAGAGATATAATAGAGTTGCTGTGGTTGGACACGCAATATTTTTCAGGCATCTACTTGGAGTTATTGCTGCGGGAAAAAAATATGATCAGTTGGTATTTCTTGATTTAGCGAGGTATATCGATTGGTCACCTTTGGAGATGAAAGAAATAGAGATATAAGGTTTCCTATTTGGCTAGCACTTCAAGAAATGCCATTACCCTGATCCGGGATCAAATTGATGTTTTTGTTAATCTTCTTTTTGCTATATAATCTGTGTGTATAATGCTTGCAAAAATTGCAAAAAGGTGGATTTTGTTTTTTGTGATTTTGGCTGCTTTTGTTGGAGTTTTCTTTTTGGCCGGTAAATTTTTAAATAAGAAAAATACTAATGAGCCCGAGGTCTTGAATTCTCCGATTTTAACTGCTGTTTTATCTCCTTCTCCTGAAATTAGTACCCCTTTGCCATCAAAAGAAGATATGGTCAGGACTTTTTGTGAATTAATAGATGGAGGCAGAATTTCCGATGCTGTTCTTATGATGGATCTGAAAGACGACGCAGGAATGCAAAGTTGGGCTGTTTCTTTAAACAATTTTTCTTCTTTTAAATCGGTTAATATCAAAGAGTCAAAGATAGATAAGACTCGCAATTCTTTTGAGGTTGATATAGATGTTTCTCTTAAAAAGAATTTAACTGATCTTCCTATTCCCAATTACGGTTGGGTGGAAGGAATAAATAAAAGATGGATAAATCTTAAAGAGGTTGAAACTGGCAAGTATAAGATAGCATGGATTGCAACTAGTCCTTGATAGAAAGAGCTTGATCTTTTGACTTGACTTTTTGTTTATATTATTTTAATTTCTATTTAGTTTATGGTTGAAAGAATTAGTTGCAATGGCGGATGTCCTTGGGTAGAGACTATTGTTCGGATTCAAGACGAGTATGAAGAAGCTCTGGAAGGTCTGAATTCAGTTTTAGATTTCCGTCTTCCTCCCGATATGGAAGACAGGATTTTTGAGCGGAGCCTCGAAAAGATTGGGGAAACAGAGAAAGTTCTGGGGCGACTACCTAAGAAATGTCAGAACTGCTTTTGGGCAAGAATTGACACTGAGGATAGCGAATAATCTTCGCCTTAATTTAGTTTCCCCAATCTTTTTGCTAGAATTTGCTGATGTCTCTTTTTTCTTTTAAAATAGTTGGCAAAGATTTAAAAACTAAAGCTCGAGCTGGTGTTATCAAGACTCCTCATGGAATAATTAAAACTCCAGCCTTTTCTCCTGTTGCAACCCGCGCTTCTGTTCGCACTTTAAGCCCTGAGGATTTAAAAGATGCAAAAACTCAGGTGGTTCTGGCTAATACTTATCATCTTTATCTTAAACCTGGTCTTGAAGTAATAGAAAAGTTTGGCGGTTTTGCAAATTTTATGAAATGGGAAGGCCCGACAATCACAGATAGTGGTGGTTATCAAGTTTCTTTTTTGTGGTCAAAAGGCGAAGAAGACGAAGCTAAAGTTGTTAAGATTAATGATAAAGGTGCGCTTTTTAAATCGTATCTTGATGGTTCTTTGCATCTTTTAACACCTGAGAAATCAATTGAGATTCAAAAAATATTGGGTGCTGACATTATTATGGCGCTTGACGAGCCTCAATCTTTGAATATGCCCAAAAAATTAGCTAAAGAGGCTTTTTTGAGAACTTTGAAGTGGGAAGAAAGGTCATTTTTGGCTTGGCAAAAGTTGAATAAAAAAGGCGAATTTCAGGCACTTTATGGCATAGTTCAAGGGGATTTGGATAAAAATTTAAGGAGACAATCGCTTGATTTTGTGCTTTCCTTCGGATTTCCTGGAATTGCTATTGGAGGCGAGGCAATAGGCTCTGATCCCAAAATTACCTCTGAAGCTCTTAATACAATTTCTGATATCTTGCCTGACGAAAAACCAGTTCACGCTTTAGGCTTAGGGGGTGGGCCTGAGGGCATTTTTGAAGCTATTGCAAGAGGGATTGATACTTTTGACAACACCGGAATTACGAGAATGGCAAGAACTGGGCTTCTTTTTATTCATCCTGAAGATGGAGGAAAAAGGTCAAATAAATTTAGGCTTGATATTAAAAAAAGCACTTTTAAGTCAGACGAAAGACCTCTTAGCAAGGTTTGCAATTGTTATTCGTGCCTTAATTTTTCGAGAGCTTATATTTGCCATCTTTTGACTTCTGGTGAGATTTTGGGCTTGAGGCTTGCAACAATTCACAATGTCTTTTTTATCAATAATTTAATGAATCAAATTAGAGATTCTATTATCAATGGTGATTTTGTTGACCTCAAAAAGAAATGGCTTGGTTAATTATTAATACAGTGCTAATATTTGATTGATGAAATCTTCTCTTAATCTAAATCTGAAAAAGCTGTTTTTTTCTTTGCTTTTACCTTTTCTAGCATGTTTTGTAGGCTCCATTTTTACTTTTTCTAGTATTCCAACTTGGTATTCTACTTTGAAAAAACCATCTTTTAGCCCTCCAAATTTTGTTTTTGGTCCTGTTTGGACATTTTTGTATTTTCTTATGGGTATTTCTTTTTATCTTATCTTAAAGACAGAAGGGGGGAAAGAAAAAAATGAAGCGGTTCGCATCTTTATTATTCAATTAATTTTGAATTCTTTCTGGTCTATTGGCTTTTTTGGATTGAAAAATCCCCTTCTTGGAGCGTTTATAATTATTTCTTTGTGGTTTACTCTTATTTTAATGGTAATCAAGTTTTATCGTCTTAATAAAATTGCAGGCCTTATTAATCTTCCTTATATTTTTTGGGTTTCCTTTGCAACAATTCTCAATCTATCAGTTTACGCTTTGAATCTTTAGTCTTAAAGGCTAGGTCTATAATACTCGCATCTTGCAGATTTTTTTCTTTTGTGAGAGTATTTTGATGTGGAAGAAAAACCGGATGAGTTGAAAGTCAACTTTGGGGTTCTCTTTTTTATTTTTTTAGTGCTTGCGGCGGGATTTGCGGCCTTGGTGGGTTTTGATAGTAAATCATCAAGTGTTTCTCCTACTCCTACGCCTCAAGCAGAGCTTAAGATTAATCTTGGCCAGAAAGAAGCAAATAATCAAAATCCAAAAGCTGAAACAATGGGCCAGACAGAAGAAGTAAAAGAACTAAAAGTGGAAGATCTAAGACCTGGGACAGGTGATGAGGCCCAGAGTGGTAAAAAGATAACAGTTAATTATCTTGGCACTTTAGTTGATGGAACAAAATTTGACAGCTCTTATGACAGGGGTCAGCCATTTTCTTTTGTTTTGGGCTCAGGGCAGGTAATTGCCGGTTGGGATCAGGGACTAGTCGGAATGAAGGTGGGTGGAAAAAGAAAACTTGTTATTCCTCCAAGTTTTGGCTATGGAAACCAAGCTGTGGGTAATATTCCTCCCAATTCCACTTTAATTTTTGAAGTCGAGCTTCTTTCTGTTGAATGACAACAATTCCAAGCCGGGTTTGGAACCATATTGCAAGATTGTATCTAGTATCTTGTATTATGTATTATGGGAACAATGTATTTTTCTGCATAATACATAATTCATAATACTAAGTTCAGTGTTCCTAATTTGTTTGTAATTTGTTTATTACTTGTATATTGTTTGTATATTGGAATTTGTAATTTGTAATTTGGAGCTTGTAATTTGTAATTTAGAAAATTTAGGATTTCGAATTTATAATTTCGTAAGGCATTCTTTGGGACAAAATTTGACAAAACGCTTTTTTCTTTATATATTTCGTTTACCATGGGTCCAAATCAGCTTGAAGAACAACAACCAGTTTCCTCTCCTTTGAGTTCAGGACAAATGTCTCGGCCATCTTCAAAAAGGGACAAGAAAACAGTTGGTTTAATTTTACTTTTAATTGCTTTGGTCTTGGTTGGAGGGGGAGTTTTTTATTTTCTTTCCTTGAGAAATAAGCAGGAAAGTAGAACAGAGAGCCCTACTAGAACAGAAGCGCCTATGATTATAGAAGAAGAGAGTGTTTCTACTTCTACTCCCACGCCCACTCCAGCTGAAGTAGTGGATAAAAAATCAGTGTCAATACAAGTCTTAAATGGTACGGGGATAGTAGGCGAGGCAGCTTATCTTCAGGATAGATTAAATAGTCTTGGCTATACTTCTGTCAAAGTTGGTAATGCGGCAAAGCAAGATTATGAATCAACTCAGGTAACTTTTTCTTCAAGCCTTTCGTCTAGCGCGGTAAGTGAAATAACAAAAGAGTTAGAAAAAATCTATCAGAAAGTAGAAACAAAGAAAAGCTCGTCGACCAGCTATGATGTAGAAATAATTACTGGCTTAAGGTCAGGTCAGACTCCCAAGGTTTCAGCAACACCAAAACCTACTTCAACTGCTAAACCAACCTCTTCTCCAACTCCTACCACTTCTCTTTAAACTTATATTTTGTGATAATATGAGATTATGAACTTTTCGGGTTTAAGCTCGCTTTTTTACAGGAATGATTTTACCTATCGCATTGGTAAAATTGACTTTAGTGCTTCTTATTTTCAGGCAGGTTTGATACTTTTTTTGATATTTCTTTTGCTTTTGTCTTTGGCTCGAGTGCGGCATATGTTTGTTAGCTGGAGCTTGGGCAAGAATTCGATTGCTATTTTTGTTTGGGGGTTTATTGTAGCCTTGATTGTAGAGGGATTTTTTATTCTTGCTGGTCGCACTATGTTTACTGAGCTTTTAGGTTGGAAAAATCCGCCAAAGCCCATTTCAACATTTCTTGATATTGGAAGAAATAGATTAGCTCAAGTTTTGGGTGAAAGCGTAGAAATTAAGACTTCAGAAGCGAAGGAATCAGCTTCCGAGACTTTAATTAAGCTCTTTTTTAGTCTAAGTAAAAGCGATAAAGAAAAAGTAAAAGCTGAAATTTGTAAACCCTAAATTATGCCTGAAATTAAGCAAAGAGCCGAGATTATAAAAGATTCTTTGGAGGAGATTAAAAAATCTCTTGATATCAAGAAGAAGAAAATAGAACTTAAGGAGCTTGAAGCTCAGTCTTTGGACCCTGATTTTTGGAATGATCAGGAAAAAGCAAGGTCAGTAATGCAAAAAATTGGCAGTCTTCGTGATTTAATAGATAAACTTGAGTCTTTTGAGAATGAGGTTTTGATTCTTCTTGATTTGGTCAAAGAAAGTAAAGATGATGAGATCTTTGAAAAAGATATCTCTTCTCTTGAGGAGAGACTAAAAGAGCTGAAATTGGCCTCATTTCTTTCTGGAAAATATGATAGTGGCAATGCCATTGTTTCGATACATGCAGGCCAAGGTGGGACAGAAGCAATGGACTGGGCCAGTATGCTTTACAGGATGTATTTAAGATATGCTGAAAGGAAGAACTTCAAGGTGGAGACTTTGGATTTGACCGAGGGGGAAGAGGCTGGAATAAAAAGTGTTACTTTCAAGGTGGTTGGGTCTTATGCTTATGGTTATTTAAAGGGTGAAAGCGGTACGCATCGCTTGGTGAGGCAATCTCCTTTTAATGCAGACCGCCTGCGTCAGACTTCTTTTGCCTTGGTTGGAGTTTTGCCTGAGATTGGCGATGTAGATGAGTCTTATATCAACCTCAAAGATGAAGATCTTGAATGGCAGTTTTTCCGCTCGTCAAGCCAAGGTGGGCAAAATGTCCAAAAGGTTTCAACAGCAGTTCGTGTCAAACACATCCCAACAGGGATAGTGGTCTCTTGTCAGACTCAAAGATTCCAGGAGCAGAATAGGAAGATAGCTCTTGAGCTTTTGCGCGCCAAGGTCTGGGCTCTTGAGGAGGAAAGAAAAAGTAAAGAGGTCAAGGAAATTAAGGGTGAATATAGGCCTGCTTCATGGGGTAATCAGATTAGAAGTTATGTTCTGCATCCTTATAAAATGGTTAAGGATTTAAGGACGGATGTTGAAACCTCAAATACAGAGGCAGTTTTAAATGGAGAAATAGATGAATTTATTGAAGCTGAAATATTGTCTCTTGCTACTTGAATTTTATTTTTAGGTAGGCTAAAGTGTCATTATTATGGAAGAGGAAAATAGGGTAGATAATCAACTGCCTATTGAAAATACGACTTCTGAAGTTGAGAAAAAACCTCTTGTGGGCAAATTTAATACCTCGGGTTCTAAAAATTTGGTAATGGTGATTGTTGCTGTAGTTGTTGTGGGGTTTGGAGTCTTGACTGGGTGGCTGCTTTCAGGAGCGCAAAATGGGAAAACACAAGAAAAAGTTACAGGAACTAATGTAACTCAAACTAAAAAAGAAGCCGGAATTTCTGATGAAAAAACTTTCAGGGATACGGCTCAAGGACTTATGAAAGAGGGGGGCATTAACGGAGAAGGGACGCACCACTTGGAGCGGGATGGAGGGCCTTCCCAGTATGTTTACTTAACCTCGTCTGTTATTGATCTTGATTCTTTTGTGGGTAAAAATGTGCAGGTTTGGGGCGAGACTATTAAAGGCGCCAAGGCTGGTTGGCTGATGGATGTGGGTAAAGTCAAAGTGCTTGATTAATTATAGGATTGACAAGGACGGACCTTGTCAATTTAGTTTTACTTCTTGTTAAGACTTCAAAAATTTAGTAATCTGAAAGATAATGCTTGAGGTAATTGATGTTAGCAAAACTTATGGCGATATAGTCGCCTTGAATAAAGTTTCTTTCGAAGCCAGTTCCGGTGAGTTGGTCTTTATCACCGGCCGCTCTGGGTCTGGCAAAACCACTCTTCTTAAATTAATCTTAAGAGAAATAATTCCTGACACAGGTAGGATTTTATTTAAGGGTGAGGATATCTTTTCTTTTAAGGGCAGCCAGATATCTTCATATCGGCAAAAAGTTGGTGTTGTTTTTCAGGATTTTAAAGTTTTGATGGAAAAGACGGTAAGAGAAAATGTTGAAATTGCTCTTGCTATTGTTGGCGTTCCTTCATCTGAGTGGGACAGTCGTGTTGACGACGTCTTAAAGATGGTAGGGCTTGAAAAAAGGAGCGAACTTTTTCCACTTCAGCTTTCAGGAGGAGAACTTCAAAGAGTGTCTTTGGCGCGAGCCTTGGTTGTTAACCCTGAAATGCTTTTGGCTGATGAGCCAACAGGCAACCTTGATTGGGAAACTTCGGAAGGGATTATGGGGGTGTTTAAAAAGGTTGCAGAATCAGGGAAGCTGGTCATAATGGCAACTCATCATTTAAATTTGGTTGAGAAATATACTAAAGTTGAAAAAGGAAGTAAAATTAAAACTAAAGTTATTAGCCTTTCATAAGTATGGGAATTCACTTTAAAACAGCCATTAGAAATATAATTCGCTCTCCTTTTCAGGCTTTTGCCGCTGTTTTTGTTCTTGCTATTACCTTTTTTGTTGTTAGTATATTATCTGCTCTCCTTTATTCTTCAGGGCAAATTCTGCATTATTTTGAAACCAGGCCTCAGGTGATTGCTTTTCTTAAAACTGATGCTTCTCCTGGTGATATCTATAACCTTCAGCAGAAATTATCTTCTGATTCGCGGATTAAAGAAGTACGTTATGTCTCAAAAGAGGACGCGCTTAAAATTTATAAAGATGCGACTTCAGAAACACCCCTTTTGGCAGAACTTGTAAGCCCAACAGCTTTTCCTGCAAGTCTTGAGCTTTCTTTGGTCAAACTTGATTATGCCCAGGAATTAGTAAGCGAGTTGAAACAAAATAAATTGGTGGATCAGGTTGGTTTTACTGCTAATCTTGGGGGCGAGGCGACATTAAATAATACTATTAATAGACTTAAATCTATTGTTAACTACTTAAGGCTTGGAGGCGGAATCTTTACTGTGGTTTTGGCGACAACTTCGCTTCTTGTTCTTTTGGTTGTTATCAGTATGCGTTTGATGTCGCGAAAACAGGAGGTTGATATTTTAAATTTGATAGGCGCAACTCCGTTTTTTGTTGCAAGCCCTGTTATTTTGGAAGCATTTATTTATGTTTTAGTGGGTGTTTTTATTGGCTGGCTTTTGGCTTTTGTTTTGGTTTTATATTTTGCGCCTTCTTTAATTTCTTATTTTGGGGAGATAGAGATTTTGCCTAAAGATACTTTTGTTCTTTTTAAGATGTCAGCTTTGGTTTTGGTGGTTGAGTGGTTTCTTGGCTTAGTCCTGGCATTTGTAGGCAGCTTCCTTGCCATATCGCGTCTGTCAAAGAAAAAAGTTTAGTATTCTAAAATGCACTCTTTCCTAAAAAGATTTTCTTTAATCTTTGTGGCTTTTTCTTTTCTTGTTGTTTTTGCTTTTATATTTCAAGTCAAGGCTCAAGAAAATACCCAAGACCAAAAACTGAAAGAGCTTCAAGATCAGATAAAACAGTATGAAGAAGAGCTTGGCCGCCTTCGCTCACAGTCTGCTACTTTAAGTAACCAAATTGCTCAGTATGATGCCCAGATTAAACTTGCCAGTCTTCAGATTGAAGAGACTCAAAGGGAAATTGAACTTCTTGAAGGAAGAATTGATCAGCTTGAGACTTCTCTTGATGCTTTGAGTCGTGCTTTTTCATCTCGTGCTGCTGAAACTTATAAGATGGTGAAGCTTGGAGACCCGCTTCTTTTTTTGATCTCGTCTCCCAATCTTTCAACTGCGGTTTCGCGTTTTCACTATCTTAAATTAATTCAGCGCTATGATCAGGATTTATTGGTCAAGCTTCAGTCAACGCAAACGACTTATCAAGGCCAAAAGAGTGATAAAGAGGATTTGCAAAAACAGCTTGAGAAGCAGAAAGCCAATCTTGATGCTCAGAAAGCGGCCAAAGCAAACTTGCTTGCAGTAACTAAAAACGACGAAAGATATTATCAGAGGCTTTTGGCTCAAGCAAAAAGCCAGCTTGCAGCTTTAAGGCGCTTCGTTACAAGCCAGGGTGGAGCGACAATTTTGTCAAACCAGACAAAATGTGATTCTTGGGGTTGTTATTATAATCAGCGCGACAGTCAGTGGGGAACAATTGGTATTGGTGGTTCTTCATATTCCGTTGCTGAATATGGCTGTCTTATTTCTTCAATAGCAATGATTTCAACTCATTATGGTAAAAAGTTGACGCCTGGTGATATTGCTATTAATCCTAATTATTTTGTTCCCGGGACAGGCTATATTTATCATTCAGCAGAGGGGATGCCTTTTTCAATTAGTACAGCCTCTGCTTCACAACTTGATAGCCTGCTTTCAAGCGGTCCTGTGATTGCCGGCCTTTATTCAGGCCCTGACCATTTTATAGTTATTTTAAAGAAGGAGGGCAGCGATTACATAATGCATGATCCATTTATGCCTGATGGCGGAAATCGCAAGTTAAGCGAAAAATACAAGGTCTCAGATATTACCAGCTTGAGGTTGGTAAGCTTCAAATAGCATTAGAAACTTAAAACTTAAAAGTCAAAACCTTGATTATAGAATCTTGATTTATGATTTAGGATTTAAGAATTTTGCTTTCTACTTACTACCTTCTACTTTCTACTTGTATTCCCTGCATAATACATAATACAAGATAATAAATACTGAGTTTAGAGTTGGACCCTTTAAAGGACTGTCCTTTAAAGGGGGGTGACAAGGTCCGTCCTTATCACGGATTACAACAGTTAAAATTACAAATTCCAAGTTAATTTTGAACTTTTAACTATCCTTAATACTTGATTCTTGATTCGTGATACTTGATGTCTGTTTTAGTGACAGCTAGTATCCGACAAGCAGTCATAACCCATTGTTTGAACATAGGTAACACTCGGTGTTGCGGAGGCAAATTTGAAATTTGATATTCTACAGAAGAGGTCTACGAGTCTCTAAACCATAATACACCAGTGGATTATCTTATCAAGAAAGGAGGAATGTCGAAAATGTATCGAGCGCGTACATACCCTTGACTTTCGCGCCTTTTTTTGGTAAAAGGGAAATCAGGATTCACTTCGAGGGCGAAGGGAAATCCGAGCACATTTTAAAATTCGGTTTTGGAGGTGTAAATCTTTCGGTTTGGAGCTTGGAAAGCTCAAGTTGGTTACCAGACAAACATATTCAAGCAAGAAGCGAGGTGTGAGATGAATACTTATGGGCCTGGTGATAGGAATAAAGATAAAGACAGGGATAAAGATAAAGACAGGGATATCAGCGGGAGCGTTTGGGATAACTACGCCGGTGCGGTAAGGGATGGCTATTCGAAAGATGATGCCGCCAGGGACACTGGTTCGAGCAGAGCTGAAGTAGACCAGGCTTGGTCTGATGCAGCTTCTGAGGGGGCAAACTGACAAAACTGAATAGGTTACGCAAGAGCGCCGATCTGTAAAACAGAAAACAACTCGCAAGAGGCGAGTGTTTCCCTAGATGGGTAAGGCGCTCTCTTTCTTTGATGTTAGACAATATTCAAGGGTTTTAAAAAATGCCGGATATCAAGATTATACCCCAAAAAGGTTTAAGTAGAGACTTTGTTTTAAGTCTGTTTTTCAACTATCAACAGGCTAACTACCTATATGCTCATCTTTATGAACATCTATTTTTTCGTTCTCTGGATGACAAATGCAAGAAAAATGGAAAGGTGGGGTCGGGCATACTTAAGGTAGCTGTGGGAAATAAAGTAGAGCCAGAATTTCTTTCGGATGTTCTTCTTCTAAGAAGAATCTCAGTTGAAGATATAGTGGCAGAGAAAAAAAGAATAGTTTTAGAAGCACTATCGTCTATAGGAGGGCACCGATGGCTGATTCACAATCTAATTCAATATCAACAAAAAAACAAAAGTTCTCTTCTAAGACACTTAAAGCTAATAGAAAGAAACCTGTCTTTTTCTAAAAAGGATGAGATTTTAAAAAATATCAAGTTAACACATTCCATTATATATGCACCCACATCTCTTGCTAAAGAACTTAAGATGCTAATCTATACTGTAGCTAATAGGTTTGGTAAAGGGAAGATTGAAAACAAGGACACAATGATTGATGATATTTATTCTTATCCTAGGGAGAAACTTATTTATCCCGCCTATTCTATCAAGGTTCCGATTCATTCAGTCATAGATGCTTATAAGCTAGTTTTCATTTCGAGAATTATTAAAGAAGAAGTAGAAAAAAAAATAAGACAGGAAGGGATTTCCTATAGTTGCCAACTAGAAATGAACAAAGATTTTACACCTCAAATTTTTTCGACCTTTTTTTCTCTGGTTGACTCGAAGGATTGCCAGTCATTTCTAGATGTTGTTGAAAAAGTAGCAAAGAATCCTCCTCGCAATAGATACGTCTTTGAGGCTACAAGGCAAAAGCTTATACAAGAGTTGGAAGAAAAAAATAAAAACATAATAATAAAGCTAGAAGACAAAATTATTCAGAAACTAGAATGGGAAACTACTAATATTCTCTCAATGAGTGAGAAAATTGCATTGGTAAAAAAGGCTAGTTTGAAAGAGATCTATAACTGGTGGAACCATAGAATAGCAAGGAGTTCAAAAATTACTCTTTTTTATTAAACTTATAAAAATTAGCATTTTACGATAGAATTAGATTTGGGTGTGAGATTTTTTGTAATCTATAAATTGTGAATTTTGTAGCACTTATATCTGATAGCCAAAGGTTGACAGTCGATATCTGATATCCGATAGCTGATATCTGAAATCCTTTGCCTTCTATTTGAATTTCTTTTACCTTTTACCTCTTGCCTTTTACCTACTAGATTAGAACAAAGAACAGAGAACAAAGGGAAAAAATCAAAATTCCAAATTCCCCGCCTGCAAAAGCTATCACTTTAGCGATTGCGGGCAGGCAAATTCCAAATTACAAATCACAAATTCCAAACAAATAAATTCCAACTTTGAACTTTTAACTTTTAACTATTCTTAATACTTGATTCTTGATTCGTGATACTTGATACTTATTTTAGTGTGCTGATACAAACGAGGCTAAATTTTTGATTTTTTGTTTTTTTGGGAAGGATATTTAAATAGATTTTTCCTTAGGAAATCTGAGATTGAGAATCTATGATAGCTATTACTGGTAGAACAAAATTATCCTCTAGTTTATTTTTGACAATATTGACTATCAATCTTGTTTTTTTTCTTTTTGTCTTTACAAAATCCGTTCAGTCTGCTTTTAACTTTTATATTTCAGAGGTAGAACCAGTACAGGTTTATTCCAAAGAAGATGTAATAGATGTAAGGATTGTGGTCGATTCCCTACCTTTGGGAGATTCTTTTTTCAAGGTAGGTATTAAAAACAGCAATTCTTATATTGGTTATATGAAGGATAATGATGGGGATTGGGTCAAGATTGATTCTTTATCTTCTGACAAGAGTAATAATCAATGTAACAAATATTTTAAGATAACTTCAGATGGTGAATATGTTTTGAATATTAAAATAGGAGACAATAATGATTTGCCCAATGGAGAGTATGTAATCAAAGCTTTTCGTTTTACATCTAGCTGCGGTAGTTATAGTGGTTCTAGTGAGGCAGAGGCTTTTAAGATAAATGTTGCATTACCCATTCCAACTCCTTCTCCCACGCCTTTACCAACGCCAGCACAGAGTCCTGAAAAACCCAAGGCTAATTTGAAGATCAATGACGCGAGAGATCAGAATGATAATGTTGTAAGTGGCGCGACACAGATTTATATTGATGGAAATTATACCGGCAATTATGCCCCTGAAACTTATACTTTTTGCGATGATTGCAAATGCGGTTCAAACAAAGTCTCCTGTGGTTTTGGCAGCCATACCATAAAAGTTGAAAAAACTGGTTATAAGAGTTGGACCAAGACGATTGATGTTTCAGCGGGTAATAATTATGAAGAAACCCCTATTCTTACTATTTCAACTCCAACTCCAACCTCAACTCCAAAGCCTTCAGCAACTCCAAAGGCCTCGCCAACCCCTTCTCTTGAGGCAGAAAACACTATCCAAGCCAGTGAATCTGGGTTAACTCTAAATTCCTCGTCTGAGCCAAGAGTCTTGGGTCTTGAATCAGCAAAGATAAAGGAGGATAAAGAAGCTAGTGGCTCTGATTCTTACTTTAATTTGGCGGCTGTCTTTTTTATAATAGCGGGTCTTTCTTTTTTGTCAGCGGCAAGTTATGCTTATTTTAAGTCTAAAAAGAAGAAAGAAGAAAAACAAAATGAAAACAAAGACAGCGAAGATCAGGAAGATTTTTAATTTATGGTTGCCGCCACTTTTATGGATGGCGCTTATTTTCTTTTTTAGCTCCCTTCCGACTATCAAGACAAGCAAATTCTACTGGCAGGATTTTTTGCTTAAAAAAACAGCTCATTTTGTAGAATATACCATTCTTTCTTTTTTTTATTTTCGTGCTTTTTGGGGTAGCAAGTTTTCGTTCAAAAAATCTGCTTTTTTGTCAATCTTAATTTCTTTTTTCTACGCCCTGTCTGATGAATATCATCAATCTTTTGTTCCTGGCCGCGAGCCAAGAATTAGAGACGTAGTAATAGACACTCTTGGCGCTTCTTTTGTAGTCTATCTTATAAATAAATATCAAAACAAATTTCCGCCTTTGTTAAAGAAGTTCTTAGGCTTTGACTCTTCTTGATTTGTGTTATTATTGATTAATGGCAGGCAAGATAGAAAGCGAGAAAAAGAAGGTCTCTTATTATCTCAACTTGGCTGGTGAAGTTTTCATTTTTCTTTCGCTTTTGACTTTGTTTTTTATATACGGCCCTGCGACAAAGGAGGAAATTGTCTATCAGGCAAGGCAGGCATTGGTTAAATCTGATTCTAAATTAGTTAAAGAAATAGAACCGCCAAATACTGAATTTTCAATTGTTATTCCCAAAATTGGCGCTTCGGCTCCTGTTTTTGCCAATGTTGATCCTTTTAATGCTTCTGAGTATTTGCCAGTTTTGAAAAAGGGAGTGGCTCATGCAAAATATTCCGCTTTGCCTGGCAGTTTTGGCAATACCTATCTTTTTGCCCATTCAACTGACGCTTTTTACAATGTCGGCCGTTACAATGCCGTTTTCTATCTTCTTGGAAAACTTGAAAGAGGAGACGAGATAGATATTTATTATAAGGAAAAGAAGTTTGTTTATAAGGTATCTGATAAAAAGGTTGTAGATGCGAAGGATGTTTTTTATCTTGGCAATTCAGGAAAATGGAATACATTGACCCTTCAAACCTGCTACCCGCCGGGAACAACCTTGAGGAGGCTGGTTGTTATTGCACATCAAGATGGTGGGGTTGAATTAAAATAGGATATAGTAATTGTAATAGGGTTATCTTGACATTATTGACAACTCCTATAGCAGTGTTATAATCGAGCTAGTTAGCCCATTCTTAATGAATAAAAGTAAAAGAAGGTTAATTGCCTTAATATCTGTCTTTTCTATTTTAGTTAACTCCATATCCTTTTGGTCTCCTTTGCTTGTCTTAGCCCAAGAAACTCCAGAACCAACTCCAGTTGTTGAAATGACGCCAGAGCCAACAGTAGAACCAACCGCTGAACCAACAGTAGAGCCGACATCAGATGCTCAAACAAACTATAATACGCCGATACCAGAAGCAACTCTCACTCCAACTTTAGAACCAACTTTTAAACCTTCTCCATCTGCAACTGTAAAAGATCAACCCCAAGAAAATGTCTTGGGGAAATCTTCCACACCTCAACTTGAAAGTAGCCCTAAAGTAGAAGAGGAAAGTAATGCTAAATTAAACGCTTTTATTCTTGGCAACACCAATGCAGAAGAAATAGAAGAGCCTGATCTTAGTTATATTGAGACGACCAGCGCAACCTTGAAAACTGACAAGTTTGATTATGCTCCGACAGATGCGGTTGTAATAACAGGAAGTGGCTTTTTGCCAAATACAGAGTATGAATTGGTAATTACTTCTGAAACTGGTAATTTCAGGTTTTCAGACAGGGTTACCACAGATGAGTCAGGTAGCCTTTTTTACACCTATCAACTTGACGGCACCTACAGGCCGAATTATTTGGTTGAGGTAAAAGATACTTCAGGAACAGTTGTTGCTTCAGTGAGTTTTACGGATACATTGAGTTCATCTCTTGTAGCTACAGCAATTGCTAACTATGATCAATGGACGGCAAATGTCGGAGATAAAGTTACAGCAGTTTCAACAAATGATGGAGACACCACATATATAACGAATAGTGGTAATGGACAAAGACAATCGTTTACTTTTTCAAATGCGGGTGTTCCTGCCGGAGCAACGATCAATTCTGTGACTCTAAATGTTGTTGCCAAAGAAGGTCAGGGTGGCGCTAAGTTAAAACTTTTAGTTGAAAAAGGTCCTTCAGATGGTGATAGAAGTGTTGGAAGTGATAATAATCTTACTGGGAGTTATGCCACGTATAGTCGTGTTATGCCAACTAATCCGTTTACGGGAGCCGCTTGGACATTAGCTGAAGTTAATAGTTGGTCTGTAAAGTTTGGTGTTGAAAATAGTGCGAATAAAACAGCAATAGTGACTCAAATATATTTAATTGTTGATTATACTGAAGCTAGTCCAACTCCCATTCCAACTTCTACCCCAACTCCTACGCCTACGCCAACTTTCTCTTGTGTGAATGACACAGCAGGAGTTAATGATGAGCCAGGTCAAAAAGATTTAACAAAGCTCTGTCGTAATTTAACGCAAAATAATCCGTTGGAAATCACATGGAACTGGGATGAAACTTCTATGCCTGGTTCAAATACCGCTGACGCTTGCGCTTTATTTGATACAGATAATGATGGGTTAGCTAATTATGCAATTTGTGTTACATGGAACAATGGTCAAAGTCAGGTCCCAGGTAGTCCCACTTTGTATAGTTGTAATGATACTCGTTCCGACCGTTGCGCCGGAAGTACTTTAATTGGCTCACCTTCTCGGAGTAGCTGCACTGTGACAAATTCTGCCGATGATCCTTTTCCTGCTGGTGCTTCCTCCCCGAATGATACTAAAGCTTCCTGTTCTATAGATCTTGCTGACATTGGTAATGGGAGCTCTGCTAGTTTACTTGATGTTTGTTCTTATCCCTCAACTCAACCTAATTCTGACCCTTCAGACTGTGTCATTATTCGTACTGACAAGGGAAGTTTGACAATAATTAAAGATGTTGTTCCAAATGATTCTTCCACCAATTGGAATTTTGCTGTGAGCGGACCAACCAATCTTAATCTATCGGTCTCTGGCAGTGGATCAACTGGAATTAATTCAGTAGACTTAGGGACATACACAATCACAGAAACAGCGGGTAATAATACTAATCTTAATAACTATACTACCCAGTGGTCTTGTACTAAAAACGGTTCCTCCTATCTTAGCGGCACCGGAACAAGCGCTTCAGGAATTCAAATAGGAAAAAGTGGTAATACAGAGGACTCTGTAGTTTGTACTTTCACCAACACTCTCAACCAAGGAACAATTACTATTGTCAAAGATGCCCAACCAAACGATCCTCAAGACTTTTCATTTACCGGAGACTTAGGGAATTTTTCTTTAGATGACGACGATGATCAAACTTTACCAAACTCAAAAAATTTCAATGTGGTTGCCGGAACTTATACTGTAACTGAAAATTCAACAACTGGTTGGGATTTAACTAATATAACTTGCAATGATCCAACCGAAGATTCTTCTAGTAATTTACCTACCTCTCCATCAGCAACCATAAAATTAGCTGCTGGTGAGAACGTTACTTGTACCTTTACTAATACCAAAAGAGGTTCCGTGGCTGGAATAAAATATAACGATATAAATGGAAATGGCGTCAAAAATGACGGAGAAAATGGCCTTAGCGGATGGACAGTGAAATTAATGGATGAAGCTGGTACTACCGAGCTTGCTTCAACAACAACTGATGTAAACGGCAATTATTCATTTATGAATATTGTTCCAGGAAACTACAAAGTCTGTGAAATAAATCAAACAGATTGGTCTAATACAGATCCCGGGGTTGGTCTAACTTCACCTGTATGTAATTCAATTACTGTGGTAGCGGGTGAGCAAACAATTTCCAACTTTGGGAATTTTCAAAATGTTTCAATTAAAGCTTGTAAATTAGAGGATGCTGATGCTGATACACAAACAACAAATGACCAAACGCCGATTTCAGGATGGAGCGTAAGTTTAATAAAAAATGGAGATACTAATAATAAAGATACAAAAACAACCGGTGAAGACGGATGTTATACGTGGAGTAATCTTGGTCCAGGAAGTTATGCAGTCAGCGAAGAAGTACAAACAGGTTGGACAAATCTTACTCCAACAACTTATGATTTTGGTACGGTGTTAAGCGGAAGCAAAAATTCATTTACTTTCATAAATTCTCATTACGGAGAGATAATTGTTAAAAAAATAATGGTTGGCGGTACAGACAGTTTTGACTTTACTGGTGATGTCTCAGGAACAATAAATTCAAATAACGGCACACTTTTCAAAGCAGAAGTCTTACCAGGTCATCAATATACATCAACTGAATCAGCAAAAACAGGTTGGGATTTGACAAGTTTAACATGCGATGATGAAAACAGTATTGGTAACACCTCTACACGAACAGCCACATTTAATGTTGAACCAGGTGAAACTGTCACTTGTACCTTTACTAATACCAAAAGAGGTTCAATCTCTGGTTATAAATATGAGGATATCAATGGCAACGGATCTCGAGATGAAAATGAGAATAATTTACTTCCTGGTTGGACAATAGTGTTAAAACAGGGCGATACCGAAATTGATAGTACGACCACGGGGGGGGATGGTGCTTATTCTTTTGCCAATGTTATTCCGGGCGACTATCAAGTTTGCGAGGTTTTAAGCGAAGGGTGGATAGCAACAGACCCAACAGAAGGAAATTGTAAGAATGTAACAGTAGATCCAGGTAAAGATGTTCAGGCCAACTTTGGTAATTTAAAGGTTGTTTTGGGCCTTTCTTTGACTAAATCAAATAGCGCTGTGAGCCCTTTGTCTTCAGGAAGCGAGGTAATTTATACTCTTGTTATTAAAAATACAGGCAATCAGCGCTTAACAGGTGTAACTATCAAGGACGCTCCTGCTGGTGGATTTAGCTATGTTAATGGTTCTGGTCTGCTTGAAGGCAATCCAATCACGCCAACTGCGCTTTCTGGTTATCTTGAATGGTATATTGACACGCTTGAAGCTTCCGGAAAAAAAGGCGATACAAAGACTCTAACTTATAAGATGAAGTCTGATCCTAGCCTTACTTCGGGAGTCTATCCAAATATAGCTATTGCGACGGGGGTTTATATTCCTTATGAGCATGAAGGGAACGAAGAGGTAGTAGGAATTTTTGAACCAGTTGAAGTTTTGGCAGTGTCAGAGAATACAGAGAGTGGCGAGAGGGTGGAAAGTAATGCTGGCATGCCTGTTAACTCCCAAGTTGAGTTAAAGCAAGTTCTAGCTTACTCAACAGGAGTTGGAGTGGTAGGCCAGGTCTTGGGGGCATCAACTGAAGCGGGTCAAGTTTTGCCGGCTGCTGGTTCTGATACACGCTTCTTTGTCTTTGCTATTGCCGCTTTAATTTTTGGTCTGTTCCTTAAATTTGGCAGTTTTGCTCTTAATAAAAACTGGATTGATTATCGCCGTTTCAAGAAAGGATTAAAGAATATTTTTGCCTCAATACTTTTTCTTCTTGTATTTTCTCTTTTTGCTCCTTTTGCTAAGGCTTTCTCGGATTATGTATCAATAACCAAGCTTTCAAGCTATATCAATAAAGAAGACTTTAAGATTTCATACGCCGCTTTGTCTGAAAATCCAATTTCAGCTCAGTTTTATGTAAAGAAAGATGGCGATTCGTCTTGGAGAACTTTGGGTTCTGCTTTGACTGGCGCGTCAGGATATGTTCAGGTTTCAGGCGGTGATTTTTATAATGGAGATGGCAAATATTTCTTCAAGGTTGTAATTAATGGCGGAACAGCCGAGGACGAGACTTCAACTATAGTTGACAGGCAAGCGCCCGATGCAGTTCGCGATTACAGGAAGGAAAAGTTGGGGGATGGACACTACAAGCTTTATTGGCGAAACCCTGACAATGAAGATTTTGACAAGGTAATAATCTATCGTTCGGATAGTACCAATTTCACGGCTGATTCTTCAACTGAGGTAGCAACCATCTGGGGATCAAAAGATACCGAGATGACTTCAGAAAATGCTGCCGCTCCTGGAAAAGAATATTATTTTGCCATAAGAGCAATTGATAAGGCGGGCAATGCTTCATCTGTCGTTTCAGATCCTGAAACTCAAGTCTCGGCGGGATCAGTTTTGGGAGCATCAGTTTCTGCAACTTCTACTCCTGAAGTAGTTAAAATTTTGCCTAAAGAAAAGGCGACTGGCGAGGTGTTGGGAGAAGAGAAGACAGAAGAGGCAACTCCTTCACCAACTCAAGCTCCCGAGGAAGAAAAAGGAGGGGTTTTGGGACAGGCTGTTAAATTTGCCAAAGACAGAACTAAATTGACAGTTGGAATAATCGCTGTTTTACTTTTTGCAGGTTACCTTGGTTTAAGGAAGTTTCGCTCCGGGGGAAAGAAATAGGATCTAAGTCTTAGACCTCTTTTTGACTTAAGGAGGGGTTTTTCTTGGCTTCAGATATCTTTTATATTCAAATTAATTGTTAGAGAAGAGTAATAAGAGGAGGTGCGAACCTGTCCCACCTTCCAGGTGGAATAGCTTCGCACCTCCTACTTAGGGATTAATCTTGAATAGAAGCAAGGCGTCTTGTCCTTTTTTCTCATCTAAACTTTTGGCTTTGGGGTATTCTTTAATCAGCTCTAAGTTAGGATTATTTACAAATCTTGATTTGTTGACAGCAAAATAGACTTCTCTTGTTTTTGCTTCATCGTAAATATAAGGCTCAATTATTGAACTGGCGTGCCAAATTTCAATATTAGAATTACCTTTAGTATAGATTGCGATTCCATCAGGAAGAGTACCAAATGCTCCTTCGGTTACAATTAAGACATTGCCTTTTTTAGCTTTTTCTTTCAAAAAACTAGCAATTTCTTTAATTCCATAGCCAGCGGTCCAGTCTTCAAAATAACCTTTTCTGTCGTCTTTAGGAAGAGGTGCTTTGGTCGGATTAAATAAAAGATAATAATCAAAAATTAAAGCAGGAATTAAAGATGCTCCAAATATTATTTTGCCGACTTTCTGGTATTTTTCTATCAAGATAGTTATTCCCCAGCTTAAGATTATAATAAGCGGCATTGTGGAAAAAAGTATGTATCGCGAAGTAAAAGTTTTAAGCAAAAATAACATTGGAACAATTGGAATAAGACTCCAAAGAAGTATCGTTAAGAGTTTTCTGTCTTTTTTATAAAAAACCAAAAGGATAGAGAATAAGGTGATTAAAAATATAGGCAGAGTCAAAAATTTACTAAGAGCTTCAACTAGATATTTTGTATTGCCAATTAGAGGATTTGTGGGGTTTTCTAGGATATGTTTTATGGGAAAGTAGTAATCATTGTCTCTTTTTGATAAGTTTTCAAAATAGGGGCTAATTCTAAGCAGGTTAAAAATTAAAAGGCCAATAAAAGTGGAAAGGCTAAGATTAAGTGCTACCTTTTTAAAATTTTTTAAGTTGGTGGTAATGAGTATGAAGGGTAAAGAGATAAAAGCAAAAATTCCCGGTGTTTTGGTTAATATTCCTCCTCCCAGGCTTAAGCCTAAGAGAACGGCTGTTTTGACCTTGGGCTTTTGAGATATTTTTAAGGCAAGCACGAGGGACCAAAGATAAAATGAAGCAAGCATTGAATCAACTAAAGCCATTCTGTCGAAAAACAGGGTAAAGGGCAAAAAAGTGATTAGAATGGCAAAGATAATTCCTGTTTTTGTTTTGAAAATTTCTTTTCCAAGAAAAAAAGCGGCAGCAAGAGAAGAAAAACCGGCAAGAACTGAGATTATTCTTCCTGAAAAAAGCGGGTCCTTGAAAATTTTAAGACTTAATGAAGTTATCCACATAAAAAGAGGAGTCTTGCCGTCTACTAAAGGCAAGAAAGCATTTAGTTTGGGATTACTTCCTATTTTTTGAGCCCAGTTTATATAGATAGCTTCATCACAAAAAATAGGTTGTAATGTCAAATTTGTTAGGCGGATTAGAAAGAAGATGATAATTATTAGAGTTGGGTAGATAAGAAACTTTTTCTGGTTATTCATTTGACTTATTTATAATAACACTTTTGTCTGAGGGTATTGTCTTTGAGGAAAATAAAAAAGCTTGGGGGAGGAGGGACAGATAAAATTTATTAAAAATTTTCTCTCCCCCAAGCTTTGGAAACAGATGATTCTAGCAATCATCTGATAACTATATTATAGGGTATTTTATTTGTTTTGTCAAGTTTTTGTGGACTTACCGAGAATCGAACTCGGATCTCACCCATGCGAAGGGTGCGTTTTACCATTAAACTATAAGCCCGCTTTTTTATTATACCATTACCCTCATTTGTCTGCTTGAATTAACCTCATTTTAAGTTTAATATTTAGATAATGTCTATTCGCAATTTTTTAATTCATCTTTTTATTCCTCATCATTCAAATAATCAAAAGCCTAAGTTGCTTCATCCTTCGACTTTAGTAATTATTGCTTTCCTTTTGTCTTTTCTTCAGATTTTTTTGCATTTTCTTCCCAGAGCTAACGTTCGTGTCTTGGGTTATGCTGCCAATATTTCAGTTGATGAGGTTTTCCGTTTGACAAACCAGAAAAGGCAGGAGGCTGGTCTTCCGCCGCTTAAACTTGACCCTGTTTTAAGTCAAGCTGCTAAAAATAAAGGTGAGGATATGCTTGCCAAGGATTATTGGGCCCATGTTTCGCCTGATGGTGTTGAGCCTTGGAAATTTTTTCTTGACGCAGGATATAAATACCGCTATGCAGGGGAAAATCTGGCACGCGATTTTTCGAACGCTGCTTCTGCTGTTGATGCTTGGATGACTTCTCCTTCACACCGTGAGAATATGCTTTCTCCCAAATACGAGGAGATAGGAATAGCGGTTGTTGAAGGGGATTTGGCAGGAGTTGATACAACTCTTATTGTTCAGTTTTTTGGAACTAGGATGGCAGGAACTAGTCAGGTTTCGCCTGTTGCCAAGAAGGAGGAACAAAAGCCGTCAGTTGTAAGTGTAAAAGTCCAGGAAGAAAAAGCGCTGCCACTGCCCACACAAGCTCCTCTTTCTGAACCTACTCCTCTTGCTTTTGTTCCGAGTCAAAACGGCTTGGTTATTAAATCAGGTTCTGCTTTGGGGGAAAATGTTTCAAGAACACCTCCGCCAAGGGCTTTTTTGATCTCGCCTTTTAATTTGGTTCGCGATTTGTCCTTTTTCTTTTTGATTATCTTGTTTATCGTTTTTCTGGTTGATGCTATCATTGTCTCAAGGAAAAATATTACCCGAGTTTCAGGGCGTTCTTTTGCTCATATTTCTTTTATTGGTATGATTTTGGCAATCGCTTTCATTTTGAAAGCAGGTAAAATTCTATGAAACAAAAACTAAAACACTTACCTCATTATTTGGGGCTTTTGGGGATACTCTTTTTGACAGTTTTGGGTTTTTGGTTTTTTTCTTATGATAGGCTTTTTCAGGCGGCTGTTTTTGTTTCTGCAGCTTTGTCTTACATCGTCTGGGGGGTTATTCATCACAAAATTCACAATGATCTTTACCTTCAAGTCGTAATTGAGTATGTTGCTGTTGCTTTACTAGGGCTTGTTGTTGTCTTTTCTCTACTTTTTTCTTAATTTGCTTCGGATTAGTTTCGGGTAGTATAATCTAGGTTATGGGAAAAAATGAAGAAATAGTTTTTATAAGTCCTACAAAGGGAAAGATGAGTATTCAAGAGATGGTTTATGACATGACTCGATTTGTTGAGGAGGAGCCTCTCTCTTTTTATCGTCTTGTTATTGGTACCGATTCACAGGTCCATAGAATTAATGGTAAGTCGGAAGTTGATTTTGTGACAGCTGTTGTTGTTCATCGTCAGGGTCGTGGTGCCAAATATTTTTGGCGGAAAAACAAGGTCTTTGTTAAAAAACCCGTCTTGCGGGACAGAATTTATACTGAGACCTTGATGTCTTTGGAACTAGCTCAAAAGATAGTGCCTGAGATAAGAAAAGTGATTACAGCAGCAAAATATGATCTTGAGATACATATTGATGTCGGGGCTTTGGGGTCAACTCGCGAAATGATTAAAGAGGTTGTGGGGATGGTTTCAGGTAATGGCTTTGTAGCTAAAACTAAGCCCGAAAGCTGGGGTGCTTCTTCAGTTGCTGATAAACATACTTGATCTTGAAATTTCCAAGCCGGGTTTGGAAAAGCTACGCCAACGCGGGATTTATTCTTGTATAAGATGCTTTATCTTGTCTAATCTTTTCTGGTATTCTGCTTGGTCTAAAGTAAATTTTTTAAAAGTTTCCCTGTCATCTTTAAAAAGCTTTAAGACCATTTCTTTTTCATCACAAATACCTATGACTTGAGGATCTAGATACTCTTGTAACGAAGACCATGGATAGCTCAATAAGCCTCTTAAGCTTTTGACCACTCCCGAAGAATAAGGATTCAAGTGGATATATCTTACAAGGTGTATTAATTGTTCGTCAGTTTCAACTAGCACAGCTTTGAATCTGTTTTCAAACAACGGACCACTTCTTTTGTATTTGGTGTTGAAGAATTTTGTGTATGCTGCTAAGAAACGGTTAACAAAATAGCTGATACCGTTTTCCTTCTCTTGACGCAGGACAAAGTGAAAGTGATTGGGTATTAGGCAGTTGGAAATAAAACTTACCAATTTCTCTTTAGAGTTTTGTCTTATTTCATTTTTAATTTCATCTGAAAGAGTCTGAAAACGAGAATATTTTACTGGATTATCACCCCAGCGATAATAACTTATAAGATTTGTAAATCTTTGGTAATCTCTTTTGCTGTAGAAAATAGGAGCATGATTTATACCTCGATTAAATATATGGTAGATATAGCCGGTCCTTAAGGGAATCTTTCGAATTGGCATGTTTTACTTATATCTTCATTGAAATTTCCCGCGTTGTCAATAGAATTCCAAACCCGGCTTGGAATTGAAAGGTCTGCTATAATTAGAAAGTTATGAAAGGGGTAGTTCTGGCTGGAGGTTTAGGGACAAGGCTTTATCCTCTGACTTACGCTACAAATAAACATCTTCTTCCGGTTTATGATAAGCCTATGGTTTTTTACCCCATTTCTACTTTGGTTAAGGCTGGAATTAAAGAGGTCTTAGTAGTCACAGGCGGTCCTTATGCAGGACATTTTGTGAGAGTTTTAAAAAACGGCAAAGAATTGGGAGTGAAGCATCTTGAGTATGCCTATCAGGAAGGTGAGGGCGGTATTGCAGCTGCGCTTTCTTTAGCCGAAGATTTTGCAGATGGGGATTCTATTTGTGTGATTTTAGGAGACAACTGCACGGATGCTGACATATCAGCTGATGTTAAAAGGTTTAAGGAAGGAGCCCATTTGTTTTTAAGAGAAATTCCTGATCCTGAGCGTTTTGGTGTTCCTGTTTTTGGTAAAAATAGAGAAATAATTAGAATTGAGGAAAAACCCAAGAAACCTAAATCAAATTATGCTGTAACAGGTCTTTATCTTTACGATTTCAGTGTTTTTTCCAAGATTAAGAAAATAAAACCCTCGGGAAGAGGAGAACTTGAAATAACAGATGTTAATAATCTTTATTTGCAAGAGAAAAAATTGACATGGTCTATTTTAAGAGGTTATTGGCGTGATGCTGGAACTTTTGAAACTTTATTTGAAGCAAATAAGTATTGGGCTAAAAAATCTAAAGAAAGATGAAAATTTTGGTTACTGGCGGTTGCGGTTTTATAGGTTCTAATTTTATACGCTACTATTTAAAAGAAAATCCAAAAGACAAAATAATAAATCTTGATAAGTTAACCTATGCTGGCCATATTTCTTCTACTTTAGACTTTGCCAAAAATAAAAATTATAAATTTGTAAAAGGTGATATTTGCAATTCTAAGTTGGTGGGCGAGGTAATGAAGGGGGTTGATGTTGTTGTTCATTTTGCAGCCGAAAGCCATGTCGACCGCTCTATTTTTGGCCCTGCTACTTTTGTTAAAACAAATGTCTTAGGTACTCAAACTCTTCTTGATGCTGCTTTAGAAAATAAAATAAAGCTTTTTTGTCATGTCTCAACCGACGAGGTTTTTGGTTCCCTCCCTCTTGGAAGCAAGATCAAATTTAATGAAAAAACTCCGTATAATCCACGTTCTCCTTATTCTGCTAGTAAAGCAGCTTCGGATCACTTGGTTCGTGCTTATTATGCTACTTACAATTTGCCTGTTATCATTACTAATTGTTCCAATAATTTTGGGCCATATCAGGATCCTGAGAAATTTTTGCCTAGAGCGATTACTAATCTAATAGAGGATAAACCGATATTAATTTATGGCGATGGAAAGTATGTTCGTGATTGGCTTTATGTTTTAGATCACTGCCGCGCTATTTCGATGGTCATCAAGAAAGGAAAAGTAGGTGAAACTTATTTGATAGGAGGGTTGACCAAGGATATTAACAATCTAGAGGTAGCCAAGAAACTTTTGAAGATTTTCAAGAAAGACTCTTCTTACATTCAGTTTATTAAAGATAGACCTGGACATGATAGGCGTTATGCTGTTGATTGGAGCAAGATTAGAAAGGAACTTGGTTTTAAACCTGAGTTTGATTTTGATGAATGGCTTTTAAGGACTGTTAATTGGTATCAAGAAAATAAGTGGTGGTGGCAGCCATTAAAAAGAAAGGCGGAAAAGTTTTATCAAAAATCAAATAATAAACGAAAATGAGGCAAATTACCGAACATATTTACGAAGCAGAAATTAAAGGTCTTTATAAGATAGAGATGCCAATTTTTAAAGATAATCGTGGTTTTTTCCACGAAGTCTTCCGTTTAGATGAATTAAAAAAAGCTACAGGAATTGATTTTAAACCTTGTCAATGGAATCATTCTCTTTCCAAGCCTCGCGTTATTCGAGCAATACATACTGAGTACTGGAACAAGTTGGTTTATCCTGTGACAGGAAAGATGTATGCTGCTATAGTTGACGCCCGTCCTGATAGTGACACCTTTGGTGCTTACGAAGAGTTTATTTTTGATAATACAAAAGACAATTCACCTCGTTTTGCTTTGTTTATTTCAAAGGGTTTGGGTAATTCAATCTGCGCTTTTGGCAACACAGATGTTAATTATATGTACCTTGTTGATGAATATTGGGATAGCAGCAAAGCAAAGGGTATTGCTTGGGATGATCCTGATCTTAACATAAGGTGGCCAATTAGCAATCCTATAATTTCAGATAGGGATAGGAGTAACCCTCGAATGCGAGATTTGTTTCCTGAAAAATATGAGAAAAAACAATAGAATATATGTTACTGGTGCTTCTGGTCTGGTTGGTTCTCGATTTATTGAGCTTTATTCTTCAAAGTATAGTCTTTTGACGCCTAGCTCTTCTGAAGTGAATATTTCGGATTACACTTCTCTTGAGAAGTTTTTTGAAGAAAATAAATTTTCTGCTGTTGTTAATTTTGCTGCTTTTACCGATGTCTCGGCAGCTGAAAATGAAAGAGATAATAAAGAGGGAAATTGTTTTAAAGTTAATGTTGTAGGCGTTGAAAATTTAGCCAAGCTTTGTAAAAAGTACAAAAGATTTTTGATTCACATTTCAACTGATATGGTCTTCCCTGGATCAAAAGATTACCCCGGTCCTTATTCTGAAGATAGTGTTCCTGAGTCGGATAGTGAAAGGTTGACATGGTACGGTTTCACTAAGGCTGAGGCTGAAAGAGTAATTGAGAGTATTTTGGGGAAAGATGCAGCAATACTTAGAATAATTTATCCTGTGAGGGCGAAGTTTGAGGGTAAGCTTGATTATCTAAGAAAGCCACTGAAACTTTTTGATGAAGGCAAACTTTATCCCATGTTTAATGATCAACAGGTTTCTATAGCTTTTATAGACGAAGTATCGGAAGCGATTAATATTATTTTAAAAAAAGGGGCAAGAGGAGTGTTTCATGCTTCAAGTTGTGATACCTCTACTCCGTATGAGTTGGTTTCATATCTTTTAGAAAAAGCGAGGGGGGTGAAAGGGGCGGTGATTCCAAGTTCTATTTACGAATTTATTAAGAAGCAAAAGGAAGCGAATCCTGATAATCCTTTTGTTGAGGTAAGATATCCAATTTATGGTGGGTTAAAGGTTGAAAAGACGGAAAATGAATTGGGAATCAAGTTTAGTTCTTGGAAAGAGATAGTTGATAAGCTAGTAAGTTCAGGGATTGGGGCGCAGTAGTATCAAGTATCACGAATCAAGAATCAAGTATGATTAATAGTTAAAAGAAGGGGTAAAAGGTAAAAGAGACACAAGCAGAAAGTAGAATGTAGTAAGTAGAAAGCAAAAATTCATAATTCAATATAGTTAAAGGTTCAAAGTTAA
This sequence comes from Candidatus Woesebacteria bacterium, assembly GCA_013426185.1. Classification (NCBI taxonomy): domain Bacteria; phylum Candidatus Woeseibacteriota; species Candidatus Woesebacteria bacterium. Next base: position 374,506 of record CP058602.1, on the reverse strand, counting down.
AAGTTGTGTATTATCCTTTCTACTTTCTGCTTACTACTTTCTACTAATTTTAAGTTTTGACTTTTGACTTTTAAGTTTTAATTTAATTTGTAATTTGGAAAATTGGATAATTGTAAAATTGTTTAGAATTTAGAATTTAGAAATTGGAATTTGTATATTGTAATTCGTGATTTGGAATTTGTCTGTTTGGGATTTACCTGCCCGCAATCGCTAAGGCGATAGCTTTTGCAGGCGGGTGATTTGTAATTTTCCTCTATAATCTCTATTCTATAATCTTATTTAACTTTGTTTTCTTGCTTCTGTTTTCTCAAGCGCTTTTTCCTTTCGCCATTTTTCAATTTCTTTGTGATTTCCAGAAAGCAAAACTTCAGGCACTTTCCAACCTTTATAATTTCTAGGTTGAGTGTATTGAGGATAATCAAGAGTATCTCCTTTTGAAAAAGATTCATTTTCTATTACCTCTTTTTCTAGAACATTAGGCAATAGTCTAACTACGCTATCTACAACTACCATTGCTGGTATCTCGCCTCCTGTTAAAACATAATCTCCAATTGATAGTTCCTCGTCAATTAAGTGGTCAATCACTCTTTGATCAACTCCCTCATAATGTCCGGCGATTAGAATCAAGTGATCAAGACCTGAGAGTTCTTTAACTTTTTCTTGGGTTAAGACTTTGCCTTGAGGACTAAGCAAGATTATTTTTCTTTTGGTGCCCTTTTTATCTTTTTTAATTAAATCTTTTATAGCTTTATCAATAGGTTCAACTTTAAGTATCATCCCAGCTCCGCCGCCAAAAGGTCTGTCATCTGTTGTCTTATGTTTATCTTTTGCCCAATTTCTTAAATAGTGAATGTTAATTTTGACAGCCCCCTTTTCTTTGGCATGTTTGAGAATAGAATAATCAAAAGGTCCCTCAAACATTTCAGGAAATAGTGTTAAAATGTCAATTATCATAGCCTTATTTTAAACTTTTTCGTATCTAAAAGCTATTTATGGATCTAAAAAAAGCATTTACCCTGAAGAATATTATTTTTTTGACCGTTCTTTTCTTATTTTTGCTTTTACTTCGTTGGAATTCTTTTGAAATGCCTTTTGAAAGAGATGAAGGTGAATATGCTTATTCAGCTTGGATTTTAAGGCGTGGAATAATGCCTTATGAAAATTCTTTTTTGCAAAAACCGCCGATGATTATTTATACCTATTTTTTGGCTCAATTAGTGGGTGTAAATTCTCTTTGGGCGCCTCGTTTGCTTGCTTTTATTTCTGTTTTTTTGACGGCTTTAATTTTGGGTTTTGTGGTTTCCAAGAAGTATAATTCTAATTTGGGTTGGATGGTTTCTTTTCTTTCCGTTTTGACTTTAAGTTTTCCTCATTTTACCGCTCTTGCTGCTAATACTGAAATTTTTATGATTCTATTTTTAGTGGCTTCGTTTGGACTTTATTTTTACTATAGGAGTGAAGCTTCTTTTGTGGTATGGTTTTTTTCTGGTATGTTTTCTTCTTTATCTATTCTTTATAAGCCAATTGCCTTTTTTCCACTTTTCTTTTTGCATCTTTTTTGGGCTTATGAAATTTTTAAGAGTAAGGCTGGTCTGAAAGTTGTTTTCAGGATGTTTTTTGGCTTTTTATTGGGATTTTTGGTTTTGTCTTTTTTTGTACTTTTGCCGTTTTTGATATCTGGCAAAATCATCTATCTTCTTGAAAGCGTTTGGCAGTTTAACCTTTACTATTCTCAAGTTTGGAATTCTTATGGCCTTTCTGGGTTTTATCTTCAGATGGAAAAGTTAGTGCGTGTTTGGTGGATTCTATTTGTTTTTCTTTTACTTTTTCTATTCTCGAAAAATAAGGACAAAAGACTAATTTTTGGACTCTTATTATTTTCTTTAGTGGCAACATTAAGAACGACAATCGGACATTATTATCTTGTCTTGATGCCTTTTTTGTCTTTAGCAGTTTCTTTTGCTCTTTGGGATTTTTATTTATTGATTAGAAGAAGCATTAAGTTGTCTTTTTGGTATATTTTTTTAGCACTTTTGTTTTTTTTAATTTATCCGTTGAGGATGCAATTTGGTCTAACACCAGATGAATTAGGAATTTGGATTTATGGCCTGGAAAATCCCTTTAATGAATCAAAGCTTGTGGCTCAAAAAGTTGTTGAGAATTCCAATTATTCCGATAAAATTTTTGTAGCCGGTAGTGAACCCCAGATTTATTTTTATTCTCAAAGATTATCACCAACTAGGTTTATTATTACCTATCCTTTAAACATTTATTCGCCTAAAAGAGAAATTTATCAGACTGAAGTGGTTAAAGAACTAAGTAGAAATAAACCTAGGATCATAGTTTACTCAAATAAAGATACAAGTGGGCTTTGGGAAAAGGATTCGCCAAAAATATTTTTGGATTACATAAAAGATCTAATTAGTAAAGATTATTATCTTTTAGGAGCTGTGTTTTGGGGGAACAGTGGTCCTGTATGGGTTGATAAAGTAGCAGAAGATCAACTAAAACAAGCTAGTCTGTTATTATATAGATTGAAAGATGAATAAATTTAAAAACTTTGAATTTTCTAAAATTTTCCTTGAGGGTAAAAGACCTTATCTTTGGATCTTAGGATTTGGTTTTTTCGTTTATGTAAGAAGTCTTTCTTTCGGTTTTACCTATTTTGACGATAATGTCCTGATTCTTGATAATCTCTTTTTCTTGAAAGATATAAATAACTTTTTCAAAGCTTTTACAATTGAGGTCTTCCATGTACTGCATTCATCAGCTGCTTATTATCGCCCACTTTTGACCATTTCTTATATGTTTGACGCTTTAATTTCAGGGAATAATCCTTTTTTTTATCATCTGACAAATGTATTAATTCATCTTTCAACCTCCATTTTTGTTTTTATCTTTCTTAATAAATTAAAAATTAAAAGGGAGCTTTCTTTTTTATGGGCTGTTGTTTTTGCTATTCACCCCGTCTTGGTTCAGGCGGTTGCTTGGCTTCCTGGTAGAAACGATTCTCTTTTGGCTTTTTTTGTTTTACCGTCCTTTATTTTCTTGATTAGTTTTTTTGAAAAAAGAAAAAGTTACTATCTATGGCTTTATCTTCTATTTTTTGCTTTGGCTTTATTTACAAAAGAGTCATCTATATTTATCCCGGTTTTGGTTTTGTTTTATGGTTTATTACTTTCTGATAAGAGGAATCTTTTTGTTAATATTTTGCCTGTTTTGTTTTTGGGGTGGATAGTTATATTTAGTGTCTGGTTTTATTTAAGAAGCATAGCTCTTTTATCAAGTCCTGTTCCTTACTCAATTTTGGGTTCTATCAAGAGCATTTTTGACAATCTTGAAGCTGTAATTCTTTATATTGGGAAAGTTATTTTGCCCTTCAATCTTTCTGTTTTGCCCACTTTGCAAGATTCAACTCTGGTTTATGGTTTTATTTCTCTTGTTTTAATCTTGGTTTTATTTATTTTCTCAAAGAAGAAAAATTACTCTTTAATTACTTTTGGCTTATTGTGGTTTTTGATTTTTCTTTTACCTTCTTTTATTAGACCTTCCGGTTATGTGCCTGATTTTTTGGAGCATAGAATTTATTTGCCCTTAGTTGGTATTTTTGTGATTTTCTCCAGTCTTTCATTTTTTGAAAAGATTGATTTTAGTAAGCCGTTAGTGAACTTCATCTTTGTTTTGATTATTGTTATCTTTTCAATTCTAAATATCTGGCATAGCAACAAATTTAAAGACAAGATTTCTTTCTGGACTTCAGCAGTTAAAACTTCTCCTTCTCATCCTTTGGCTCATAAGAATCTTGGGGCAATGTATTATCTTGATCATGAGTACGACAAAGCGAAGCAAGAATTCCTTAAGGCGGTTGAAATTAATTTTGAAGAGCCTATGATTCACAACAATCTGGGCTTAATCTATATGAGAGAGAACAATTTTGATAAAGCTAAAGAAGAGTTTGAGCTTGAGCTTAAAATTAATCCCAATTATGATAACGCTCTTTTTAATTTAGGCCTTTTGTATTGGGGTCAAAATGAAAAGCAAAAAGCAGCTGAGATGTGGCTTAAGACTGTTTTGATTAACCCTGATCACAAAGACGCACTTAAGGGTTTAGCTGTTTATTATGGCGAGATTGGCGATCGGGAAAAAGCTGACTATTATCTTTATCAAGCGAAACTTAGAGGGGCTGAATTTTGACTAGATGAAAACTAGAAATAATTATTTTTATTTTTTGCTATTTTCTCTCTTTTTTTTGAGTTTAATTTTAGCTTTTAGTATTTTTAAGAACCTGCAATACGGAATTCTTTGGAATGACGAAGCAGAGACGGCAATGTATGGAAAAAGCATAATAGCTTATGGTTATCCAAAGGTCCATTTCGGAAAAAATGTTTTGAATGTTTCAGAAACAAAGGATTTATCTATTGGGATAAAGAAAGGAAGCGATGCTTGGATTTATATCTCATCTTGGGGTGCTTATTATTTTGCAGCACCTTTTGTTTTTTTGGCAGATAGGTTTTCTGATCCCTATGTTAAAACTTTTATTTTACGTTTTCCCTTTGCTTTTTTGGGGTATATTGGAATATTAATTTTTGCTTTTGCTAGCAGTCTGTTTTTCAAAGAAAAAGAAAAGAAGATTTTGTTTGTTGACATTTTTCTTTTTTTTGAGATTTTATCAATACCACTTGTTTTGCACCTGCGTGAGATGAGGCATTATTCTCTTACAATCTTTTTAATCTCTTTGATGTTTTTGTTAAATGTTAAAAAATTGGTGGCTAAAGATTTTAATAACCTATTTTTTCAAATCAGCATGTTTTTTTTAATTTTGATTTTGATGAATGTTTATCTTCCTGCTTTTCTATCTTCTTATATTTTTCTCTTTTTGATTTTTATTTTGGACATTGTTAGGGGTAAGAATTTTCGTAATATCCTTTTAAAGAATTTATACCTGTTTTCTATTTTGGTTCCTTTGGTTTTTTATCTATCCTTTTTTGAATTTTTTAAAATTTCATCTGCCGTCTCAAATAATTTTTCTTATAATTTTGGCCAGTTCATATTAAATTTAAAGATGGTGGCTCTTTTTTTTGCGAAGTCGGAATATCTTCCCGTTAGTTTTTCCTTGTTAATTTTATTATTTTTTATGATTATTAAAAAGAAGATTTCTTTGACAAACAATTTAGTCTTGGGTATTTTATTCATTTTTCTGTATATCTTGATATCGTCATTTGTAGTCTCAAAAATTCCTTATTTTTTTGAGAGGTATTATATTTTTCTTCAGCCATTTTTTATTATTTTTCTTGTTTTGTCTATCTTTCTCATCTTTGACTTTTTAGGTAAATTTAGATCATCGTATGTTAGATGGGGATTTTTATATTTGATATTTACCTTTCTTATCTTTAATTCTGTTTTTAAAATAGACCATATTAAGGGCCACATTTATGAGCTTTTCCATCCTTTTCAAGGTGCGATGGACAATCTTGTCTCTTATATATCAAGAAGATACCCCGATCCTTCAAAGCTTGTAATAGCTACGAATTATGAAGAGTACGTTTTGATGTATTATTTGAATGCAAAAGTTGTAGTTGGTTATGTAGGGAATAACTTAGAGAGCGATTTAAAAGAGACTCCTGATGTAGTTGTAATCAGGAAAAACAGGCCAAATTTTGTAAAAGAGCTTGAAAGTTACTTGTCAAAAGCTAATTATGAGAAGGTGGTGCTAGATGTCTATGATTATCCTGTAAATAATATCCCCGAGAATACATTAAAATTAAAACACCTTTATAAGCCAATTGAACCAAGTAATGATTCTGAAAAACTAACTCTTTTTGTCCGCAGGATATGAAGAATAAAATTTTGGTTCTAATTCCTACTTATAATGAGTTTGAAAATATAGGAACTCTTATTCGGGAAATAGAAAGACTTAGAATCCCTGATTTAGACATTTTGGTGGTGGATGATGGTTCTTATGATGGCACAATAGATGCTCTTAAAAGACTTTGCTTGTCTTACGATAACATTTTTGTCCTTGAAAGGGGGGGCAAGAAAGGAATAGGGAGTGCACATCTTGATGGCATAAATTGGGCTTATCAGAAAGGATACAACAGACTTATTACTATGGATGCTGATTTGACACACTCTCCTTCTTATTTTAAGGATTTGATTAAGGCTTCAGAAAAATATGATTTAGTTGTTGCCTCGCGTCATCTTTTGAAAAATAGTATGATTGGGTGGAGTCTGAAAAGGAAAGTTATTACTTTTCTGAATCATCTTTTGGTTAGACTGGCTCTCGGTCTAAAGGTTGACACCTCTAATTCTTTTCGGATATATCGTCTTGATAGAATCTCAAAGAGGCTTTTTGAACCTATTTCATCTAATAGTTATTCATTTTTCTTTGAGAGCCTTAAAATTTTAGAGATGAATGGGGTAATTATAGGAGAGGTGCCAGTTGTTATGATTGAAAGGAGAAAAGGGAGTAGCAAACTAAGAGCATCTGATTTTTTTAGGCATTTTTTAGTTATGGCAAGACTCATTTTCAAGACTTATTTTTTTAGAGATAGTTTGCTTGTTAGATGAAAAGAAATTACCAGAGAGAATGGGAGATTTATTGGAGCCACACAAAAAGGCGTTTTTTTTACGATGCTGTTGCTTGGTTCTACAGGAGATTTCTAATTTCAAAACTTGAAGCATATTTCCTCAAAAAATATTTTTCAAAAGGGGCTTTCCTTTTACATGCGGGTTGTGGTGGTGGGGAGACAGATCGGCTTGTGAGAGATTATTTTGATATTACTGCTGTTGATTTTTCTAGGAAAGCTCTTGTAAGTTATCGAAAGGTAAACCCAAATGCAAGAGAGCTCGTGTTAGCCGACATCACTAAAAAGCTTTCTTTTAGTAGCAATTATTTTGATGGTGTTTATAATCTTGGAGTCTTAGAACATTATTCTGAAGATGATATATTAAAGATATTAAAGGAATTTAGAAGGGTCTTAAAAAAAGATGGTAAGATAATTATTTTTTGGCCTCCGGAATTTGGATCAAGTGTCTTATTTTTTAAGATTCTTCATCGATTTGTTTCTTTGATTCTTCCCAAAAGAAAGGTTAACTTCCACCCCACAGAATTAACTAGAATAAGATCGAAAGAACATATTGAGAAAATTTTGAGGCTTTCCGGATTTAAACTTTTAGAATTCTATTTTGGAATTAGAGATTTTTTTACTTATTGTGTGATTGTAGGTAAGAAAAGTTAGTTTGGAAATATTTCCATTTTTGGCAACGGGAATATAAATTTTCCACCTCTTTTGATAAAATCTTTCTCTCTTTCTATAAATTCATTCTTGAAGTACCATGGCAAAGCTAGAAAGTAATCAGGTTTTTCTTTTCTTGCTTGTTTTTCAGAGATAATTGGGATATTGGTATTGCTTATCTTTTTACCCCACTTGAAAGGATTTTTGTCAACAGCTGCGCCAATTAAAGTGTTATCCAATTTTAGAAAGCTTGTTATTGTGTGTCCACGTGTTGAAGCTCCATATATATATATTTTCTTACCTTTTTTTGTTTCCCTCTCAAGAAATTCTCTAAGCTTATTTAGATTTTTAGTTGTTCTTTCAACAAATTTTTTATAAGAACTTGTTTTTGTTATTTTTTCTTCTTTTTTAAGTATATTTTCTAAATTCTTGATTTTGTATCTGTTGTTACCTATATTACTACACTTTTTTCTGATAAAAGTTCTGAAACTCCCGCCGTTTACATTGTTGAATTGTATATCAAATGTTTCAAGATTGTGCCTATCAAGTATTTTTTTTAGTGTGGTAAAAGAGTAATATGTTAGGTGCTCATGAACAATGTTGTCAATGGCGTTGTTTTCTATCATCTTGAGAAGATAATTTTGCTGTATTACTAGTATTCCATTTTCATCCAGGCAATCATAAACATCTTTAACAAACTTGTTGGGATTATCTAGATCATAAAACATTGCTATTGCAGTTATGACTTTAGCTTTTTGTTTTGATCTTTTAAAGAAAATTTCTTTTGCAAAAAAATCTTTTATTAGAGTTATGTTTTTAGTACCGTATTTTTTTAGCTTCTCTTTGGCTATCTCAAGAACATTTCCCGACGGATCAAACCCAAATCTGTGGATGTTTTTGTTTTTGTAAAAATTAAGCAGCGTTCCGTCATTACAGCCGATATCCAAGACAACATCTCCACTTTTTAGTTTTACGATTCTTTCTATTTCTTTCACTATATCTTTTATTTCTTCGGTCATAGATTTGTTCATCCCAGATTGATAACCGTAGTTGTCGTTCCAGAGAAGGCATGGATTGGTTGTTTGTTTGAGTTGTAGTAGTTTGCAGTTTTTGCAAAGGACAAGATCTAATGGTATTTTTATATCTTTCTCTTTTTTGGAATAATTAGGAATTATTGTAGGACCTATAGATATTACTTTTGTAAGTCTTTTTGATCCACAACTTCTGCATTTTTTGATATTTCTATAGTTTTTATTCATATCTTATTGCTTCAATCGGTGGTAGTTTTGCTGCGCGGCGGGCGGGGAAAACACCAAAGAAAATTCCGATCGCTGATGAAACACTTAGAGTGATAACAACCGAAAGGAGATTAATAGATAAAGGGAAGAATGGTCTTACCAAAATTACGATTATATTTGCAATAAGAAGACCTAAAAATCCTCCTAGAGCTGAAAGTAAAACTGCTTCTGCCATAAATTGAAGCAAGATATCTTTTTCTGTTGCTCCAATTGCTCGCCTTATGCCTACCTCTTTGGTGCGTTCGGTGACAGAAGCATACATTATGTTCATAATGCCAACTCCACCAACAAGAAGCGATATTGAGCCGATAGCAACAAGGACAGAATTCAAGATATTAAAAATCTGATTGATAGTTGAAAGTATCTCGGTCTGCTCGGCAACTGAAAAATCATCCTCCTTATATCTTTTAAGAAGAACTTCTTTTACCTTTTTCTTGGCTATTTCTACATCTTTTTCGGATTCAACGCCTAAATTTATTCCCCAGAAGGTCTTGTCGGGATTTATTCCTCCGTAGGTTGATTTATAAGGCAGTACAACACCTAAATCTTGTTCGTTGTTGCCACTCTTTTCGATAATTCCTATTACTTCAAACCTTTGTTTGTCAAACCTAACTGTTTTACCAACTGCGTTATCTGGATTATCAAACAGTTTTTCTGCTATTGTATAGCCAAGAACAGCCACTTTAGCTTTAGACTGATTTTCGGAGGCATTAAACTGTCGGCCTCGTATAACTTTTACATTTCTTAATTTGAAGAAGTCTTCATTGACTCCTCTTATATAGGCAAACTCTTTTTTGCCATTGGCCTCAACTCTTGATGTTTTAAAAAAAACGGGAACAACATATTTTAACTCAGGTATCCTTTCAAGTTCTCTTATATCTTTCTCATCAAATTTGGCTCCTCCTCCTACTAGTCCTGCTCCAAAGCCACCTCCGCCACTAAAGCCGCTTCCTGGAAGAACTGTAATTAAGTTTGACCCCAAGCTTTCAAATTGTTCTCTGATGTAATTTTTAATACCAAGACCAAGGGCGATGAGCATCACAACCGCCAGGACTCCAATGGTAATACCAAGTGAGGTAAGAAAGGTCCTTACCTTATTGCGCTTAAAGTCAGAAATTGCTGCTTGAATAATGTCTTTATATCCGTTTAATGCTGCCATATTAGAGATATTTTTTGACTATTTTGCCATCCTTGATAAAAATCTTTCTTTTTGTTCTATCAGCAACTGTTTTTTCGTGGGTTACAATTACCACAGTTACACCAAGGTCTTTATTTAACTCCGCCAAGAGATCTAAAATTTCCTCTCCCGTTTTTGAATCAAGGTTGCCTGTTGGTTCGTCGGCAAGAATCAGTTTGGGTTTAAGAATCAATGCTCTTGCAATTGCCACTCTTTGTTGTTGTCCGCCTGAGATTTTGTTAGGGAAAAAATCTTGTCTTTGGTAAATATTAAACCTTTTCATTAAATCTTCAGCTCTTTTTTCAGGATCAAAGTCTATTTTTGTTTTTGCATATTTAACAGGCAGGAGGATATTTTCTTTAACTGTGTAGCGATTTATTAGATTGAAGGATTGGAAAACAAAGCCGATATATCTGTTTCTTAGATGAGACAATTCTTCGTCTGAAAGTTTAGATACATCTTGACCATCAATAATTATTTTGCCTCTTGTCGGCTTCTCCAAGAGTCCAATCATATACATTAATGTGGATTTGCCAGAACCTGAAGAACCCAGGATGCCTGTGAATTCTCCGTCTTTTATTTCAAGATCTACATCACAAACTGCTTTTACCTCTTCGTCTCCAAGGTAATAAGTCTTGCAGACATCAACTAGTTTAATCATACAAAATATCGCCTTCTTTGACTCCTTCTTTTATTTCTGTGTATTCTTCGCCTTCAAGACCGGTTTTAATATAGACCTTGTTTTTGATCGAGCCGAGATTAACATATTTCCCCTTTCTGTCAGCTTTAATAAATTGTGATGGGGCATAAAGAACGTCGTCTCTTTTTTCAAGAGAGAATCTTGCATCTCCTGTCATTCCGATTTTTAAGCTTTTCAAGTCTTCTTCCTTGAGGTTTGTAAAGGATATTTTTACTTTGTAATCAGAGCCTTCTTGGATATTGATAGGAGTAAGGCTGATAAAGCTAATTTTTCCTTTGATTTCTTTTTCAGGAAATGAGTCAAGAATTATCTTCACTTCTTGGCCTTCTTTAAGTTTAGTAACCTCATCTTGGCTAGCTGTAACTTCAAAATAAATTGTTTGGGGGTTAACAATTTCAATTTGCATTTGGGCAGCGGAAACATTAACTCCTGAGAAAGGGTTAGCAAGGTAAGTCACAAATCCTGAAAAAGGCGCGATTAAAGTTGCATTTTTGAGGTTGTACTCGGCAATTTTAAGAGCGTCATAGGCGTTGTCTTTTGTCACCTCACTTGTGGTTCGGGTTGCTTTTTGAGCAAATGTTTCGCTAGTATCTTTTCCCTTAAGTGAGTCATAAGTTGCCTCAACATTAGCTTCATACATTCTGATGTTATTTAGAGCCTGCTGGTAGGCTGCGTTAAGTGGGGTTTTATCAAGCGAGGCTAAAGCTTGTCCCTTTTTAACAAAATCGCCTTCTTTAACACCCACCCAAACAAGTTTTCCTGAAGTGGGGAAGAAAAGCTGGGCGTCTTCTTCGGCTTTTATTTTTCCTGAAAGAATTAAATCTTCGGATACAGTTCCTCTTTTAACTGTAAATTTTTCTGCCTCCGCTTCCTTTTTCTTTTGTTGAACTAGATTTGAAATAGTAACAAAGCCAAAAATAATAATCGCCAAAAAGATGGCAATTTTAGTTATTCTTCTTCTTGAAATTTTTGAGGCGCTTTTCTTGATCTTTGAAAATAAACTTAATTTTTTATCCATAAGAGGATATTTTAATCTTTTTTGATGTAAAAATAAAGGCAGGTGTTTTAGTTTTATTCTACCCAGGTGTCGCTTCAGTACACCCATGGGGTGTACATTTTGAGGTAAAAAATAAGGCCAAGTGGGTATTGAGTTTGACAGCGTTGATTTGTCAATCAATACCCACTTGGGTGGTAAAATCTAAAATCTTCTGATTACTCCTAAGAGGTATAGAACCTCTTCGTAGAAGGCAAACTTGGTTGCCTTGAGGAGTTTTTCCCCTCTGCCGTTGTCAAATCTTGCTAATCCAAAGGAGATGAGAATTTTACTTGGGCATCCGTCGCAAGGTTTTTCCCCTCTTAAGCCATTACAGTCTGCTCTTAGCTTGTTTAGTAATTTTATCTCATATTCTCCAAAAAAAACACCCAAGTAAGCTTTAATTTTTGCTTCTTCTTCAATGGTCAGTAATTCTGCTCCTGATGATAGTGTAATATTCTCCAATTTTTGCTGATGTTTGGGATCCATATTCCGGATCCATTCTAGCAGGATAGTTTTGGAAATCATCCTTTGTCTGACTAACATCTTTACTCTCCTTAGAAAAAAGATTTGAATGTGCAAGTGAGGATGATTTTAACTCTTTTTTGATTTTAGTGCAATATCTTTATTTAGTAGATTAAGTTTTTTTGTGGATTTAAGTAGCTGCTAAAAACGGAGGTTTCGCTTCAGTACACACCCGGGGTGTAGTGTTGATTTAGAGCTTTTTTTGAGATAGATTAAGCTTATGTTTTTACTTATTGATAAGCCTTGCGGAATAACTTCTCATGATGTTGTCGATAGGGTAAGGAAGATTACAGGGGAAAGACGAGTCGGCCACGCTGGTACTCTTGATCCTTTTGCAAGTGGCCTTTTGATTTTAGGGGTTGGAAGAGATTCTACTTCAAGGCTTTCTTATTTTTTAGGTCTTGATAAAGAATATGAGGCGGAAATTACTTTAGGTGAAGAAAGAACAACAGATGATATAACAGGAGAAACAAGGCAAGATGGATTAAGAAGTGATAGAGTGCCTTCTAGAGAAGAAATTCTGGAAGCTATCAAAAGTTTTGAGGGGGAAAAGGAGCAAACGCCTCCATTCTTTTCTGCCGTCAAAATTAAGGGCAAAAAATCCTACGAGATGGCAAGAAAAGGGAATTTTTTAAGACTCAAGCCAAGAAAAATAACGGTTTATTCAATTAAAGTAGCTGATTATTCTTATCCAAAAATAAAAATAATTTGTAAAGTCTCATCTGGCACTTATATTCGCGCTCTTGCGCGTGATATTGGCAGAAAACTTGAGACAGGTGCTTTTCTTTCTTCATTAAGACGCCTCTTAATAGGCGATCTTAAAGTAGAAAATTCAGTTTCACTTGAGAAATTAAATTCCGATAATTGGCAAAACTTTGCTTTAGACTTATGATATATTAGTTTTATGAATTATTTTCAAGCTTTAGTATTAGGTGTTGTTCAGGGATTGACAGAATTTTTGCCTGTTTCCTCATCGGCTCATCTTGTTTTAATCCAGTCTTTGTTTCCTTCATTCTACCAACCCGGAGTTCTTTTTGATGTCATACTTCATCTTGGGACTTTATTCGCTATTCTTTTTTATTTTAGAAAAGATTTTTTTAAGCTTTCCTTTTCTTATTTGAAATTTATTGTCATAGCAACTATTCCTGCGGTTGCTGTGGGATTTTTATTTTCAGATCAGATAGAGCTTCTTTTTAAGAACATTAGACTGGTTGGTGCAGCTTTGATTTTAAGCGCTATTTTCAATTTTATATCCGACAGAAAACAAAAAGCTTCCTCTTTATTAGATAATAAAAATTCCTTTATTATTGGAGTTTTTCAAGCTTTGGCCATTACCCCCGGTGTTTCCCGTTCGGGTTCTACCATTTTTGCAGGTATAGTTTCAGGTCTTGATAGAAAGGAAGCAGCTCGATTTTCCTTTTTACTTTCTGTTCCTGCTGTTTTGGGAGCAAACGTCTTGCAGATTTTAAAGTATGGCTTTGATTCTCAAATTAATTTTGGTGTTTATTCTTTAGGTTTTTTGGCAAGCTTTGTGTCTGGATTTTTGGCGATAAGCTTGGCTTTGAAATTTTTACTCTCACGCAATTTTAAAGTTTTTGCTTTTTACTGCCTGATTTTGGCTGTTATTTGTTTTGTGGTTTAAAAAAGTTCTAAAATCTTAGGCAGAAAGAGGAGTGCTCCAATGACTAAAGAGACAATAGCGGACATCAACACAGCAGCTGCTGAAACGTCTTTAGCAACTTTTGCTTGAGGTTTAATTTCAGGACTGACTAAATCTACTAAGGCTTCAAGCATTGTGTTTATTAATTCAAGAGTGATGACCATTCCAATACTGAGCGTCAGAATGGCAAATTCTATATTTGACAGCTTTAAAATGACGGCAAGAGTAATTGCCAAAATGGCGAAGACAAAATGTATTTTAAGATTAGGCTCATCTTTTAGAGCTTTTGTCAAACCTTCCGAAGCATATACAAAACTTTTTGATGTTGAATGGGTTTTACTCATTCCTCTAAGATGTTATCATTAATTAGATATGAATTCAAAGAGATTTTTGCTTTTGTTTTTACCCCTTTTGTTTTTTGCCTTTGCACTTATTGCTCTTTGGCAAAACACTGGGCTTAGGCATAAATCTGAGTGTTGTAAAAGTTACTCGAATTTTTTGTTTTTTGGCAATAGTCGTCCGGTAGGGGAGAGCAATAAGGTCCTTGGTATAAGTCAAATTAGGCAAGATGAAAATCTTGTCGATTTTAGGCTATTATTTTCAGGTGCTAATAATTGGGTTACTTTCTTGGCCAGTTTCTTAATTTGGTTTATGTATCTGGGTCTATTTTTTTGGTTTTACTTGGGCAAGATACCAAAACGAAATTTGTTTTTTGTTTTAGTTTCAAGTCTCATGGCTTGGGTTTTGTCACAAATGTTCAAAGATCTTTTACCTACCGTCCGCCCGTTTTTGCTTAATGGAGTAAATCCTTTGACCTTGACAACACCGCTTGATAATTCTTTTCCTTCTGGTCATACAGCCTCTGCTTTTGGTTTGGCAACTGCAATTTTTCTGATTGATAAAAAATTGGGAATATTTTATTTTTTTCTTGCCAGTTTGGTGGGAATTGGCAGAATTTTAAGCAGAGTCCATTTTCCAGTTGATGTTCTTGGTGGTGCAACTTTAGGTATTTTTACTGCTTTGTTGCTTGAGACCTTGTTTTTGAAGGATAAGGGTTTAAAAAGAAAATAATACCTCTTGACTTTTAGCAGACAATGTTTTAGACTGCTAAAACCAACAAATATGAGCGAGAAATTAGTTAAAGTTTTAAGACAAATTCCAGTAATTGCTATTCGAGATTCGGTAGTTTTTCCGCATACCGATAATATTCTTTCTTTTGGTAGGCCTAAGTCGGTTTTGGCTATTAATAATGCTTTTCAGTCTCAGAGGGTAGTGGCTATTTTTACTCAAAAAGACCCCGAGCTGTTGGATCCTAAACTTAAAGATCTTTACGAAGTGGGTACTATTGCTACGATTGCCCAGATGATGTCTTCTGAAGAGGATGTCCATGCCTTGGTTCGCGGTCAGGCAAGAATTAAAATCCAAAATTTGGTCAAAACAGAACCTTTTTTGATAGCTGATGTTATTGAAATTGAAGAACAAAAAGAAGATTCTCCAGAAGTAGATGCTTTGGCAAAAAGAATAGTAGATCTTTTCAAAAGAGCAATTAAGTTGGGTAAGCAGGCTGAAATAGTTACTGTGATGAAGGTTGTCTCTGGACAGTCAACCCCAGTTGAGCTTGCCGATCAGGTTGCTTCTTTGCTTGAGGTCTCGACCGAGGAAAGGATAAAACTTTTAGAAGAAACCTCGCTCCTTAAAAGGTTGAGGTCGGTTTTTGAAGCTCTTTTGCGCGAGGTTAATGTTCTTGAAATTGAAAGAAGTATAAGCTCAAAGACCCAGAAGAAATTTGAGGATCAAGTAAGGAGGGCAATGTTAAGGGAGAAAAAACGTGCTATTGAGGAGGAGCTGGGAGAAGAAGAATCGGAGCTAGATTCGGACGAGGTAAAAATGTATAAAAAGAAAATTAAAGAGGCAAAAATGCCCAAAGATGTTGAAGAAAAAGCTCAGAAAGAGCTTAAGCGTTTAATGCAGATGCCTATCCAAAATCCTGAAAGCGGCTATATTAGGAATTATCTTGACTGGCTTTGTGATATGCCTTGGAGCAAAGAGTCTCCAAATAATATCTCTATTAAAAAAGCGGCTTCTATTTTGAAAAAAGACCACTACGGGCTTGAAAAGGTAAAGGAAAGAATCCTTGAATATCTAGCGGTTATGAAGATCAAGAAGGGTAAAAAGTCTCAAGATGCGCAACCCACCATTTTTTGTTTTGTTGGACCGCCTGGAGTGGGTAAAACTTCAATTGGCCGCTCAATAGCTAAGGCTTTGGGTAGGAGTTTTGTCAGAGTTTCTCTTGGTGGCATTCGTGATGAAGCAGAAATCAGAGGCCATAGGCGAACTTATGTCGGTGCTCTGCCTGGCAGGATAATTCAGGGGATTAAGAATGCCAAGACCAAAAACCCAGTTTTTATGCTTGATGAAATAGATAAATTGGGCGTTGATTTTAGAGGTGATCCTTCGTCTGCTCTTCTTGAGGCCTTGGATCCTGAGCAAAATAAGGAGTTTTCTGACCATTATCTTGAGGTGCCTTTTGATCTTTCCAAAGTAATGTTTATCGCAACTGGCAATGTGGCAGAAAATATTATTGATCCATTACGCGATAGAATGGAAATAATCCGCTTTCCAGGCTATACCCAAAACGAAAAGCAAAAGATTGCAGAAGAATTCTTGTGGCCAAAGCAATTAAAACTTCATGGTCTTGAAGACAAAAAGATTAAATTAACCAAAGAGGCATTGGATGAAATTATAGAAAGATATACCAAAGAAGCTGGAGTTCGTGAGCTTGAACGTATGCTTGCAACTATTTGTCGCAAAATTGCAAGAAGCGTGGCTGAGAAAAAGCCATGTCCCAAGAAGATCGGCCTTAGAGAGGTAAGGAAGTTTTTGGGTCCAAGGAAGTTTTCGTCGGCGTTGGCAGAGAAAAAAGACGAGGTTGGGGTGGTTACTGGTCTTGCTGTAACTGCAGCAGGTGGTGAAATTCTTTTTGTTGAAGTAGCTCTAATGCCCGGGAAAGGAAAGCTTTATCTGACAGGGCAGCTTGGTGAGGTGATGAAAGAATCGGCTAAAGCCGCTTTCAGCTGGGCAAGATCTCATTGGCGAGAGTTTGGTTTGAAACCTGATTTTGGTAGTAAAACTGATATTCATATCCATGTTCCCGAAGGAGCAGTTCCTAAAGATGGTCCTTCAGCTGGTATTGCCTTAACTACAGCTTTGATATCGGCATTAACTGGTATTCCAGTTAAGAAGGAAGTTGGGATGACAGGAGAAATTACACTTCGTGGAAAAGTGATGGAAATAGGCGGAGTAAAAGAGAAAGTTATTGCAGGGTATCGAGCTGGCTTAAAGACCATTATTTTGCCTAAGGGTAATAAGAAGGATATGGATGATGTGCCAAGCGAGGTAAAAAAGAGCATAAAATTTGTTTTTGTAGAAGATATGCGCGAAGTTCTAAAGTTAGCTTTGATCAAAGATCCGTTTAAAGAGATTGCTGCAGGGAAAAATCGCGATCTTTCTCCTAGTGTTCTTGTGGCTTGATGACTAGATATAGCTGTCGGAATTAGCCGAATCTGGCCGAGATTAGTATCAAGTATGATAATAGGTAAAAGGCAAGAGGTAAAAGGTAAAAGAAACGCAAGTAGAAAGTAGTAAGTAGAAAGTAGAAAGCAAAATTCTATAATCTATAATCTATAATCCAAAATCTATCCTCAGGAGTTCAAAGTTCAAAATTAAAAGTTCAAAGTTGGGATTTATTTGTTTGTGATTTGAGGAATTGGATCATTGTAGAATTGTTTAGAATTTAGGATTTAGAAATTAGAATTTGGAATTTAGATATTAGGATTTGTAATTTTATTCTCTAATCTGTATTCTGTAATCTGTAATCCACTTTTTTTGACTTTTGATTTTTAAGTTTTAAGTTTTAAGTTATTGTGTGACGCTACCCGGATTCGAACCGGGGTTTGCAGGATGAGAACCTGCCGTCCTGGGCCTCTAGACGATAGCGCCGAGTAAGTTATTTTAGCACAAAAATCAGTAGAAAGTAGAATGCAGGAAGTAGAAAGCAAAATTCCTAGAGGGTAAAAGGCAAGAGGTAAAAGGTAAAAGAAACGCAAGTAGAAAGTAGTAATTAGGAAGCAGGAATTCTTAAATCTTAAATCCTAAATCTAGATTCTATAATCTGTTTGTAATTTGTTTATTGGTACTTGTATATTGTTTGTATATTGGAATTTGTAATTTGTAATTTTCCCTTTGTTCTATTTTTAAGTTAATTTGTTAACTGTTAATTTGTTAATTGTTATTTTTGACATATTTTGATATAATATCCTATTATAGTTGAGCTTGATCTCTAATTTTGTTGTCTGCTTTTGATATTTTTTGAAGTATTGACAAGAGTTTAGCTTAAGCCTAAAATCCCTTTGTAATTAATTCGTTGAGCCGTTTATTTGAAACGGCCTTTTTTCTTTTAAACATGGTTGATACAAAAGCTAAATTTACCAAGGAAGGTTTTGAGGCTCTGCAAAAAGAGCTTAGGGTTTTAGTGGAAGAAAAGCGGCCTAAGCTTGTTGAGAGGCTTGCCAACGCCAGATCTCATGGAGATCTCTCGGAAAACAGTGATTATCAAAATGCTCGTGAGGAACTTGATTTCTTGGATGGCAGGATTTCTGAGCTAGAGGAGATAATTAAGAATGCTAAGATTGTGGAGGTAAGTACTGACAATAGGACAGTTGATGTTGGTAACTCAGTGCGAGTCAAAATTAACGGTCAGGAAAATATCTTTCGTATAGTTGGTGAGTGGGAAGCAAATCCAGCTGAGAAGAAGATTTCTCTTTCTTCTCCTTTGGGACAGGCTTTGGTTGGTAGAACCAAGGGCGACAAGGTCTCTGTTGAAGCGCCGGCCGGAACAATGGTTTACGAAATTGTCGATATAGAATAGTCTTCTTGTAAAAAGGGCCTCTTCAATTTATACTAGGCTTATTATGGCCCAGAGGATAACTAAAATTAGAAGCGACAGGTTGAAGAAAAAAGAGGAACTCTTAAAACTTGGCGTTAATCCTTATCCTTCGTCTATTTCTTTAAAAGGGGAAAGGGTGGCTATTTCTCACGCTCGTGAGTCTTTGGGTAAAAACGTTTTGGTTGCAGGTAGAATCAGAGCTATAAGAATTCATGGAGGCGCCTCTTTCCTTGATCTGGAAGATTTTACAGCTTCTATTCAGCTTCTTTTTCAGAAAAATGTTTTGGGTGAGAGCTATTCTTTAATCTCTCTTTTTGATACTGGTGATTTTTTGGCTGTCTCAGGCGAGGTGATTAAGACCCAGGCAGGGGAGATAACTGTTCGTGTTTCTGATTTTCAGTTTTTGTCAAAGGCTATTCGGCCACTACCTTCCTCTTGGTATGGCCTAAAGGATATTGAGGAACGTTATCGCAAGCGTTATCTTGATTTACTTTTAAATCCTGAAGTAAAGCAAAGGTTTTTGACAAGAACTAAATTGGTTCGTGAGATTAGAAATTATCTTGATAGTCTGGGTTATCAGGAAGTTGAAACTCCAACCCTGCAGCCTCTTTATGGCGGTGCTAATGCCAAGCCTTTTAAGACCCATCTTAACGCTTTGGATTGCGATATGTATTTAAGAATTGCAGACGAGCTTTATTTGAAGCGACTTTTGGTTGGTGGTTATGAGAAGGTTTATGAGATTTGCAAGGATTTTAGAAATGAAGGTATGGATTTAACTCACAACCCAGAGTTTACAATGATTGAATACTACGAAGCCTATGCTGATTATCATCGTGTGATGGATGTAACAGAAGGGCTTTTTAAGCATCTGGCTAAATCTATTTTTGGCAAGATGAAAATAAAAGTTGGGGAGCAGGAAATTGATATTTCCAAAAAGTGGCCGCGAATTAAAATGGTGGATATTATTCGCGAGAAGCTGGGAATTGATGTTTTAGGAACTTCTGAATCGTTTTTGACTGATTATTGTCGCAAGAATGAAATCGAGCTTGTGGGTGGAGAAAACAAGGGCCAATTGATTTACACCATTTTTGAGCATAAGGTTACAGACCTTTTGATTGATCCTGTTTGGATAATTGACTATCCTGAAGCTGTTAGTCCTCTTTCTAAATCTAAAGCAGATGAGCCAGGTTGGGTTGAAAGATTTGAGGGATATGTAGGTGGCAAGGAAATTTGCGACGGCTGGAGCGAGCTTAACGATCCTTTGATTCAGCGAAAAAGATTTGAATCAGATGTTAAAGCGGCAAGAAAAGATAGAGAGGAAGCGCAACAGGTTGACGAGGATTTCTTGGAGGCGATGGAATATGGAATGCCTCCTATTGGAGGCATTGGCATTGGCATTGATCGCTTAACAATGTTTTTTACCAATACTTGGAGTATAAAAGAGGTGATTCTTTTCCCCACAATGAGGCCACTTTTGAAAAAGAAAAAATGATGGATAGGTTGGGAATTGACAGAAAAAAAGCTCAAGAGTTGATTGAGAAAAATATCAAAAATCAGATAACCAAATATCACCTGCTTGAGTCAGAGGCTATAATGTCTAGTCTGGCTTCTTATCTTTATGACAAAGGGCTTTTAGACGAGGAAGATAAAGCTCAAATGACCCGTGATGAGACATCAGAAGCTTGGGGATTAATTGGTCTTCTTCATGATATAGATTGGGATTTAACAAAAGAGAATCCCGAGAAGCATTGTCTTTTTGCCGAGAGCATTTTGAAAGAGGCAGGTGCCACACCCTTTTTGATTGAGACTATTCAATCTCACGCTTGGGGAAAGGGTGGAGTGCCTGCTTTTGCCGCTTATGAAAGAAAGACCAAGCTTCAACATGCTCTTGCTGCTTCTGAAACTTTAACCGGATTGATTGTTGCTTCAGCTTTGGTTCAGCCCGATAAAAAATTAAAGAGCGTTTCTCTTGATTCTTTGAAGAAAAAATTTAGAAGCTCTGGTTTTGCTCGCGGCTGCAACCGCGAAATTATCAAGGAGGCCGAGCTTTTGGGTATTACTCTTGATGAATTTTTACAAATTGGACTTGAAGCTCTTCAATCTATCTCAGACGAGATTGGTTTGTAGTATAATGAGCCAATGATAGATATTAATCTTTTGCGCGATAACCCCAATTTTTTTAAAGAAGCGACTAAAGCTAAGGGTTTTGACTCAAGTGTTATAGATTTATTACTTGAAAAAGACAAGAAGCGAAGGGAATTGATAGTTGAGGTTGAATCTCTGCGCGCAAGAAAGAATAAATTGGGTAGGGAAGGTCAGGAAGAGGGTAGGAAGATTAAAGCTGAGCTTAAGACAAAAGAAGAAGAACTTAAGAATATTGAAGAAGAGTATAAAGAATTGCTTCTTAAAGTTCCCAATCCTTCAGCTCCTGATGTAAAAGTTGGAAGCCCCGAGGAAAATGAGGTTATTAAGAAATTTGGCGAGCCTCGTAAGTTTGATTTTCGTGTACGGGATCATGTTGAAATTGGTGATTTGACTCAAACAATTGATCTAAATAGGGGAACCAAAGTCGCTCAGTCTGGTTTTTATTATTTGAAAGGTGATGGAGCTTTGCTTGAACTTTCTTTGGTACGTTTTGCTTTTGATAAGTTAATAAAACATGGCTTTTTGCCTGTTATTACTCCAAATGTAGCCAAAGAAAGGAATGTTGTTGGTTGCGGTTTTCAGGCAAGAAGTGAGAAGGAAAGACAGATATATCATATTGAAGGCGAGGATTTGGATTTAATTGGGACTGCTGAGATTACTCTTGTTGGCATGCACACAGATGAAATTTTAAATGCCAAAGATTTGCCTAAAAAATATGTAGGTTTTTCTTCCTGCTATCGTACTGAGGCAGGAAGCTATGGCAAGGATGTAAGAGGAATAATAAGAGTTCATGAGTTTAGAAAAGTGGAGATGGTCGTTTTTTGTCTTCCTGAGGAGTCTGACGATTGGCATAAAAAGCTTTTGTCGATTGAGGAGGAAATATGGCAGGATTTGGGGATTCCTTATCATGTAGTAAAAATGGCAACAGGTGATTTGGGCAATGCTGCTTCAAGAAAATATGACATTGAGGCTTGGATGCCGTCTCAAAATAAATATCGTGAGGTTACATCAACCAGCAATACCACAGATTTTCAGGCAAGAAGGCTGGGAATAAAAGTAAAAAGGGGAGATAAAAGCGAATATTTGCATACTCTTAACGGAACGGTTTTGGCTTTAGGCAGAGCGATGGTTGCAATTTATGAGAACTTCCAGGAAAAAGATGGGTCGGTTGTTGTCCCTAGTGTTTTGAGGCCTTATTTTGGTAAGAAGAAGATAGAAGTTGTGTCTTGACTTTTTTTCTCTCTTATTTTAGATTGATGATGATGAGAAAAGTATTTGCAGGGTTTTTAGCTTCTTTAGCTCTTCTTGTTTTTTCTTTTTCCTTGGCTTTTGCAGAGGATGAATCAGTGAGATTGAATCTAAGAGAAAATATGGGAGTTAATCTCTCTTCTCCTTCTTCATCTCCTGTCAGAGTTCAAAACAGAGAAGAAGTAAGAGAAAGAGTAAAAGATATGCTTGAAGGCAAAAAACTTAAAGCCTGTAGGGCAAGAGAAGAAGCTATAAAGAATAGGAAGAAATCTCTTTTGAGACTGGCAACGGAAGCTCTTAAGAGGATGGATGGTTGGGTGGAAAATTTAAAGAAGTTTTACGAAGAAAAGATGGTTCCTAATGGTAAGACTGTTTCCAATTACAATGATCTTTTGGCCGAGATTGAAAGAACTAGAGCTGAGGCTGTTGCTTCTTTAGATAAGGCTTCAAAAATTGTTGATGAATTTAGTTGCGATGGAGATAACCCAAAGGAGGTTTATAAGGAATTTAGACTAGCAATGCAGGAGACAAAAACTAAGCTCTTTGAATATAGAAAAGCAATTAAAAATCTCTTAGTCGCGATGAGAAAGGTGGCAGGTGAAGTGGCTAAACCAACACCTGTTGCAAGTCCTGAAGCTGAATAATTATGAAAGACAAAAAAACAATTATTATTTTGGGAGTTTCGGCAGCTGTTCTTCTTTTGGTAGCTGGCTTTTTGCTTTGGAATAGCAAAAAGATGAAAGAGACGCAAGAAGAGAGTAAAACTAGTTTGCCGCCAAGCGTTGAAAAGTATTATCAGGGGTCAAATCCTATTCCCGGCTCTGTTTCAGAAATTAAAGACGCTTCCGACCTTGATAATTTGTCAAAGGAACTTGATTCGACAACGGTTGATATTGATTCAGGCCTCAAGCAATTGGATAGCGATTTCTCCAGCTTTTAGAACTCTTTGTTTTTCTTTCTAACATATTTGACTAAAGTTAAAAGGACTCTTGAGAAAACTGTTGAGTTAGGGAGAATGTGGTTTTAAGTATCTTTCTATTTTTCCTCGAGTGGTATGCTCTGTTATCTTTAGTTTCAATTTACTCGTCTATTACAGGTTCTTCTCCTTGCGTTGCGGCTCAAAAACAGGCTGCAAGAAGACAAGGATGGCCAGATACTCATCTGGTATCCAATGACAAGGTCCGTCCTTGTCAAAAGCCACCATTTTTTAGCTTCAAAATTTAGTTTTGTTGTACAGGGTCGGACCTTGTCCTAACCTTGTCTGGAGCCTTTGTTATTTTTTCTTCTTTACTCAATTATCTTGCTGTTGTAAGATAAAAATATGCAAAGAGTTGTCATTGTGATGCCTACTTTTAACGAGGCGGAGAATATAGGTTGGATGATTGATGAGCTTTTGGTTAAGGAATTCCCAAAAATAAAAGCAGATATGCATCTTTTGGTTGTTGATGCTAACTCTCCTGATGGTACTGCAAAAATTGTTGAGGAAAAGATGAAAAAGTTTGCGAATCTCCATCTTTTGAAAAAGGAAAAAGAAGGTTTAGGTGCAGATTATGTGGCTGGTTTTAAGTATGCTATGAATGAACTTAAAGCTGATGCAGTGATGGAGATGGATGCTGATGGCCAGCATCCGCCTGACAATGTCAAAAGAATGGTTGACGCTTATCTTGATGGAGCTGATTATGTTATTGGCAGCCGTTATATACCCGGCGGCTCTGTTCCCAAAGAATGGGCTTTTTCAAGAAAAGTGGTTAGTTATTTGGGGAATCTTTTTATTCGTCTTGTTTGGCTTAAATTTAATATCCATGATATGACCACCGGCTTTAGGTTGACTAAAGTTGATGGAGTCTTAAACAAAATTGATCTTGATAATTTGATGGCTAAAGAGAGGTTT
Source organism: Candidatus Woesebacteria bacterium (assembly GCA_013426185.1). NCBI lineage: Bacteria > Candidatus Woeseibacteriota > Candidatus Woesebacteria bacterium. The sequence continues at coordinate 350,649 of CP058602.1, read as the reverse complement.
GCTTATAAAGTTGATTTGCTTTATCAAAGCATTAAAAATGCTAAGAAAGTTAAGGAAGTTCCTCTTGAGTTTAAACCTCGCCTAAAAGAAAAATCAAAATTTAATCCCAAAGAAATGACAACTACATTTAAAGTAGCTATCATCTTGGGTATCAAGGATAAGCAAAGATTTATCAAATTCGGAACTGTTGGTTTTATTGGTTATCTTGTGAATGCCATATCTCTTAAGATTATGACTTCTGTTGGAGTTCCCGGTCTTTTCGCTTGGAGTTTGCCTGTTGAACTTGCAATTATCAGTAATTTTACACTTAATAATCTTTGGACTTTCAAGCAAGAAAAAATAAAGGGTATCAAGAATATAATTTATAAATTCTTGCAGTTTAATTTGACTAGCATGGGAGCTTTAATTATTCAAACTGTTGCTGGCAATATCGGCGATCTTATTTTTGGAATCGGAGCGAGGCAATTAATGCTACCATTTATCATTGTCTTCTTGGTCCTGCCTTATAATTATTTTATGTACAACGCTGTTATTTGGAAAACTTGGAAGCTGCCTTGGCAGAGAAAGTAAGATGTCCTCATTCCCTCAAAAAGAGCCAGATTTTAGCCAATTTTTGGTACGCGAATATTTTAGATTTGGATCTGTTGATCGGGTTTTAAGGCACTATCGTTTTGCTTTGCCTGTATCTCCTGCTACTTATCAGAGGGTTCTTGATAAATATGGTGTTGTCAAGACTGCTGGTCCGAATAGTCGCATATCAGAAACAATTCTTTTTTTTGAGCATCTTGTTAAAGATACCGCTGATATTGAGAGTATTTACAAAAAAATGCCTTTGTCTTTCCAAACTTCGCTTAAGACAATTTACAGGATTTATTCATATATGAAGCAGGGGCTAACTAGAAGAGTCGGTGTAGCTTTGGTTATTTCTCCTTTTAACAATCCATATAAAGTTTTACTGGCAAAAGATATTAGTACACCTTATTTTGAACTTGGAAAAGAATACGGTCTTTTGTCTTTACCAATGGGCTACTCAAGGAAAAGAGATAGTAGAAAAACTGGAGTTATCCGCATTTTACAACAAGAGGTTTTTACTGAACTTGTGATTAAGGGCAATTTTCCTTTCGGTGTTGTTCCTTCTTATCTTGAGCCTTTTATGTATCTTGATATTGCTGATGTTAGGGTTGCAGTTTACAACTTGGTCTTGCCAAAAGAGATGTGTTCTTTGTCTAAGTTCTCGAGTTTCAAACTGAAGGATTATAAGTTTTATGATGCTTATGAGATTTTGAGGGATAATGCTCGTTTGCGTCTCGGTGTAAAAGAGGCTATTTTTGGTTATTTGAAGTACTTGAATCTTGTTAAACGAAATTTGGTTATTAATCCTTTGCAGGACTCTTCTTTGATTAATAAAGAATTAGCAACTTTTACTGTTGATCTTGAGGTATAGCTTTCTTGGGTTTTTCAAAGACGTCTTTTTTATTATTTCCATTGGCTTTAAATCCGCAATCAGGGCAGACTTCTCTTGGAGGGAAATGAACTATTTTACAACTTTGGCAGTTTGAACCCTCTAGTCTTAGAAGTTGTTCTCTTAGACGCCAATAACGTGGAACTTCACTCATACAAAAGTATTTTAAGTTTCTTTTATTCTCAAACTCTCTCAACTTTAATACATTGAGCTAGGCAGTATGGATAGATGGGGGACTTTCGTTTAGGGTGTGTTATAGCAATTGATTGAACGATGGAACTTTGATGGCTTTATGTGTTTTTTCTAAAGGAGCGGTGCCCAATCGGCAATGGGCATTTTGTTTTGGGAGATAAATGCAAGAGAAAAGAGATATATTGGGATAATAATTAATAAAATAATTGGTCTAAATTCTTTTTTTAGAAGAATGTCTTTATAAGCAAAAAGCAGAAATGGAGTGGCTGGTAAAAGATATCTGAGAATATCGCGGTGGGAGACAAAGAAGATTGAGAGTAAAAAAACTCCTGCAATTGAAGCAAAAACTGTTTTTTTGTCTTTTGCCAACTTGATAATCCCCCATGTGCTAACCAAGTAAATAAATATTATTTCTTCCAGCCAAAATGTTCCTACCCACGGCGCTGAATAGTTGAAAACTTGAAAAGGTGGAAAGAAAAGGTGGATGTTGTCTCCCGAATGAAAATAGGCAAGGAAATCGTTGAATTTTACTTGATAGATTGCAAAAACTATAAGTAATGATGAGGGGATAAAAACAAGAGGAAGATATTTTGAAATATCAGAAAAGGCAAGCTTTTTGCTTTTTTTGATACTTGATATTCTTGCTAAATTTTCAATAAATATTGTAATTGAATAGGCGATAAAAAGGAGTATTCCGACGGATTTTGTTAGCTGGGCAAGAGCTCCCATTAAGGCTGATTTAAGATACTCTTTCCTTAGAAAGTAGTAGGTTGAAGCAAGTATTGCGCCTAGTAAAAGTGGTTCTGGAGAGCCTACGGATCTTGTTATTAACCATCTTGCGGGAAAGATGGAAAAAATGAAGGTTAACCACTTAGCTTTGTTGTCATCAAGTTCTATTTTGGCAAGTTTGTAGAAGTAATATACGCAAAAGATTGACGAGAGAACGGTTGAGAGAAGCATTGAGTAGGGAAAGCCTAAAAATGTTGCTAGTGTTCTAATTAGTAGCGGATATAAGGGGAAATGTGCGGCATAATATTCGACTGGCAGCGGAAAAGAAGTGATCTGTTTGATGACTTCTGTATTATAGAGAGATTTAGCCACCACAATATAAAGAGGTCCGTCATAGTTGGCAACCACAGTTGCCATCCCCTCTTTACCAAGCGGGATGGTCCAGAAATTTTCAATTTTTGCAAAAAATGGTAGCCAAATGAGTAAAGTAGGGATAATAGTTATCAGGCTGATAAAGATAAAATCCCTTATCTTCTTTTTCATTAATTAGATGATACTATTTTAGGCTTAATTTCACAAGTTATATAAGTTCTGGTCTTTGTAGGGTAGTTTATAAAGTTTTAGCTTTTTGCTAGACTATGATTAATGGAAATTAGTCGTTTGTCTGTTTTCTTTCCTGCTTATAACGAAGAGGCTAACATCAAAAATACTGTTCTTAAGGCTAAAGAGGTTCTTGATAAGTTAAGACTTAAAGATTGGGAGATCTTGATTATAAATGATGGTTCAAAGGATAACACCTTAAAAGTGGCACAAAGTTTGTCAAAAAGTGACCCTCGTATAAAAATTATTAATCATGAGATTAATAGAGGTTATGGTGCTTCGCTTAAAAGTGGACTTTATAATTCTAGTTTCGAGTGGATTGCCTTTACCGATTCTGACGGACAATTTGATTTTTCTGAGATAACTAATTTTATTGAGACGGAGGAGAAGACCAATGCTGATTTGGTTATTGGTTTTTACAGAAAGAGGCAAGAGACTTTGTTTAAAATTTTAACCAGCAAAATTTGGGAAGCTTTGGTTTTTGTTCTATTTGGCCTTAAAGTTAAAGATATCGATTGTGGTTTTAAACTTATTTCAAGAAAAGTAATTGAAAAAATACCACCTCTTGAATCAGAAAGAGGTGCTTTTATCTCCAGTGAGCTTCTTATTAAAGCAAAAAGAGCAGGATTTAAAATTGTAGAAATACCAGTTAGTCATTACCCGAGAAAAGCGGGCAAAGCGACAGGAAGAAGTATTAAGGTAATAGTTAAAAGCTTTTCTGACTTGTTCAAACTTTGGTGGAAACTAATATGAAGATTAACTCCTTTATTTTTAGATCTCTTAATTTTATAAAAAAGAATAAGGTGTATTCTCTAATTCTTATTTTGATTTTGATAGTTGGGGCTTTTTTCCGTTTGTACAAGATCTCAGAATATATGACTTTCTTGGGTGATGAGGGTAGGGACGCCTTGGTGGTTAAGAGACTATTGCTTGATCATGATTTAGTCTTTGTTGGCCCTGGCACATCGGTTGGCAATATGTATCTTGGGCCTTTTTATTATTATTTTATGGCCCCATTTTTGTTTTTATTTCGTTTTGATCCAACAGGACCTGCTGTTGGTGTTGCACTTCTTGGTGTCTTGACTATTTTTTTTGTTTGGTATCTTGCCTATAAGTGGTTTGGCAGGCGGGCGGGGCTCACAGCAGCTTTACTTTACGCTTTTTCTCCTGTTGTTATTATCTTTTCAAGGCATTCTTGGAATCCAAATATTATGCCCTTTTTTTCTCTTCTTGTTATCTATTCCACTTTTAAGTTTTGGTATGAAGAAAAATATTCTTATATAGTTTTAGCTTCTTTATCCTTTGCTATTTGTCTTCAGTCACACTATCTTGCTCTAGTGCTTTTGCCTTTCGTTGGCATCTTTTTGCTACTTTCTTTCATTAAATCAAAGAAAGTAGGAAAGCAAAAAGAGCTTTTAAAGAATTTTCTGATTTCTGTTGTTATCTTTCTTTTATTGATGTCTCCTCTTGTTGTTTTTGATGCCAAATATAACTGGCGAAATTTTACGGCGATGAAGGATTTCTTTTTTGAAAGAAGTGATTTTATTTCAAATTCTTTTATGTCTCCCTTCCTGCATTTTTTTACGATATGGAATCTGGTTTTTACCCGTCTTCTTGCGAGTAAGAATATTTTGTTTGGTAAAATTGTTGCTTTTTTGTTATTTTCGCTTTCCTTTTTACAGGTGGTTTTTTATTTAAAAAGAAGAATTTATTCAAAGAAAGTAGTTGCTTTTTTCTTTGTTTTATCTTGGATTTTAGTTTCTGTTTTTGTTCTTAGTGTCTATAAGGAACAAATTTATGATCATTATTTTGGCTTTTTGTTTCCAGCTCCGTTTTTACTTCTCTCATTTTTTCTAGAAGAGCTCGTGACTTTTAAAAGGTATGGCAAGTTTTTATTTGTCCCTCTAATTTTTTTGTTTTTATTTTTTTCTTTTGTTAATTCTCCACTTCGTGACAACCCCTCAAGACAACTTCAAAGGACAATCGATGTCTCAAAGAAAATAGCTGAAGAGGCAAGAGGGCAAAGATTTAATCTTGCCGTTATTGCGGAAAGAAACTATGAAGGTGCTTATCTTTATTTTCTTGAACTTTGGAAAGAGCCGGTGGTGATTATTGATCCTCAAAGAGCAAGTGAAACCATAACTGATCAACTCTTTGTGGTTTGCGAGTATGAAGACAAAACTAAATGTCAGCCTGTTTCAAATCCTAAAGCCGAAGTAGCTAACTTTGGTTGGAGCAAAATAGACGAAAGCTTTAATGTTGATGGTCTGATGGTTTTTAGATTGGTTCATAATCCTTCAGGAAAGCCTGAATAAATTATGAGCACAAAGAAAAGAATTACTTTTGTGGATTTCTTTTTGAACTTTATTGGATCAAAGTACTTTCTTCTGGTAGCAATTTCTCTTGCATTTTTAGTTCGAGTTTTAAATCTCCATCGTTTTTTGGGTTTTTATTTTGATCAGGGAAGAGACGCTCTAATTATTTGGAATTTTCTAAAAGATGGAAAATTTTTTTTGATAGGTCCAACAATAGGCCCGACTATGGGGGTAGGTGATGTCCCTCGTGGCCCTTGGTACCTTTGGCTTTTGATTCCTTTTTATTGGTTAGGGAAGGGGAATCCTGTTTTTCCGGCTTGGTTTTTATCTTTTTCGGTAGTTAGCGCAATCTTAATCTTGTATTTCCTCTGTCTTAAAATCGGTGGAAAATATTTGGCTTTTTTGTCTCTTATAATTTCAGGTTTTTCCTTTTCTTTGATACTTTCTTCTCATTGGCTTTCAAATCCAACTTTGATGTATTTATCAAGCGTTTTGTTCTTATGGTCTCTTTTTGGAATTATTGAAAAGAAAGAAAAATATTTTTGGCTTTCTGGGTTTTTGTCCGGTATATCTATGCATTTTGGTGGAGCGGCTGATATGTTTTATCCTCTTATTGCCTTTTTGATTGCTTTTATTTGGTCAAGAAAGATTCTTAATTTTAAAAATATATTATTTTTTTCCTCTTTTTATGTCTTTACATTTTTGCCTCAGATTATTTTTGATATGCGTCATAATGGAGTAATAAGAAAAGGCTTGATGCAATTTTTAAGTTCTAGTCGTTCTTTTGACTTATCTTTCTGGGTAGTTTTGAAATCTCGTGTTTACCTTTATCTTGATACTTTTTCAGAGGTTGTTTGGGGAGAAAAAAGCCTTTTGTTTATTTTGTTTTTTGTTCTTCTTTTGCTTTTTGCTCTCTTTGAGTTTAAAGAAATAAAGAAAAATAAATATTTTCTGACAGTTTTAATGTCAATAGTTGTTCCTCTTTTGGGGATGTTGTTTCTTCGAGGTGATAAAGGTGTAATTTATGGCTATTATTTTACCGGCTTTTATTTATATTTTGTCATCTTTTTCTCTTTTTTATTGTTGCAACTTTCGAAATTTAAAAGAGGTTATTTGATTATAGTCTTATTTATTTTAATTTTTCTGGGTCGCAATTTTTATTTACTTTCAAGATATTTTATTTACGACTTCAGAAAATATAATCCGATTACTCTTGAGGATCAGTTAAAGGCGATTGATTGGGTGTATCAAGATGCAAAAGGTAGAGACTTTAATGTTGATGTTTATGTACCTCCTGTTATTTCTTATGCTTATGACTACCTTTTTAAATGGTACGGTTTTCAAAAATATGGTTATTTACCTAAAGAAAGTCAGGTTAATTTACTTTACACTTTAAGCGAAAAGGATAGCGCTCATCCTGAACGGTTGGAAAAATGGATGGCGCGGCAAGATAAAATAGGAAGAATTGAAAAAGAGTTTTGTGTTTTTGATATTAAAGTAGAAAGGAGACTGCGTATTTCGTATGCTGAATAATCTTTCTTTGTTTTTAAGGAAAAATAAGGATTTTTGGGTGTTTCTTGTTTTGTTTTTCTTGACTCTTTTTACCTGCCGTTTTCTTTTTGCCTCAAATTACTTTTATGCGCATGATCTTGACTACAATCTCGCTCGCGGACTTGAAGCTTTTCAGATGCTTAAATCTGGTCATTTTCCCTTAAGATGGGCTTCTGGTTTAAATAATGGTTGCGGCGTACCTATTTTTAATTTTTTTTACCCTCTTGGTTATTATCTACTTGCTCTTTTATATTTTCTTTTGGATGACATTTTTTTAAGCTGGAAGATTTTGATCTTTTTCTCTCTTTTTTCGGGTTCTTGGTTTTTTTATCTTTGGGCAAAAAATGTAACGCAAGATAAATTGTCTTCTTTTGTTGGTTCTTTTCTTTATCTTTTTGCTCCTTATCGTTTTCTTTTGGTTTTTGTCAGAGGATCCCTTGAATTTTTGTCCTACGCTATTTTTCCTGTTGTTCTTTTTTTTCTCTCTTGTTTTCTGAAGGAAAAATCATCTAAGAAAAAGTTGTTATATTTATTTGCTTTTACTATTTTTGGTTCCTTATTTATCCTGTCTCACAATATTGTGGTAATGCTTGTTTTTCCTCTTCTTGTTCTGGTTTCTTTCGCATCTCTTCTGAAAGTGAGGAATTCTGGTAAAAAAGACTTTGTTGCCTTAAGCTTTTCCTTTTTGAGCATGCTTGGTTTATCCTCTTTTTTTGTTGGTCCAGCTTTACTAGAAAGGTCTTATGTTAGGCTAGGGGTTTCAAATATTGTTGATTATAGGGATCATTTTCCAAGTTTATTTCAAATCTTTCGTTCGCCTTGGGGATATTTTTTCTCGGTGAAAGGTAATAACGACGGAATGTCCTTTATGTTGGGTTATTCCCAATGGCTTGTTCTTTTTGCTTCTCTTTTTTTAATTTTTTATCTTTTCAAAAAGCGGAATAAGAGATATTCTTCTTTTTGGTATAACCACTTTTGGTTATTTTTTTATTTTTCTTTATCGATTCTATCTTTATTCCTACTTCTTCCTTATTCAGGTTTTGTTTGGGAAGAAATTAAAGTTTTGCAAGAAGTTCAATATCCATGGAGAATTTTGGGTGTCTCTGTTTTTCTTGTTTCAAGTTTATCTGTTTATACTTTGTCTAGCTTAAGAGAGAAGAAGAGAGTTTACTTACTTCTTGCATTTTTACTAGTTTTTCTTGGCGTTGTTGGTAATCGCAATCATTTACGAGTGTTGAATATTAATCAAGATAGGAAATTGTGGTTTGAGGATTTTTCGTATCCTAACTTTGTAGGTACCACGACTATCGCTGACGAAATCTCGAGTAACGGGTCAAAATCACTCTGTAATTTAGGTGAGAAGTTTGTAAGTGGATCATTCTCTAATTTTGATTTGGTCAGCCGGAACTCTACTTCCGGGACGGTTAAATTAACTCTTAATAAGAATATGAAAGATGATGTTATTTTTGCTCTGGAATATTTTCCTTTAGCTTACGAATTTAATATTAACGGGAAAGATAAAGTGCCTTATAAAAATTGTAACGGTCGTGTTTGTATTGATGCAAGCGAATTTCGTGACTATAATCTGATTTCTTGGCGAATAGTTCAAACTCCTATTCAAAAGTTTTTTAATCTTCTAAGTTTGTCGTTTTTTGTTCTTTGGTTTTTTATCATACTTGCTTCTTACACGAACAAGAAGATTGTTTTTATTTCTCTCTTTTTATTAGTTTTTCTGTTTTTGAGATCTTACAATCTAGATACCCGCCTTCTTTTTGGTTGGGATCAGGAGCGTGATGCTTTTTTTGTTCGAGATATCATAGGAGGCAAATTAACTTTAATAGGTCCTCGTGTTGTGGGGCGAGATGGTTTTTTCCTACCTCCTTATTTTTTCTATCTTCTTTCTCCTTTTTATTTTTTATTTAAGCTTAATTCACTTCCTTCTTTAGTTGCCTTTTTGTTTTTCTACTGGGTTTTATTTTTTGTGATTTCCATGATTTCTTTATCAAAAATTTTTGACAATAAAGTTCCTTTTTGGTTTATTTTGGTTTGGTCGTTCTTGCCGGGCGCAATAGCAATTGACCGTGTTCCTTGGAACCCGCTTCTTGTTCCTTTAATTTTTTTCCTTCTTCTTTTTCTTTATCACCTTTATTTCAAGACAAGAAAACTAATTATTTTTTTCTTTTTGTCCTTAATATATTTTTTGGGAATTTCTTTTCATATAGAGTCAACTTTTTATTTGCCCTTTATAGTTTTAGCTTTATTTAGAGGTGGTAAAAATTGTTTGTCTAAAAAAATGCTTTTGCTTTTTCTCTCTTTTATTCTTGTTTTCTCTCCGATTTTTATTTTTGATGTAAGGCATAACTTTTTGAACCTCAATTTAATCCTTAATTTTGGCAATTCTGCTATTCAGGAGGGTGGCTTGATTGAAGTCTGGCAAAATTTTCTTTCTATAGTTTTTGGTTTTGGCTTTTCGAAAACTGTTTCTTTTGTTTTTTATCTTTTGGTTCTTTTTGTTTCTTTTAAGTTTTATTTTTATGAGAAAGATAATCTTAAGAAGGACATTCTTTTTATTCTTTTTTCAATTTTGGTTTTATCTCTTTTCGTCTTTTTGTTTGTTTATCATTTTAGGCCCTCGGAATATTATTTTAATTTTTCTTTGCCTATTTTTGTTTTGCTTTTTTCTTTTTGGTTTGATAGATTTTTCTCTACTTTTAAATTAAGAATAATACCTGTCTTTTTGGCTATTTTAATCTTGCTTTTAAAATTTAGTCTTCCTCTTTACAATTCCGATAATGAGAGTATTTTTTATAAAGAGAAAGTTATCTCTTCTCTTAAAGCTGTTTTTGAAAATAGAAATTACGATATCTCCCTTGATATAGCTGAAGGAAAAGACGCTGGTTTTTATTATCTTCTTAGTTTTAATAATATTGGTTACAACAAGAAGGATGGCTCCCCTTTAATTCAGATTGTCAGTCCTTCAAGGCAGAATTGCCCGATCAATATAAAGGCTTATTCTCTTTGTTTTAATCCTCTTGATTTTGGTTGGTAGTTTGGGGCTTAATTTGGTAATATAGAGGAAATGGAAAGAGTATTTCTTTCAGTAATAATTCCTTGTTATAACGAAGCTGAAAATATAAAAAGAGGTGTGCTTGAAGAGGTTTATGATTTTTTAAAGAGGCAGGGATTTAGCTGGGAAGTTCTAGTTTCAGATGACGGCAGCTCTGATAATAGCAGGGAGCTAATAAAGGAAAAGATAAAAAAGTTTAAGAATTTTATCTTAGTAGAAAATTCTCACGGAGGGAAACCGCATGCTCTTCTTGGAGGGATTAAAAAAGCAAAGGGAGAATACATACTTTTTACTGACATGGATCAGTCGACTCCCATTGCTGAGCTGAAAAAGCTCTTGCCTTATACAAAAGACAAAGTTGAAGCAATAATTGGTTCAAGAGGGGTGGTTAGAAAAGATTTTCCAATTTATCGGAAGATCGGAGCCTTTATTTTTATGGCTTTTAGGAGAATGCTTATTTTGCCTGAAATAGTAGATACTCAATGTGGTTTCAAACTCTTTGAAAGCTCTCTTTTGAAAAAAGTTTTCCCCAAACTTGAGTTTTTCAAAGACAAGAAGAGTAAAAAGGGTTGGATTGTTACTTCTTATGATGTTGAACTTCTCCATCTTATTAAAAAAGCTGGTGGTCGCATAGTTGAAGTTCCTGTTTTATGGAATGATAGGGATAAAAGTAAGACCAAAGGATCGCCTTTAGCCAAGTATTTTAAAGAATCAAAGGAAATGTTGTTTCAGATCTTGAGAGTTAAGCTTAATGATTTAAAAGGACTGTATGACTAGTTTATGAGATCCTTTTTGCAAAGAGAAGTCATAAAGGACAAGAATTTTCTTTTTTTGTCCTTTATTTTATTTCTTGTCGGTTTTGTTTTTAGAATTGTTAACCTTACTTCATGGCCAATTTTTGCTGATGAGGCAATTTATATTCGGTGGGCTCAGGTGATGAGAGCGGAGGAAACTCTTCGTTTTTTGCCTCTTTCAGATGGAAAACAACCTCTTTTTATGTGGGTAATGATTCCATTTTTGAAATTATTTACAGACCCTCTTTTTGCTGGAAGGTTTTTATCCCTTCTTTGCGGACTTTTAACAATGTTTGGAATTATGATTTTTTCTCTTTTTCTTTTCAAGGATAAAAGAATAACTATTTTCTCTCTTTTCTTATATGCTTTTTCTCCTTTTGCAGTTTTCTTTGAGAGGATGGCTTTGGTTGACAGTATGCTTTCTATGTTTGGTCTTTGGGCTTTTTTGCTTTCTTTCTTGTCGCTTAAATATAAAAGAACAGATCTTGCTGTTTTTTCGGGATTTTCTCTTGGCGCAGCCTTAATTACCAAATCGCCGGCATTGTTTTTTGTTCTTTTCTTACCTTCGGTCTTGCTTTTGCAAGATTGGCAGAAAAGAGAAGTAAAAAAGCAAATTTTAAATTCGTTTTTTTTGCTTTTTTTAACTTATATTATCGCCTACGGAATTTATAACATCCTTCGTCTTGGCCCTAATTTCCATCTTTTATCTTCCCGTAACTATGATTATGTCTTTTCCCTCTCGCATATTTTAGAAGATCCTTTTAATCCATTTTTTGGTCATTTGAAAGATATTTTCCTATGGTTCTTTTATTTTAATTCATTATTTTTAATCATTCTCTTTGTTATTGGTGTTTGGCAAGGATTTATTTATTTTAAAAAGCAAACCTTGTTCTTACTTATACTCTTTTTGCTTCCACTTTTAATCCAAGCTGAGTACGCGAAGGTCTTTACTGCCAGATACATTCTTTTTATCTTGCCTTATTTTGTTCTTATCTCTTCTCTTTCTTTCTTCTCAAGAAAATTAAAAGTTTTGACTTGGTTGTTTTTATTAGGTTTTGTTACCTTTTCTATTTTTCAAAATGTAAGCTTTGCGTTTAGGAAAGAATCGGCTTTTTTGCCTAAAAATGAGCGTTCTGGATATCTTGAAGAGTGGACTGCGGGATATGGAATAAAAGAAGTTGCTAATTATTTAGTGACACTGTCAAAAGAAAAGAATGGGCAGGAGATTTTGGTTGGAACTGAAGGTTATTTTGGCACACTTCCTGATGGTTTACAGATTTATCTTAATTCTTATCCAAATATCAAAGTAGCCGGTATGGGGCTTGATTTCAAAGAGGTGCCTTCAGGGTTAATAGAGTCTTCAAAGAACGGTGTTTTGACATTTTTTGTGGTTAATAGTTCAAGAAGCAAAATAAGTGATTTTTCGCATCTTCAAAGATTGGCCGAATATCCGAAGGCAAAGAAAAAAGATGGGAGTTTTGAAAAGCTTCTTTTCTATAAGGTGGATTAGCCTTTAGATTATTTTCTGCTAAAATCAAAGTGTGTCAATTGATGAGAATTTAAACACCAGTCCGGAAATTGATCTTGAAGTTGTCAAAAAAAGAGCGGTTAAAGGCGTGGTTGTTTTGACAGGGAGGACATTTTTTTTGAGTATTTTATCTTTTTTGGCAACAGGGCTTTTAACTGTCTTTCTTGATCCTTCTCAATTTGGAATATTTTGGATGGTTTCAGCTGTAGTTAATTTTTTAGCTTATTTTAGCGATATTGGTCTTGCTGCAGCTCTGATTCAGAAAAAAGAGAAGGTTATAGAAGAAGATTTGTCTACCACATTTTTGGTTCAAGAGCTTTTGGTTTTTGTCATTCTTATTGTGCTTTTTTTTGCCACGCCAATTTTTGTCAAAATCTATAATCTTGATTTTGAGGGTAAACTTTTGCTTTACTCTCTTGGTATAAGCCTTTTTTTGTCCTCTTTAAAGACGATTCCTTCAGTCTTGCTCGAGCGTGAGCTTGAATTTGGAAAACTGGTCCTTCCACAGATCTTGGAAAATTTGACCTACAACATCTTAGCCGTATTTCTTGCCTGGCGTGGATTTGGTTTAAGAAGTTTCACTTATAGTGTTTTGGCAAGGGGATTGGTAGGCCTTGTTGCTATGTACCTACTTCGGCCTTGGAAACCCAAGATTCTTTTTGCCAGGTCTTCTTTTTCTCATTTGATTAAATTTGGCTTACCTTATCAGGTTAACACCTTGCTTGCGACGGTTAAAGATGATGGCTTGACCGCGGTTTTAGGAGGAATTTTGGGAGGGGCGGGGCTTGGCTTTTTGGGATGGGCACAAAAATGGGGACAAGCGCCTTTGAGATTTTTTATGGACCAGGTAATTAAAGTTACTTTTCCTGCTTTTTCCCGGATGCAGTATGAAAAAGACCAGTTGCGCTCATCGCTTGAAAGATCTTTATTTTTCATTTCTCTTTTGGTTTTTCCTTCTCTTTTTGGGCTACTTGCTCTTGCTCCGCTTCTGGTTGAAATTATTCCTAAATACATCAAGTGGCAGCCGGCTTTAATACCGCTTTATTTAATAGGTGGTAATACGGTCTTTGCAGCGGTAAGTACGCAATTGACGAATCTTTTAAACGCGACAGGTAGAATCAAAACAACCTTTAAATTAATGGTGATGTGGACTATCTTATCTTGGCTCTTGATTCCTTTTTTGGCTTATAGATTTGGAGTTAATGGTGCTGCTTTTGGTTATTTACTTTTGGGAGCAAGCTCTGTTGTTGCTATAATTATAGTTAGAAGATTCTTGCCTTTTTCCTTCTCTCGCTCTTTTTTAAAACCCCTTCTTTCTTCGCTTGTTATGTTTTTTCTTGTTGTCTTCTTAAGGATTAATTTGCCTTTGAATGTAAAATCCTTAATACTTTTAATTTTAGTAGGTGCCTTTTCTTATCTTGTCTTGATTTATCTTTTGGTGGGTGAAGTTTTTAAAGAAGATGTTAAAAAAAGTTTTAAAGTATTTTTTGGTAGGGGAAAATAAGCTTATCTTGTCTCTGATAGTTCTTGGATCAGTTACTTGGTCTTTGACTATGGTTCGAAGTGGCTTGTGTTTTCCTCGTGATTGTTCTTTGGGAATAGGCTTTTGGGGTGCAAATGGTCACGATGGCATTTGGCATCTGGCGTTGGCATCTTCTTTGGCAAGAGGATCCTTTTCTGTGCCTACTCTGGCAGGTTTTTCTTTGCAGAATTACCATCCAGGTTTTGACTTCTTGGTTGCTATTTTACACAAAATTACAGGTATCTCTGTCTTGAGATTATATTTTCAGCTTCTTCCCCCTGTTATGTCTTTGTTAATAGGTCTTTTAGTTTATAAGCTTATCTTTTATGTAACCCAGTCCTCTGTTAAATCTTTTTTTGCAGTGTTTTTTACTTACTTTGGGGGGTCGTTTGGATACTTGTTTGGTAAGGGAGAATCTGCTTTTTGGGCACAGCAGGCTGTTTCTACCTTAATAAATCCCCCCTATGCTCTATCTTTAATTTTGCTCCTTTTTGGGCTTTTAAATCTGGTCAAGCTTTATGAAGAATATAACACATCTCGCTTTTGGGTTTGTGTATTTGTTTTTGGCCTTTTGTCTGGGGTAAAGGCTTATGGTGGGGTACTTTCTCTTTTTGGTTTGCTTTTATTTGCTGTTTGGAATATTTTAAAAAGGAGAGATTTCTTATTTTTCAAGGTTTTTCTTGCCTCAAGTTTCTTATACATTTTGGTTTATTTCTTGTTGTTAGGTAAGCCTTCTTTTGGGATGTTTGTTTTTCAGCCATTTTGGTTTTTGGAATCTATGTTTGCTGCAAGTGATAGATTTTATTCACCAAAGCTAGCTGAGGCAATGATTTCTTACAAGACTAGAGGGATTATTTTTAAATATATTTTGATCTATTCTTTTTCTTTTCTTGTTTTTTTGATTGGCAACCTTGGTACAAGAATAATTGGATTTTTAGAGATTAAACAACTGCTGAAGTCAAGGGGGTCTTTTGATCCTTGGGTTGTTTTTGCTTTTAGTATTATTTTATCTGGAATAATTTTACCAACTTTGTTTCTACAGAAGGGTACAGCTTGGAATACCATACAGTTTTTCTATTATTCGTTGTTTTTTATGGGCATTCTTGCCGGGGTCTGGGTGGGTGGTATTGTGGAAAAACATCATTTGAGTATATTTCTTAGGCTTGTTTCTGTTTCCTTTTTGATTATCCTGATTATCCCTACAACTATTATTTCTTTAAAGGATATATACCTTACTCCTCAGCCACCTGCTTTTCTTCCCAAAGAAGAGGTAGAAGCCTTGAATTTTCTTAAGAAATTGCCAGAAGGTGTGACGTTGACTTATCCATTTTATCCTTTGAACAAAAGTGGTTTTGAGGGTCCTAAACCTTTGTACCTCTATGATTCAACTGCTTATGTTTCTGCTTTTTCGAACAAGACAACCTTTCTTGAAGACGAAAATAATATGGAAATAATGGGTTATAACTGGAAAGACAGAAGAAGTGAGGTTGAGAATTGGTTTATTGGAAAGGCTTTTGATTCCTCAATAAGTCTTCTGAAAAATTATAAGATAAAGTATATTTATCTGGTAGATTATCAAAAACTTCCTTTTTCTCAAGATGCCCTTGGCCTTAAGCTTATTTTTTCGAATTCTAAGGTTTCTATCTATCAAGTCAATTGATTGTGCTTATTTACTCCAAAACTGATAAAATATAGCTATCTCTTTTTATGAAAAAGATTTCGGTTGTTATTAACACTCTAAACGAGGAAAAAAATATACCTCTTGTTATCAGGTCTGTGCGTCAGTTTGCTGATGAGGTGGTAGTTGTTGATATGCATTCTGAAGATAAGACTTGCGAGGTGGCAGAAAGCCTTGGAGCCAGGGTTTTTACCTTTGAGAGGAAAAGTTATGTGGAGCCAGCTCGGAATTTTGCTATCAGCAAAGCAAGTGGTGACTGGGTTTTTATCTTAGACGCTGACGAAAGAGCAACACCACAACTTTTGGCGAAGCTTAAAAAGATTGTCAAAGAAAATCAATATGATTTTGTTAATATCCCTCGCAAGAATTTGATCTTTGGTAAGTGGATAAGACATTCTTTGTGGTGGCCTGACTATAACATCAGGTTTTTTAGGAAAGGTTCGGTTATCTGGAAAGATGAAATACATAGCCAGCCTGAGACCAAAGGTAAAGGAATAAATTTATTACCCAAGGAAAAATATGCCATTGTTCACAGAAATTACTCATCAGTTTCTTCTTATATTCTTAGGATGAATAGATATACCGATATACAAGCTCAAGATAAGATAAAAGAAGGTTATGTCTTTGATTGGAAAGATTTAATAAGAAGGCCAACAGCTGAATTTGTCAGCCGCTTTTTTTCGGCTAGTGGTTATAAAGATGGCCTTCATGGTTTGGCTTTGGCTTTACTACAATCTTTTTCGGAATTGGTGCTTTATCTTAAGTTGTGGCAAGCAAATAAGTTTAAGGAAGTTGTTTTTGATCTTGATGATTTAAATCAAGAACTGATAAAAAGTGAAAGAGAATTAAATTATTGGAAGGCTGATATGCTTCTTAAGATTAACAAAAACAAAAAGATCAACTCTCTTTTTTTAAGACTTAAAAGAAAATTAAGGATTTCTTAACCTTGGATGAAGAAAAAAGTTGCTACTGTTGTTTTAAATTGGAATAGGTGGAAAGATACTATTTCTTGTCTTGAAAGTCTGTCTCATGTTGATGCGTTTTCTTTCGATCCTGAAGTTTTGGTTGTTGATAATGCCTCAAGTGATGATTCTATACATAAGCTCGAAAAATTTAAGAAAAAATTTGATTTTAAGTTGATTAAAAACGCATCCAATTTGGGATTTGCCGAAGGTAATAATGTAGGTTTAAGGTACGCAATCTCTAAAGGTTTTGATTATGTGATGGTTTTGAATAATGATACCCTGGTTGATAGGAAAATCTTCTCTCATCTCTTATCTGTCTTTGAAGACAATAGAGGAGTTGGTGTAGTATCGCCCAAAATCTATTTTGCTAAAGGTTTTGAGTTTCATAAAGAAAGATATTCAGCTCGTGATTTAGGTAAGGTAATTTGGTATGCTGGTGGTAAAGTAGATTGGGATAATGTGATGGGTATTAACTCAGGTGTTGATGAGGTAGATCAAGGACAATTTGGTGAAGTTAAGGAAGTAGATTTCTCAACTGGTTGCTGTAGTCTTTTTCCTGTTTCTGTTTTAAAAGATGTAGGTCTTTATGACAAGCGTTATTTTATGTATTTTGAAGATGTGGATCTTTCCCTGCGGATTAAAAAAGCTGGTTATAAAGTTATGTTTCAGCCAAAGGGTATAGTTTGGCACAAAGTTGCTCAAAGCTCGGGTATTGGTAGTGATTTGAATGATTATTTTATCAGTCGTAATCGTCTTTTGTTTGGTTTCAAGTATGCGCCAACTAGAACAAAAATCGCTTTGTTCAGGGAAAGTCTAAGGTTCCTATTAAGAGGTAGAAAGTGGCAGAAAATTGGGGTGAGGGATTTTTACCTTGGTAAATTCGGAAAAGGTAGCTGGAAATAACTATAAATACATCGATGTATCTGTAGTAAATATTTTGTAAATATGGCAAGTAGAGAGAATAAAAATAAAATTAATATAAGCGTTGTTATTTTGGCTAAAAATGAAGAAAAAAAGATAAATGAATGTTTGAGATCTCTTGGTTGGGTGGATGAAATAATTTTGGTGGATGGTGGTTCTGTGGATGCAACTTGTAGTTTAGCTAAGAGATTTAAAGCTAAAATATTTGAGTTTATAAAAGAAAGCTTTGCTGAAAGACGGAATTTTGGCACCAAAAAGGCACGAGGAGAGTGGGTTTTGCATATTGATTCTGACGAAAGAATAACAGAAGGTTTAAGGGAGGAAATTTTAGAAGCGATTTCTTCTAGTAGCTTTTCTCATTATGCTATTCCTCGTTCTAATTTTGTTTTTGGCAAAAAGATGAAGCACTGTGGGCTTTGGCCTGATTATGTAGTCAGGCTTTTTAAGAAGAAAGATTTTGTTACTTGGCAGGGAGATTTGCATGAGACACCTCTTGTTAAAGGTAGGTTGGGATATATGAACAATTATTTTATTCATATAAAACATGATAACCTTTTTGACATAGTAGAGAAGACTAATAAATGGTCTCTTATTGAGGCTAAGTTGATGTTTAATGCTTGCCACCCGCCCATGAATTTTCTGCGTTTTGCCTCATCTATTTTTCGTGAGTTTTATTTAAGAATGATAAAACAACTGGCTTTTCTTGATGGTGTTGAGGGCGTGATTTACGGCATATACCAAGTTTGGAGCAGATTTTTAAGTTACGCCAAACTTTGGGAAATGCAAGAAAATAACTCAAAACTTAAAACTCAAAAGTCAAAAATGAATAACGATTTGTTTGACCTTAAGCTTTTCTAGTTTTGACTTTTAATTTTTGCGTTTTAAATTATCTTTTATGTTCGCATCAATTTACAGCCCTTATCTTGATACTCTTGGAGGAGGGGAAAGATATCTTATGGGGGTAGCAAGAGTTCTTCTTGATTTGGGTTATAGAGTAGATCTTGAGTGGAAAGACAAAGACATATTGCCTAAACTTGAGTCTAGATTTGGTGTTGATTTGTCAGGTGTCAATATTGTAGACAGTATTAAAAGAGGTCGGGGTTACGATTTTTGTTTTTGGCTTTCTGATGGGAGTGTGCCTCTTCTTTTTGCGGGTCGAAATTTTATTCATTTTCAAGTTCCTTTTAAAGGTGTAGGTGGCGGTTCTTTAATAAACAGGATTAAGTTTTTGAGAGTAAATAAAGTTGTAGTAAACTCTTTTTTTACCAAGAAGTTTGTAGATAGAGAATATAAAGTTAATAGCGTGGTTTTGTATCCTCCTGTTGATGTAGAAACATTTAAACCTAGTTTAAAGAATAAAGAAAAAGTTATTCTTTCGGTTGGTCGTTTCTCTCAATTAAAACAGGCCAAAAATCAACATATTTTGGTTGAAGTTTTCTCAAGGATGTATAAGCAAGGTTTTTCTGATTGGAGATTAATTCTTGCTGGTGGTTCTGAGGTGGGAGGCAAGGACTATGTTAGAAAACTACATCTTCTTTCCCGCAGGCTTCCGGTTGAAATCATAGAAAATCCTGATTTTAGGGAAATCAAATCTTTGTATGAGAGGGCTAGCATTTTTTGGTCTGCAAGTGGTTTTGGAGTTAGTGAGGAATATAATCCGGAGAAAGTTGAGCATTTTGGTATCACAGTAGTTGAAGCTATGGCTTCAGGCGCTGTTCCTATTGTCTTTAATGCAGGTGGTCATAAAGAGATAGTTAGTCAAGGTAGGGACGGGTTTTTGTGGAATGAAAAAGATGAATTGATTGATCTTACCCAAAAAATTGCGGCGGATAATTCTCTTTTTCAAAGGTTGAGTTATGCTTCAATTGAAAAAAGTGCCAATTTTTCTTATCAAGCTTTTTCTGATAGAATAAAAAACTTGATTAATCGTGCTTGAAAAAATATGGATAAATTTAAAGTTTCTGTTATTGTTACAAATTATAATGGCAAAGATCTTCTTTCCAAAAATTTACCTTCTTTAATTAAGGCCAAAGAAAACCCCAAAAATAGGATAATTGAGATAATAATGGTTGACGATGCCTCATCTGATGGTAGCGTTAATTTTTTAAAGAGAAATTTTCCAGGAGTACGTGTTATTTCTCATAAAAAAAATAGAGGATTTGCTGTTGCCACAAATACGGGAGTAAGACTAGCTAAAGGAAACTTGGTATGTCTTTTGAATAACGATGTATCTTGTACAGAAGATTTTCTAGAATCTGTTTTTGATATTTTTGATAAAAATGACAAGGTGTTTGCTGTTTCTTTAAATGAGGGTTTATATGGTCCTGCTTGTGGTTATTTTGAGGATGGTTTTATAGTCCACAAGCCGCTTCCTTTGTCTAAGAGGCCGCGAAAGACTTTCTGGGTAAGTGGCGGCAGCGGAGTATTCAGAAGAGATATATGGATAGAATTGGGTTGGATGGATGAGAAATTGTTTATACCGTTTTATTGGGAAGATGTTGATTTATCTTACCGTGCCTTGAAGCGTGGCTATGAACTTTATTGGGATCCACAAGCTAAAGTAATTCATCAGCATGAAGCGACGATAGGGAAATTCAATCAGAAGAAAAAGGCGCGTATTCAGGAAAGGAATCAGCTTCTTTTTATTTGGAAGAATTTAACGAGCAGAAGACTTATGACCAAGCACATAGCTGGCCTTTTTCAGCGTTTGTTTAGGCATCCAGGTTATTTGCTAATTGTTTTTATGGCTCTTCTGAAAGTTAGGGATGTAATAAAAATGCGTAAGAAGGAAAGCAAGGAAAGTCTCGTGGCTGATGAATTTATACTTGATAGCTTTAAAAAGTGAAAAAGGCAATTTCAATAATTATTGTAAATTACAATACTTCTGATTTGACAATTGACTGCCTGTCTTCTATTGCCAAAGACAAAAGTATTCCTCCTTATGAAATAATTCTGATTGATAACGCTTCAACAGATGGATCGTTTGATAAGTTTAATGAATTAAAGTGGAAAAATTTGGTCTTGGTAAGAAATAAAGAAAATCTTGGTTTTGCAAAAGCAGTAAATCAGGGAATAAAGCTTTCAAGGGGTGAATATATTTTACTTTTAAATTCAGATACAACAGTTAAAAAAGGCGCGATAAAAAAACTTATCGACTTTGCTAGAAGGACAAAAGACGCTGGTGTTATTGCCCCTCGTCTTCTTAATGCGGATAATTCAATACAACCATCCTGTTTTAATCTGCCTTCTGTCTCAAGAGCGTTCAAGCAATATTTCTTAGGTCAAAAGGGATTACTTGATAAATTTTATCCTACGGGCAAAAAACCAACAGTTGTAGAATCAGCAGTAGGTGCTGCTTTTCTGATTACCCCTATTGCTCTTAAAAAGGTCGGCCTGTTTGATGAGCGTTATTTTATGTATTTTGAGGACCTTGATTATTGCAGGCGAGTTAACAAAAAAGGTTTGAAAGTCTACTATCTTCCAGATTCTGAAATAATTCATCTTCATGGGCAAAGCGGAAAGAATTTAGCTTCCGATAAAGATCAGTGGAAGAGATTAATTCCTTCAAGCAAGATCTATTATGGCACAGTTAATCATTACCTTATTAATTCTATAATCAGATTTTCCAATCTTTTTAGAAATAAAAGGGGCACTATTTTAAGTGTTATTCTTTTATTACTACTTGTTTTGCCTACGATTTCTCCTTTGTTAAGAAGAGGGTTTTTTTATATGCAGGATGATCTTCAAGCTTTCCGGGTCCAGCAAATGGATAAATGCTTTAAGGACTTACAGATTCCTTGTCGTTGGGTTCCTGATGCTGGTTACGGATATGGCTATCCTCAATTTAATTATTACCCTCCTTTTGTCTATTATTTGGGCGAATTAATTCATCTTTTAGGTTTTGAATTTGTTGACACTGTTAAGATACTTTTTGTCTTGGGTTATCTTCTATCTGCTTTATCAATGTTTATTTTGTTAAGGTTGTTTACGGGTAATTTACCTGCTTTGGTGGCTAGTCTTGTTTATACTTACGCTCCTTATAAAGCAGTTGAGGTCTATGTAAGGGGAGCCTTGAGCGAGTTTTGGGCTTTTGTCTTTTTTCCTCTTATTTTTTGGTCTTCTTATCTTTTGATTAAGAAAGGCAAGAGTATTTATTTTGTTCTGTTGTCTTTATTTTTGGCCTCGCTTTTTACTACTCACATCTTAATGACAATATCCTTTTTTGTTCCTTTCTTGGTTTGGGTTTTGTTTTGGGCTCTTCACGAAAAAAAGGTTTCGAGCCTTTTTCGAGTTTTACTTTCAGGAATTTTTGCATTTGCTCTTTCTGCTTTCTTTGTTTTACCTGTCGCTTTTGAAAGGCAATATGCTCATATTGAAACAATGACAATGGGTTATTTTGATTACAGGAAGCATTTTTTGGGTATTTATAAGTTGCTTTTTGATAGGGAGTGGGGTTATGGTTCCTCAGGCTTCAAGGACGAGAAACTTAATTTATCTTTAGGTTTTGTGCAGTGGTTTTTCCCTCTTATTTTCTTTTTGATATTTTCTTTTCGTAAATTTATTTTGAAGACCAAAAAACAATCTAATTATGATTTGATGATTTTTATAGGCTTTTTGTTAATTCTTTTTTCTTTGTTTATTATCCACCCAAGATCAATTTTTATCTGGGAGAATTTGCCATTTTTAGCCTTGTTTCAGTTTCCTTGGCGCTTTATGACAGTAGCTCTTTTCCTTTCTGCTTTTGTTACAGGTATCGGCCTAACACTTTTTAGGAGGAAAAGTAGATTATTTTTAGGTATTTTGATTTCTGTTCTGGCAATTTTTTTGAATATAAATTATTTTAAACCTCGTGATTGGTATTTTGATATTGATGATTCAAAGAAGTTTTCGGGCGAGCTTTGGGAAAGGCAATTAACTATTAGTATCTTTGATTATCTGCCAATTTATGCTACTTTACCTCCGTGGTCAAAGGCGCCTGAATCTCCCGAAATTATTTTTGGT
This sequence comes from Candidatus Woesebacteria bacterium, assembly GCA_013426185.1. NCBI lineage: Bacteria > Candidatus Woeseibacteriota > Candidatus Woesebacteria bacterium. The sequence goes on along the minus strand of CP058602.1, from coordinate 328,324 downwards.
GATGCTAAAATTTTGTCATACAACAAAGGAAGTGATTATCAAATTGGGGAAGTTATAGTTTTAAGTGATAAGGCTCGCATTCGCGCTCCTATTTTTGATTTTCCTGGAATGGTGGTTTTGGCAAACGGAAAGACAATTCCTCATTTTAATAACGACTGCTCTTCGCAGAAATATTGTCTTGGCCTTGTAACTTTTGACCTTGATTATGGTAGATATAATGTTGAAATTAGATTGAAAGACACGCCAGTTAGAAAAATTGCAAATATTATCTCTTTGGTTTCTTTTTGTGCAATAATATTCTTGTTAGTCAAAGGAAAATATGAGCAAAAAACTTCTTAGCTTTCTTTTGTTTTTGATCTTAATCTTTGTAATTTGGCCTCTTTTTGTTCCCGGTTTCTTTACTCATCATGATAATTTACAGGTGATTAGAGTTTACGAAATGAAAAAATGTCTTCTTGATCTCCAGATTCCTTGCCGTTGGGTGCCTGATATGGGCTATGGCTATGGTTTTCCTCTTTTTAATTATTATGCTCCTTTTGCCTATTATTTAGGTGGGCTTTTGAGTTTTGTTTTTGGCTATATTACTTCAGTAAAAATTCTTTTTTTGTTAACCTTTATCCTTTCTTTTTTGGGGATGTATCTTTTAACAAAAGAATTTTTTGGAGTTTGGGCAGCAATTTTCTCGTCTGTGCTTTTTACCTATGCTCCATATCGGGCTCTTGATGTTTATGTTAGGGGGGCTTTGGCTGAAATCTTTGCTATTTCTCTTGTCCCTTTTATTTTTTATTTTGTTTATAAATTGTCCCAAAAGAAAGAAAAAAAGTATTTTTTGGGTTTGGTGATATCTTTAACTTCTTTCTTTTTGTCACACAATGTTATGGTGATGCTTTTTTCTCCGTTAATTATCATTTGGATGATCTTGGTGTATCTTTATAAAAAAGGACTCGGTCTAAAGATTTTGTTAGTCTCTCTTTTTATTAGCCTTGGTGTTTCAAGTTTTTTTCTCTTGCCAGCCTTTTTTGAGAAAAATTTAGTTCAGATAGAATCTATGACCAAAGATGAACTTAATTTTAGAGCTCATTTTGTGAAAGTTAGTCAGCTTTTTTGGGATAGAAGTTGGCATTATAGCGCTTCAAATCCTCAAAAGGAGGATACTATCTCTTTTCAAATTGGTTGGCCGCATTGGTTCATTGTATTTTTATCTCTGCCATTCATAATTTTCTATATCGTCAAGAAAAAGAAATTTGATTTAGGTCTTTTGCTTTCTCTCTTTATGTTTTTTGTTTTTGTCTTTTCAATTTTTATGATTCACAATAAGTCGGCTTTTATCTGGGAAAGAATTCCTATTTTAAGTTTTACTCAGTTTCCTTGGAGATTTTTATCATTATCAATTTTTTCCTCATCAATTATTGGAGGTTTTTTTATATCGCGCCTTGCTGGTTTGGGTGTGAAGAACTTCAGGTGGTTTTTTATTTTTATGGTTCTTCTGACTATCTTCTTGAATTATAGGTACTTTAGACCCGAGAGATTTTTCAAAACAAGTGACAAAGAGATGTTGAGCGGCGAAAGCTTGAGAATAATGCAAAAAGGGTCAATTAATGACTATTTGCCTGTTGGCGCTCTTGTTCCAGATTCTCCAGCTCCTCTTCAGGTATCTAGCGTGGATGACAGTATTGTTGTTTCAAATTTTAATCGAAAGACTGATAGTTGGAGTTTTTTGGTTAAGGCGGAAAGGGAAGGGAAAGTAGAAGTGCCGGTGTTTAATTTTCCTGTTTGGGAGGTAAAATCAGGTAATAAGTTTTTGAATTATGAAACAAGCGATAAAGGTCTTGTAGTAGTGAGTTTGCCAAGAGGTGAATATATGGTTGAAGGTAAGCTAGTAGACACGCGAGTTAGAAGAATTTCTAATTGGATTTCACTTTTAAGTTTGTTTTTGTTGGTTGTTTTCATAAAATATGAAAAAGCTTTTAAATTTTTTAGATCATAATTTTTGGCTTGTTCTTTTTTTGATTCCTTTGCCCTCTATTCTTGCTTTGTTTTTAAAACCAGGATATTTTGGTGTGTCTGATGATATGCATATTGCTTGGCTTTATGAAATGGACCAGGCAATTAGGTCTGGCAAGTTCCCCCCAAGATATACTCCCAGCTTAAGTTATGGTTTTGGCTACCCTCTTTTTAATTTTGTTTTTCCCTTGCCATTTTACCTGGGTGAAGTTTTTCATCTTTTAGGTTTTAGCTTAGTTAATAGCGTAAAAATAGTACTTGCTTTAAGCTTATTTTTGTCGTTTTTTTCTATGTACTTACTTCTAAAAAAGTTTACCGACAAGTATCTTAGTCTTCTTGGTGCAACTATTTATCTTTATGCTCCATATCGAGCGACAGATGTCTATGTAAGGGGAGCAATCGGGGAATCTTTGGCTTTTGTCTTTTTACCTTTGGTTTTACTTTCTTTTTTCTCCCTTTTGGATGAAGACAAAAAGAAAATTAATTGGCGATGGGTTGCTATTGCTTCTTTGTCTATTTTTTGTTTAGTTTTGTCTCACAACATAACCTCTTATATGTTTTTACCTTTGTCGTCTCTTGTCTTTTTTGGTCTTTTTCTAAAGCATGGTCGTCTGATCGTTAAGCCCTTTTTGCTTACTTTTCTATTGGGTTTTCTTGCCTCTTCTTATTTTTGGGTGCCAGCAATTCTTGACATCAGATTAATGAAGTACGACACAGTATTTAATTATTCTGATCACTTTCCCACTTTTAAGCAGCTTATTACTCCTTATTTTGGTTATGGCGCCTCGGTTCCCGGACCTTATGATGGTATGTCATTTTTTATCGGTCTGCCACAGATTGTAGTTTTAGTGCTTTCGATATTTTTGCTTTTTCGTAATTTTAAGAAGTTTTCTCTTGACAAGTCTTCAGTCTTAATTTGGTCTTTTATTGTATTTTTTGCTTCTATTTTTATGACTAACCATAGATCAAGCTTTATTTGGCAGAATTTTCCCTTTTTACCTTATTTCCAATTTCCTTGGCGGTTTTTGACTTTGGTAATTTTTACTTCTGCCATTTTTGTCATAACTTTTGAAAAGTTAAAGATAAGGGAGCTTGTGATATTTTCTTTAATTTGTCTATCTTTATATTTTGGTTTCTCTTATTTTAAGCCAAGTGAATATTTGAATAGACAGGATGGCTATTATCTTAATCGTTATATACCTCTTCCTGAGGCAAGTGAGGAGTACAAAAAAACCTCTGAAGAATACCTAAGATTGCCTGTTTTAACAGAATTAAGGCCAGATAGGGTGATGCCGATTCTATTTGGTTCTAATTTTATAGTTAAGGATTTTAAGGAAAATAACAGTCTTGATTTTAAAGCCAAGATAGAAGTTTTTGAAGACAAAACAGATGTCAATATCAGAAGATACTATTTTCCTGGTTGGGTGGTAAAATTGGATGGGGAAGAGGTTACTATTGACTCAGGCAAGCCTTTTGGTCAGATTGTAGTCTCGGTTGCAAAAGGTGAGCACGATCTTGAGGTTTTTTATAATGAGACTTTAAGGAATAAATTGTTAGATTTGGTTTCATTTTTGTCGTTTTTATTATGTTTGTATCTATTTTTAAATAAGAAAAAATATGCGTGACTTTTTCCAAATTCCCATTCCTCGGTATCTTTTTGTTTTTGCTTTATTGGTGAGGCTTTTGATCATGCCCTTTTTGTATCACCCCGATATAAAAATATACAATTTCCAATCCTCTTTTTTGAGTAGTGGAGTTTTGAATATCTATGACTTTTTAAATGAAAGAAAGCAAGAACTGCCTTTTAGAGAGGAATTTGTATACCAACCTCTCGCTTATCTTTTTTGGGGGTCATATCAAGTATTAATCAAACCTCTATTGGGGAGCGGTTTTAAAGAATGGCTTTGGGATGCAAGTCAGCAGTCTGTTGAAAATTTTAGAATTTTTCGCTTTATTTTTTTGCTTAAGTTGCCACTTTTATTTTTTGATGTTCTGACAGCTTTTCTCCTTGCTTCATTTTTTGATGACAAGAAGAGGAAATCAAGAGTGTTTACGCTTTGGCTTCTAAATCCATTTTCTATTTTTATTATTTATGCTTATTCTGGTTTTGATATTATTGTTTCTTTCTTGGTTCTTTTATCTTTGTATTTGGCAAAGAAGGATAGGCTGGTTTTATCAAGTTTTTTCTTGGTTTTGGGTTCTCTTTTTAAGGCTTATCCTCTGCTTTTATTACCTATCATTTTCCTTAAAGTAAATAAGTTTGGCGATTTCCTTAAAATGTTTTTAGTTGTTCTGGCAACATTTCTGTCTTTATCTTATCCGTTTTTCTCGAAATCTTTTATTAGTGGGGCTATTTCTTCAGGATTGATGAATAGAATTTTTGCTCCTTCTATTGATTTAGGTTTTGGTGTGAGGATTATAATTCCATTTTTGATTATTTTTATTGTTTATCTTCTTTCACGCCTAGATAAGCGCATCGAACTTTATTTTTTTCTATTACTAGTAGTTGTCTTAAGTTTTATACATTTCCATATACAATGGTTGGTTTGGATTTTGCCGCTTCTTATTTTGTTTTTAGTTAAATATAAGGAAAATTATTTTATTGCTGTTTTATGGTTTTTGGTTATGTTTTTCTTGCCGTTTCTTTATGATGATAAACAAATGACAGTATCTTTATTTTCACTTTTTTCAAGGTATTTTAGTCTTATCCCTTATCCTTTTGTTATTGTCCAGAAGGTTTACAATTCATATTATTTGCAATCTTTGTTACAGACAGCTTCTAGTTCTTTGGCCTTATTCTTATTATGGAAAAATATAAATTACATAAAGAAGTAAAGATTTTATTATTTTTATTAAGCTTTTTTTTGGTTTTAGTTTTTGTCTCGCCCATATTTATGAGTTTGGGCTTGAGGTATATTCCTTATTCTTTTCAACCCCCACTTTTTGGTAGTGAAAAATTGTTTAACGAACAAAGTCTTTCTCAAGAGTTTATCTCACCTCAAGATAACCTGACTGCCATTGGTGTTAGTATCAGGAATTTTAATTTGCAAAGTAAAGGGGATGTTATTCTTGAAGTTTATTCAAGAGGGGGTCTAATAAGAAGATCTGTAGTTTCTGGCAGCTCGATTAAAGATGGTGATATTGTAATATTTACTTTTGACAAAATACCCAATTCCCGTTCAGTTAGTTATGTATTTAAGCTTTCTACTCTTGAGGTTGGTAAAGAAAAAGCTTATGAAGTCTATACGACTAATGAGCCCCAAGATTTTGCGGGTAGTCTTTATATTAATGATATGCCGGTTGAAAAACCAATCTCCTTTTTACTTTATTTTGCTCCCAAAAGTCGGCTTTCTTTGGTTATTGATATCTATAACTCTTGGTTTAGTCGTTTTTATCAAGATTCATCCTTTTTCTACTTTTTTGTTGCTACTTTATTTTTGTTAACATCTTTAATTATTTATTTTTTAAGAAGGGAAAGGTAGAATTAGGTTCTCAATTGCCAAATTTCTACTTCACTATTTTCAAATACCTTTTTAAGAACTTCGGGATAAAGCTTTATTTCGTCTTTTAATTCCCTTGGAATATATAGATAATCTATTTTGTTTTCAATTAATAAATTTTTGAATAAGTCTATGTTCGGGCTCATAAGAATTTCTTGCACTATTTTTCTTCTTTTGTTTATGTCATAACCCATGATATCCATCTGTTCAAAGTCGGAAAAGAAAGTCTTTCTTTCTGAAAAAGCGGCAATATAAGAACTATCAAACCATGCCCAGATTTTGGGTGTACTTTGGTTTTTGAATTTTGAATATTGGTTGTAAAGAGGAGTTAAGATGATTGAATCTTTTGATGTTTTTTCTTTTAAGAAATTTAGAGCTTCTATTTCACCTATACTTATTTTGGCTATTGGTGGTTTTGAATAGAATTCATAAATTAGTGCAACTTGAGTTGGCATTGAAACAACAATAATTAATATAGCGAGGAAGATTTTTAGGATCTTAGTTTTTATTTTTTCCATTATTTTTGCTGTTGAAACACCTGCTAATATTCCTGTTATCAAAAGAACATATTGAAAAGTCTGAATTGTATTACCTGCTACTCCCTTTTGAATGAAAAATAGGGGGAATGTTAGGGAAATCAGAATTATGATTATTAAGTTTATGTATAGTTGATTTAAAAATATTTTTTTCCTTTCTTTGATTAGCCAATAAATGGCTATTATTCTTGTTCCCAGGTTTCCAATAAGGAAGATAATGAAACTTTGAAATTCAATTTGTATTACTCTTAAGAAGTTTCTTTCATATAAATAGGTTTGTCTCCTTAACTCCCAGTCAAGTAAGTTTAATCTACTTGGTTCTACCACCATTGTTCTGATATACCACCATGGCTCAAAGATTAAAAAGGATTTTGATTCCATTGGATTTGAGGTGCTTAAGAAGTAGATTGAAAATGATAAAACACCTATTATGATTGTTGCTATTAAATATTTGTAGTTTTTTCTTTTTATTATTTGGTATAAAGATAAAAATCCCAGCGATAACACCAAAACTATAAAAGCGTATATTTTTATAAGAGAAAGGGAAGTTGCCATCGCGGTAAGCATTAATAGCCAAATTATTTTCTTGTCCTTTCCATATTTTTGAATGGAGATGAGGATGGCAAGAATGATTGTTAGAGCAAAAGCTTGAGGTGGATTGCCTGATACACTTTGGACCTGCGAGCTCCAGAACAAACTTTCCCCGCTGATTTTACCTTCTCTTATTAGAGTGACGATATAGCCAAAGCTTCCCGCAAAATAGGTAAAAAAAACACTCCACAAACCTCCGTTTACACTTTTTGATATTATTTTCCCCAAAAAGTAAGCTAAAAGACCAAGCAATATGGAATAAAGTAGAGGGAAAAATCTGAAGTAGAGGTCGGTCTTGTTTAGTTTGAAAAAAAGGTTAATATCAGATGGAGCAATATCTGAAAGGAAATGATAGTTAGTCAGTTTTTCTCCGGCATAACTTGGATTTTGAAGCGGGAATTTTTTTTGCACCTCGTTCATTATGGCTATATGCCAGGCTCCATCATGGCCATTTGAACTGTAAAAAACCATATCTCCTTGTTTATTTTTAATACCGCTTGGAGATATTACTAGAAGTTGACCTATGATACCAAGAATTAAGATTGCAAATAAGATATAGGTTTTTTTATTGGCAGTGGGTATTTTTGTTACAAGTGGCCCTTGTTTTAATAAAATTATATTGGCGATAATTACAAACGCTAGCAAAATATGAGGAACGCCGAGATTATGGAATAATAGGGAAGATAAGTTATAAAGGCATAATCCAAAAACAAATGATATTAATATCTCCTCAAAACCTATCTTTTTAACTTTTGAAAGTCTTAAGATTAAAAGCCCCGGGTTTAGGAAAAAAACAAAAGAGATAAAAAGAAAAAAAAGTGTATTTACCAGAAACATTTAAGCTATTATATTATACTTAGACTATGAATAAAAAAAGTTTGCTTGTCTTGGTCTTGATCCTTTTTATTGGTTTTTGCCTCAGGTTTTATAAATTGGCCAATCTTCCACTTTATGGCGACGAGTTGACTATGGTTTATGATTCTTATTCTTTATTGAGAACTGGTAAAGACCAGCTTGGTAATTTTTTACCTCTAACCTTCAAAATGGGTGCTGGTAGACCAGCTGGATATGTTTATTTTAGTATTCCCTTCGTGGCTATTTTTGGCCCTACAGCTTGGGGAGTAAGGTTTTTATCTTTTTTATCGGGTTTAGGGATAATAATTTTAATTTATTTTCTTGGCAAAAAGCTTTTCAACGAAAGAATAGGCCTTATAGCTTCTTTGTTTACTGCTGTTTCTTTTTGGGATATCTCCTTGTCGCGGGTTGGATTTGAAGCGCATTTTGCTCTTTTTTTGGCTCTTTTGGGTGTGGCCTCTTTGCTTTATTCAAAAGGTAGACCTTGGTTGTATGTGGTTTTTTCTTTATCTTGGGGGTTGTCTATCCACACTTATCCAGTTTATAAGTTGGTTCTTTTTCTTTTCTTGCCATTTTTGTTTTTTTATGTTTTTGAAGATTTAAAAGTTTCTTTAAAAGACAAGAAAAGTTTTTTTCCTATCTTAATTTCAATTTTTCTTGGTTTTTTCGCTATTGCTCTTTCTCTCAATGAAACCTTTAAAGGATTTTCTGAAGAAAGATTTCTTTCTATTAACGTTTTTTCAAGAAAGGATGTAAAAGATGAAATTACTTCAGAAGTTGCTTGGGAGAGAGGTCTGGTAAAACTGCCAGAAAAAATTGAATTTTTACTTTCTAATAAGGCTTTTTATTATTTCAATCTTTTAATAGGTGCTTATTTGAACAACTTCTCGCCGGATTTTCTTTTTATTTCTGGAGACAAAAATCCCAAACACAATCTGTTTGAATTTGGGCAAATGTATTATGCTGATTTTTTGCTTATTTTTTTGGGTGTTTTAGCTTTTGCTTTTATGGTGTTTAAGACCAAGAATTTTAAGCCGTTTTTGTTTATTTTTTCCTGGCTTTTTATTGCACCTCTTGGTTCTTTTTTGCTTTTGGAAGAACATGCTTTGCGCAATAGTTTTATGCTTCCACCGCTTTTGTTAATTAGTGCTTTGGGTTTTTATCAACTGTTTGAGAAGAGGAAAAATGTTTTGGCGAGGCTTGGTTTATTTGCAGTTTGCTTTTTGGTATTTTTCCAATTGGCTTTGGGATTTGCCCGTGCTAATTTTCTTTTGCCTTATAAAAATGCTGATTTATGGTCATATCAAGCGAGAGATGTTTTTGAGTTTGTTTCAAAAGTTAAGAATAAATATGATTATGTCTTTTTGTCAAAAAGTATAGAAAATATAGAGTATGCTTATGAGGTTTATGGAAAAGTAGATCCAAAGGAGGTTCAGAGGCAGAATCAGGAAAACCCCAAGATTAAAGGATTTTGGGTTAGAAATTTTGATAATATTTTTATTGTTGATGTGCCAAATAAAGATCTAGATTTCTTTATTGAAAGTTGTAGCGGTCGTTGTTTGTTTATTGGTGATTTTGTTATACTTAAGGATATCATATCTGATTATAAGGTTATTAATTTTAGAATAGGCACAAGACCTATTTTGATTAAAGAATCATATAAGAAATGAGTAAAAAAACTGGAAAAGTAGTTATTGTTATGCCCGCTTACAATGCGGCAAAAACTGTAGAAGATACCTATCGCGAGACTCCTCTTGAGTATAGGAAGCATGTTATTCTGGTTGATGATAATAGTTCAGATGATACGACAAAAGTAGCAAAAAAACTTGGTATTAAAGTTTTTGCTCACCCTAATAATTTAGGTTATGGTGGAAACCAAAAGACTTGTTATTGGGAAGCTCTGAAATTAAAGCCAGATGTTGTTGTAATGCTTCATCCTGATTATCAATATGATGCGACAATGATTCCTTACCTTGTTCAGCCAATTCTTGATGGAAAGTATGATTTTATGTTTGGTAGCCGTATTGCCACAAAAAAGGGAGCTCTTGAAGGGGGAATGCCTCCTCTTAAATATTATGTCAATAGAATAGTTTGTTTTATTCAGAATATTCTTTTGGGAGTTAATTTTACTGAGCATTTTTCAGGTTTTAGGGCGTATAGCGCCAAGCTTTTAAGGAAAGTTCCTTTTCAACGTTTTTCTAATGATTTTGTCTTTGATCAGGAAATGACAATCTCAGCTTTAAGTTATGGTTTTAGAATTGGCGAGATTCCCATTCCAACTCGATACCACGAAAAAGCTTCTTCTATTAGATTTTGGAAAGGCTCTAAATTTGTTTTAGAGGGATTTTTGACTATCTTTTTTTATTACCTCCATCGTCTTGGCATTAAGAGGGATAGAAGATTTAGATGAATAAAAAAATCTCATATTTACTTATTATTTTTTTATTTTTCTTGGGAATTTACCTTTCTCTTAAATATTTTGACAGAAATATCCTTTTTATCCCCGATCTTGATAAACAGATAATTCAGGAAAATGATAGCCATTTATTGAATAGCGAACTTGGTTTTTTGTTTAATCTCAAGGCTTCGCGTCTGTTTATGGGTAAAAGAGCCTATTTTTTTAACAAATTTCTCAATAAAGCAGCTTATCCTTTGGATTTCAGGCCTTACCTAGAAAAATACCTTCTGTTTTATTTTGTTTTGCCATTTTTATTTGCTGGTCTTTTTTATCTTGTTAAAAACTTTCTATTTGAGTTTTTTATATACCTTGTTTTGGCTATGTTTTTCAGTATCTTGTTACCATCTGAAAGATCTTTGCTTTTATACTTGCCCTTATTCTTTTTTTCTATATTTTTAGGATTTTGTGTCTTTCTTAGATTTATTAGAAAGTCTTTGAAATTATGAGTAAAGCGCAAAAATTATCTCTTTTTGCTATTTTTGTTTTGGCTTTCGTCCTGCGATTTTGGAAACTAGGGGATATTTCTTTTCACTTTCATGCTGATGAATCCTCAATAGCTTACAATGCTTACTCGCTTATTAAAACAGGTCGCGATATGTACGGCCAAACCTTTCCTATTCTTTTTCGGGCTAACGGTTCATATCAGCCTCCTGTTTATACCTATTTAACTACTATTCCAGTATTTTTATTTGGTAACACCATTTTCGCTGCTAGGTTTGTCTCGGCTTTTTCGGGAGTTCTTTTAGTGATTCTTTCTTTTTATTTTTGGAAGTTTTTCGGTTTGGGAAAAAAAGAAGAAAAAATTTTGCAGGGCGTTTTCGCTGCTTTGTTTGTAGCCATTTCTCCATGGTCTGTTCATTTTGGGAGACTTACTGCTGAGGGAAATCTGGTAGTTTTAGTTTTTGGGTTGGGTGTGTTTTTTACCCTTTTATCTCTTGAGAAAAGTAGAAGACAAACTTTATTTTTTGTCCTTGGTTGTTTGTTTTTGGGTCTTTCAACACATACTTATTACACGGAAAGAGTTACAGCCTTTTTGTACATTTTCTTTTTTATCATTTTGTCTAGAAATTACTTTAAAGCTAACAAGAAAGCTTTGCTTTATGGGTTCTTTGTTTTTCTTTTATTTATCTTGCCTCATTTGTATATTGCAAAAACAGGCGCTTTGACAAGAAGATTGGCACAGGTAGGTTATTTTAGTGATCCCGCTTTTGTTAACTCAGACTTTAGTGGAAAGGTATTGTTTGCCTTTAAAAATTTTGCCGGCCATTATCTTGATTATTTTTCTCCCAAAAATTTATTCTTTAATTCAGGTAATGAGCTCGGTAGAGTAGGTCCTGATTTGAGTGTTTTTTATCCTTTGTTTTTGTTTTTAGCCGTCTTGGGGTTGAGAGGTTTTATCAATAATATAGATAGGAATATTGTAAAAGTTTTTAGTTTTTTGATTTTAATATCTCCAGTTCCTGCTGGTCTTACAGGAGATATCTTTTTTCCTATTAGGGTGTTGGTGTTTCTTTGGTTAATTACTAACATTATTTCTTATGGTTTCTATATGGTTTTTAAATTTATTAAGAATGGGCTATTTCGTTTATTGGTTTTTTCCCTACTGCTTATCTACTCTTTATTTATTTTGTACACTTCGAGGTTTGTGCTTTTTAAATATCGGATAGTAAATTCAGAGGGCAGTTTCCCTTATCTTAAGCTTTTGAAGCAGATAGATAAGTATAGGGAAAACAAAATCTATATTGATAGGACAGACAGAGCATGGGGTATAGGAACGGTGTCGGCTTATATTCTGGGCGCTGACCCATATTTGATGCAGAATAATCTGAAGTCGCAACTGATAACGCCTTACTATAGTGGTGAAGTTAATCCTTATGAGATTTTTGTGATAGACAATATTATAATTAAGCCTATTGAGTGGGGTGAGATTTGTGGTAAAGACTTGCTTTTAGTTGGAGATAGATTTTCTGTGTCTCAGGATCAAATGAAATCTCATTTCCTTACTAAAGTTTTTGAGATTGAAGATCTAAGAGGCGAAGCTTATCTTTTTGGTTACAATACAAACAAGCCCTGCTCTGAAAGGTAAGATTATTCTTCTATAATGTTATAATTCATTTGATGAAGCATCTTTTAAAGTCTGGCTTTAGGTTCAAAATTTTTCTTTTTAAGTTCTTTGTTTTCTTGCTAGTTCTTATTTTTACATTTATCTTGCGAGCTCATAATTATGAGAAAACACCAGGGGTAGGGCATCTAGACGAACAACTTTACGCTTTAAGTGGAGTTAGTTTAATCAAGTCGGGGGTTCCTATTTCTTGGTCTACCCTTGATTATCCGAAAAGTAGAGAGGTGTATAGGGGAGAGATAAATTATAAAGGTGGAGATCCTAAGGCTTCGGTTACTCTTTATAAACCTTGGCTTGATGAACCACCTCTTTTCTCTTATCTGGTTGGTTTTTTTGCTAATAAATTTGGAGTAGAAGAGCGTGATTTTGTCCCATCTACTTTTATTCGTTATCCTATGATTTTTATATCGGCTTTAACTTCTATTTTTGTTTTTCTAATAGCTTCTCATATATCTGGTTTTTGGGTTGGAATGCTTTCAATGCTAATTTATGGTACTGTTCCAATCTTTGTCTTTGCATCAAGAACAGCTATGCCTGAAACATTAATAACTTTGTGTTTTTCTATTCTTGTTTATCTAATTCTTCTTTTTAGAAAAAAACAATCGTTTTGGTACCTTATTCTAATGCCTATTCTTGCCGGTGTAGCTGGCCTTTCAAAACCTACAGGCTTTTTTATCATTTTATTTGCCATATTTTTTGTCTTTATGGATCTTTGCAGGAAAAGTTCCTATAGAAAAGCTTTTATTTATTCCTTTCTTTTGTTGTTTTTGACTTTACCTTTTGTGGGTTTTTATTTTTGGTGGGGATATCATCTTGATTGGGAGGTCTTTAAGAGAATTAACTCTATACAGTCATCAAGACCTGTTGGTTTTGGCAGCCTTGCATGGTTTTTTATCACGCCGTCTTTTGATACACAAATAACTCGTGATAGCTGGTTTGTTTTTGGTTTACTTTCTTCTGCTTATTTTCTCTTCAAAGGATTAAAAGGCGATAAATTTGTCGTTTTAATGGCTTTTGTCTTTTGGGTGTTGGTGGTTATGGTTTCAGGAGGGGAAAATGATTTATTGGCTTGGTATCGTTTCCCTTCTTATCCTTTCTTGTCTATTCTAATTGCTTGGGGTCTGTTGCTTATTCTTAAGAAATCCGATTTCTTTAGTATGTTTTTAGCTTTTGGGTTATTGCTTGGCAACCGAATGCTTTTGGTTAACCCTTTTCATCCTAACGTTCTGCCACACCAATATAGGTTTTGGATTGTTTTCTTTTTCTTTTTGCCGATATTAAATCTTTTGTTTAGAAAGAAGTTTATTCAAAAAACAACTCAGCTTATGATTTTGGTTATCGTGATTTTAGGTTTATTTTTTAATGTCAAGTATATTTACAATTCCTTTGAGCTTGCTTGCCAAAGCAAGTCTTGTCCGATTGTTGAATCAAGTAAAATATCAGAATTAAGAATACCATTTTTTTGGCGTTTTTTGGTAATGAACAAGGCTCAATAGTCTATGTTTTTTTTGAATTTTTTAAGGAAGAAAGACTTTTTGTCTTTTTTGTTTATTCTTATTTTCTCTTTATTTACACTTCGTTATATTTTTCAGTCTGGCATTTATACAGCTCATGATATTTGGCACAATTTGGCTCGGCTTAATTATTATTTTCAAGCTTTGAAAGAGGGCCAATTTCCTCCTTATTATCTTTCAGATGCGGCTTCAGGTTTTGGTTATCCTTTGTTTTTGTTTTCTTATCATTTGCCTTGGATCTTTGGTTCAATTTTTATGTTTTTTGGGTTAAGTGATGTCTCTGTTGTTAAAATTTTGTTTTTCTTAAGCTTTTTCTTATCAGGTGTCACTATGTACCTTTTAGCTTTTGAGCTTTCTCGTAGGAGATATTTATCTCTTGTTTCTAGTTTTCTTTACCTTATTGCTCCTTATAGATTTTTAATTATTTTTGTTTCGGCTGCAGTGGGTATTTCCTTTACTTTTATTTTTATTCCATTGATAGCTTTGGGACTTTTAAGGATTCAAAAAGGTAGGCTGTTAGATGGGGGTTTGTTGATGACATCCGGCCTTTCAGGCGTTATCCTTTCTCATTTTCCCACTTTGATTGTTTTTTTACCATCCTTTTTCTTTTTGTCTTTATATTTTCTTTTTAAATCAAAGTTTAAGATTAAATTTCTAAAAACGATATTATTTTCAGTATTTCTTTCTCTAGGAATTTCATCTTTCTACTTGTTTCCTGCTTTTTATTACAAAAATTATATCCTCGGCTTGCCAAGAATATTTGAAATGGGTTTTGTTAATTTAAGCCAGCTTATTTATTCCAAATGGGGATTTGGAATAATTGTTAAATCTGCTTCTGAAAATCCTTTTTCTTTTCAGATTGGAATAGCCCAGTGGCTTATTTTTTTGTTTTCTCTGTCAGTTGTCCTCTTGGGATTATTCAGGTCGTTTAAGTTTGATAGCCTGGTTTTATTTTTGATTCTTGCTTTCTTAATTAACATATTTTTTACTAATTATTCTTCGTCTTTGTTTTGGGAAAAGTTTATCTCAAAGACTGGTCTTGACTTTCCTTTTCGTTTTATTTACCCCAATGTATTTTTAACCAGCCTTTTGTTTGTTTTATTGACAGAAGAGGTAAAAAGCAAGATTTTTTATTATATTTTTCCTTTTTTAATTCTCTTTGTCGCCTTTTATACAAACCGAAACCATATTCGGCCTAATATGTTTCTTGCTGAGAATGAATTTAGGCCGTTTATTGAAAGCGAGTCAACAACAAGCACTTATAACGAGTATTTTCCCAAGGGAGCTAGTTTATTTTCTATTGACACCAAACTTAAGGAAAAAATAATTAACGAAAGTCAGATTAGCTTAGTCTCAGAAAGTATAAATTCTAGTAAGTATAAAATTTTATTTGACGAAGAGAAAAGCATATTATTACCAAAATTTAATTATCCTTTTGTTAGTGTCTTAGTAGATGGTGTTTATGTGAAGCAAGATATCAAAAGCGAACCATTTTTGAAGGTCTTTGTTTCTAGGTCTTCAAGCGAGATAGAAGTTGTTTTTAAAAGAACATTAATAATTAACGTATCTTTATTTACAACTTTGATTAGTTTGTTTGTATTTTCCTTTTTAATCTGGAAGAATATTAGAGAGAAGAGAAATTATGAAAAATAAAATCTTACTTTTTCTTATTATTATCTTGGCCTTTTTTCTTAGATTTTACAAGGTTCTTGAGGTTCCTCCTTCTTTGAATTGGGACGAGGTATCAATTGGGTATAATGCTTATTCGATCTTAAAAACAGGTCGTGATGAATGGGGTCAGTTCTTACCTTTGCATTTCAAATCTTATGGTGAATATAAGCTCCCTGGACAAATTTATTTTTCCATTCCTGCAATTTTTATTTTTGGCTTGAATGACTTTTCTGTTCGTATTACCCCAGTTATTTATGGAACACTTACTATCTTGTTTTTGTATTTTTTGACTCTTGAGATTACTAAATTAAAAACTATAGCTTTAATTTCAGCCTTTTTCCTGGCAGTTTCTCCCTGGCATATCCAATTAACAAGAGCTTCTTTTGAAGCATCTTTTGCTTTGATGTGGCTTATTTTAGGAATTTTATTTTTAGTCAAAGGGATTAAAAACAGTAAATTTTTCTTTCTTTCTAGTTTGTTTTTGGCTCTTTCAATGTATACTTACAATTCAGCTCGCGGTTTTATCCCTATATTTATTTTTCTTTTAATTGTAGTTTATTTCAAAAAAGTATGGCAAAAGCGCAAAGAGATTTTTTTACCAATTCTTTTTCTTTCTGTTTTGATTTTGCCTATTTTTTATTTTCTTTTCTTCGGGGAAGGAAGAGCCCGTTATAAGTTGGTGAGTGTTACTGATGAAGCGGGTCTTATCCCAAGGATTGAGGAAAGAAGAAATTTATCAACTTTACCATTTTTATTTAAAAGGTTGATTTACAATAGATACACTTTTGTTAGTTTTTATGTAGCTAAAAATTATTTGGCTCATTTTACTCCTGACTTTCTTTTTGTCTCAGGAGCGGGGCATAAGCAGCACCATCCGCAAAAAATAGGTCAGTTATACTTTATTCAAGCTCCGTTTTTAATTTTGGGACTTTACCTTCTTTTTAGAAAGAAAAATAGATATAGGTGGATTTTAATTTTGTGGCTTTTGACTGCTTTTATTCCAGTATCACTAACTCGTGACAGTATTCCTCATGCTCTAAGAACGCTAAATGCAGCACCTGTTTATCAGATTTTAACAGCGATTGGTTTTTACTATGCCTTTTCTTACTTAAAATCTCTTAACCTTACTACTTACTACTTACTAATTACTACTTGTTTTACTATTTTTCTTTATCAATTTATTAGATACCAACTCTATTTCTATAACCAGTATCCAGTTTTGTACTCTCGCGATTGGCAATATGGCAATAAACAGGTTGTCGAGTATATAAAGGAAAACTATAGTAAGTATGATCTAATAGTTTTTACTCGTGAGTATGGGGAACCTCATATGTTTACTTTGTTTTATTTGAATTATCCTCCAAGTAAGTTTCAAGATGATAAAAACCTTATTCGTTTTGAAACTTACGACTGGGTGCGTGTTCTTAAGTTTGATAAGTTTTATTTTCCCGATCTTGGTGATGAAGGAACGAAAGTTAGTGATATCAGAAAAGAATTTGCAGGCAAGAAAATATTGTTTATAGCTACTCCCGATGAAACCCCTCAAGGAACAAGCTTACTTTATTCGGTTGACTTTCTTAATGGAAAGAGAGCGTTTAATGTATTTGAATGAAAAACAAAGAAATATTCTTGCTTTTGATAATACTTTTTCTTTTTACCCGTTTATATAAGATAAATTCTATTCCTTCGTCTGTTTATTGGGATGAGGCTTCGATTGGCTATAATGCTTATTCGGTTTTAAAAACCGGCCGTGATGAGTGGAGGGAATTCTTGCCACTGCATTTTCGCGCTTTTGGGGAGTTTAAGTTGCCTGTTTATATTTATTCTGTTATTCCTTTTGTCTATTTCCTTGGATTGAACGAGCTTTCTCTCAGATTGCCTTCAGTTTTTTATTCTTTTCTCTCCCTTATTCTAATTTATTTACTTGTTAAGAGAATCTTTAAAGAAGAAAAGCTTGCTTTGTTATCTTCTTTTCTTTTCTTGATTTTGCCTTGGAATTTTATTTTTTCAAGGACGGGTTATGAAGCCTCTTCGGGTCTTTTCTTTTATTTGCTTTTTATATTTTTGTGGTTTGTTTTTAGTCCTCTTGTGTTTGATACCGGCAAATTTTCTTTAAAGATCTTTGGAGTGATGTTTTTGCTTTTGTTGCCTCTTGTCCTTTCTTTTTATTCTTATAATTCTTTTCGCATTATTTCTCCTTTGACTTTTACTTTTCTATTTTTAGATGCTTTCTCTAAACAAAGTGGCAATTTGGGCAGGAAATTAATATTTTTGCTTTTATCCTTTATAATTATTGGAGTCTCTTTGCTTCCTGCATATCGCTTGTATAAATTTGATAGTGGTGCGTTTCGTTTTCAAGTTCTTTCTTTAGAAGGCGAAAGGAAAGACAAGTTGATTGCTTTTGTCAGAAACTACTTTTCTCATTTTTCTTTTGATTTTTTATTTTTTGGCGGGGATAAAAATTTAAGAAGCCAGATGCCTGGTTTCGGTGAAATTTATCCTCTTAGTTTGCCGTTTTTGTTTCTTGGTCTTTTAAAGCTTGCAAGAAAAAAGGATTTTAAGTCTTTGTTTTTGATTTTCCTCTTTTTGATTGCTCCAATTCCAGCAAGCCTTACTAAAGAATCCCCCCATTCTTTAAGATCTATTCTTTTTGCTTTTCTTATGCCTTTAGCTATTTCTCTTGGAATTATTGATTTTGTGGCTATTTTTGAGAAGAGAAAACAAAAAATGGTTTTTAATATTGTCTGTTTTTCTTATCTAGTTTTATTTGGTATTTATTTTCTGCGTTTTTTGAAAACTTATAATTTGATTTCAGCTTCAAGCTGGCAGAGCGAGTACAAGCAGGTTTTTTACGATAGAAAAGATTTAATTAGAAAAAGCGAGAAGGTAGTTGTTTCTGAAAATTATGCTCAGCCTTATATCTTTGCACTTTTCTATAATAGTTATGACCCAAAAGAATTTTGGCGATCAGTGACCTACAATTCTTATGATAGATGGGGTTTTTCAACTGTTTATTCTTTTGATAAATTTGTGTTTAAGAAAGTTGAAGATCAGGATCTAAGAGAAGAAGTTTTGGTTTTTTCTGATAAAGAAATGGTGGGGCAGGAGAGATTTTTGATTGATAAGATATTAGTGACAGATAAGGTTGCATTTTTTGTTTATCAAAAATAGTTTATGAAAAGAATTTATTCTTTTATCTTTATTTTTATTTTTTTGATAGGATCTTTTTTAAGGCTTTATAAGCTTGATCAAATTCCTCCTTCTTTGAATTGGGATGAAGTGGCTGCTTCTTATAATGCTTATACTATTAAAAATTGGGCAAAAGATGAATGGGGGAAAACCTTGCCCTTGGTTTTTGCTTCGTTTCGGGATGATAAAAGGCCTGTCCATATCTATATCACTTCTATGGTTTTTAATTTTCTTGGGGTTAGTGATTTTTCTGCACGTTTTTCTTCAGCTTTGCTTGGGATACTTTTAATTCCCTTATTTTTCTTATTGGGTAAGCTTTATTTTGGCAGCGACTTGGCAGGTCTTTTTTCAGCTTTTGCAATTGCTTTTTCTTCTTATGATATTCATTACTCGCGTGGTCTTTGGGAAGCCCATTTTGCTCTTTTCTTTTTCGTTTTGGGTCTAGTCTTGTTTAAAGCCTCCTTGAGCAAAAAGGGTAGAGAAGTTCTCTTACCCTTTTCTTGCTTTTCTTTTGGCGTTTCTCTTCTTTCTTATCACTCGGCCTTGATAGTTGTTCCTCCTCTTGTTTTACTTTTAACATTTGTTTTTATTCGAGATCTTTTTAAATTATTCAGGTGGTTTGCCATTGGCTTTTTTGTTTTTTTGGTCTTTATTAGTGTCTTGTTCTTTGAGCCACGCCTTTTAGGGATAGCAAGAATCAATCAGAATAAATTGTCTAGTGAAGTTGTGGCAAAGACCTATCTTTTTCAGAAGACTGGTAGCGGGCTTTTGGGACAGTTGGAATACAGACTTTCGGGTTATAAGGACTATTTTTCTTACAACTATCTTTTTAAAGAAGGTAGTGTCTCTCCTCGCGCGAGTATGGGTTATGGAGGTCTCTTTTCAAAAGTTGTATTTTCTTTAGCTTTATTGGGTTTTATTTTGTTATTTTCTAGCAGGAAATTTTCTATTCTTTTAATTTTTATCTTGTGGGTTGTACTAGCTCCTCTTCCTGCTGTTTTTGCTGGGGGCGAAGCAAATGCAACTAGGGCTATTTTTATGCTTGGTCCAATTGAATTTCTTTCGGGTTATGGTTTTTTTAGGTTAATTGATCTTTTTTCCTCTAAATACTTTAAGGGTTTGATTTTAATTTCTGTTTTTGTTTTATTTTTTTGGGAATTGTTTCCTCAGATTTATTCTTATTTTAAAAATTATTCAGAAAAGGCTATTGAATGGCAGTATGGTATGAAAGATATTGTATATTTTTTGAAAAATAATCCTAAATATAATCAGGTTTATGTAGATAATATTCGTCAACAGCCATATGTTTTCTTCCTTTGGTATGAAAAAGTGCCTTTGCCGGAATTTCTCAGAACAGTAAAATACGATAGAACAACTGCTAGTAGTTTCAATACAGTATTTTCTTTTGACAGGTATCAGTTTGGCGGTTGGGATTGGATTGAAAGTACACCTCTTGATGGAGTTATTTACGTAATTGAGCCTTATAAGTATACTGGTCTTAGAAGAAGGGAGGATTTTTCAGTCTTAAAGCTGGTAAAATATCCAAATGGCAGTGACGCTTTTTATATAGTTTCAAGTTATTAGTATGAATAAACTTTCGGTAGTTTTAGCGACATATAATGAGGAAGAAAATATTGGCAGATGTCTTGATTCGGTTATTGATATTGCCAGTGAAATAGTTGTTGTTGATGGCTCTTCAAAGGATAAAACTGTCCAAATAGCAAAAAGATTTAAAGCTAAAGTTTTAGTTACTGATAATCCTCCAATATTCCATATCAATAAGCAAAAGGCGTTAGATCTTGCGCGGTATAGTTGGATTTTGCAGCTTGATGCTGATGAAGTTGTCTCAAAAGATCTTGCTTGCGAAATTAAAAAAATAATTAATATGAGTGAGGAAGAAATTGATTTGTATCAAAAATCTTTAAAAGAAAGAGATTTGTTTTTAAGACATCAGGCTTTGCTTGAAGAAAGAGATGGAAAAATAGGGGGAAATGGGGAGTATGCTGGTTTTTTTATCCCAAGAAGAAACTATTTTTTAGGTAAGTTTCTAAAGTATGGTGGTACTTATCCAGATGGTGTCATTAGATTGGTCAAAAAGGGAAAGGCTTATTTTCCTTGCAAGGATGTTCATGAGCAAATAGTAGTTCAAGGTAGGGTTGGATGGCTTAGTAAACCGCTTTTTCATTATGATTCGCCTAATTTCAAAAGATACCTTGAAAGGAATTCAAGGTATATAGACCTGATTGCAAAAAATTTGAAGAAAGATGGAGTTGGTAAAAACCCTGTTCAATTTCTAAATTTCTTTGTTTTTAAACCCTTGCATTGGTTCTTTTTAACTCAAATAAGACATAAGGGTATACTTGATGGCTGGCAGGGGATAGTCTTCAGCTTCTTTTCAGCTTTAAGGTTCCCAAGGGCTTATTTCAGGTATCTTAAGAATTCTTGATCATGTCTTTCCTAAGAGTAAATAAATACCTTCCTAGATTTTTTTTGATTGTTTTTCTCCATTTTCTTTTGGTTTATTTTTTATCAAAACATTTGTCTGGGGTTTCTATTTTGCCAGACAAGTTTTTTATTTCTACTTTTCTAGGTAAAGAATTTTATATTACTAAAACATTCATTTACTTATCAGAATTTTTTAATTTATTTTTGATTTTTGTTTTAGGTAATTATTTTTTTGCAGACAAGAACCCACTTTTACCTCTTTTGATTTATTCTTTTAGTCCTTGGTCTTTTTATCATACTGCATTTGTTTCTCCATACATTTTCTTTTTGTCTATAGTACTTCTTTTTGTTTTGGGTATCATCTTGCTAAAAGAGAATAAGGGATTATCTATTTTTGTCATTACTTTTTCCTTATTTCTTGGGATATCAACCTCGTTATTTTTCCTTTTTATTTTGCCTTTGTTCTGGTTTTTATTTTACCTTTTAGTGGAAGATAAAAAATTAAGAAGCACGGTAGAGAAATTTCTAATATTTTCCTTGATATTGGTTTTTTCTTTAATTGTTGTCACTTACTTGGTTAATAAAGAAGCTGTCTTTTCATATTTTAAGAATGAATTGAGCGCCTTTGGTGATCCCGGTTTTATCAATATGATTAATACCTATCGCGGCGAGTCAGTTAGAGAAGGCTTTGGTTTTCTTTCAAAGATTGTTGAGAATAAATATATTTTGGGTTTTGAATTTATTGTTTTGAAATTATTGCAGAGTTTAACTCCCGCTACATTTTTTACATCTCAGGAAAAGATGTTTGGTTTTTCTTTCAGCCCCCCTATATTTTTAGGTTTTTTGATTCCTTTTGTTTATGGTCTTTATAAATCTTTTATCTCTAGAAATAAGTATCTAATTTTAGGTCTGGTATTGCTTTTGCCATCATTAATGTCTCTTAATCTTATAAACATAGATAGACTAATTTTGTTTTTTCCCGTCGTTATTTATCTTATTAGTTACGGCTTTTCTTCTCTGTCTGATTCTAAAGGCTTGCGTTTTCGATTTTTAATCATTCTTTCTTTATTTATATTAATTTTCCAGTTTATTTTTACGCTTTATGATATTAGAACCAAAGAAAAGGAAAGATTTATTAGATATTATGGCAAAATCCAAGAAGTAAAAATAAGATGATAAAGAAAAATACTCTTTTGATTTTAATTATTATCACTTTGTTTGGGGGATTTTTGAGATTCTATAAAGTAGATAAAAATCCTACTAGCCTGACCGGTGATGAGATATCTTTTGGCTATGCTGCTTACTCAATTTTGGAAACGGGTAGAGATGAATCGGGGAGGTTTTTACCGCTGGTTATCGAGTCAATCGGCGATTACAAAAACCCTCTGCCGGCCTACCTTATGGTTTTGTCTTTTAAAATATTTGGAGTTTCTGATTTTGCTATACGTTTTCAGAATGCTCTTTTTGGCACCCTTTTCGTTTTTTTCTTTTTCTTTTTTCTTAAATATTTGACTGGAAAAGATAATTTTGCTCTTTTGGGGAGTCTATTTTTATCAATTTCTCCTTGGAATATTTTTTATTCTCGCTTTGCTTATGAACCGTTAATAGCAAGTTTTTTCTCTATGCTTGGTATTTGGTTTTTTATGAAGATGCTTGATGACAGAAAACTAAGATTTTCATTTCTTTCAGCTCTTTTTATGGTTTTAACAATGTATACAGGTTTTGCTCAGAGGCTTTTTATTCCTATCTTTGTTTTTGCAATATCTGTCTTTAAAATTAAGGACCTCTTGAAAAGTAAAAAACAAACTAGTTTGTTTATTCTTACCTTTTTGTTTTTGTCTTTGCCTCTTGTTTATGTTTCTTTATTTCAAGGTGCAAGTACACGTTTTAAGATGGTATTTATTGCAAATGATATAAATTATGTTCGTTATGTTATTTTTGGTTATCTAAACGGTCTTGTTGATTATATTTATCTTTTTTTCTTTTGGATTAAAAGATACCTTAATTATCTCCAGCCGTTTTTCATTTTTTCAAATGCTTTGCAGATGGTCTTACCATCAAATATGGGTTTGGGTTTATTGTGTCCATTTGAGGCTTTGTTTTTAGGCTTTGGTATTTTTGAGTTTGTAAAATGGAAAAATAGAAATAAAGATATTCTTTTGATTTGGTTATTTACCGGGATAATTCCTGATTCTATTACCAACAATGAGCAACATGCTGGCCGTCTCTTACATCTTACTCCTATAATCTTCTTTTTGACTACTCTTGGTGCCTTTAGCTTTATAAAATGGATTTTCTCTTTCAAAAATAGGTTGCTTAGATTTTCTTTTATATTTGTTTTTTCGTCTTTAGTTATTTTAAATTTGGTTTTTGCTTTTCTTGTTTTTAGAGTTCATTTCCCTTATCAAAAAAGCGAATCTTTTGACGAAGGTTTAAGAGAAGTTGTTTATGCCGTCCTTAAATATCAAGATAAGTATGATAAGGTTATCTTTGATATCAGAAGGGGTGTTGATGGGCCTTATATGGTAAATAATCCCCATATGTATCTCTTGTTTTATTCAAAATATGACCCCGAAAAGTATCAGACTATAGAAAAAATAAGAGATATATACCAAGATGAGCCCTATTTTTCATTTGATAAATATGCTTTTGGTTATATTAATTGGTATAGGGATTCATTAAATAAGAATGCTCTTTTAGTAGGTAGCCCGTGGAGCTTCCCTGACGAGAAAGTTTTAGGCGATAAGTTGCTTGAGAAGATTTATCTTTCAAATGGCAAGGTGGCTTTTTATATTGTCTCAACAAGATAGTATTTTTATCCTATTTGTTTTGTTAAACTTGATTAAATATGCAGCTTAAAGATAAAAATGTGGTGATAATAGGAGCAACGGGTGGCATTGGACGGGCGTTGTCTTTTGCTTTTGCTCTTGAAGGCACTAACTTGGTTTTGGTTGGGAGAAGAGTGTTGATTTTAAAAGCTCTTCAAAAAGAAATAAAAAGCTTGGGCTTTAAAGGGAAGATGTTTATATTTAAAACAGATATTTCTTCTGAAAAAGAAGTGAGAAGGCTGGTAAGAAAAGTGTCTTCTAGTTTTAAAAATATTGACATCTTAGTTAATGCCGCCGGAATTGGTATTTATAAGAAGCTTGAGGATTTGAGTTTTGATGAGTGGAGGAAGTCTTTATCTATTAACCTTGATTCAGTTTTTTTGGTGATTAAGGAATTTTTGCCTCTTCTTAAGAAATCTCAGAAGTCCTTAGTTTTTAGTATGGGTTCCGGGATGGGGAAAATAGCAGTCTCAAAAAGAAGCGCTTACTGCGCCAGTAAATTTGGGCTTCGCGGCTTAATGCTTTCTCTTGCCAAGGAATATAAAAATACAAATGTTAATTTTATTCTTTTGACTTTGGGGAGTGTTCTAACTGCTTTTGGTCCCTTGACTCTTGAGGAGAAGATAAAGAAGAACAAAAAGGGCAAAGCTTATCTTGATCCTATTGATCTAGCAAAAACGATTATTGCAAAGATAAAAAACGGTACTTTAAAAGAAGAAATCTCGATTTATCCCAAGAATTATTATGAGGAATCAAGAAGGGAAAAGGTATGATTAAAAAAGTTGCTGTTGACACATCTCCTTTAATATCTGGACATAAGGTTCGGGGTATTGGAGTAAACACTCGTGAGTTAATATCTGCTTTTGAGAAATTACCCAAGTCTGATTTTGTTTTTGGCAAAAACAAAATAAAGGTTAAAGCAGTTGATTTTTCATCCTTTGATTTATCAAATTTTGATCTTGTTCATTATCAATACTTTCATCCCTTTTTTAAAACTCTTCCTCTCTCAAAGCCTGCCAATAAAGTTGTTCTTACTATTCACGACTTGATTCCTCTTATCTATCCAAGTCATTATCCGCCAGGTGTCAGGGGAAGGCTTAATTTTAAGTTTCAAAAATCAAGGCTTTCTGATGTTGATAGAATAGTTACCATCTCTGAAACCTCCAAAAAAGATATAGTTAAGTTTCTTTCTTACCCGCAAGGAAAAATTGATGTTATTTATCTTGCACCCCGCGATATTTTCAAACGGCTGTCAGCTGGAAGTTGGCAGTTGGAAGTTGCGAAGCGCTACAGTTTGCCTGATAAGTTTGTACTTTATGTTGGTGATGTTAATTACAATAAAAACATATCCACTTTAGTTGAGGCATGTGATAGCCTTGATTTAACATTGGTAATAGTAGGCAAGCAAGCTCTCGAAATTGACAATTTGCATCAAGAGAAAAATTTGGCAGGACCAATGGATTGGGTAAGATTTTTGTTCGGCAAATCTCACCCAGAAATTAGTCATCTTAAAAATCTCTCTAAAATTATATCTAAGAGTAAAAAAGTTGTTCGTTTGGGTTTTGTGCCTGATAATGACCTTGTTGCTATCTACAATTTGGCGACACTTTATGTTCAACCCTCTTTTTATGAAGGCTTTGGTCTTCCTTTGCTTGAAGCAATGTCCTGTGGAACGCCTGTTTTGGCAAGCGATATAGGTGCGCATAGAGAAATAGCTTCTGATGCTGCTTTGTTTTTTGATCCTTATAGTGTTTCTGATCTCAAAGAGAAGCTTAATGAAATAATTTCTCAAAAAGATTTAAGGAAAAGGCTTGTTGAAAAGGGTTTAAAAAGAGTCGAAGATTTTTCTTGGTTAAAAACAGCAAGAGAAACTTTGAAGGTTTATGAAAAAATTCTTTTCTAAATTGTTGCGAAATGATTTTCTTCTTGTTTTCTTTGTCTTTTTATTATGGAGAATTTTACTTTTTGTTGTTTCTTATCTTTCTGTTTTTTTAGTACCCAATTATGGCCATTGGTTTCCTTATGTTGAAAGGGTTTTGGAGATAACCAAACTTCCACCTTGGCTTTGGGGATGGGGAGGTTTTGATGGAGTGCATTATTTAAGGATAGCTCAAAACGGCTATGATTTTATACCTTCTCAGGCATTTTTTCCTCTCTATCCTTTCCTCGTTAGAATTTTGAATTTCTTGCCCAAAGATATGGCTCTTGATACCAGTGTTTATGTTGATCCCTCTTTTTTTGCCGTTGCCCTTTTGGTCTCAAACGTTTTTGCTTTGTTGGCTTTTTATGCCTTTTATCTTCTAGTCAAAAATATTTTTAATTCAAAAACTGCTCTTCTTTCTCTTATCTTGCTTTTGTCCTGGCCGACTGGTTTTTATTTTGGAGCTATTTATACCGAATCTTTGTTTTTGTTTTTAGCTTCTCTTTCTGTTTATTTTTCTTTCAAGAAAAAATTTTTGTTTGCAGGTATTTTTGCCGCTTTTGCTTCTCTCACAAAGGTAGTTGGAGTTTGTCTTTTTCTGCTTATTCTTATTGAGTTTTATCTAAATTATAAAGGCAAAATAAAACTGTCAAAGCAATTTCTAAAAGATTTTTTGGGAGTTTTGATTTCTCCTTTAGGTCTTGTTTTTTATATGTTTTATCTTTGGAAATTTTTTGGTAAGCCTTTTTATTTTGTTGAGGCACAACCTCTTTTTGCAGCAGAAAGAAGCGACAAACCAATTATTCTTTTGCCTCAAGTAGTTTATAGATACTTCAAAATTTTTATTCACACTCCGATCTTTTCTTATCAATTTAACATTGCTTTATTTGAGTTGTTACTTGCCCTTTTGTTTTTTTCTTTGCTTTTTCTTTTTATCAGAAAAATGAGGTTTTCTTATTTTATTTTTACTTTTTTGGTTTTAATTATACCTACCCTAACAGGAACTCTAACCTCAATGCCTCGTTATACTTTAACCGCCTTTTTGATTTTTCCTTTTTTGGCAGAAAAATATCCACGTCTTGTAAAGTTGGTAATACCATTTCTGATTATTCTTCAATTTATTCTTCTTACCTATTTCATCAGGGGCTATTGGGTAGCGTGAAACTGGTCGAAGCTGGTCGAAGCTGGTCGAAGCTAGTCCCCGCTTGCAGTGGAGTTGGTCAAAAGCTGGCCGGAAGATTGTATCTAGTATCTTGTATTATGTATTATGGGAACAATGCATTTTTCTGCATAATACATAATTCATAATACTAAGTTCAGATTTTTTCCCTTTGTTCTTTGTTCTAATCTAGTAAGTAAAAGGCAAGAGGTAAAAGGTAAAAGAGATGCAAGTAGAAAGTAGAAAGCCAAATTAATAAATAGTTAAAAGTTCAAAGTTAAAAGTTAAAAGTTGGAATTTTTTTGTTTGTAATTTGTGATTTGGAATTTGCCTGCCCTGAATCGAATTTATTCTGGTTCAGGGTTTAGGATTTAGAATTTAGATATTAGAATTTAGAATTTGTTTCTTGTAGTTTGTGATTTGTAATTTGGAATTTGTATATTGTGATTTGTTTGTAATTTGTATATTGGAACTTGGAATTTGTTTTATGCATTGTTTGTCTCTTGCTTATCTATCATTAATGGGTTTATAATACTGATACTTTTATGTCAAAGAAGAAAAAGGCACTTATTACGGGTATCACTGGTCAAGACGGTTCTTACTTGGCTGAATTTCTTCTTAAAAAGGGTTACGAGGTCTCGGGTATTGTAAGAAAAACTAGCCACTTTTATTATGCCAATATTGCTCACATTCAAGAGAGGCTTAATCTTATTCAGGCAGATTTACTTGACCCTGTGGCAATAAGAGAGGCTATACAAAAAGTTAAGCCCGATGAAATTTATAATTTAGCTTCTCAATCTCATCCCGCCGAATCCTTCAGACAGCCTATTCACACAGCTGAAATAACTGGTATTGGTGCTCATAGAGTAATGGATGCTGCTTTAGACGTAGTTCCTAATGCGAGGTTTTATCAAGCGTCATCTAGCGAGATGTTCGGATGGGTGAAGGAGATTCCACAAAATGAAGAAACGCCCTTTAATCCCGCAAATCCTTATGCTGCCGCAAAGCTTTATGCTCATAATATTGCCAGAATTTATCGAAAGAGTTATAAAATGTTTATTTCCTGTGGTATTTTATTTAATCACGAGTCGCCTCGCCGTGGTCTTGGTTTTGTAACCCAAAAAGTTACTTATGCTGCTGCCTGTGCAAAGCTTGGTATTAGAACTAGTCAGCATTTGAATGAAGAGGGAGAACCCATTGTTAAAGATGGAAAAGTGGCACTTGGCAATCTCGAAGCAAGACGAGATTGGGGTTTTGCTGGTGATTATGTAGAAAGCATGTGGCTAATGCTTCAGCACAAAGAACCTGATGATTTTGTTGTAGGTACAGGTGAAACTCACTCTATCAAAGAGCTTTGTGAAGAGGCCTTTTCTTATGTTGGCCTTGACTATAAAAAGTATATTTATGTTGATCCTCGTTTCATAAGACCTACTGAAACTGGGCCTCTTGTGGCTGATCCATCAAAAGCAAAGAAAGTTCTTGGCTGGAAGCCCAAAACCTCTTTTAAAGAGCTTGTTCAGATGCTTGTTGATGCTAATCTGGCTCGTTTGAAGTAGCCTCTATTAATGCTTAAAAAAGTTGATTTTTGGCTTTTGTTTTTGCTTTTTATTCTCTTTTTGGTTTTTTCCTATTTTAAAAATCCTGATATTTTCAAATATCGTTTTGATGAAGGTCTAATCGATAATTATTTTCGCAGCCAAGATATAGAAGATAAAGAAGACAAAATAAAAGATAGAATATTTTTATCTGATTCTGAAATTTACCTTGCCACAGGTTATCTTTATGCCAAGGGTGAGGACCCGACAAAATTTAATTTTCAGCATCCTCCTCTTGTAAAGTATCTTTTTGGTTTTGCTACCCTCTTTTTTGTAAATCCCTATTGGGTGCAAATTTTCTTTGCTTTATTTTTAATATTCTTGACTTATCTTTTGGGAAAGATGGCTTTTAAGAAGAGAGAAGTTGCTTTTTTGGCCTCGCTTTTTCTTGTTTTTGACCCACTTCTAAAGGATAATATTACACAATTGCTTTTGGATCCGGCACAAGCTGTGTTTTCTTTATTTTACATAATTTTGGCTTTATATTTTCCCAATAATTTTCTTTTGAACGGTTTTGTCTTGGGTCTTCTTTTTGCCTCCAAGTTTTGGAGCTCAAGCTTGCTTCTTGTGGTTTTTATTTTTCTTTACAGAAAATTTTTGATTAAAGAAAAGGTTGATTATAAAAATATGTTTTTGAGTTTTTTGGTAGCCTTTTTTACTTTCAGTCTTACTTATATCAAGACTTTCATAAATTATGGCGGCCTTTTTAACATTTTTCTTTTTGAATTAAAAATGCTTAAGTTTATGCTTTCTCACAATACCACTTCTATTTTTGGCAATAATCTACTTTTGTTTTTCAGTGGTCATTTTGTGAGTTGGTGGGAGAAGGGAAGAATCTTAAAAGCTGATGTTTGGAATTTCTTCTGGCCTTTGGGTTTTGTTTTTGGGATTTTGCAGATTAAAAATATCAAAAGGCTGG
The DNA here is from genome assembly GCA_013426185.1 of Candidatus Woesebacteria bacterium. Lineage (NCBI taxonomy): Bacteria > Candidatus Woeseibacteriota > Candidatus Woesebacteria bacterium. The sequence continues at coordinate 299,017 of CP058602.1, read as the reverse complement.
AAAAGAAGGATTTTATTTTTATTTTTCCTATTTTTTATTTTTTGATAAATATCTTTAATGCTCCTTTCAGCCGTTATTTTCTTATAATTCTTCCTTTTATTTATCTTTCGTTGGGATCTTTTATTAACTCAAAACTTAAAAGTCAAAAGTCAAAAATTAGATTATTGATTATAGATTGTAGATTATAGAATTTGGCTTTCTACTTTCTACTTGCATCTCTTTTACCTTTTACCTCTTGCCTTTTACTTACTAGATTAGAACAAAGAACAAAGGGAAAAAATCTGAACTTAGTATTATGAATTATGTATTATGGGGACGATGCATTTTTATGCATAATACATAATACAAGATACTAAATACTATCTTTTGGCCAGCTTCACCAACTTTGACTAACTTCTGGCAGCTGATATCCGGCAGCCGATGTCCGAAGTCTGAAGTCCAAATTTCTTTTAACTTTCACCTTTTACCTTTCACCCTGTTATAATAATCCTATGGACTTACCCAAAATTTCAGTAGTCATTCCCTCTTTTAATAAAAAACAATTTATTAAAAAGACGATTGACTCTATTATTTCCCAAAATTACCCAAATTTAGAAGTGATTATTCAGGATGGGGCGTCAACCGACGGAACTTTGGAAATTATTAGAAAATACGCTCAAAAATATCCAAAAATTATTAAATTTGAATCCAAAAAAGATAAAGGCCAATGGGATGCAATTAATAAGGGCTTTGATAAAGCAACAGGTGAAATCTTAGCTTTTATTAATGCTGATGATTTTTATGAAAAAGACGCTTTTTTTGAAGTTGCAAAAACTTATCAAAAAAATCCCGATTGTCTTTGGGTGGCAGGGAAAGGAAAAGTGGTAAATAGCGCGGGGAAAGAAGTGGCAAAACTTGTTACTTTCTATAAAAATTTACTTTTATTTTTAAACTTAAGAACAATACTTTTAATTGTAAATTATCTTATTCAACCTTCCGTATTTATAACCCGCAAGGCGTGGCAAAAATTCGGCCCATTTATTGGCACTGATCACTTTGTTATGGAATACGACCTTTGGCTTAAGATTTCAAAAGAGAGAATGCCTCTTTTAATTAATAAAAATCTTTCATCATTCAGAATGAGCGGAGAAAATGCTTCTTCAACATCATTTGAAAAATTACTTACAAAAGACGAGGATATTGTCCAAAAATACACCAAAAACCCCTTGATCTTATTCCTTCACAAGCTCAATAATTGGGGAAGAAGAATGATAGTTAAAAGTTCAAAGTTAAAATAAATTTAAGTAGAAAGTAGAACGTAGTAAGTAGAAAGCCAAATTAATAAAAATAAATAGTTAAAAGTTCAAAGTGCAAAGTTAAAAGTTGAAATTTTTTGTTTGTAATTTGGAATTTGGAATTTGCCTGCCCGCAATCGCTAAAGCGATAGCTTTTGCAGGCGGGTAATTTTTCCCTTTGTTCTATGTTCTTTATTCTAATCTCAAGTTTTGAGTTAATTTGTTAATTTGTTAACTGTTAATTGTTATTTTGTCTGAGAGCGGAGTGAATTATAAACAGAGAAGACTTCTTCAAGAAAGTTTTTAAAGTTTAGTATCAAGTTTATGTCTCTAATGTAAAAGCCTAGTTCTGATCCTGCTTCTAGTCCGTCAATTAGTTCTGGGTATTTATTGGTTCTACCGCTTATGGCTTCCAAAAGCCTACCATTGATTGAAGATATATCATCTATTGAAAGTTTGCCTTTTAGGAAAAACTCAAAAGATAGGCAGAAGATATTTTTGGCATCTTCTTCGCTTAGGTTTCTTTCATCCGCCCTAACGACTTTAAGGATTTCCTTCCATTTTGATTTGGATAAAGGCAATTCAATTTTGTTCTTTCCCGTAAAGTATCTCATATAAAAAATGCTACAGGCAGTTGGCTACTATAGAGGTAGGACCTGTAGCAAAAAAGATTATTGCTCACTTATGTGAGCGCTACCATCGACGTATTCACCTTTACTGTCGGTATCCCAAGAAAATCGGTATGAACCACCGTCAGAATCAAAGACGGTATGATGTTGCCCACCATAATCGTTCGAAGAGACAGTGTAACCGTCAACTCCAAACTTATCTTGTATATCAGATACTCCACTTTTATCTCCAGGGCCAGACATCTTTGCCTCCTGTTTTGAGAATTTGAAAGAGCCAACTTTTACCCTACTAATGGTATATTACAACAAATCTGGTCTTAAGGCAATTCGTTGTGCATCTAGGAAGAATTTTGGTAGTTTTAGAATAAAGATGAATGAGATTCCTAATTCTTAAATCAATATTCAATAGTTCAAAGTTGAAAGAATTCGGATTTCAGCTATCAGCCTTCGGATATCGGAGTTGATTGCTTCTTAATTCATAAATCATAAATCAAAATTCTATAATCAATGTTTTAACTTTTGAGTTTTAATTTTTGAGTTATATTTTTGACTTTTGATTTTTAAGTTTTAAGTTAGTTTGTAATTTGGAGCTTGTATATTGTAATTTGTTTCTATAATCTGATCATAAGTTTTAAGTTAACTTCTGTTTTATACTCAAAAAATTTTTAAAGATGCTAAAATAGGGGGAGTTTATACTAATATGCTTTGTCTGCGTCTGATAGTTGAGTTTATCATTTAATTTCAATATTATGACTAAGACCAAAAAAACAGTATCATTTATAATTTTTCTTTTTTTTCTATCTTTTGTTCTTTTTTTGTTATTGGCTGAAGTTTTTGTTTATCCCGGTGTTGTTTTTAATCATATAAAAGTTCCTATTCAAGTTTTTCTTCTTATTTCTGTTGCCTTGATTATTTTCTATAAGGTTCGTTACCCTTATTTATTAAAAAGAGCAGTGTTCTACATAACCCCTTTTATTTTGTTTGTTGCAATTTTCTTAAATATAGAAGAAAGATTGAATTTTCCTAATTTCGTTTTTTCTAGGTATCACATTTCTTTAGCCCCATTAAATTATCTGCTAGTTTTTTTTGCCGTTATTTTTTTGAGAACAATTCTTGATTCAAAAAAAGATTTTAGAAATAATTTTAGTTTAGTTTATGCATTAATTGAAAAGTTTGCTAAATCTAAGTTCTTTTTTTCTTTAGAAAAGTTGTTCAATCCTCCAAAAACTAAGTTATCCTTGGTTTTGATTCTTATTTTTTCTTTAGTTTTTAGTTTTCTTATATTTAAAGAAAATTTTAAGGCTAAATGGTCAATGATAGATGATCATGAAACAGCTTATTTTTTAGGATCTGATAAGAAAATCTTGTTTGGTGAAATACCTAAACTTCTTTTAAAAACAGAAGTCGGCAATTATGGAAAAGCTCTCAGGTTTAGGCCATCTTATTATTTAGTGCGGATAGTTGAAAGCGCTTTGTGGCGTGACAACCCTTTTCTTTGGTATTTTGCTCGTTTTGTCATTCTTTCTATTTTTGTCTTTTCAGTAACTTTTTTGGTTTCTCGGTATTTTGGTTTGTTATCTGGAATCATCTTTACCCTGTTTATTATGACCGACAAATACTGGTACGATATTTGGGCTCGTCTTGGACCTGGTGAAATTTATGTGGTACTAGGTCTTTCTCTGTATTCTCTTTCTTTATACAAAATCCTTAATGGTAAACCCAAATCTCTTTTCTTTTGGCTTTTGTTCCTGTTGGGGGGTATTTTGGCTATAGGATCAAAAGAAAATATGGTTGTTTTGGCGTTACCTGCTATTTATTTGATTTTAGCTCATCCTCTAATTATCAAGGATAATAAGAAGGGTTTATTTTATTTATCTTTGCATATTTTGTTCTCTTTTTTTGTATTTTTAGGTGTTTTTGTGGCTGTAAGTAAAGTTGGTCAAAACTTCTATGCTAATGATGTTAATGAATCAGTTCTTTTGAAGAATTTAGTTTTGGGTTTAAGAAACTCATTTACTGGCCTGAATTTGATTTTTTTTCCAATTCTCTTGATTTCTTTTACATTTTTAAGGAGTAAGAAGCGTATACAGTTCGCAATTTTAAATAAGTTTTCATTATTTTTGATATTTTTTTCTTATTTGGTTTATCTTTCTCAATTTGTGTTTTATTCAGGCAGCTGGCCTAGTGGGTGGAGATATGATTTCCCCGGTATTTTATCAAAGTATATTTTTTGGTTATCTTCTTTATATTTATTTGCTAGAGCTGTTAAAGGTTCTTATATTTTTGATAAGACACTAAAGAATTTTATTGTGTTGTTTTTTTATTGGTTCTTTTTTAGTACACTTCTTGTCTTTGTTCCGCTGAGAGGTTATTATACCCTGATAAGAGCACAAGAGAATACAGTGAAGTATACAAATCTGTTTACAGAAAATGTGCTTACTCTTGCTCGAGAAGTCAGAGATAAAGATAATAGGGTTATTATTTTTAGAGCTGATAATCCTTGGAGTTACGAACCAATATTTTCTCTTGAGCGTTTTTTGAGATTTGAGGGTGTTAAGAATAAGATAGTTTTAGATTATGAAGATGGTGATTTATCGAAAAGGGATCGGCTAACTAAGCAGTTATCAGAGAGTTTGATAAATCTCTCAAGGGAAGGTGATTATGAAAATGGTTTTGAACCTTTTAAGGAAATTTATTATAAGGAGGGTAATTGCGTTTTAGTTGTTTTTTCCAAGGCCCGTATAAGACAAACTTGTAGCTTAGTTTTTGATTTCTGATTTATGAGTAAGAAAAAAACAGAAAGAAAAAATAAATTGTTAGATTTAAACAAATCTATCTTCCCTTATTTAATTGGAATTACTTATTTTTTTCTTCTCCTTGAATCCTATATGTATATTGGTTTTTTGAGAAAGTATATTTTGGTTGACTCAAGGTTTTTTTTAGTATTATCTCTCTTGTCTGTCGTCTTTATTTTTTATGATAAGTTAAAAGACAAAAAATACAAAGAGAGCGTGTTTGAGAAAATAATAGTTAAAGTTAATTTATTTTTGTTTTTGCCTTTAGTTATTGTTTATCTGTTGATGATTTATCTAGATGCTAGAAATTACCCAAATTATGTTTTTGCGACTTATCACATACAGCCTCAGAATTTTATTAACATTGTTTATTTGAGCTTAGCGCTTTTTTTACTTAAAGTAGATTTTTTCTTTACAAAAGAACAAGCGGTAAGCATCTTTAGAAAGTTAGGATTCCGGTCTTTTTCAGAATCCGAGATGATTAGAGAGAGTTTGAGAGAAACTGGAAAGATGACAAAAGATGCCACCTCTTTGCTTGGGAGAAACATTATTTTAGCTGTTTTGTTTTTTTTGTTATTTTTTTATTTTATGAATAATCTTGCAGCTACATTTAGAGATGCTTTTTCTGATCTTGTTTTTATACTTAGTCATCCTGATTATTCTTATGATCAAAAAATGCAGTTAAAGTGGGGTCTTTTTTACAAGGTGATTGCTTTGGTACGAGATAACACGTCTGAAGGCTCTTATATTCTTTTGCCAGACGAATCAGCGCCTCATAGTGTAGATGCAAGAAAAGAATACTGGAGGCCATTTTTGGGGAATAGAAAGATAGAAAATTTTTATTCGGGAGTTAATATTAAAGATTTTGATTATGTTTTGATAGCAAAGGGGTACTTCCACAGCGTTTATGATGGTCCACCTAAAAAGGATTATATTTGGCCTGACTTTTCTGTGAGTTCCGACGAAATAATATATTTGATAATAGAAGAAGGTGGTAACTATGTGCAGAAAGTGGTTAACGAAGATTATAATCCTGATAATTTCAGGACAAAAGATGTCTGGGGAATTATAAAAATAAAGAAATGATAGCAAGTATTTTGAAACAAATAACTTTTATACTTTTAATACTTTTTCTAGGTATTAATTTTTTAAAATTATTACGACTTAAGGCGGGTTTGGCAGAAAAATTATCTTCGGGGTTTATGCTGGGCATTGGTTTTTCCACTTTTGGTCTGTTTTTATTGGGATTTGTTGGTTATAAATTTAATTTTCAAAATATTCTCTTTTTTTTGATTGGTGTAAATGTGCTATTAACTTTGCTCAATCTTATGCTAAAAAATAAATATTCTTTAGATATTTTTTCCGTTGTTGGGTTTTTTAAGAAGCTGGACTTGTTAGAGAAAGTTCTGGTTGGAGGAATAGTGTTTTTTTTGTTGACTTCTTTAATTAGAAATCTATATTGGCCGATTTGGATGTGGGATGCTGTTCAGATGTATGATTACAGGGCCAAATTGATTGTGGAAAGTCAGAGTATTTTCTTTCCGGCGCAGTCTTATTATGATATTTTATATCCCCTTTTAACTTCTCTCCTGCATTCAATCTTGTATGTTGCTGGTAGCACTAATCCTCAATATGTTTATACGCTTGTTTTTTTTGCTTTGATTATGGGAGTCTATGCTTTTGTAAGAAAGTATTCTAGCCGTAAGTTTGCAATAGTGGCTTCTTTTGCGGTTTCCTCTTTCCCTTTAGTTTATCAACATTCTATTCAGCCTTTAACAAATTTAACCCATTCCACATTTCTGGTTCTAGGGGTTTTCTATTTGATTATATGGCTCTCAAAAGATAAAAGTAAGGATTTTTTTGTTGCTACTCTTTTATTTTCCTTTGCTCGGTTTACTAGAAATGAGCCTGTTTGGATGGCAGTTTTCGCTTTTATGATAATTTATCTTCTAATTAAAAGGAAATTGCTTAAGGACAAAAGTATTTTGTATTTGTTAGTATTTTTTGCAATAAATTATATAGTCGGTTTTGTTATTATCAAATATAATCAGTGGTATCGTCTTACCCCAAATAAGTTTTTTACAGATCAATTTGGTTTTGTCGAACAGTTTGTTTTGAGCTCGGGTAATATAAATTTATCTTGGTTGTTAGATCCTTTAGTAATGATATTTAGATATGTTATTTGGGAGGTATTTATTTTAATCTTGTTTACTATTATGATTTTTTTGAAACATAGGCGTATTGTTCTTAAGAGTGAAGTTTTTTTGCTATCTACTTTCTTATTATGGTATCTTTTTATATTATTTTTTGGATCTATTTTTTACAGATTGATATCCACAGATATAGAATTTAAAGCTTTATCGGGATCTTTAGAGAGATTTAGCATTGTTTGGCAAGTCTTGGTTTTTGTTCTTTTTTTTCTGGTTTTATGTGGTTTTTTAGGAGAGAAAAAATATGGCAAAAAGGTTTGATGTTCCAATACTTTTTCTGATTTTTAATCGGCCCGAGACAACGAAAAGGGTTTTTAAAGCAATTAGAGAAGTTAGACCTTCTCGTCTTTTTATTGCTGCTGATGGCCCTAGAAAAGATAGAATGGGTGAAAAAGAAAAATGTGAGGAGACAAGAGAAATAACAGAAAAGATTGATTGGCCTTGTAAGGTCGAAAGACTCTACAGAGAGAGTAATTTGGGCTGTAGAAAAGCAGTAAGCGAAGCTATTAGTTGGTTCTTTGAAAATGTGGAAGAGGGGATCATTTTAGAAGACGATTGTTTACCCGATCCCTCATTTTTTAATTATTGCGAGGCCCTTCTTAAAAGGTACAGAGGTAACTCACAGGTTATGCATATAAGCGGCAATAATTTTCAGAATGGTGTTCATAGAGGTGAAAAGATGGCTAGCTATTATTTTTCCAAATACCCCCATATTTGGGGTTGGGCAACTTGGAGAAGAGCTTGGAAAAAATACTCTTTCGGCATAGATCTAAATAGCAAAAGGTTTAAGGAGATCGAGCACGAGATGAATTTTTGGGAAAGAATTTATTGGAGAAGTGTATTTATGTCTGTTAAATTAGGTATTCTTGACACTTGGGATTATCAATGGGTTTACACTTGTTGGGTTAATAGAGGTTTGGCTATTGTCCCTAACAGTAATTTAGTTCTAAATATTGGTTTTGATAAAAGTGCGACACACAGTGCTAGTATGCCGAATTATCTGGTTAGTGTTAGATTAGAAAGTATAGACAAGATTATTCATCCTAGCGCGGTTGCAGTTGACGTTGATGCGGATAGGTATACTTGGATAAAATTGTTTGGAGGTAATTATAAGAATTTTTTAAAGTCTTTATTATTGATACCGTATCTGTATTTTAAGAGAATTTTTGTTTGATATGGAATGTTTGATCTGCGGTTCTAACTCAAGTTTTTTCGCTAGCAAAAAGATATTGCGCAGATATAAAGTAAAGTATTTTAAGTGTGATAATTGTGGCTTGATACAAACAGAAAAGCCTTATTGGTTAAAGGAAGCTTATTCTTCTCCTATTATTGATTCAGACACCGGGGTAATATCTAGAAATATAAAACTTTCTAAAATTGCTGCTTTAATTAATCTACTTTTTATTGGTAAAAAATCTAAGGTTTTAGATTACGGAGGCGGTTATGGCTTGATGACTAGGATGCTAAGAGATATCGGAGTAGATGCTTATTGGACTGACAAGTATGCTGAAAATATTTTTGCTAGAGGTTTTGAAGACAAAAATGGCAGAAAATATAGTATGGTTACCGCTTTTGAGTTGTTTGAACATTTTGAAGATCCACATAAAGAAATTAAAAACCTGATTAAGAAATACAAGCCAGAGATTCTATTATTTAGTACAATGCTTCACAACGGGAACCCACCTCAAGATTGGTGGTATTTTGTCCCTGATGGTGGCCAGCATATTGTCTTGTACACCAAAAAGAGCCTTGATATATTTGCTAAGGATTTGGGTTTAAAATTTTCTACTAATGGTTGGAATATTCATATATTTTCTAAGAAAAGAATTCCTAATGTATTTATGGTAGTAATAAGCTTACTGTCGCCTCTTTTTTCTTTTTTCTTGCCGATATTCTATAAAAGTAAAACATTTAGTGATAGTCTTAAAATTAGATCTTCGGAATGAAAATTCTTTACGATCAACAAATATTTAGTTTTCAGAATTATGGAGGTATTTCTAGGTATTTTTATGAGCTGATTAGCAGAGTTGGAAGAACGGAAAATGAAGTTTTGGTAGATGGTAAATTTTCCAATAATATTTATTTATCCAAACTTAAAGGAGGTGTTGATGGTTTCTTTCCGAAAATTAATTTGCCTTACAAAAATGTCTTGAGTTTTTATGCGAATGTTTTTCTTGATAGTTCTTATCTGAAAAGTGGAGATTTTGATCTCTTACATGCTACTTACTTCCATCCATATTTTTTAAGTATGCTGAACAGAAAGCCTTTTGTAGTTACAGTTCACGATATGATTCCTGAACTTTTTCCCGCCGAATTTAAAGGTGTAAAAAAAACTTTAGCTTACAAAAATGAAGTCATTTTAAGGGCTGATTATGTAATTTCTGTATCTGAGAATACTAAGAGAGATCTTATTGATTTGTATGGTATTGATGGTAAAAAGGTAAAGGTTATTTATCATGGTAATCCTCTTGAGAATGTAAATCCTAGTAAAGTTGATGACTTACCAGGTAAGTATTTACTTTTTGTTGGCAGTAGGCGAGGATATAAAAATTTTACTTTTTTCCTGGAATCAATTAGTCCTATTCTTAGAAGAGACAAATCTCTTTTTCTTGTTTGTGCCGGCGGGGGTCCTTTTTCATCGAGTGAGAAGATTTTTATTTCAAGACTTGGGATTGAAAGACAAGTCGTTCAAATTGGTTTCAAAGACGATTCTGAGCTGGCATATATTTACAGAAATGCTCTGGTTTATGTATTACCTTCTCTTTACGAAGGTTTTGGTCTAACAGCTTTAGAAGCTTTCTCAATGGGTTGTCCGGTTGTTGCAAGTGATACTAGTTCAATTCCAGAAGTTTGTGGAAAAGCTGCGATGTATATAAATCCTAAAGACAATAAATCTATTAAAAATATGGTTGAAAAAGTAATAGAGGATGACAAATTAAGAAACGATTTAAGCAAATTGGGGTTAGAACAAGTAGAGAAGTTTTCTTGGAACAAAACAGTAAAAGAAACATTAAATGTCTATAAAAATGTATTAAAGTTATAATGTGATTTAGGTATATGTTATTACCGTCTACGGATTTTAACGACACCAACCATATTCGGCCAAGATTGCTAGTTTTGTTTACTAGAAAGATAGAAGTGGACCAAACATAAGGATTTATAGGGCCTTTATATTATAGGGCTGTTAAAATCTTAAAGACCTTATGGCCTTTAATGTGTCAACTATACAGTATTCGATTTTTGGATTTAAGTAGTGTTGGACTATAGATTTCAAGGTAAAGTCTTTGTATTTGTAGTTTTTGTAAGGTGTCATTCTAAGATATTGAAAGTACAATCTTCTTTGTGGGTGGTTGCCTGATAGTAGCCATGGTTTATTGGAGGATGTGTAGTGAATAATTACGGGTTTTTTTATAGCTTCTAAGTATTCCTTTTTTTTGATCTTGAGGCGCCGGTAATTATAAGCATACATTATGGTTTGTTGATTATATACATATTCTATTTTTTTCCACTTGTTTTTTAATATAAAGTTGAGAGGATCCTGTTCGGCATTGGCTATAATATCATTATGAGAGATAGCATACTCTATGACTTTCTTTGCTATTTTTTGACTTTTCCACTTTTTTGTATTTACAATCATGACACCAGAATTGAAGTAACCATCCTTAGGGGAAATGCCCAAGATCTTACATCTATCTTCTGAGAGAGGATTTGGAACTGCACCGATTATTTTTTCCTCAAGTTTAGTGTTATACAATTTGGAAATGTCTTTTAGTACGATTAAGTCACAATCTAATATTAGAATTTTACTTATTTTTTCAGGCAGGCTTTCTGGTATCAATACTTTGTAGTAAGCGTTAATACTGATATGTTTTTCAGGTATTCTAATTTTATTTATTTCTTTTGGTATTTTAACTCCAAGAAATACTATCTTTTGATTGTGTTTTTCTGATACCTTTAGTATCTTTTCTTGATTTGTTTTATCTATATCGTTTGTGAATATGTAGACTTTGATTTTGTGTTTTTTGTTATTGTAAAAAAGGGACTCTAGCATAACCGCAAGGTGTTGTGAGTAGTTGTTATCTGAGGTGCAACCTATGTTTATCTTCATATATGAGAAGTCTTGCTTGTCTTTTTATTATTGTTTTTTATTAATCTTGCCCATCTTGATATACCATATCTTCTTTCGTCTAGTATGAAAGATACAATATCTGTTTGTAGTGAGTTTAGTATTTTATATCTATTTTTTTCTCTTGGTCTATCTACAACTATTTCTATAGAGTGTGTTTTATGAAATCTTTTTATCATTTCTTCTGTTATGTTATTTGATACTAGATCGTCATGTAGTTCGCAAATAATATCACAAAAATTTAATTTTTTAACCTTGTTTGGTTCTAACAGTTCTAACTCATTCCCTTCAATGTCGCATATTATTATTGTCTTATTTCTAATAATTTCCTTGTTTAATCTTTGGTGATCTAGCTTCCCTACGATTTTTATATTATTACAGTTATTTTTTCTTGCTAAAATTCGGCAAAGGTGCCTTGCTTTTGGATCTATGTCACTTGCTAAGACAGTTGATTGTGGTAAATTTTTTGCCATGCCTATAGCGTAATATCCCTCTGCAGAACCCAAATCGATTACCTTATAATATTTTCTTTTAATAGCCTGATTAATCCATTCCTGTATAGGTTCTTCATAAGACCCAATTATTTTGGGTAACAGGACACTACCAAATGAATTTTTGATGTACTTTATTCCTGAAAATGGATCGTACCTTATCTTGAAATTATTCTTGAGATATTTTTTAATGATAGATTTTTCTTTTGATTTTAATTCTTTTTGTTTTTTTAACAGCCTATTATAGGCAGGAGTCTTGTGGTAAATAGTCTTTAACACAGAAAAATAACTATTTCTTTCGGCTTTATTAATTAATTTTCTTATGAGATTTTTCATTCTCCTTTTTATTTTACTAATTTTCCTTATTATAATGGTTTACCTTGTAATTGTATATATATTATTCTTTTTAATGATTATTAAATTTGTCAGCGAGATTTTGGGGAGGTATACTAAGTCTGAATGAATATGGACTTTTATCTCACTTTTTCTGATTCTGCAAAATATGCTGATGTTGCTAGGAATTTTGTTTTGGGTAGGGGGTGGGGGACAAGTTTTTCTTTTTGGGGAGAAAGGATTTTTGAAGTTTTGGAAAAACCTCTTTTCCAAAACACTGGCATTTTGCCTTTTCATTCTTTATCAATTGCTTTCTTTTTCAAAATCCTTGGAATTTCTGATTTTGCAGTTATCGCCAATTCCTTTTTTTATTTTCTTTTAACTTTAGTCTTTGTTTATCTTCTTGCAAAAAAGATCTTCAATTCAAAACTAATAGGCTTCCTTTCTACTTTGGCAGTTGGCGCAAATTATAATCTAATTGACTATGCAACAAGTGGGGCTTCAGAATCTACTTTTATTTTTCAGATAGTTGCCTCATTATATTTTGTTTCTTTGAAGAAAAAATGGGCTAATTTCTTGATGTTTTTCTTTTTGATTTTAATGTATTTTACCCGCACTCAAGCCTTTATTTATATCGCAGGAATTATTCTTTATTGGTTACTTATTAATTTTAAACCAAAAAAGGCTTTGTCTTGGTTCTTAAGTCTAGTTTTATTTGGCCTTTTGGTTGATTATTTTCTAATTCCAAAGTTTCAAGGAAGGTTCTTCCTTTATTCTGTAACTTCAATCGGCAATTTTGTTTCTCTTCAGCACAGCCCTAATATGGCAGTTTCTGACGCTTTGCGCGGTTTGCCGCGACAATCTTTTAATTTTCTTTCTCTTTTCAAGAAAGTTTTCTACAACCTTTACAACTTTTACAAGTTGATGCCACAAATTTTGAATCCTTATCTTTTTACTCTTTTTGTAATCGGATTATTTTCTCTTTTTGATAGGACAAAAGAAGGGCAAACTACTCTTCAGACTGGCTTTAAAGTAGCGTCTTTTTTTATGGTAGTTTTAACTCTTTTGGTAACAGCAGCTGGAATTCCTTTTTTTAGATACATACATCCCGTTGTGCCTTTGGTTTATATAGTTGGAGTAGGAACACTGGTTGGAATAATTAACAAATTCCAAATTACAAATTACAAACAAATTCCAAGCTCCAAATTACAAATTCCAAATTCCAAATCACAAACAAATTCCAAGCAAGTTACAAAGCGAAGCTTTTTGTTTATTGGATCTTGTATATTGGTGCTTTTCTTAGCTGTTGGTCAAACTCTTGGAATTTTACTTCTTGACTCACGCTTTGAGGCAAGGACACATAATGTTGGCAAGCCACCTGTTTATGTAGAACTCTCAAAAATTTTAAAGGAGAATACAGAGCCAAACCAGGTGATTGTTACAAATCTTGATACTTGGGGCACTTGGTATGGAGAACGCAAAACCGTTTGGTTTCCTCTTGAGCCAAAACAACTTATTGACGAAAAAACTCAAACAATACCTTTTGACGCGATTTATCTGACAAGCTATAAAATTGACGACCCGAATTATTATATGGGTGAGGATTGGAGAATGATTTTTGAAAACCCGCAAGATAAGACTAAATGGAAATGCGATGGATGCGACAAAATTGCAGAAGAATATGAATTAAAGGGTGTGTATCAGATTGAGCCCTCCAAGAATTATGAAAGAATGGATGCAAAAGCAATACTTCTGGTTAAAATTCCAAATTACAAATCACAAATTACAAACAAATCCCAAGCTCCAAATTCTAAATTACAAACAATAACAAATCTCAATAAACAAATCACAAATTCCAAGAAGTAAATTACAATTGATAACAAAATAATATGAAGGTTTACGACTTAGAGGAAAGAACTTTAGCCTTCTCAAAAGATGTGATTTCTCTTTGCAGGAAACTTCCTAAAAACAGTATTAATATACCTTTGATTAGTCAAATTGTAAGGTCTGCCACAAGTGTTGGTGCCAATTATCGAGAAGCAAATGATAGCTTGAGTAAAAAAGATTCTGTCCTTAGGCTGAAAATTGCTAGAAAAGAAGCCAAAGAGACTTCTTATTGGTTGGATATTTTACTCGAGGCCGAACCAAAGTTTAAGCTCGAACTTGAAAATTTGATTAAAGAGTGCATCGAAATCAGAAATATTCTTTCGTCAATAATAAATAAATTTAAGTAATTTTGACTTTGATTTTTAAGTTTTGAGTTAATTTGTGATTTGGAATTTGTATATTGTGATTTGTGATTTGTAGCTTGTAATTTGTTTATTGGTGCTTGTATATTGTGATTTGTAATTTGTATATTGTAATTTGTTAGTTGTTTGTAAATTGTAATTTGTGATTTGTAATTTGGAGCTTGTAATCTGATGCCTATTTTTAAAAGGTTTCTCATCTATTTTACTTACCTCGTTTTTATTTCAATTTGCCTTTATTTTATAATTACCACTTCTTTTTACGTCCGTTATTGGGTTGATGATTTTTGTTCCGCAGTTTTTCTTCGGAATAATGGCTTTATCGGGGCGCAGATTGGCTGGTGGAAAAGTTGGACAGGGAGATATTCTGCTGTCTTTTTTACTGATTTGTTTGAATCAATGGGTCCGTGGATTGTTCGGATATTGCCTTTAGTTTTATTTTCCCTTTTGGTTTTGACCTCTCGTGTTATCTTCTTTAAGAGTATTATCTTTTCCGTGGTTTTTATTCTTTTGGTTTTAATCAATGCGCCGAATATAATTCAGTCTTTTTATTGGCAGACTGGTTCTTTAAATTACACTATTCCTTTTGTATTTTTGAATGCCTTTTTATCGCTTCTTATTCTTCGGGAAAATAAGCGCAGGTTTTTATTGGGCTTCATTTTGCTTTTTATTGCTTCCGGTTTTTCTGAAGCTTTTGCGCTTAGTCTTTTGGTCTTTATATTTTTAGTTATTTCTTCTTTATATATTCTTAAGCTTGATGGCTTAAAGTCAAGATTAAAATTTGTTATTTCAGGTTTTTTGGGAGTTTTGGTCTCTCTCTTTTTGATGTCTCTTTCACCTGGCAATGATGCAAGAAGTCTGACTGTCACAAAGCCTGAGAGTTTGGTTTTTGTTATTAAGTCCTCAGTTCTTGCCACAAAATGGTACCTTTTGAGAATGGCAAGTCTTAAGCCTTTTTTGTATTCTCTTTTGATTATTTTTGCGTCAACTCTATTTTTTGCTAAAAAGATAAAAATCGATCCTAAAAAGACGGTTTTGATTTTAGTTTTTGCTTTGGCAAATATAGTTTTTTCTACAATGGCGGTTATTTTCTCCGGATATTATTCAATGTCTATAATTCCTCCTGAAAGGACTCTTTTTATTGTCTTTTATTTTGTTTTATTTTCTTTTTATATTATTTCGCTTTCTCTTTTTGGCTTGTTCAATTATTATTTTTCTTCGGATTTTATTAAGAAAAAGATGTTTGTGCTTATTTTGTTTTTAAATTTTTTTGCTATTTTCTTTTTGACCAGGTCGGTCTTTTCTCACTGGTTGTCTGTTAGATCCGAGATAGCAAACTATGCTGTTAGCTGGGATAGGGAAGTTAAAAATCTTCCTGAAATTAAAAATATTAAACCGGTGGGCGGTCTTGATAGTTTTACCGATAATAAAGGCTGGGTTTCATCCTGTGTCGCCGCTTATTATGGTTTTGAAAAATTGAAGATTGTAGATGCTAAGTGACAAGGACGGACCTTGTCAATTTTGTTTAGCTTGAAGTTGGCCAAGAAGTAAAACTTTATCTTTACTCTGCTTGTAATATCAAGCTCAAATTTGGTTTTTCTTTACCCTATTTTAAGCTTAATAGTTTCAATACCTTAGACTTCTTCAAGAATTTGGAGTTAGTTTACCCAGGACAAATTAGATCCATCCAGACTGATAATGGGTTAGAATTCCAAGGAATCTTTGAAAAATATCTTTCAAAAAGACAAATTACCAATTACTTTATTTATCCTCTCTTTGTCCCAAAATTAATGGAGTAATTGAAAGATATCAAAGAACTTTAAAGGAAGAATTCTTAGAACCAAATTCAGATTTAATCTATCATCCCAAACTCTTTTATGAAAAACTAGCAGAATATCTGATATTCTATAATAGCAAAAGACTCCATGAGTCTTTTGGCTTTAAACCACCATTAGGCTACCTTATTGAGAAATGAGGAATGTCTAAAAAGTCTGTGACCTGTAGAAGAATTTGAAAATTAAGCCTATTTATTTTAAAATATGATTATTAAAGGTTGGCTGGCACTTTTACATTGTAAGGAGGTTAACTATGGGACCTGGAGATAAGAAGAGTGACGATAAGGATACCAAGCCGGAGGTTAGCCAACTTTCGTACGAAGTAGCTGAGTGGCTTGCAACGAGAGATGGTTATACTTACAAGGATGCAGCTAAAGACACGGGAGTTAGTGACTCCGAGGCAAAAGAGGCCATGGATCAAGCTAGGCAGGACGGTTCAAACTAATGACCTTTTAGAATAACCAGCCAACCTGGGGGTGGGTTGAAACCAAGTATTTCTTTCTCGATGTTTCTACCCACCCCATTTTTATAAGATTAGTGATGAAGAATAAAGATCTTCTTTATAAGGCTACTTTGTTTGAAGCAGGATTAGAACTTCATAAAATAAGAAGTCTTGTAACTGATGTTAAAGCAAAAAGATTGAGAAGAATCTTTTTTGCGCGGGTCGATTATGCTGAGAAGTTGAGGAAGTTTAAAAAGTATGAGAAAGATCTAAAAGAAGCTGATAGGAGTTTTGCCAGGTTTGTAAAGCTTCTAAATAAATCCTCTGTTTACAAAGGTTATAAAAACTTTATTGAGGAGATATCAGAAAAAAGTGAAATTCCCGAGAATGATTTAAAGAATTTTGTTGAGAATTCGGATGTAATAATTTCTTTTATAAATGAAAAGGTGAAATTTAAAAAAGGTACTCCAAGAGAATATTGGTCAGAATTTTATCTCCCTTTTCCTGCTCACAGGTCTCAAAAGAAATACGAAATAGACGAAATTTATAGAGTTTGGAAAAAGACAGACCCTAAAGCAAAAGAATTAATTAATAAGATAAGAATAAAAAGAAAGAACCAAGAGGCCTCCTGTATTTATAACAGTGGAAAGGATGTATTTGAAATAAGATGCGATTTGGTGACAAAAACACTTCCCGAGATATTTACTTTTGTTCATGAATTAGGACACGCAAGACACGAAAAAATTTTGCTGGAAAGTGGTTCTCAAGCAGGGCGGTATCTGAAAGAAAAGAATGCTTATGAATTTGCTTTGAGATTGGTGAAAAAGATTGCTCCAGAAGATGAATTTTGGGCATATCTCTGGTTTAAGACGAAGGAAATTCTGGTTAACGGTTTATTTGAATATTTTGTCTATACCAAACATAATATCAAACCCGCTAAGTTATACGCCGAACTGCACAATAGATTTTACAGGAAAAGAGTGCAGAGGGAAAATTATTATTATTTAACGATTCCTTCTTTATTGATTGAGAACGGTAGATTTTTTACGGCTTGTGTTCCTTTTGTCGAAGCTTTTAAAGAGGTGATAATTAAGGTTGATTCTTGAACCTTTTAAAGGCCAGGCCTTTAAAGGGTATCCTTTTACCTTTATCATCGTTGTAGATGTATTAACATCGATAAATAGCTTTAGTTTTCCTTTTTTATTGACTTTCTTTGTTTGGTCTGTGTACTAGTATACGGATACAACGTAAAACTTCAAAGTGCAAAGTTAAAAGAAATTTAAGTAGAAAGTAGAACGTAGAAAGTAGAAAGCCAAATTCTATAATCTACAATCTATAATCAATAATCTAATTTTTGACTCTTGAATATGGATTTAGGATTTATGATTTATGATTTGGTTCTTGTAATTTGCCTGCCCTGAATCGAATTTATTCTGGTTCAGGGTTTAGGATTTAGAATTTAGGATTTAGAATTTAGGATTTAGAATTTAGGATTTATGCTCTTTTTATTGTAATTTGTTTGTATATTGGAATTTGGAACTTGTAATTTGTTTAGAATTTAGATATTAGTGCTTAGAAATTGAGTCTCCTTACTACTTCCTACTTGCTACTCTCTCTTTTGTCGCTTCAATGTTAAAATAGAGGAGTGAGAAGATATTTTGACAAAGCTTTTGGCCTGGCTCGCTCATCTACTGCGCGGGATACTTACATTCTTTTTTTCAGCAATGTGGCCACGGCTTTTTTGGGATTTGTCTTCACTTGGTTTGTGGCAAGAGCTCTTTCAGTTTCTGACTTCGGAGTATTTTCGGCTGTCAACAATCTTGCCTTGATGATAGTTCCTATTCTTGATCTTGGTGTAAGTTCGGCGCTTATTAACTTTATAGCGAGTATCAAGCAGGGTGAAGATAAAAAAGCAAAGGAATACATAAAAGCGGGTTTGGTGATTAGAGTTTTATTTTTTCTTTTTATTTCGTTTATCCTCTTTGCTTTTGGTCGCGTTATTTCAAATAGACTTTTGGCAAGTGATGATATCTCTTTGGTTTACTGGGCGATAGTTATTCTTATTGGTCTTTCTTTATCAAGTTTTGTTTCTTCTGTTCTTCAGGCTTACAAGAGATTTTCTTCCTCAATGCTCGTTGAGGTTTCTTACTCTTTTGGCCGTGTGGTTTTTGTTTTGCTTTTTGCTCTTGCTGGGCTTACTCTATCAAAATCCCTTTTTGCTTTTGCTTTGACCGGCCTTGTTACAGTAGTTGTTACCTATTTTGTTTTGGGTTTTGATTTTTTAAGGGCAAAACCGAAAAAAGACATTTATCTTGATTTAGTTAAATTTTCCGGCTGGCTTGGAGTAAACAGAATTTTATCTTCTATTTCAGGAAGGGCGGATATCCAGATGCTTGCGGCTTTAGCTGGCGCAACTGTAACTGGTTATTATTCAGTTGCCAGTCGTCTTGCTTTTTTTATTGCTGTTTTAACATCAAGTTTTGCAGCTGTTATTTCTCCACGCCTTGCTTCGATGGGAGATAAGGAGAAGGAAAAGAGGTTTATCCTAAAATCTGTTTTGGCATTACTTGGTATCAGTTTGGGGATAATTTTCTGGGTGATAATTGCCAAGCCTTTTGTTCTTTTTCTTTTTGGCACTAAATATCTTGAATCGTTTAAAGTCTTTCAGGCTTTGGCTCTTTCTATGATTCCCTTTTTATTTACTGCTCCTTCGGTCTCGGCCATCATTTATGCAATGAAAAAACCTAAGATTATTGGTGTTTTTTCAGTTTTTCAGACGGCGGCAATTTTGGTTTTAAATTATCTTTTAATTCCAAAATTTGGTGCCTTTGGTCCAACGATTACATTTGGAATCACAAACACAATTCTTTTGGTTTATACATGGGGAATAGTAATTAAGTATTACACAATAAATTCTAAATCCTAAACCTTGAACCAGAATAAATTCGGTTCAGGGCAGGCAAATTCCAAAGTACAAATTCCAAAGTACAAATTACAAAAAAATCACAATATAACAATTAACAGATTAACTTAAAGATCAAGAACTGGATTATAGAATTTTGATTTATGATTTATGAATAAAAACATAAATAGAATCAGGGATTTCACTGATCTTGATGTGTGGAAAGAAGGGCATAGGCTAGTTCTCATGCTTTATAAGATTACAGATAAATTTCCAAGATCTGAAAGATATTCTTTGATTGATCAAATAAGAAGATCTTCCATCTCGGTTACTAGTAATATTGCTGAGGGTTTTGGGAGGCAGACTTACAAGGAGAAAATTCAGTTTTATTATTTAGCTCAGGGTTCTTTAGTGGAATTAAAAAATCAGCTGATTATATCTAAAGATGTGGGTTACATTGATGAGAATGTATATCTTACTCTTAAGAATCAAGCGGATGTGTGTCACAAATTGTTGCAGGGGATTATAAAGAAGTCTAAGGTTTTCTTAAATCATAAATCTTAAATCATGATTCATAAATCTGTTTTTGTTCATACTCTTGTCAAAAATGAAGAGCGGTGGCTTTGGTTTGCTGTTAATTCAGTTGCGCCTTATGTTGACAGGATTCTTCTTTGGGATACGGGAAGTACAGACAGAAGCATAGAAATTGAAAAGGAGTTAGTAAAAAAGTATCGGGATAAAATCAGCTTTCGCCAAGTAGGTGAGGTAGACTCTCAAAAATTTACAGAAGTAAGGCAGGAGATGCTAGATGCCTCAAATTGTGATTGGGTGATGATTTTAGATGGCGATGAAGTTTGGTGGGAGGATGGTATAAAAAGAGCGATTGATGTTATTAATAAAAGGGGTGATGATTTAGAGTCATTGGTTCATAGGTATTACAACTTAGTTGGAGATATTTATCATTATCAGGAAGAAGAAGCTGGAAGGTATAGTATTGATGGCGTGACAGGGCATTTGACCATAAGATTTTTCAATAGAAAAATTCCAGGACTTCATTTTTCAAATCCTCATGGAAGACAGGGTATTTATGATGGGGATGGGGTTTTGATCCAGAAAAGAGATAATAAGAAAAGGCTTCATCTTGATGATTATTATCTTCACTTCACTCATCTTGTGAGATCCTCAACCGTTTTTAAGGATAAAGAGGTTATTAAAAGAAATATTAAGTATAAGTATGAACTTGGAATTCCTTTTCCTCGTGGTTTTAAATATCCTGAAGTTTTTTATCAAAAAAGGCCGGATTTTGTTTTTGACCCATGGCAGAAAAGAAGTGGGTATTATGTTCTTAGAGCATTTTTTGAAACTTTTCCAAAAAAGCTGAAAAGGAGATTTTGGAAAAAAGGAGGTGTTGGGTATTGAAAGAAATACTTTTGAAAAATATTTGGTTTAAAACTTATTATTATAAGATTGCGGAATCTGGCAGTTCTAGTTTGGAGCATCCAGCTATGAAGAAACTCTTAGATTTAGCTTCGAGAGCTAGTGATATATTGGATATGGGTTGTGGAGATGGTACGAGACTTTCTAAATTAGTCAAGAAAGGTCAGAAAGGATACGGTATAGACATTAGTAGTAAAGCCATCTCTATTGCTAGAAAGAAATATCCAAATTTGAATTTTTTGGTTGGTGATCTTGAAAATCTTCCTTATAAAAATGATAGTTTTGATCTGGTTTATTCTGCTTTTGTCTTTGAACATCTGGATGATCCTGCCAGGGTAATAGAAGAGGCTATTAGAGTTTTAAGGCCGGGTGGTTTGTTTTTAATAGTTTCTCCAAACTTTGGAGCTCCTAATAGAGCTTCTCCTCCTTACAGAGGAAACAGATTTATAAAATTAATGGCTGGTTTGGTTAATGATTTTATGTTTTCTAAAAGTCTTTCTTGGAATAAGGTTGAGCCTTTAAACACAGGCCAGAAATATCAAATAGATGATGATACTACTATCGAGCCGTATTTAGGTAGTTTACTAAAGTTTTTGAAACACAAAGGTTTAACCATAAGATACTACTCTTCTTGTTGGGAGGAAGAATTACCGAATCGATCTTTCTATCAGAGAATTTTTGGTTTTTTAGGAAGAACGGGTATTTATCCTTTTAAATATTGGGGATCACATCTTTTGGTAATTTCTGAAAAAGAATAAGTTTTTTATTGTTTAAAATTAAAACTTAAGAATGAGAAATGCATCTAAATTAAGAGGTCTAAGTAATTTTATCTTTTTATTGCTTTTATTCGTTTTGAGCTTTTTGCACCTGCTTTTTGCCTTTCGTACTAATTTATATTTTTCTGTCGATGATTTTAGAGTGCTTGAATATTTTAAGGATCACGGAGTCCTTAAAATGATTATTGACTTCCTTCTTCATGGCGATATGTTTGGGTATAGGAAGTTTATAGGTTACATATTTTTTGGAACATTATTCGAGATCTTTAAAGTAAATCCTGCTCCTTATATTATTTTGATGTTTTTAATTCACACTCTTAATTTGTTTTTTCTGTTTTTTATCTTAAAAAGAATCAGCTCCAACGATTTTGTCGCTTTCTTTTTATCTGTTTTGTTCAATAGGTTGTATTTATTTTATTTTTCCAATATTCACGAGATATCAGCAGCCTTATTTTGTCTAATTTCTATCTTTTTGTTTTTGAAGTATCCCAAGAACATCTTATTCTCTCTGATTTTCTATGTCTTAGCTCTTTTTTCTAAAGAATTATCGTATAGTCTTCCTTTTGCTATCTTAGCGATTTCTTATATTAAAGGAATAAATGTTAAAAAATCTTTTCCGTTTTTTATAGTTTTGTTTTTGTATGCTTTATATCAATCTTATTTCTTGTTTGTTGTTAAGTCTTTATCTTTTGTTAAATCCTATGGAGTTACTTTTGATTTTGCTAATCTTGTTTCTGCTATTTCTTTTTATGTGGGTTGGCCATTGATTTTCTTTCTTTGTTTTTTGCCTATTTTATTTAAGGATTTAAAGCCGGTTTTATTTTTATTAATTTTTGCTATGACAATTTTTCCAGTTATGTTCTTTGGAGCAAGACGCGAGTTGTATTATCTTTATATTCCTTCTATTTATCTGTCTATTTATATTTCTCTCTTTATGCGGAAGATTGATTTTAAGACAATCTTGGTGTGTCTTGTGCTTCTATTTTTGTTTGGGGGTAGATCTGTTTTTCCCAAAATTGCCTGGCATGTATTTCCAAGTTGGCAAAAGGTTTCTATAGAAAATGTTGTTAAAAGGGTTGAAGGGAGTTTGGTGGATATGCCTTCTACTAGAGTGATAGATTTGAGTGATTTAAATCTTGAAAGAGATGCTAGGTTGATGTTAGCACATAATGTTTTGGATCTTTTTATTAATGAAAGTTTTTCTGGAAAGTATACTTTTATGTATAATTCTGAAGAAAAATCTGTTTTGGCTTTAATGAAATAAAATGAGCTGGAAAAAAATTACTTTTTTGTTTTTTCTAATCACCGGTATACACTTTTTTCTTTTATTAAGGCTTCGCTTTACTGCTTGGCCTGAGATGTTGTTTTGGCCGTATTTGATGATAAAAGGTTGGCTGCCTTACTCTGATATCGCAATTGCTCACACACCTTTGATGCTTCTTGATCTTTCTATTTTTTATAAAATTTTTGGAGTTGGAATAATTCAACTTAAGATTTTTACCTGGCTTTTAATTTTGCTATTTGATTTATTGATTTTTGTTGTAGTCAAAAGAATCTGGAATAAAAAGACAGCACTTTTTTCAGTTCTGTTTTATTCTTTTTGGATGATTTTTTATGAAGGGAATGGCCTTTGGTTTGATTTGTATATGGGTGTTATTGCTTTTTGTTCTTTTTATTTTGCTTTAAGGAAAGATTGGTTTTGGGCGGGCGTCTTTTGGGCTTTGGCTTTTCTTTCAAAACAAACCGCTTTTTGGTTTTTGATTCCCATATCTTATTCAATTATTGTGCGACTATCTTTAAAGGTCAGACATTTAAAGGGTAGAATATTGAAGTTTGTAGGGGGATCGGTAATTGTTTTCTCGTTGTTTTTTGTTTTAGTCTATGCTTTGGGTATTTTGCCTGATTTCTGGAATTGGGCAATTAAATTTGGAATTTTTGTTTTGCCCAAATCTCAAGGGCAGATACAATTTCCAGCTTTAAGAAATATTCTTGCTAGTCTTTTTCCTTTCTTAATTTTTTTACCTCTGTTCTTAAATCAAAAATCCAAAATCTTAAATCTTTTTTTATGGGCTTTTGCTGGTTTTCTAGGCGCTTTTCCTCGTTTTGAGTTTTTCCATTTTCAACCTGCAATTCCTTATCTTGCGATCGCCACTTCTCTTCTAATATCAAATCTTAATTTTCGCTCTTTTTTTCTCCGATTGTTTTTAGCCTTTTATTTTTTGGCGTCCTTTTATTTGGTTTTGTCTTTTTGCTTAAAAAATTGTGGCAAAGGCACACGTTTTTACGAAAGAGAAGTCCTAGAGGTTATTTCTTATGTTAAGAAAAGTACTAGTCCTGGTGAGAAAATTCTTGTTCTTAACTGGTGGGACAGCGTCTATCCTTTAAGTGATACTTTGCCAGCCACTCGTCCTTGGGTGCCTCAACTTCCATGGTATCAAAATTTGCCTGGAATTGAAGAAAAGGAAATCGACGATCTTAAAGAAGAAAAACCTAATTTGATTTTACTTTATCCTTACACCGATTCTGGCCTTTCTTCTTATGTGCCACAAAAGTTGTATGGTTATGTAAAGGAAAATTATGATTTGAAGGATAAGATTGGTAATATAGAAGTACTCAAGCGTAAATGAAAATTGCTTTTTTAAATATCTATAACGGGGTAGTTAATCGAGGAGCTGAGACTTTTGTCAAAGAGCTTGCCAGTCGTTTGTCTAAAAATCATCAGGTAACTGTTTTTCAGGCAGGAGATAGAGAGGGTAAAGAGGTTTATAAAATTCAAAAGGTTTCTATAAAATTTGATCCTGATAGAAAAGATTTTACTGATCGTTTTTTAAGGCGGGTTTTTCTTGATTACCAAAACAGAGTTATTTTTATTTTTACCCTTAAGTCTTTAACCCAGATTTTGAAAGAAAGATACGATATTATCATTCCTGTAAATGGCGGTTTTATGCCTGCTATTTTGAGGATTGTAACCTGGCTCTATGGTGGCAAGATGATTATTTCCGGCCAATCAGGGATAGGGTGGGATGATAGGAATAATCTTTGGTGCTTTCCTGATGTTTTTGTTGCACTTTCTGAAAAAGCCAAAAATTGGGCAAAGAAGGCAAATCCTTTTGTTAAAGTAGTAGAGATTGCAAATGGAGTAGATGTAAACAAATTCCAAGCTCCAAGAACCAAATTACAAAAAAAAGCAGTAAAGACAGTTCTTGCGGTGGGTGCTTTTGTTAAGTCAAAGAGACTTGAGCTTGCGATAGAAGCGGTTTCAAGGTTAAAAGATGCCAAGCTGGTTATTGCTGGTGGGGGAGGAGACAAAAAGCAGGAGATTATAGATTATGGATTGAAGATTTTAGGAAAGGACCGCTTCAATGTTATTAGCATCCCATTTGAGAAGATGCCAAAAATATATCAGGCGGCGAATGTTTTTACACTGCCATCTGAATCAAGCGAAGCTTTTGGAAATGTCTTGGTTGAGGCGATGGCTTGTGGTCTTCCTGTTGTGGCAACAGACGATCCTATTCGCAGGGAAATTGTTGGAGATGCTGGGGTCTTAGTTGACCCGACTGATATTGATTCATACGCAAAGGCATTAGATTTGGCCTTGAATAAGGATTGGAAAAATATTCCACGGCTTCAGGCAAAGAAGTTTGATTGGGATAAAATTGCCGAGAGATATGAAGAACTTTTTCAAAAAAATATTATCAAAAAATAATTTATTGGTAATTGTGATCTTTCTGGTCGCAGTGGTTGTTCGTTTTTATAATTTTGAGAATAGAGTTACTTTTGGTCCCGAGCAGGCGATAAGTCTGGAAACTTCGGCTAATATGATCAAAGAGAAATTTTCCCTTCTTGGAATTGAAAATGTTCAAAGAATCACTTCGCGAGGACTTAAAATCTTTTCAGGGTCTTTATTTAGCTACTCTTTGATTCCATTACTATTTGTTTTTAATTATCAAGTATTGCCAATATCTATTTATTTTTCTGTTTTGAACATTTTCACCGCCCTGATTTTTTACATGGTTACTAAGAGGATGTTTGGTAAAAAAACTGCGACCTTTTCTCTAATATTATTTTTATTTAACAATTATATGATCTACCACTCGCTCTTTATTTGGATTTTGAATTATCTACCACTAGTTGGTGTTTTGACTTTGTACTTGTTACATGAAGAAAAAACAAAATTTAAATACTGGCAAGTATTTTGGTTGGGAATTCTTTCAGGTGTCGGAATTTCATTGGAATATCTTTACTTGCCTACTTATTTACTGGTTTTGATCTTAACGCTGGCTTTATCAAAGGAGCGTGTTAAATCGTTTTTGATTTTTATATCTTCGTCGTTAATTCCGAATTTGCCTCTGATAATTTTTGACATGAGACATAATTTTTACAATCTAACTGTTTTATGGCAATATTTTCTTGATGCAATAAGTAAACCTGAAATTTCAGGAATTGCGTATTATCATTTTTTGCAATTTTGGCCAGTTGTCGCACTAATTTTAGGGTATTTATTGTTTAAAATTTGGGATAAAAACAAACTGATAGTATGCTTGCTTGTGACTGTTTATCTTTTCTTCAATATCAGTTCCTCATTGGTGAAATTTGATAGACCGACCGGCATGCCGAAAGACCTTACTATAAAAAATATTAGTTATGCTACCTCACAAATTAAAAGAGATAATCCTTTTGACTTTAATGTTGTTGTTATCAACGATTTTGATACCCGGGGTCATATCTTAAGATATTATTTGAGATTCAATAATAACATTTCTCCTTTGGGTGTTGAGGACTATCCCATCTCAAAAACCCTTTATGTTTTGGCACCGTTAGATTACAATTTCTCTGAAACTCAGGTTTGGGAGATACAAAGCTTTGGTTATAAAGAAGCAATTAAACTAACAGATGTGGGAAAAAATTTTGGCCTTTTTAAATTACAAAGAAATGAAAACGTCACTAATTATTCCAACTTACAATGAGGAAAAAGTAATTGGGAAGTGCTTGAGGTCTTTGGCAAATCAAACTTATAAAGACTTTGAGGTTATAGTGGTTGATGATGGATCAACCGACAAAACTTGGGAGGTTTTGTCGGAGTTAAAAGTTGAAAATTTAAAGTTAAAAGTGATAAGGGAGTCCCATCTTGGCGCAGGTGCGGCAAGAAACTTGGGCACAAAAAGCGCGACAGGAGAAATTTTGGTTTTTGTTGACGCTGATATGACCTTTGACAAGGACTTCTTGAAAAAATTGGTTGAGCCAATAGTCTTAGGCAAAGCTAAGGGAACTTTTAGCAAGGAAGAGTACGTCTCAAATTGGGACAATATCTGGGCCAGGTGCTGGAATATCAACGAGAATTGGGAAGAAAAACGTCGCCACCCTAAAAATTATCCTGATTTTCAGCCTGTTTTTAGGGCAATTTTAAAAAGCGAATTTGAAAGAGTTAATGGCTTTGAAGCTGGTGGTTATGATGATGATTGGAGTCTTTATAGAAAACTTGGTTATAAAGCCAAAAATGCAGAAGGCGCAATTTTTTATCATAAAAACCCTGAAAGCTTGAGCGAGGTTTATAATCATGCAAAGTGGGTAGGGAAAAGAAAGTATAAAATGGGTTATTTGGGTTATTTAGTAGCTTTAATAAGAGCTTCTTTGCCGGTTTCTTTGGTGTTGGGACTTTTTAAGGGGATAAAAAATATGGAGTTGAGGTTTTTGATATTTAAAATTGTTTATGATTTTGGCTTGAGTATTGGTGTTTTGGAGATGATTTTAAAAGGGAAGATGGGCAAGTGAGATTATTCACCTTTTAACATTTTTTCTATATCTGGGTTGGGGCAGATGTGAAAGCAGGAAAGAGTGGATTTATTGTCTTCTCTTGGTTCAAATTCTGGAATAAAACTTATCAACTCTTCTTTCTCCATCTCAATCAGTGTTTCAAAAAGAGCTTTTCTTAGATCTTCTATATTTTTATAATTTGAACTATTTATGGGAGTAAAGTTCCCTTTCTCTAAAAGGTAAAATCCATTGGGATCTATATCGGCTGCAGCACCAAAAAGATGTGAGCTGGTGTCATTTGCATTTACGCTTTTTCTTTTTATTTCTTCTTGAAGCTCTTGGCCGCGTAAAAGAGAGGTAATAGAGATAAATAAGTTGTCTGCTTTGATACGTTTCTCTTCTAGCTTTTTTCTCCACATTCTTCCAGCTTCTTCTATGGCAATTAGGACTTCAGCTCTTGCTTCTTTTGGTTCTTTTTCTGATCTTAAAGTATAAATCAGACGATATGAATTACCTGTATCAGGAATTTGAATTAGACTTTGTGGTTTGTCTTTCCACCAGCCTATTTCTTTTTTGCCTTTATTAAGGTTGATAAATTTTGGGTTATCTATTCCTGTTTCCATACGAAAATTCCTTGCTTTTTAGATATTTGCTTTAATTTTTCAAAGTCTAGTTTAGGAAATTTGGATTCTGGTTTTTCCATAGGGTCAAAATAGTAGAATTCTTTTATCTTTCCTTTCTCATCTGTCTTGAGACCAAAAATTAAAATCATATGCCCCCCGGTCTTGCTTTTGACCGATAATATCACATATCTGTTTTTTCGTATGTTAAGTGCGATATCAAAAGGAGTTATGATTCGAATTATTTTTGCGTTGAAATCATATTCTTTTAGAATTTTAACTAGAGCTTGATGCTTCCAGCCGATATCGTTTTTGAATATATAGCCATTTTTTCGAATGCCATCGTTAACGAGTTCCATAGTTTTTTTGTTGTTTTTGAGGATCATCTGAAGGCAAGCTATACCACAGCTTCTCCATGCCCAGAAGGAAAATTCTTTTATATTTTTGGCTCCAAATTTTAATGCTGCTTTTTTGTCGTCTATTTTTCCATAAAATTTTTCTATTTTTTCTTTTTTTGCGTCTGCCAGCTGATTTTTGTAAATTGGCAGTGGATAAACTACAATTTTTTTGTTTTTAGGGAAATGGAGCGTTTTGCTTTGAATTTTTTCTTTTATCTTGTTTGCACTTTCTTTTACCAAGTGAAGCATCTATTTTTTTATTTCTTTTTTGATAGCGGTGGTTCTTACCACTTCAGTTATTTGTTGTTCTATATGTTCAATAATAGACAAGATTTTGAAGATAAGCATAAAAACAACTACAAAACCAAAGAAAATTAAAGTGTTTAGATTTTCTCCCATACCTAGTTTTCTGGCGATAAAGTAGGCAAAATCGGGATAAATTGAAATAGCTAGAATGATTCCCCATATCAGGACCGATGAAACCAATTTAAAAAGTGTTTGCCCTGATTCTCGTCTTGTGAATTTTAGGACGCGATCAATTACCATAAATACGGCCAAAATTATTAAAACCCAGCGGATAATAGAAATTCCCCAAATCATAATATTTATATCTTAATATAAAAGTTATTCAATTTAAAGTTTAAGAGGTATTTAGCTATGAGATAAGAATTTTTATTAGTGTTTTTATTCCATTTTTTAGGCTTTGCTTTTGGGTTTTTGAAATTGAGTATTGGGTGTAAAAAACATCTATTGGTGTCTCGCAGAACTTGATTTTATGTTTTGCTATTTCTCTTATTACTTCACTATCAAATTCATATCTATCAAGCCTTGTGTCTATTTTTTCTAAAGCTTTTCTTGTGTAGGCTCTGAATCCTGATTGGGAATCTGAAACCCAGAGACTGTAAGTTAGGAAGACAATGATGTTGGCAAGGTGGTTTGCTAATCTATTGAAAAGAGGCATTTTATTTTTTTTGTTAAGAAAGCGTGAACCAAGAACGATATCGTATCCTTCATCTATTTTTTTGATCATTCTTTTAATATCTTTAGGGTTATGCTGACCGTCGCCATCTATAGTTACCACGATATCGGCCTTTTCTAATTTTGCGTATTCAAGGCCTGTTTTAACAGCCGCTCCTTTTCCTCGGTTGATAAAATGACTTAAAACTTTAGCCTTTGCTTTTGAAGCTACCTTTTTTGTATCATCATTTGATCCATCATCAACCACAACTATATTTTTGAATCCCTCTTTTCTGATATCAGAAATAACTTTATGAATAACCTTCGCTTCGTTATAAGCTGGAATGACGATAAATATTTTTCTTTTACTCATTCCTTGATTTTAACAAATTTTTGTTTGGTAGGTAAAAGGTAAAAGTTAAAAGGTAAAAGAGGTCGGATCTCGGATGTCGGACATCAGACTTCGGACATCAGCTATCGGATATCAGACATAAGACATTGGCTGTCGGATGTCGGACATTAGTCATCAGCTATCGGCTATCGGAATTTAGTCAAAGCTAGTCGAATCCGGCCGAAAGATTGTATCTAGTATCTTGTATTATGTATTACGCAGGGAATGCAAGTAGAAAGTAGTAAGTAGAAAGCAAAAATTCATAAATCCTAAATCCTAAATCCTAAATCCTAAATCCTAAATCCTAAATCCATATTCCTTAATGGGTTTGTAATTTGGTTCTTGTAATTTGTTTGTATATTGGAATTTGTAATTTGCCTGCCCGCAATCGCTAAAGCGATAGCTTTTGCAGGCGGGTAATTTGGAATTTGTAATTTTGTTCTATATTCTCTAATCTGTATTCTGTAATCTGTAATCTAATTTTTGACTTTTGACTTTTAAGTTTTCAGTTGAGAATGGTATAATTAAGCATCAATGAGTAGTCTTCCTTTGTATTTCAAGAAACTTTTCTGGGATATAGATTTTTCCACTTTAGAAAAGGATAAAAACAAAGAATTTATCATAGAGAGGGTTCTTGAATTTGGTGATGTTTGTGATTTTGAAGATTTAAAAAAACTTTATTCTCTTGAAGATATTAAAAATGTTTTGAAGAATTCTCGTAACTTGTCATTTAAAAGTGCCAATTTTTATGCTTTAATTTTAAAGGTTCCAAGAAAGGAGGTTTTATGTTTGAGAAAGCCATTGATTC
This sequence comes from Candidatus Woesebacteria bacterium, assembly GCA_013426185.1. NCBI lineage: Bacteria > Candidatus Woeseibacteriota > Candidatus Woesebacteria bacterium. Next base: position 268,593 of record CP058602.1, on the reverse strand, counting down.
AAAGACAAGACAGGTTTTAAGAAAAATAAGAGAAACTCAAGTCTTAGACAACTTCTATCTTGCAGGTGGCACTGCTTTATCTTTGATTTTGGGGCACAGAAAATCGATTGATCTTGATTTTTTTTCCTCTTCTTTTCCTAAGTTTGAAATTCTAATGGCCAAACTTAAAACCCTTAATCCTAAGGTTATTAATCAAGATAAAGGAACACTTGATTTATATATCGATGATGTTAAGGTTAGCTTTTTAGAATATAAGTATCCTTTGGTTGGTGATTTTCTTGAATTTGATCAAGTTAAGGTTGCCTCCCTTGAAGATATTGCTTGTATGAAGCTTTCAGCAATATCCTCAAGAGGAAGCAAAAAAGATTTTATTGATCTTTATTTTATTTTGCAGAAGTTCGGTCTTGGTGAGCTTTTAGCTCTTTTTGAGAAGAAGTTTAAGGGAGTAAATTATCAAATGTCTCATATTTTAAAATCTCTTGTTTATTTTGAAGAAGCAGAAAAACAACCCGATCCTGAATTTTTGGTTGATGTTGACTGGAATGAGGTTAGAAAGACTTTAGAAGAATCTACTTACAGATATCTCTCCTGAATTTATTTTATGAGATAATAAGAAACCAAATGAGAATAGGAATTGATATATCGCAAATTGTTTATTCAACCGGAGTTTCTATTTATACTGAAAACTTGGTTAAAAGCCTTCTTGAAGTTGATGTAAAGAACGAATATCTCCTTTTTGGTGGTTCTTTTAGAAGGAGAGAGGGCTTGATTAGCTTTGCTAAAAGTCTTGATTATAAGTACGGCTCTCGTGTCAAAAGCCGTATTTTCCATTTGCCTCCAACTTTTCTTGATTGGCTTTGGAACAAATGGCATATTTTGCCGGTTGAAACTTTTACTGGGAGACTTAATGTTTTTCATTCTTCTGATTGGGTTCAACCTCCTTCTTATGGTTTTCGTGTAACAACAATTCACGATCTTTCTCCTTTGCGATTCCCAAAGTTGACACACCCCAAAATAGTTGAGGTAACAAAAAATAGATTAAAGTGGATAAAAAAGGAAGTTGATAGAATCATTGTTCCAAGCCAGGCAACTTATGAGGATCTTCTGCTTTTAAAGTTTGACAGAAGAAAAATTAAAGTTATTCCTGAGGCAGTCGACCCTTTTTATAAAAAGATTTCTTCAAAGGAAAAAGATTCGGTTAGGAAAAAATATCGTGCTGATAATTTTATTTTAGCTGTCGGTACAAACAAGAGAAAGAATCTAGATCGTATAATTTCGGCTTTTGATTTAGTTAAGGCGGGTAAAGACTTAAAACTGATTGTGGTTGGAGAGAAGATCTCCGAATTTCAGGGCAAAAGGGGAGTCATTTTTGCAGGTCAAGTGACTAAGAATGAATTAAGAAGGCTTTACAATAGCGCATCGGCCTTGGTCTATCCGTCTTTGTACGAAGGGTTTGGATTGCCTATCCTTGAGGCTTTTGCCTGTGGCTGTCCAGTTGTGACCTCAAATGTTTCAAGTCTTCCTGAGGTAGCAGGAAAAGCAGCAATTTTGGTTAATCCATATGATGAGTCAGATATTGCGGATGGTATAAAAACAGCCCTTTTGAGACAAAAGAGTCTAGTAAAGGAAGGGGAAAAGAGATTAAAGATGTTCTCTTGGCATGAAGCTGCACGAAAAACACTTGAAGTTTACGAAGAAGCTTTAGCCTAATATGATAATTGGAATAGATGGAAATGAGGCAAACATTGAAAATAAAGTAGGAGTTAATATCTATGCCTTTAATTTGCTCTGGTCCCTCTATAAACTACAGGATAAAATTAAAGGAAACTATAGGTTTATGGTATATCTGGCCTCAAAACCTCGTTCTGATATGCCTCTTCCTGTGCCTAATTTTTGGGAGTACAAAGTTATACCCGGAAAGGGCCTTTGGATTTTGACAAGGCTGATGCCTTATCTTTGGGCTAATCAAGACAAGTTAGATCTTTTATTTTCTCCTAGCCATTATACAGTGCCCTTTTTAAGTATTCCAAGAGTGGTTTCCATAATGGACTTAGGATATCTTGAATTTTCGGAACAATTTGAAAAAAAAGTGTTTTGGCAGTTAAAGTATTGGAGTGCTATCTCTATTTTTGTATCAAAAGGTATCATAGCCATCTCAAAAGAAACTGCTCGTGATATTTTGCGACATTATCCTTTTGCTTCCCGCAAGATTACTGTAACTTATCTTGGCTATGACAAGGAAAGATTTTACTTTCCAATCCCTAAAGATAATGTGCGACAGGTGCAAAGAAAGTATAAAATTGGTAAAAACTATATCCTCTATCTTGGAACTTTAAAGCCAAGTAAAAATATTGAGGGTCTAATTGAGGCTTTTGCAAAAATAAAAGAGGAATTCCCTGATTATCAATTGGTGATTGCTGGTAAAAAGGGTTGGCTTTTTGAGAATATCTTTGAGAAAGTAAAAAAGTTGGGTATTGAAAAGAAAGTTATCTTTACCGATTTTGTTGATGAAATAGATAAGCCGGGATTAATTTCAGGCGCTCGTGTTTTTGTTAGCCCGTCTTTTTGGGAAGGATTTGGGTTAATTGCGCTTGAATCTATGGCTTGTGGAACACCTGTTGTGGTCTCAAACATCGCGAGCTTTCCTGAAGTGGTTCGTGATGCTGGGATTTTGGTTGATCCTTATTGTGTCCAGTCAATTGCAGATGGTATTAAGAAAGTGCTTGGTATGAGGGAAAAAGAGTATAATGAATTGGTTAAGAAGGGAATTAAACGCGCTCAGCTTTTTTCTTGGGAGAAAACGGCTAAAGAAACTTTGTCTTTCTTTGATAAAATATTAGGAAAATGAAAAGTTTTTTTAAAGATAAACATGGTCAAAGTCTTAGCTGGAGCGAGGCTTTAAGGAAGATAACCAATAGGTTTTATAATTATTTTCTTGATTTTGAGTTGATGCTTCTTCGCTGGGTGGGGCACGTTCCCTCGCATATCATAAGAAACAATATCTATCGTCTTTTTGGAATAAAGATTGGTCGTGGTTCAACTTTCCACATGTGGGCTAGTTTTTTTGATCCTAAGAATATAGTTGTTGGGGAGGATACTATCATTGGGGATCATGCTTTTTTGGATGGTAGGGACAAAATAATCATTGGAAGTCATACAGACATTGCCTCCTCTGTAATGATTTTTAATTCCGAGCACGATTTGGCAGATAAAGATTTTAAGGCAATAAATGAGCCTGTTGTCATAGGTGATTATTGTTTTATCGGACCTCGGGTTATTATCTTGCCTGGAGTTAAAATAGGCAAAGGAGCAGTTGTTGCAGCAGGAGCTGTTGTTACCAAAGATGTTGGTGATTTTGAAATAGTTGGTGGAGTGCCTGCCAGGGTGATAGGAGAAAGGAAATTGAAAGAATTAAATTATCGCCTTGGCAGAGCAAGACTTTTCCAATAATGCGAATTTTCTTAAATCTTCTTTTTTTTATTTTTTCTTTTGTTTTCCTCTTGTATTTGGTCTGGCCTTTTGAGCCGAAGAAAATTTCCGATTTTGCTTCCTTGCCTCAATCAACGAAATCTGAATTAAGTGGCGATACAGTTGAAGTACCTAATATCTCTGCTTATTTTTCTGACAACTATCGCTCTTTTGTGACTAAATACTATCGCGATCAGTTTCAGTTTATGACTAAATTTCCTTTTCCTCCTCTAACTTTGAATCATCCTCCTGAATATGCCTTTAATTATATAAAAGATCAAACCCAAAGCACTTATCTTGAAGAATATGTCTATCCTCTGCGTGGTTCCTTGTTTGTTAATGGGCTTGAGCCTTTTGATGAAAAGACTAAAGAACCAAGATACGATGGGGCTACTCGTTTTGCTGCCGGTGGGATGCTTTATGAGACGAAAGTTACTTTGCGTTATTATCCAACCAAAATCATAAATAGACTGGGGGTTTGGGCGGGAATTAATTTGATAGTTATCCTTTTATATAATTTTGTTCGAAAAATTAGCTGTGACTAATATCTTAGTAGTTATTCTAAATTACAATACCAAAGCGTTAACTGAAAAGTGCATCAAAAGCATTTTGGATAAGAAATGGCGTAGGAAGGTCAAGATTGTGGTGGTTGACAATGCTTCAAATGATGGATCTCTTGATTACCTTAAGCCAAAATTTAAAGATGTAGATTTTATTGCTTCAGACAGGAATTTGGGGTTTGCCGGGGGAAATAATTTGGCACTCAAGCGATATCTAAATAAAGCTGAATATTTTTTAATTCTCAATTCAGATACGGAAGTTTTGGAAGGCTCTCTTGACAAACTTTATAGTTTTGCCAAGTCAGGCTTTGATATTTGTTCTCCTAAGCTACTTAATCCTGATATGAGTTTTCAACCAAGTGGAGGAGAATTGCCTTATTTTTGGCCTTTGTTTTTTTGGATATCGGGGCTTGATGATATTTTTCGCCCTATCTTAAGGCTTCCTTCTTATCAGGAAAGAAACCTGAAATACTTTAAAGATGGAGCCTTGGTTGGTTGGGTTGCAGGCGCTGCAATGCTGGTCTCAAAAAAAGTGTTTGAAAAAATAGGATTTTTGGATGATAAGATTTTTATGTATGGAGAAGATGTTGATTTTTGTTTCAGGGCAAAAAAGGCAGGATTTAAAATTGGTTTTACCGATAAAGCAGAAATAATTCATCTTGGTGGTGCTAGTTTAGATAAACCTCAGCTGAGGCAATGGCTGGGGGAATTTAGAGGGCTTTTGTATTTCTATGAAAAACATTTTGGCGAGCTGTCAAGAACTTTTCTTTTATTTTTAATTTATCTTTTTGTAGCTTTAAGGTCGGTGGCTTTTCTTTTTGTTGGTAAGGTTAGTTATGCGAAAACTTATGCACAAATACTTAAGCAAATTTGAAGAGTTTTTGTTTTGGCTTATCCTTTCTGTCTTGGTGTTTGTCCTTTTGTATCAGAAATTTCCTTTTATTGAACTACCCAGGATGGTGGTTTCGGTGAGGCTTGAAGATTTTCTTATTCTTTTCACTGTATTGTCTTTTAGTTTTTATATTTTCTTTTCTGGTAAGTGGAAAGATTTAATTAAGAATAGAATTTTTCAAGCCGCTGTTTTGTTTTGGTTAGTAGGAATCGTGTCCTCTTATTCTGCTATATCCTTGATTCAAACTGTTTCTTTTTCTGCAGTTGTTTTTCATTTTTTAAGAAGAGTTGAACTTTTGATTCTTGTTTTTTTGGGAATGACTATTCCTATAAATAAGCGAAGATTTACTTTGTTTCTTTTGACTTTATTTATTTCTCTTTTTATTGTTAACTTTTATGCTGTAGGTCAGCTTTATTTTCACTTTCCCAGTATTTCAACTATAAATACAGAGCTCTCAAAAGGAAAAATCGTTTATCTTGTTCCTGGCCAGAGAGTAAATTCTACTTTTGCTGGACATTACGATTTGGCTGTATTTTTGGTAATGATGATGCTTCTTCTAGTTTCTTTTGTCGTCTATCTCTTACCTTTTGTTAGAAAGGATAAGATAAAGTTTTTTGTCTTTCTTCTTTTAATTTTTGCTTTGGGACTCTCTTTTTATGTTTTTATGTTAACTGCGGCACGCCTTTCTTTTATTGCCCTTTTTCTTGGTGTTGTCTTTCTGCTACTTTTACTTAATAAAAAGAAGCTTATTCTTTTTTCTGTCTTGATCTTCCTTGCAATTTTGGCTTATCCTTCACAACTTCGCGATCGTTTTCTTTTGACAATTAAGGTTAATATATCTAAAGAGTGGATTTCATTTAGCGCTGTAAACAAAGAGCAGGAAAAAAGAAGTCAGCTTAATATCCCGACACTGCCTTCAAGCGGTAAAAGACTTGATGTCGGCGAAAACTTACCGGCCGATGTCGTTCCGGGAGAACCCGTTAATATTGCTGAAGTTGCGGTTTATCGCTCTTTTGAGATTAGAACTAAAGTTGAGTGGCCAAGGGCTTGGCGAGCGTTTTTAAGAAACCCCTTCTTGGGAAGTGGCTATTCTTCAGTAGAGCTTGCAACTGATAATGATTTCTTAAGGCTTTTGGCAGAGGTAGGAATTCTTGGTTTTTTTACTTTTGTCATATTGATTTATTTAATCTTTAAAAGACTGTTTTATTTTTGGAAAAAGTCGTCAGGTTTTTTGAGATATTATATTTCGGCTGTTATAGCCTTGTTTTTTGCCTTTATTATCAACAGTTTCTTGATTGACGTTTTTGAGGCAAGTAAAATAGCTTCTTTACTTTGGCTTTTACTTGGAGTAACTTTTGGGTATCTGGATTATAATTTTAGGGCTGTCAAAAGAATATGAGAAAAAAAAGATTTATCTTTTTAAAGGAAGAGTTCTTTTTGTTTTTGATTTTAGTTTTTGCTTTTTTGGCGAGGCTCTATAAGATTAATAGCCCGGTTGCTGATTGGCACTCTTGGCGTCAAGCTGATACTGCTTCTGTTTCTCGTATTTATTTTAACGACGGTATTGATATCCTTCATCCTCGTTATTATGATATCTCAAGTATTCAATCTGGTTTTTTTAATCCTCAAGGCTATCGTTTTGTTGAATTTCCTTTTTTTAATATAGTTCATACTTTACTTGCAAGGTTGGATGGTCCTTTGACTTTTGATGGTTGGGGAAGGATGACAAGTGTTATTTTTTCTCTTTTCTCAATTGTTTTTATTTATCTTTTGGGGAAAAGGTTTATCTCTTCTTGGGGAGGGGTTTTGGCAGCCTTATTCTTTGCATTTTTGCCTTATAACATATATTATTCGCGTGTTATTTTGCCTGAGCCGACAGCCGTCAGTTTAGCTCTTTTTTCTTTAGTCCTCTTTGTTAATTTTTTAGATAGAGGGAAGATTTTGTTTTTTTATCTTTCTTCCTTGTTTTTGGCTTTGTCGGTTTTGGTTAAACCCCATGCAATCTTTTATTTTATGCCGATTTTGCTTTTATTTTTAGAAAAATATTCTCTTGGTGGTATTTTCAAGAAAGCGAGTAATTTTATTAAGATTGTTGTATTTCTTGCTATTATCCTTTTGCCTTTTTTCCTTTGGCGCGTCTGGGTCAACAAATTCCCGGCAGGGATTCCTTTTATGGAATGGTCTTTTAACGGAGACTTAATTCGTTTCCATCCTGCTTTTTGGCGTTGGATTTTTGGTGAAAGGCTGGGGTATCTAATATTGGGTATTTATGGAATATTTCTTTTTGGATTGGGATTAATTAATAAACAAAAAAGTAATTTTATTCGTTTCTTTTTGATTGGTATGTTTTTATATGTCTCAATTTTTGCGTCTGCTAATGTGAGACATGATTATTACCAGATATTTGTTGTCCCTGCTGTTTCTTTGGCTTTGGCACAGGGGAGTTATTTTCTGCTTTCAGGTCTTGATTTTGGAAAAATTTTGATTTGGTCTTTCTTTTGTTTTATGATGTTTTTTATGTCTTTTTACAAAGTTAAAGATTATTATCAAATTAACCATCCTGAAATAATTGAAGCAGGCAGAGCTGTTGATGAACTAACTCCAAAGGATGCAAGAGTTATTGCTCCTTACAATGGTGATACGGCTTTTTTGTATCAGACTAAGCGCTTTGGTTGGCCTGCTGTTGACACATCTTTTGAAAAATTGATAAAAGAAAGAGGAGCTGATTATTATGTTTCAGTTGAAAAGGAAAGCCAAGACTCAAAATATATAAAATCTAATTTTTTGGTGATTAAAGAGACTGATAGTTATTTTATAGCCGACCTAACTAAGAACAAAAAATGAAAATATTAATGCTAACACCATATTTGCCTTTTCCTCCTTCCTCAGGAGGACAGATTAGGTCTTATAACCTTATCAAACATCTTTCGGATAAACATGAGATAACTCTCTTTTCTTTGATCAAAAGCGATGATGAGAAAAAATATGTTTCGGAGCTTGAAAAGTATTGCCATAAAGTGAAAGTTTTCAAGAGATCAATGAGCCCTTGGACTTTGAATAATATCTTGAGAACTGGTTTTGGCACTTATCCCTTTTTGGTTATTCGCAATCTTGTTAATGAGGAGAAAGAAGCGGTTGAAAAAGAATTGAGAGATTCGCCGTATGATATTATCCACGCTGAAACATTCTATGTAATGCCTCACATACCAGAGACTAAGATTCCGATACTTTTAGTTGACCAGACTATTGAATATTTGGTCTATAAGCATTATGTAGATGAGCAAGCTTGGCTTTTCTTGAAGCCTTTATTTTTGATTGATGTTATTAAGCTAAAATATTGGGAGAAAAAATATTGGGAAAAGGCAAACAAAGTAGTAGCGGTTTCTGAGGCTGATAAAAGAGAAATGCTTAAGGTTTCACCTCATTTGGATGTTGACATTTTGCCCAATGGTGTTGATCTTGATTTCTTTCGAGTTAAGGATAATTGGGAAGATGAAAATCCGAAGATTCTCTTTGTTGCTAATTTTAAATGGTTACAAAATACTGAAGCAGCAGAAGCCTTGCTTGATATAGTTTTTCCAATGGTCTTGCAGAAATTGCCAAAGTGCAAACTTTGGATAGTTGGCCAGCACGTGCCAGATAAAATCAAGAAGAAAAGTAGTGACAATGTAATTGTTAGCGATCTTGATTATGATGATGAGGAGACGATAAGAAAGGCGTACTGCGAGTCTTCTATTTTTATTTCTCCTCTGAAAGGCCCAGGTGGTACAAGGTTAAAGCATTTTGCGGCCATGGCTTCAAAACTACCTCTTTTGACAACGACGGTTGGTGCTGAGGGCCTCGATGCTATTGAAGGAAAGCATATCTTGGTTGAGGATGATTTTGAAAAGATGGCAGAAAAAGCCGTATTTATTTTAACTCATCCTCAAAAAGCAAAGGAACTTGCAGTTAACGCTCGTCTTTTAGTGGAGAAAAATTTTAGCTGGAGTGTTATTTCAGATAAACTTGATAAGATTTATAAAGAGACTGCAAAAAGTGAATAATAATGAAGAAGGGAAACCCCAAGCTTTCAATTGTTATTTTAAATTATAATACTTGTGATTTACTTTTTGATTGTCTTTCTTCTTTAAAGAAGGTTAAAAATGAAGCTGATTTTGAGGTGATTGTAGTTGATAATGCCTCGAGTGACAAAAGTGTCTCTATTGTTCAAAAGGAATTCCCTGAAGTTATTTTGGTAAAAAATGAAAAGAACCTTGGTTTTGCGGCTGGCAATAATAGAGCGAAGGATAAAGTTAGAGGGAAATACGTTCTTTTTTTGAATTCGGATACTGTTGTTTACCCCAATGCTATTAAGGAAACCGTTAAATATCTTGATGAAAATAAGGAAGTTGGAGTGATAAGTTGCAAGTTGGTCTTGCCAAATGGGGAGCTAGATAAGGACACAAGAAGGAGTTTTATTACTCCTTGGATTGGCTTAATTCATCTGGTCTTAAGGCTTGATAGACTCTTTCCCAAATCTCCTATTTTTGGAAGGTATTGGTATGGGTATATTTCTGAAAATGAAATTCATGAAGTTGATGCTTTGCAGGGAGCATTTTTTATGACAAGAAAGAAGATATTAGATGATGTTGGCTGGTTTGATGAGGATTATTTTCTTGATGGGGAGGATATAGATCTTTCTTGGAGAATAAAGGAGAAAGGTTGGAAGTTGGTCTATTATCCTAAGGTTAAAATCCTTCACTTGAAGGGTGTTAGTAAGGGAAAATTAGTTTCTGATAGAAGACGCAAGGTTAATCTTGGAGAAAAAATAAAAATAAGAAGCCAGGGAGTCAAATCTATGGAGGTTTTTTATCGCAAAAGACTTTGGCAGAAATACCCGCTTCTTGTCAATTATTTAGTTTTGGTGGGAATTAAATTGGTTTTATTAACAAGAATTATCAAGACGTTTTTGGAGTGGTTGATTTTTGACTTAAGATGAAAATTGTTATAGACGCAAGACTTTATGGTATTGAAAATATGGGTTTGGGAAGGTATCTGGTTAGTTTGATTGATGAGTTAAAAAAAACAGAAGATACAGAATTTAATTTTGTCATCATTTTAAGAAAAAAGTACTTCAATGAATTGAAGTTGCCTTCTAACTTTAAGAAGATTTGTCTTGATATAAGGCATTATTCGGTTTTAGAGCAGATTTTATTGCCTTTTATCCTGTATCGCGAGAAGCCGGATCTTGTTCATTTTCCTCATTTTAATATGCCTGTTTTTTATTTTGGTAAATATGTGGTTACAATCCATGATATGTTAATGCACAAGTTTAAAGGAGTTTCAAGTACTACTCTTCCATATCCTTTGTATCAAATCAAAAGATTTTTCTATTCTGTAGTATTTAAGCATGCTGTTGTTAGATCAAGGCTTATCTTTGTTCCCACAAAAGCTGTTGCAAAAGAACTAATTGAAAATTTTAAAGTAAAAATGTCTAAAATAAGGGTCACATATGAGGGAGTGGACAAAAAATTTATAGATGAATTTGTGGGTATAGAAAATTTGTACGTAAGGTATAATTTATCAGGTAAATACGTGATGTATTGTGGAAATTCCTATCCTCATAAAAACTTGACTCTAGTTTTGGACTCTATCAAGTATTTGGAGAAGAAAGGAATTAAGGATTTTATTTTTTTAGTTGTCTCACCTCGAAATAATTTCAGACAAAAACTTGAGCAAGAAGCCAGAAGAATGGGATTAGAGGATAGAGTTATTTTTTTGGATTTTGTGCCTGATCGTGATTTGGCTTCTCTAATGCATTATTCTTTGGCTTATGTTTTTCCTTCTCTCTCTGAAGGTTTTGGACTGCCGGGTCTTGAGGCAATAGCAGCTGGGACTTTACTTTTAGCGAGTGATATACCAGTCTTTAGAGAAGTTTATCAAAACTCTTGCTTCTATTTTAACCCTCAAGATCCTAAAGATTTGGCGCGGATCATAATTTCTGTCTTAGAAATGAAAGATAATGAAAGAAAAAGGAAAATAGAAAGTGCTCAAGAACTATTGAAAAGATATTCTTGGTCGGATATGACCAAAATCGTAATTAATTCTTATAATGAAGTTTTGATAGGTTAGACTGGTTATTTAGGTTGGTTTTTATATAACACAAGTAAGGGGAGAAATAATTTTAACAATTTTGAAGCTAATTTTGTTCTTGTAGTAGAATTGATCAATGGAAATAGAGGATCTTAGAGTTGCCTTAGTCTATGATAGAGTAAATAAATGGGGAGGGGCAGAAAGGGTTTTACTTGCTCTTTATAAGATTTTCCCCAAAGCTGATCTTTTTACTTCCGTTTATAATCCAAAGACTGCGTCTTGGGCTAAAGTCTTTCCTAATGTTTATACTTCATTTCTGCAAAAAATACCTTTTGCTAAATCTTTTCATCAAGGTTTGCCTTGGCTTATGCCTCTTGCTTTTGAATCTTTCAATTTTGACAACTACGATCTTGTGATTTCTCTTACGAGCGAGGCTGCCAAAGGGATAATTACAAAACCGAAGACAAAATATCTCTGCTATTTATTGACTCCTACTCGCTATTTGTGGAGCCATTATGATGATTATTTTAAGAATGGAGTTTTAAGATTTTTATCTAGGCCGATTGTTTCTTATTTGCATTATTGGGATAAAATTTCTGCCTTTCGTCCTGATAAAATTGTTAGTATTTCTCAAGAAGTAAGAAAAAGGGTTAAGAAGTATTACGGTTTAGAATCTGAGGTAATTTATCCGCCAATTTATTTCGGAGACACTAATTTTAAAAATCCGTTACATCTTGATCTTGGTTTCAATCCTCAGGATTACTATTTAGTAGTTTCAAGGCTTGAGCCTTATAAAAAAGTAGATTTGGTTGTGGAAGCTTTCAATCAATTGGGGAATAATTTGGTAGTGATTGGAACTGGAAGCCAGATGTTCTTTCTCAAAAGAAAAGCGGGGCCTAATATTAAACTTCTTGGAAATGTGGATGATAGAGCTTTGGCTTTCTACTATCAAAACGCTAAGGCTTTGATAATGCCTCAGTATGAGGATTTTGGTCTTGTTTCGCTTGAGGCTCAAAGTCATTTTCTTCCCGTTATTGCCTACAGAAAAGGAGGTGCTTGCGAGACAGTGTTGGAGGAAAAAACTGGAGTATTTTTTGATAAGCAAGATGTTTTTTCTTTAGTTGACGCAATTAATAGATTTGCTAAAATGAGATTTAACCGCGATGATTTTAAAAGTAATTTGCAGAGGTTCTCTTTTGATAGATTTAGAGAATTATTCTTGAATGAGGTTTTGGAATTATTGAAGAAATGAATTTTAGCAACCATCTTTATACATTAATTCTTGCTGGGGGAGGGGGAACTCGTCTTTGGCCCAAATCTGTTGAAAAAACTCCAAAACAATTTTTGCGCTTATTTGGCAAGAAGACTTTGTTTCAGACAACTGCCTATAGACTAAGCAAATTAACGAGCTGGGAAAAAATGTTTTGCGTTACTGTCTCTGATGATTATAAGAAGGAGATTTTAAAGCAAGTGAAGGAATTTTTGCCTGAAAATGTTATAGTCGAACCGGCAAGAAGGGAAACAGCTCCTGCTCATGGGTTGGGGGCTCTTTATATCTATAAAAAGGATCCAGAAGCGGTAATAATAACCGAAGCTGCTGATCGTTTGGTCAAACCTCTTAATCTTTATTTGAAAACCTTGAGGGCAGCAGCAAGTTATGCTTTTGAAACTAAGAAAATGGTTAGTGTTGGAATTAAACCTACCTATCCTCATACCGGTTATGGTTATATTAAAAAAGGCGAGAAATTGGCCTTAGTTAATGGAGTAAAATTTTTCAAGCTCAAGAAGTTTACCGAAAAACCTCCTCTTGAGCTTGCTGAAAAATATGTTGCTTCAAAAAATTACCTTTGGAATGCTGGGCAATTTGTTTGGAGAGCAGATAGCCTTTTGTCTTCTCTAAATAAATATGAACCTCAAATTGCTAAGAGTTTGAACAGTATCGGGGAATATTTGGGAACTTCAAAAGAAAGACAGGCCTTAAAAGAGATTTACGAAACTATGCCTAAAATTTCTATTGATTATGCAGTTGCCGAGCGGGACCGTAATTTTGCTGTTATTCAGGCCGATTTTTACTGGACAGATATAGGGGATTGGAAAGAAGTTTGGGAAAATAGTCGTAAGGATGCTTTTGGTAATGTGATTATAGATGGAGATGAAGATGGTGGGGAAGTGATTAATATTGACACCTCTGATGCTCTGATTCACACGGATGGAAGGCTTATTGCTATTGTTGATGTTGATAACATTGTTATTGTTGATACTCCCAAGGCTCTTTTGGTATGTGCTAAGAGTAAAGCTCAAAATGTAAAGAAAATTGTTGAAGAGTTAAAAAAAAGAGGTAAAAACAAGGTGCTTTGATTTTTTTCTTTAAAACTGGTATAAATTTACCTGCCTTATGGTATCTTTAAGTAAAAAAGACGATAGTTTTTACTATCTAGCAAAGAGGCTTATAGATATATTCTTTGCTATTTTTCTTTTAATAATATTTTCTCCAATAATGTTAGTAACTGCGGTGCTGATAAAAATTACTTCCCCTGGTCCTATTCTAGCTGATATTCCAAAAAGAGTTGGCAGAAGAGGGAAACTCTTTAGAATTTATAAATTTAGATCAATGTTTGTTAATGCACATCAATTAATGAAAACGGACCCAAAGTATAAAAAATTGTATGAAGTTTATAAAAATTCTGGTTACAAACTTCACGATGACCCCAGAGTTACTAGGATAGGAAAATTTATTAGAAAGCATTCAATTGATGAGATGCCTCAACTTTTTAATGTCTTGAAAGGTGATATGAGTTTGGTTGGGCCAAGGGCTTATTACCCAGATGAACTCGAAGAGCAGCAAAAGAAGTATCCGCATACTAAGGATTTGGTAAAGCAGATGCTGGAAGCAAAACCTGGTATCACAGGTTATTGGCAGGTAAACGGACGAAGTGAGGTTGATTTTGAAAAGCGGATTCAAATGGATGCTTATTATGCCCAAAAAAAATCTTTGTGGCTTGATTTTCTTATTATCCTCAAGACTCCTTTTGTAATGATTAGTGGCAAGGGTGCTGTTTGACTTCTTGATTATTTACTGTTTAATAGTTTATTCTTAATTTATGGTTGAAACACTTATCCCCCAGATAAATCTAAATACAACCCCATTTTCTAATAGCAAGGTAATTCAAGGGAGCAATGCGGGCGACATTCAATTAAAAGAGTCCAACCTAAAAGAAAAAGGATTTTGGCAGAGAAGAAAGAAATTTTTGATAACTCTTTTCATTATGTTTTTACTATTTGTTATTAATTTCTTATTGTTTTTAAATGTTTATCTTAAGACAAAGTCTTTCTACATTAGTCTTAAAGAACTTAAAGTTTCTCTTGCTATCAAAGATTTGGATAAAATTAATTATTCTTTGCATAATTCTCAAGGAAGTTTGTCGGAGCTTAAGGGTGCTTACAATTTGGTTAAATGGACAAAATTCATTCCTTTTTTGGGTGGTTATACTTCTGATTTTGGACATTTGCTTAATGCTGGTGAATATTCATTTCAGGCTTTGGATGATGGTATTAAAGCTCTTGGTCCCCATCTTGATCTTTTGGGTTTCACTGGCTCTTCCTTAACGAAGGAATCTGGGGCTACTGTTGATAAGATAGCTTTTGTTACAAAAGCTTTACCTGAGGTTTTACCAAAAACAGGACCTATTGTTCAAAAGTTGTCTTTAGTACGAGGAGAGATCAATCAAATTAACCCCAAGCGTTATCCTGTTCGTTTTGGAAAAAGTGAGGTAAGGTCAAGGATAGAGTCTTTGTTCGAAGAAGCAGATCGTGCGATTTCGGCAGTTGAAGAAAGTGAGCCTTTGTTGCAGCAGCTGCCTTATATTTTGGGTATAAATTCACCTCGTAATTATCTTTTGCTTTTTCAGAACGATAAGGAGTTAAGGCCTACTGGAGGTTTTATGACTGCTTATGCGATAACAAAAGTAGATAAAGCAACTTTTAATCCGGTTTCTTCCGATGATATTTACAATCTGGATTCAAGATACAGACCGTCAATAGTAGCTCCTGATCCTATAATTAGATATCTAAAAGGGCCTTATGCAATCTCAAATAAATTTAGATTGAGAGATTTAAATTGGTCGCCTGATTTTTATGAATCTATGAAGATTTTTACTAGCGAGATAGAAAAGGTGGGTGTTAAAGATATTGATGGTGTAATTGCTGTTGACACTCAATTCTTGGTAAATCTCCTTCAAGTTCTTGGGCCTATTCAGGTGGCAGGTTATGGCACTTTTAGTGATCAAATTACTCCTGAGTGTAATTGTCCTCAGGTAATTTATGAGCTTGAGAGCTTAGCTGATGTTGAAGGTCCGATTGTTTGGGACCCGAGTGGTAATGGAAAGATTATTTACGCTCCTCCAAACTGGCTTAATCGCAAGAAAATGATTGGTCCTTTGATGAATTCTATTGCTGCTTATTCTTTAGGCCAGCCAGCGAGTAAAATGTCTGAGCTTGTTTCTGTCTTTCTTAAATCTCTTGAGGAAAAGCACATCCTGGTTTATTTTAAAGACAATAAAGTTCAAGAAGCTGCTGATAAATTTGGTATTACAGGGAGATTTATTGAATCAAAAGGAGACTACTTGTATATCAACGATGCTAATTTGGGCGGGAGAAAGTCAAATCTTTATGTAACTCAGGAAGTAAGTCAAGAAATATTAGTTGACAAGGATGGATACCTGGAAAAGAAGCTTGTAATTACCTATAAAAATTCGGAAAAACATGATGGTTGGTTGAATTCGGTTTTACCGAATTGGGTAAGAATTTATGTCCCCCAGGGTAGCCAGCTTTTATCTCTTGATGGCTTAAAAGACATGGCTGATCCCTATGATGAGGCTGGTAAAACAGTATTTGCTGGTTTTTTTGAGCTTAGACCGCAAGGTATTGCTAGGGTTGAAGTCAAATACCGTTTGCCTTTTAAGCTTGATGGTAAATATAATCTTTTGATTCAAAAACAGCCTGGTAAAGATGCTCCTTTATATACCCTCACTTTTGGCAAGAAAAATAAAGAGTTTTATTTGAACAAAGATACTAGTATCAGCTTTTAGTTGAATGAAAAAACGTTCTCTTTCTTCTTTGGGTTTGGTCTTGGCAAAAGTTGACTATGGAGAGGCTGATAGAATATTTTTTATCTTGACTCAAGATTACGGTAAGTTGCCTTTTATAGCCAAAGGGGTTAGAAGAACTAAAAGTAGAAAAAGAGGATCGCTTGAACTTTTTAATTTGGTCAAATTTGAAGCTTTAAGAGGCAAGAATTTAGATTTGATAATTGAGGTTGAGGTGGTTAGGTCATTTGACAAGATCCGCAAAAACTTGAAGAAAATTAGCTTGGCTTACTATTTTTCAGAAGTGCTTTTAAAAATCTTGGCGGAAGGTGAGGAAAATAGAAAAGTTTTTGATCTTGCACTTTCTTATTTTGAAGATCTTGAGATGAGGAGAGATTTAAGTATTCTAAGACAGGAGTTTTTGTTTGAGCTTTTGAGTACCCTTGGTTTTTGGCCAAAAAGTAAAAAGTTGGAAAATTTTGATTTAGTTTTAGAAAGAATTTTGGAGAAGAAAATTAATTCCAAAAGAGTAGGACTTAAGATTTTATCTTAGCACCTTTTTGTTGTATACTTTGATTATGGGCTTACTTGAAGATGTAGTTTCACTTACCAAAAGGAGAGGTTTTATATATCCCGGGAGCGAGATTTATGGTGGTTTGGCTAATACCTATGATTATGGACCTTTGGGGGTTGAGTTGATGAGAAATATTCAGGACCTTTGGTGGAAGAGATTTGTTTTGAAAAGACCTGACATCTATGGAGTTAATACCAGTATTTTAATGAACCGAAGGGTTTGGGAAGCTTCAGGCCATGTTGAAAATTTTACAGACCCTTTAGTTGAATGTCTTTCGTGCCATAAACGTTTTCGCGCTGATCACCTGAAGGATAAAGAAAGGTGCCCTGAATGTGGTGGAAAATTAACCGAGCCTAAAATGTTTCAGGGGATGTTCAAAACTCATGTTGGAGCAACAGAAGACAAAGGTGCTGAAATTTTTTTGCGTCCTGAGACAGCTCAAGGTATGTTTGTTAATTTTAAGAATATCCTTGATAGTATCCATCCCAAGCTTCCTTTTGGTCTGGCGCAAATTGGCAAAGGTTTTAGAAATGAAATAACTCTTGGTAATTTTATCTTCAGGACTTTGGAGTTTGATATGATGGAGATTGAGTATTTTGTAGAGGAAAAAGTCTGGGAAAAGGCCTTTGAGGTTTGGAAGGAGGAAATGTGGAGTTGGTTAATTGACCTTGGTGTTGATAAGAAAAAATTGAGCTGGCGAGAACACTCAGAAAAAGAAAGAGCCCATTATTCTAAAAGAACTGAGGATATTGAGTATGAATTTCCTTTTGGTAGAAGTGAATTATATGGACTTGCTTATCGTGGAGACTATGATTTGAGAAATCACAGCGAGAAGTCTGGTGTTGATTTAAAGTATTATCCTCCAGATGGTGAGCCTTTTTATCCTCATGTGGTTGAACCAACATTTGGAGCAAATAGAACTTTGCTTGTGATTTTGCTTGAATCTTACAAAAAGGATGAAAAAAGGGTTTATCTTAAACTTGATCCCAAGCTTGCTCCTTACAAAGTGGCTGTATTTCCTCTTTTGGCAAACAAAGAAGATCTTGTTGATATGGCTTATTCTATCTATAAGGACTTACTTGTGGCTTTCCCTGCAGTTTTTGATGACCGTGGCAATATAGGCAAGCGCTATTTTACTCAAGATGAAATAGGTACACCGTGGTGTGTTACGGTTGACTTTGACAGCCTTAAGGATAAAACCGTAACTGTTAGAGACAGGGATACGATGGCTCAAGAAAGAGTTTTAGTTGACAATTTGAAAGATTACATATTAAATAGAATAAGTTAAGTATGGAAAAGCTTAAAAAGTACCTGCCGTTTTTAGTTTTAGTGATTGGTTTTTTAGTTCTTCTGTTTGCAATAGTTACTGTCAAAAAGAGAGCCTCAGTTAAGGAAGAAGTGCCATCAGACCAAGAAGAAAATGTGCCTGAAATACCTTTTGATAAAAGGCCTTTTACCTCGCTTATTCCCAGTAAAGATGGTCATTGGCTTAAGCTGAAAGTAGAGGATATTAAAGTTCAAGCAGCTTCTTTAGATTATGAGATTCTTTATCAATTGCCGGATGGCAGAACCCAAGGAGTGCCTGGAACGGTTAAATTGACAGAGTCAAATTTTGAGAGGGATATACTTTTGGGTTCCGAGTCGTCTGGTAAATACCGCTTCGATGAAGGAGTAAAAAATGGGACTTTGACCCTAAAGTTTAGGGATGATAAGGGAAAGCTTGTTGGCAAATTATCAACCGATTTTGCTCTCCTTTCTGATACTCGTGAATTGACCTCTTTTGATTCAAAGTTTAAATATGTTTTGGATGAAATGCCCAAAGGTGCTTTTTTTGTAGTTATGGAAACTTTTGGTGTTAAGATAAAGCCTCAATTTCCCCTTGCTTCCGGTCCTTATGGTGTTTTTGCTTCTTTGGATAAGAAATTCTCTGGTAAGGTAATTTTGGAAGGAGACTCTGTCTATTATTTGGAAGGTGATTCTTGGCTCAAGATTGATGAAGGGAAAGCTTCGAATATTGGAATTTTTGCTTCTCAAAAGAGCTCTTCTTAATTGTTTTTCTTTTCTTAAAGTTATTCTAAGAAAAGTCTCCTCAATTGACTCTTGACAAGTCTGTGAAAAGATGTGAAAATGGTTTAAAGTGGTTTAAAGTGGTGAATATTTAGCTTTAAACAAATGAAAATGCCTGCCCAAATAACAAAAAAAGAAGATGCTTCTAGGAAGATACTATTCTCAAGTTTCCGAGAAAGGGAGACTGGCTTTGCCAGCAAGATTTCGTCAGGAAACAACGGACAAAATTTTTATCGCACGTTGGTATGAAGGATGTCTTGTGATTGTTGGCAGAGCTGGTTGGGAAGCTTTTATGTCAAGACTTGCACGAAAGACCGATGTCTTGACCAAACCAATCAGGTCAACTGAGAGGTTTATTTTCTCAAGTGCAAGTGAAATAGATCTTGATGAACAGGGAAGATTTGTCTTGCCTTTATTTTTAAGAGATGTTTCAGGAATTAAACCTGGTGATGAAGTAGTTTTTATAGGTTTAGGAGATCGAATTGAGCTTTGGAATAAGTTAATTTGGGAGAGTGAGGAAGCAAAGATTAAAGCGGAGTCAGAAAAAATGCTTGAGGCAATCGCAAGACAAAGAAAATGAAAGAAGAGGTTTTACATAAACCGGTTTTAGCAGAAAGGCTAATTGATTTATTAAACCTTTCTCGTTTCGCACATTCAAAATTACGAGGCAAGCTGATAGATGCAACTTTTGGTCTTGGAGGTTATGAGAGGCTGATGACTGAGTTGAATTTGGATATTTTGGGTATTGAGATTGACCCTAAGACCATAAAAGAAGCAGAAAAAGTGGTATCTGGCTTTTGTGGAAGTAGATTAAGCTTTAGGCTTGTTCAGGGAAATTTTAGAGATATTAAAGACATCGCTGAGAAGGAAAATTTTGTAGAAGTTGACGCAATTATTTTTGACTTGGGTGTTTCAAGTTTTCAACTTGATTCTCCTTCTTATGGCATTTCTTTTAGGTATCCTGAAAGCCTGCTTGATATGAGGCTTGAGAGAGAGATTAGTGAGATTAAAGCGTCTGATTTACTCAATACTCTAAGCGAAAGTCAGCTGACAAGTCTTTTTGAAGTGGTCCTAAATGAGAATCTATCAAGGAGAATTGCAAGATTGGTGACCGAGACTAGGAAGAAGAAAAGCTTTGAAAAGGTAAAAGATCTTTTGGAATTGATAGATAAGCTTAGTTTAAAAAAGGGAAAATTACACCCTGCAACCAAAGTTTTCTTGGCTTTGAGGATGGCAGTTAACAGTGAGCTTGAAAATCTTAAATCAGCCTTGCCCGATTCTTTTTCTCTTCTTAAGAAGGGAGGGAGGCTATCTGTAATTAGTTTTCATTCTGGTGAAGATAAGATTGTTAAGGATTTTTTTGAAAGTTTAAGAGACAGGGGTCTTGGTAATTTATTAACTAGGAAACCGATCGCACCTTTTGAGGATGAGATATTAGCAAATCCTCGCTCAAGGAGTGCAAGGTTAAGAGTTATTGAGAAAATATGATTAATTTTAAAAGACATCCGCAAAGAAGAAATTTTAATAAAGGAAAATTGACTATTGGTGTATTTGGATTAAGATTTGCTTTGGCCATAGTTTTCTTGGTGTCTATTGTTGGAAGCGTTCTTTTTGCTGTTCAAATTGCCTTAGCGAGTTCTAGAATGGCCTCTCTTAATTTAGAAGAGAAAAAATTAGTTTTGGAGAAAAAAGAGCTAGAAGACAAGCTTGTTAAAGGAGATTCGTTGCTTGAACTAGCTAAAAAAGCAGAGGAGAGAGGTTTTTATAAATTAGATAACATTGTTTACCTTGAAGGTGAGAAAGCAGTAGCTAAACTCCCTTAATTACTATGGATTCGCGCATACGAATCATTAGTATCTTCTTTTGGCTTTCATTTTTGGCAATTATTTTAAGACTTTTCTTTTGGCAGGTTATTAAAGCTCGTGATTTACAAGAAAGAGCTAAAGGCCAATATCAGCACCAAACTGAAGTTTCAGCTCCTCGAGGCCAGATTTTAGCAGACGATGGTTCTTACCTAGCTGGAACTACCGAAGGGTGGTTAGTTTATGCTTATAAACCTGAAGTCAAAGAGAGTTTTGAAAAGATAGCTTCTTCTTTGGTTCCATTTTTGGTTTCGAAGGAGAATGAAGGGGAAAGTAAAGGCAATTTTTTGTCTGAACTGAAACAGAAGATAGTGAATTTATTATCAAATAAGGACATTAATTGGGTTGCCTTGGCATCAAGAATTGACAGCGAGACTAAGAAAAATATTGAAGCGATGAATATTTCAGGCATTGGTTTTGAAGAGCAGGATTTAAGAGTCTACCCTGAGGCTTCAAGCTCTGCTCACATTTTAGGTTTTGTTGGCAAAGATGAAAATGGTTTGGATAAGGGATATTTTGGGATTGAAGGTTATTACGATTCCATATTATCAGGTAGGAAAGGTTATATCTTGAGGCAAAAAGATGCTTTGGGGGGGATTGTCTTTTCGGATTGGTTGAGGGAAGTAGGAGCACAAGAAGGTGTTGATTTAAAAACACATATTAATAAGGGCTTGCAGATAATGGTAGAGCAAAAACTCAAGGAAGGAATTGAAAAATATGGAGCTAAGGGAGGAACTGTTATTGTTATGGAACCTAAAACTGGAGCAATCAAAGTGATGGCTTCTTTCCCTTCTTATGATCCCTTTTATTATTTTAAATACGATAACTCTGTCTTTAAGAACCCAGCTATTTCTAATTCTTTTGAACCGGGATCAGTCTTTAAAGTGATTGTTATGGCCTCCGCTCTTGATGCTGGTGTGGTTCGTCCTGAGACAGAATGTGATATTTGCGGTGGTCCTCTGAAAATTGATAAGTATTTCATTAATACTTGGAATAATAAATATAATCCTAATTCGACAATGACTCAGGTAATAGTTAATTCTGACAATGTTGGAATGTCTTTTGTTGCCTTTAGATTGGATAAGGAAAAAATGTTTGATTATTTAAATAGATTTGGTTTTGGAAAATTAACAGGTATTGATTTGCAAGGAGAGGTTGCTCCTCCTTTAAGAAATAGGAATGAGTGGAGTGATGTTGATTTGGCAACGGCCTCGTTTGGGCAGGGTATAGCGGTGACACCAATTCAATTGGTTAAAGCGGTGGGAGCAATAGCCAATAGAGGAATAATGGTTAAGCCGGTTGTGGTAGATAAAGTGTTGATTGATGGAGTTAATAAAGATATCAAGACTCAGACTGAAGGAAGAGTAATTAGTGAAAAAGCAGCACTTGAGATAACGGCAATGATGGTTGAGGCTGCCAAAAACGGAGAGTCAAAATGGACATATCTTAAAGGATTTAAAGTTGCAGGCAAGACTGGCACAGCTCAAATTCCGATAGCTGGTCATTATGATCCTGAAAAGACGATGGCTTCTTTTATCGGTTTTGCTCCTTATGATGATCCCAAGTTTGTGATGCTTGTTGTTTTGTCAGAACCTTCTTCTTCTCCTTGGGCCTCAGAAACGGCAGCTCCCCTTTGGTATAATATCGCAAAAGACTTGTTTTTGTTTTACGGCATTCACCCGGATGATAAATAGATATAATAATTTAAGAAGATTTTTTATTTCTCGCTATAAGAATACTCTTCACTTTTTTG
The DNA here is from genome assembly GCA_013426185.1 of Candidatus Woesebacteria bacterium. Taxonomy (NCBI): domain Bacteria; phylum Candidatus Woeseibacteriota; species Candidatus Woesebacteria bacterium. Next base: position 246,261 of record CP058602.1, on the reverse strand, counting down.
AAGCCATATATTGGAATATCTATTATCATTTTCCTTCAAGACACTTAAAAGTAATAGGCGTGACCGGTACGGATGGTAAGACTACCACCTCTTTTTTGATACACCAAATTTTGAAATTAGTAGGTAAGAAGGTCTCCTTGGTTTCAACAACAGGAGCTATCATAGGAGGCAAAAAGATCAAAACCGGTTTACATACAACTACGCCTGATTCCAAAACTCTGCAAAAGTTGATTACCGATGCCAAAGATGCTGATAGCGAGTTTTTAGTTCTTGAAGTAACTTCTCACGGTCTTGATCAACATAGGGTATTAGGGATAAATTTTGATATTTCTGTTTTAACCAACATTACTCATGAGCATCTTGATTATCATTTAACTATGGAAAGATATGCCTTAGCTAAGGCTAAGCTTTTTAATAGATCTAAAGTAGCTATAATAAATAAAAAGTACAAACAATTTGTTCATTTTATAAAGAACAAAAAACTTAAAGTTAGTTTTGTGAGCATTTCCTCTTTGCCTTATAGTTTAAAAAAGGCTGTGTATAAAAAATTTACTCAAGAATATAATAGGGAAAATTTGGCTTTGGCAGCTGTAGCTTGCCATAGGTTGGGAATTTCCTATACCAAGATAGAAAATATTATAGGGAAACTCAGGACCCCCGAAGGCAGATTGGATTATATTACAAATTATAAAGGTCTAAAATTGATAGTAGATTTTGCTCATACACCGAATGCTTTAGAAGAATTGTTAAAATTTTTATCCAAAACAAAAGGAAAAGGAAATTTAATAGTTGTTTTTGGCAGCGCTGGTGAAAGAGATAAGACCAAAAGACTATTAATGGGGAAAGTAGCTAGTAAATTGGCAGATAAAATAATTCTAACAGCTGAGGATCCAAGAGGCGAGTCAATTAGTGCAATAAATCGCGAAATTAGAAAGGGTATAAAAAGTTCTCAAGTTCAAGTTTTTGAAGTTGAACATCGTGGCAAAGCTATTTATTTTGCAATAAACGAATTGGCAAAAAAAGGTGATACTGTAGTAATTTGCGGCAAAGGTCATGAGGAAAGCTTGTGTTTTGGCAAAACCGAGTACAAATGGTCTGAAAAAAAGGCAGTGAGAGAATCACTTCGAGGCATTTTACCAACTTATGGTAAACCGGTGGTGTGTTAGTTTATAATAAAAGAGTTTATGACTAAAGCTGAAAAAATGTTTAGTGTTTGTAGCTATGATGTTTATAGGGTTAGTCGTAAACCTACTATTGATCCTTGCAGTTCAGATGGCAAAGTTGTAGAGACTGACCATGATACTAAAGAGGGTGTGTGTCGTTGTCCGCTAAACAATAAAGGGTGTTTGGTCGATAGCAATAAAAGAGTCTTACCAGTTGATGATTACGTTATAGTCTCTTGTTCTTAATTATGAATAATTATTTGACACTTTTTTTAGGACTGGTCATTTTCTCTTTTGTCATTACAAGTCTTCTTGTGGTGCCTTTTATCAACTTGCTCTATAAGCTTAAACTTCAGCGCAGGAAAGAAGCCCCTAAAAAGGGCAAAGTTCCGCTTTTTGACAAACTACATGATATAAAAGCTGGAACTCCTGTTGGTGGTGGAGTTTTGATTATTCTGGTCGTGTTTTTGCTTTTTACTTTAATTTTTCCTTTTTCGTCTCGTATGGGAGTTTATATTAGAAGCGCTTACAACTTAAGATATGAGATTTTTGTAATTGCTTTTACTTTTTTGTCTTTTGGTTTTTTGGGATTGCTTGACGATTTAGTTAAAATTTTTGGTAAAGGTAGAGCTGGTCTGGGAGTAGTCTATGGTTTGACCAGAATGCAGAAATTTGCTCTTCAATGGGTTTTGGCATTTGCAATTTCATTTTTATTGTATTTTAAGATGGGTATTAAAATAATTCACATCCCTTTATTTGATATTACGTTCAATTTAGGATTTTGGTATATCCCTTTTGCGGCTTTTTTGATTGTCCTTTTTTCCAATGCCTATAATATCACCGATGGGCTTGATGGTTTGGCTGCCGGACTTTTGGTTATTTCTTTGGCTGTTTTTGCAGTTATTGCAAGCGGTAACCTTGACACTCCTCTTTCAGTTTTCATTGCTTTGTGGATAGGTTCTCTTATTGCCTTTTTGTATTTTAATATTTGGCCTGCAAGAATATTCCTTGGGGATTCGGGAGCTCTTTCTTTTGGGGCCACTCTTGCTGTCATTGGTCTTTTGACGGGTTCTGTCTTTGCTCTTTTTTTAGTGGGTGCTATTTATCTTATTGAGACAGCTACTTCTGCAATTCAAATATTGGGCTGGAAGTTTCTCAAACGACCAGTTTTCTTGATAGCTCCGGCTCATCATATTTTTTTGGCTCGTGGATGGGAGGAACCGAAAATAGTAACAAGAGCTTGGCTTGCAGGACTTATACTTGCAATTTTTGCTCTTTGGCTTTCTACTATTTAATTTGGGTTTATTAATCTAATTTATGCTTTCTTCGGTTAATAAAAAGGTAAAAACAGGTGCAGATTGGCAGTTTGCTTTATTGGTTTTATCCCTTACTTTACTCGGCATTCTTTTTATCGCTGACGCTTCGGCGCCTCAAGCTCTTAAATTTTTTAACAACAGATTTTATTTTGCTAGACAGCAACTAGTTTGGTCTTTGGTTGGTATTGTTCTATTTGTTCTGTTTTCAAAAATTAATTATAAATTTTGGTTTCGTTATGCCAGCGTTATTTTTTTCTTAAGTGTTTTAGCTTTGATTTTAGTTATTGTTCCTGCTTTTGGAATTAAGTCGTTAGGCGCTAGGAGGTGGTTAAATTTTGGTTCTTTTAGTTTTCAGCCTTCAGAGCTAATTAAGTTTGCTTTAGTACTTTATTTTGCCAGGCTTTCAGAATTAAAGAAAGGTCTTTTGTCTTTTGTAATTCCTCTTGTTTTGGTGTCTTTTCTTATTATGCTTGAGCCTGATTTGGGTACTACTCTTGTGGTAGCTGCAATTGGTATTTTTCAGATATTTATTTCTGGTGTTAATGTTTTTTATTTTTTTATTTTGGTTCTAACCTCTTTGTTTTTCGGAGTTGTTTTAATTATTTCTTCTGATTATCGCCGTGCAAGACTTATGACTTTTCTTGAGCAGACCGCTGATCCCTTAGGCCATGGTTATCATATAACTCAAGTTTTAATCTCGTTGGGTTTGGGCGGACTATTTGGAGTTGGTTTGGGGGAATCTAAACAAAAATATTTATTTTTACCTGAAGCAGCCACTGACTCTATATTTGCAGTTATTGCTGAGGAAGTGGGTTTTCTTGGCTCTTTAGTCTTGATTTTTCTTTTTGTCTATCTTATCTATCGGGGTTTCAAGATCGCGATTTCATCGCCTGACACTTTTTCCAAGGTCGCTACCTTTGGCTTTGTTGTTTGGATTGGTGTTCAAGTCCTCTTGAATTTAGGTTCTATGACAGCTCTGACACCGCTGACTGGTATCCCCCTTCCTTTTATATCCTATGGAGGTTCATCTTTGGTGATGCTTTTAGCGTCAACTGGTATAATCTTGAATATATCAAGATATAGGCAAGAAAGATCGGTTTTAAAAAGATTTAAGAAAAGATCTGTTTTAAAGAGAAGATGAGAAAGATTGTTCTGACTGGAGGACATGCTGCAACTACAGCAATAGCTGTTGTTGAAGAGATTATAAGGCGATATCAAGATAAACCTCTTGAGATTTATTGGATTGGGGTCAAAAATGCATTTGAAGGCAGGGAAATACCTACTTTAGAATCAGTCCACTTCTCTAAATTGGGGATTAAGACATATTTTATTAGAATGGGCAGATTGCAGCGCAGATTTACTTTATGGACAATTCCGTCTCTTTTGAAAATACCGTTTGGTCTTTTGCATGCCTTATATCTGGTAATAAAAACAAGACCGGATGTTATTGTTTCTTTTGGCGGTTTTGCTGCTTTTCCCGTAGTCTTGGCTGGCAAGCTTTTGGGAATTCCTTCTTTACTTCATGAGCAGACAGCTGCGGCTGGTAGGGCTAATCTTTTTTCTTTGCCTTTTGTAAATAAGGTTGCTCTTGCCAGAAAGGAGAGTATAAAGCACTTTGGCTCTTCAAAGTCGGTGGTTGTGGGAAACCCTGTTATGACTCAGATTCTTGAAGTGCCGGCAAAAGAGAAGATGTCAAAAATACCGGTGCTCTTTGTTACCGGCGGATCTAGAGGTTCACAGGTTGTCAATGAAGCTTTAAAACCTATATTAAAGAATCTCCTTGAAAAGTTTTATGTAATTCATCAAACGGGATTGATTGATTATCTTGATTTTAAAAAGTTGAAAGAAAAGTTATCTTCCGAACTTGCCTCGCGATATGAAGTTTATTCTCTGATTGATCCTATGCAAATAGATGGAGTTTATAGGCGAGCAGATATGATTGTAGCAAGAGCGGGAGCAAATACCGTGGCTGAGATTATGGTGGTCAAAAGGCCAGCAATATTAATTCCCATACCTTTTTCCTATCTTGATGAACAGACTAAAAATGCAATTTTTGCCAAAAAATTTGGTATCGCCAAAGTGTTGAAGCAAGATGAACTTTCAAGTAAAAGGCTTTTTGAAGAAATCGAAGACATCTATCTTAATTGGGAAGTTTATGTTAGAAAAAGTAAGGATAAAATTAGTCCCGATATCAATGCTGCCAGTAATTTTGTTGATCTTGTTGAAAAAGTAGCCCATGGTTAAGGTAATCTATTCGTCTTTATTTTTAATTTTATTTTTGATTTTTCTTTTGCCTTATTTTTTAAAAGTAAAAGAGGTGTCTTGTTTTATTTCTGATAGAGATTGCCCTTCTGAAATTGCCTCTCAACTTGAAGGACTGAAAGGAAAACCTTATTTTAAAACGAGGGGAGAAGTTGACAAGATTCTTAAGGGAAACAGTTTAGTTTTTTCTTACAATAGTCGTTTTATTTTTCCTTCAAAGTTAATTTTGAACATCATCTTGCGGAAATCTAGTTATGTTCTGAAGAATACAAAAAGTAATTCCTTTTATTTGATAAGCGAGAAAGGAGAGGTTTTAGCAAGAAGGGATAATCTTTCAGATATTTCTTTTTTAGAAACGGATGCTTACGATTTTAAGGTAGGTGATAAAGTACCTGAAGATGTTTTAATGTCTATGTCGCTATTTTATTATCTTAATTATTTGTATAAAATTAATTACGCTAAACTTTTTGATGATAGACTTGAAGTTAAGATGCTTGCAGGTCCTATTTTGGTTTTGCCTAAAGAAGGTAAGGACAGAGAATATTTAGTTGGTGCAAGTAGATTCTTACTTAGCCAGCTTGAGGAAAATTATGAAAAATTCAAGGTTGATAAGTCGTATGATAATATTACAATAGACTTAAGATATAAAAATCCTATTCTAAGATAAAATGACAAGGTCAAAAATAATTTCAGCTATAGATCTAGGTTCAAGCAAAATAACCACGATTATTGCGCAGATTGATTCTTCTCAAGATGTCTATGAAAGTGGAATTGGAGTTGTGGGAGTTTCTTCTGTTGCCTCGCGTGGTATAAGAAAAGGCCAGATCATTAATATTGAGGAGGCTGTTGAATCGATAGTGGAGAGTGTTGAATCAGCAGAAAGAATGGCGGGTTATAATCTTGATTCGGTTTATATTTCTTTAGGTGGGGCGAGTGTTTCTTCTCAGAATTCGCATGGAGTGGTAGCTATTTCAGATCCTGATGGTGAGATAAAGGATGTTGATATTGAGCGTGTGATTGATGCAGCCTCTGCTATTTCTCTGCCTGTTTCAAGGGAAATTTTGCATATTATTCCTCGCGAGTTTACTGTTGATGGAGAGGGTGGCGTCAAAGACCCAGTTGGTATGACTGGAGTTAGGCTTGAGGTTGAAACCCATGTAATAACAGCTTCAACGGCATCAGTTAAAAACTTAAAAAAGGCTGTGGATGAAGCGGGAGTTGGTATTTCCGAAATTGTCTTTAGCGGTCTGGCAGCTTCTGAGGCTGTAGCTACCGCTACCGAGAAAGAGCTTGGTTGCGTCGTGGTTGATATAGGAGGAGGGACAACTTCAATTTGTGTTTTTGTGGAAGGCGCTCTTGCTTATTCTGGGGTTGTACCAATTGGCGCTAAAAATGTTACCAACGATTTAGCGATTGGGCTAAGAATTTCCCTTGAATCAGCGGAGAAAATTAAACTGTTGCTTTCTAATTATGAAAAAAGGAAGGATAAAACAGAAGAGATAACCTTGCCTGATAGTCTTGATTTAAGTAAGGAAAATCTTGAAGTGAAGAAGGTCTCGCGCAAAACTTTGGTGGAAGGAATTATTAGGCCTCGTTTGAATGAAATTTTTAGTATGGTGAGACTTGAGCTTGATAAGTTTGGCCTCTTGGGAAAAACTCCTTCGGGTGTAATCATAACGGGTGGAGGAGCAGAGACAGTTGGTATAATTGAAAGCGCAAGAAGAGTTCTTTCACTTCCGGCAAGGATCGGAGTACCAACTGGTGTTAGTGGGTTGATTGACGATATTTTATCTCCACAGTATGCAGTTGCGATTGGTCTTATTCTTTATGCTTCGCACCAAACAAGTGATGAGGCATTGACAAAAATGGGTAAAAAAATTAAATTACCAGGTAAGGGAACTTTTAATAAGATCTTTGAGTCTATTAGGAATCTTCTGCCCTAACTTGAGGCAGTTGTGTTTATTTGCCTTCTGTTATACAATCTGCCTATAATAATTTATGGCTTTAGTAAAACCCGATGAGGCAAGAATAGCAAAAATCAAAGTTGTAGGCGTGGGTGGTGGTGGTGGAAACGCCGTCTCTTCGATGGTGGAAGAAGATCTGATTAATGGCGTTGAGTTTATAGTGGTTAATACCGATGCTCAGGTCCTTCTTCAAAATAAAGCTCCTACAAAGATACAAATAGGAGAAAAGCTAACTAAAGGATTAGGAGTTGGCGGAAACCCTGAAATTGGTAGGCAAGCGGCTGAAGAATCAATAGAAAAGATAAAGGAACTTTTGATAGACACTGATATGGTCTTTGTTACAGCTGGAATGGGTGGTGGAACAGGTACTGGAGCTTCACCCATTATAGCCAAAGCTGCTCGTGAAGCTGGAGCTTTGACGGTTGGTGTTGTTACAAAGCCGTTTGCTTTTGAAGGGACAAGAAGAAGTGTGATTGCTGAGGAGGGAATTGAGAAGTTGCGCCAAGAGGTAGATACTCTAATAGTTATTCCCAACCAGCGTTTGATGGATGTTATTGATAAAAAGATGACCTTGGTTGAGGCTTTTAAATTAGCAGATTCGGTCTTGTCGCAGGCTGTTGGTGGAATTGCTGATATTATTACCACTCCGGGGCTTATTAATGTTGATTTTGCTGATGTGAAGACAATAATGAAAGACGCAGGTACCGCTCTTCTTGGTATTGGTACTGGAGTTGGCGAAAACAGAGCTCAGATGGCTGCTCGCGCAGCTATTTCTTCTCCGCTTTTGGATCTTTCGATGGAAGGCGCAAGAGGGGTTCTTTTCAATATTGCAGGTGGAAATGATCTGACAATGTTTGAAGTAAACGAGGCTGCAAAAATTATCTCTCAGTCAGCAGATGCTGATGCCAATATTATTTTTGGTGCGGTTGTTAAAAATGATCTCAATGATCAGGTAAAAATTACGGTTATTGCCACGGGTTTTGATGAAACACAGTCAAGACTAGCTAGTTTTTTTAAAGTTGGCAATGAAACTAAAATAGAAGGTATTATCAGCGAAACTCTTAAAACAAGTAAGGAAGAAGAATTAACGGAGGGGGAAGAAATGAAAGAGTTTCCACAAGCGTCAGATGAAGATTCTGATATTTTCGGACAAAAGTTTGAAATTCCAGCTTTTTTGAGAAAGATTCATTGATTTCTTCTTCTTTTTAGTTTTTTTTCGTAGTAAAATAGCTCTAATCTATGAAGCCTAAAAATTATTTTGAACCAGTTGACCCCAGAACTTCTTTTCAAGAGATGGAAAAAAAATTGCTTGAGGAATGGTCGAAGAGAGATATTGAGAAAAAATACCGCGAAAAGAATAAAAACTCTGAGAAATATTTTTCATTTCTTGATGGGCCTATTACTGCTAATAATCCAATGGGGGTTCACCATGCTTGGGGAAGGACTTACAAAGATTTATGGCAGAGATATAAAAATATGCAAGGATTTAAGCAGAGATTCCAAAATGGTTTTGACTGCCAGGGTCTTTGGGTAGAAGTAGAAGTTGAAAAAGAGCTCGGATTTAAGATTAAAAAGGATATAGAAAAATATGGGGTGGAGAAGTTTGTAGAAAAGTGTAAAGAAAGAGTCCTCAAGTTTTCCCAAATTCAAACGGAGCAATCCAAGCGCTTGGGCTATTTTATGGATTGGGATCATTCCTACTACACAATGAGTGAAGAGAATAACTATATGATTTGGCACTTTTTGAAAGTGTGTTATCAAAACGAATGGATTTATAAAGGGAATGATTCTGTTCCTTGGTGCCCTCGTTGTGAGACTGCTATTTCTCAGCATGAAATTTTGACTGAGGATTATAAAGAAATTACTCATATGTCTATTGTTCTTAAATTTCCTATCAAGGACAGAAAAAATGAGTATCTTTTGGTTTGGACAACTACACCTTGGACTATTCCTGCTAATGTAGCTGTTGCTGTTGATAAAAATTTGGATTATGCCTTGGTTGAAGGAGATTCTGGTGATCTTTATTGGTTGGCAAAAGATTGTATCAAAAGAATTTTTAAGACTGATAAAAAGCCGATTAAAAAAGTGGTTAAAGGCTCGGAATTGGTAGGACTTCATTATGATAGCGCTTTTGATGATTTGCCTGCTGTTAAAAAAGTTTCATCTCATCCAAAGTTTCATACGGTGGTGGCGACTGACGATCTTATAATGCCTATTACGACAGAGGAGGGAACAGGGCTTGTTCACACTGCTGTTAGTGCTGGTACTGAGGATTATCGACTTGGTCAGAAGATTGATTTGCCAATGATTCCAGTTATTAATGATGATGCAAGTTATAAAGAAGGTCTAGGGTTTTTGACTGGTAAAAATGCGAAAAAACACCCAGAAATTATTTTTGATTATCTTGAAGGTAGGGAAAAGAAAGCTGAGAATTGGGTTTTTGATAAATTTCTTTATAAACATCGTTATCCTGTTTGTTGGCGTTGTAAGGAGGAGCTTGTTTGGAAGGTGACAGATGAGTGGTATATAGCTATGGATAAACCCACAAAAAAAGGCCCATCTCGTGGATTAACTCTAAGAGAAAGAATGATGAAGGTGGCAAAGAAAATAAAATGGATTCCATCATTTGGCCTGAAACGTGAGATTGATTGGCTTAAGAATATGAGTGATTGGTTGATTAGTAAGAAAAATAGATATTGGGGTTTAGCTCTGCCAATCTGGGAGTGCCAGGAGTGTAGCCATTTTGAGGTAATTGGTTCAAAAGAAGAACTTAAGGAAAAAGCTGTCTCTGGCTGGGAAAAATTTGAAGGCAAGTCCCCGCATAAGCCGCAGATAGATTTTGTGAAGATAAAATGTCCAAAGTGCGGCAATATTATGTCAAGAATTGAGCCTGTTGGCAATCCTTGGCTTGACGCTGGTATTGTATCCTTTTCAACTATTAGCAAAGACAATCATTCTGCTCCTTTATATCTAGTTGATAAAGATGAGTGGCGAAAATGGTTCCCGGCTGATTTTATTACCGAAAGTTTCCCTGGTCAGTTTAAAAATTGGTTTTATTCTTTGATTGCAATGAGCACTGTGCTTGAGGATGAAAATCCAACCAAGACCGTTTTGGGTTTTGCCACTCTGTTGGCTGAAGATGGAAGGCCGATGCATAAATCCTGGGGTAATTTCATAGAATTCAATGAGGGTGCGGAAAAGATGGGTGTTGATGTAATGCGCTGGATTTATGCGCGCCAAAATGTCTCTGAAAATCTTCTTTTTGGGTATAGATTAGCTGATGAGACAAGACGCCGCTTTCATCTTAAGCTTTGGAATGTCTATAACTTTTTTGTGACCTATGCCAACATAGATAACTGGAAACCAGGCGGAAAAATAGAAGAAGCGGATTTATCAGTTTTAGATAAATGGATTTTGCTTAGACTTGAGGACTTGGTTAAAGAGGTTACAGAGAATCTGGATCGTTATGATGCCGCAACAGCTAGTGGTTTGATTGAAGTTTTTGTTGACGATCTTTCTAATTGGTATTTAAGACGATCAAGAGATAGAGTTGGATTCTTGGCTGAGGATAAGCTTTCCAAAGAAGCTTTTTATCAAACACTTTACCTTGTTTTGGAAGTTCTAAGCCGTTTGCTTGCCCCTTTTACTCCTTTTATCAGTGATGAGATTTATTGCAATTTGACCAAGAAAGAATCGGTTCACCTTTCTGAATGGCCGCATATTGATTTCGCATTTCTTGATGGTGAAAAGAATTTAGTTGAGGATATGGTCTACTTAAGAGATATTGTTGAGAAAGTGCATGCTAAGCGAAAAGAGTTGGGAATTCCTGTTCGCCAGCCTCTTATTGAAGCTATTGTTATGTCCCCTGATAAAAGATTTGAAAAATTAAGCATGGATTTGTTTAAGATAGCAGAAGATGAATTAAATGTGAAGAGATTGGTTTTTAAGTTTGCAAAAGAAGAGTTGGTAGAATTGAACACAAAAATTACCCCTAAATTAGAAGAGGAGGCGAAAGCTAGGGAATTGTTAAGAAAGATTCAAGAAGAGAGAAAGAAAATGAATATTTCCTTTACTCAACCGACAATTGTCTATTCGCCTTGGTTGCCTAAAGATAAACAATTCTTGCAAATGATATTGAAAAAAAGTTCTTCTTCTAAGATATTAAAGGATAATGCTTTTAGAGTAGAGATTCTAAGTGAAAAATGATCTCTTTAAAAAAGATTGATTTTTTTTTGGTTATACCCATATTTTTTCTTATTTCTCTTAGTGTTTTAATTCTAAATTCAATCTCACCTTATCTGTTTCCCAACTATTATCTTTATATCTTAGTTTCTATTCTTTTGTTTATTGTCTTTTCAAAGTTGGACTATGAAGTTATCTCTTTTCTGTCTCGCTATATTTATTGGTTTTCTATTTTTTTGTTGGTTTTGGTGCTTTTTGTGGGTGAAGTTACCAGAGGCTCTATCAGATGGATTCCTCTAGGTTCTTTTTCAATCCAGCCGGCAGAAATAGTTAGACCATTTTTGATTATTTTCTGGGCTGATTATCTGACAAGCAAAAAGCTAACGACCAAAAGGTTTTTTGTTTTTCTGGCATCTTTCTTTTTGCCTGTATTTTTGATCTTAATTCAACCTTCACTAGGAGTTTCTATTTTGACAGCGGTATCTTTTTTGGGAGTTTTTTTGCTTTTGCCGATTGACAGAAGGAAATTGTTTTTACCTCTTTTATTTTCTGCATTGATTATCCCCGTTTTTTATCTCTTTCTTGCTCCTTATCAGAAGCAAAGGATTAAAACTTTCCTGGACCCCACCCTTGATCCTTTTGGTACAGGTTACAACAGTATTCAATCTATGATGGCGGTTGGTGCAGGGCAATTTTTGGGCAGGGGATTGGGTAAGGGTGTCCAAACCCAACTACAGTTCCTACCTGAGAAACACACTGATTTTGTTTTCGCTGCAATTGCTGAGGAATTAGGATTTATGGGTAGTTTGTTTGTTCTTATTGCTTATTTTTTTCTATTTTGGAGACTAACTAAACTGATGTTAGAAGCAAAGTCGCATTCAGTTAGAGCTTTTCTATCAGGTCTTTTCTTTACTCTTTTGGTTCAAGTTCTTGTTAATATTGGTATGAACATGAACCTTGTTCCTGTGACTGGAATTACTTTACCGCTCCTTTCATCTGGAGGCTCTTCCTTGATTTCGGTTATGATTTCCTTGGGGCTCGTAAACGGAATCTCCAAAAGGAGACGTTAGGGTCTTGTTTTTATTTTGATTGGAGGTTAAAATATCCTTTGTGATGAAAAGAGCAGTAATTAGAATAAAAAATAGACAGTATGAAGTCTCGGAAGGGGAAGAGATTTTAGTAGATAGAAATTTAGATTCAAAAATAGAGCCCGAAGTGCTTCTTGTTTTTGATGACGACAATAAGGTGGAAGTGGGGAAGCCAGTTTTAGAGAAAGCCAAGGTTGTTCTTGAAGTATTAGATCAAGTTAAGGGAGAAAAAGTTGAGGTTTTAAAATACAAAGCTAAATCTCGCTATAGGAGAAGATATGGATTTAGGCCGTTATTTACTAAGGTTAGAGTTAAGGAAATTAAATTAGCTTAGCTCGGTTCTTCTAACAGAATATATCTAAATATATATTAATGAATCCTCTTGACAGCTGTGAAAAATTTGTTTATATTGTCTTAAAATATGTCTAAGAAGAAACAAGGTGGAAAAACAACTCAACATGTAAGACCTGAAGGAAAAAGATTGGGTCTCAAGGTGGCGGATGGTCAGGAAGTTTCAGCAGGTGAGATTTTGGTTCGCCAGAGAGGAACTAAAATTAGAGCGGGTAAGGGAGTAAAGGTTGGGAGAGATCATACTTTATATGCGGTTGAGTCAGGAATTGTTAAGTTTAGGACTATAGAGGGTAAAAAAGAGGCTTATATAGTTAAGAATTGATATGGCTGAAGAAGTAATCCAGCTTGATGTAAATGAAATTAACCCCAATCCTTTGCAGCCAAGAGGCGCAATCACCCCTGAAAGTCTAGTTGATTTAGTCGATTCTATAAAAGAGCATGGTGTCCTTGAGCCCCTGGTTGTGGCTAAAACTCCGGCTGGTTATCAAATTATTGCAGGCGAGAGGCGTTGGAGAGCTTCAAAATTAGCTGGTTTGACTCATGTCCCTTGTATTGTTAGGGAAACCACTCCAAAAGGAATGCTTGAAATGGCATTGGTTGAAAATGTGCAGAGAGTTGATTTGAATCCGATAGATAGAGCAAAAGGTTTTGAGAGGTTGATGAATGAGTTTGGGATGACTACTTCCGAGGTTGCGATTAAGATCGGAAAGTCTGTTTCTTATGTCTCAAATACAATTCGTCTTTTGGCTTTACCTGATGCTCTAAAAGACGGTTTGCTTTCGGGATTGATAACAGAGGGGCATGCAAGAGCGCTAGCTGGCATTGAAGATCAGGAATTAATGATTGAAGCTTATAAGATTATTCTTCGAGAGTCAGCTTCAGTCAGAAGAGCCGAAGAATTGGCACGGAGGATGAAGCATAAGGCAGGACAAAAACCCAAGCCTCAAGCGCGTGAGTCTCAAATGAGAATTATTTCAGAGGAAATAGATAGAATGCAGGAAGAAATGCTTCAGGCTTTGAAAAAACTTGAGAAGGATGGTCGAGAGAACTCAACCCAAGTGAAACTCTCTCGTTCCCGTCGGGAGACAAGAGTGAGTTTTATTTTGAAAGGCACTCCTGAGGAAACAGACGAAAGGCTTCAGAAAATATATAAAGCTTTAGTTTCTTAACTAGAAATTATATTCCACTTTGGGGATAAATCCTGCTTTTTGCGGTGGCCAATAGACAAGCCAGGCTCTGCCAATGATGTTTTGCTTTGGCACAAAGCCCCAAGCCCGTGAATCTGAGGAATAAGGTCTATTGTCTCCCAAGACAAAAAAGTGATCTTGAGGAACAACAACTTCTTTATCATTTGGCAGAAAAAGTCCTCCGCTTGTGTAAAGAGTGCTTGCGAGATAATTTTCTTCAAGCATTTTTCCATTGATATAAACATGACCGTTTTTTATTGAAACTGTTTCTCCTGGAAGACCGATTATTCTTTTGATATAGTCATCCTCTTCGTTAGCAGGAGCCTTAAATACGATAACATCGCCTCTTTGCGGAGGATTAAACCGGTAGGTGACTTTATTGGTCAGCAAAAATTCACCATCGGGGTAATTTGGCTGCATTGAATCTCCTTTGATTTTATGGGGTTGAAAAAGAAGGAGATAGATAAAAAGAAAGATTGAGATAGCAAACACTACCGTCTGAAGTATGTCAAAGAAAAAAGATCCAAGTTTTTTGATAGTTCTCATATTTTTATCTCTTAAATACTAATTCAAGATTGTGGTAATAGTCAATTGTCAAAATTGGGGATAACGTCATGATATCCGCTTTCTCTTTGACCTTGAGGAGTAACTTGGACAAATCTTGCCTTTTTCCAGAGTTCTTTTATATTTTTGGCTCCAGAATAGGAAAAACCGGCTCTTAAGCTAGCTTCTAGATAAGAAACGATTTCGCTTAAAGGGCCACGGTAGGGAACTAGGCTTTCAATTCCTTCAATATGCTTGAGATAATTTGAGCTGGTGTTTATCTTTTGTGTATGTTTTTCTTTTTCAGCTTTTGAAGTTGAGGCGTTGTAGGCCTTGTATTTTTTGCCATCTTTGATGACTATCTCTCCTTCTGATTCGTCGCAGCCTGCAAATTGACTGCCAATGACAACCGCTGAGGCTCCTGCTGCAAGCCCTTTCATAATGTCACCAGGATTTTTTGTCCCGCCGTCGCAAAGAATAGTCTTTTTAAATTTTCGAGCTGCTTTTGCGGCTTCAAGCAAAGCAGTAATCTGTGGCACTCCAGCTCCGGTGGTAATTCTCGTGGTGCAAATTGTCCCCGGACCGACTCCAACTCTAACAGAATCAGCACCTGCCTTAAAAAGATCACAGGCTGCCTCGTATGTCGCTACAACTCCTGAGACGATATCTACTTTATTTCCATAGAGTCTTTTGAGCGTTTTTGTAACATCTATAGCTTTTTGCAGAGCACCATGGGCTACATCGATTGTGAGAATATCAGCTCCTGCTTCAACTAGAGCTTTAGCTCTTTCTAATTCCCCATCTCTTATGCCAACAGCCGCGCCAACTTTAACTCCCTCTTGTTTTACCTCTTTTACCATTTGTACTTCTTCTTCAATGGCGTTAAAGCGAGGCAGAAAACCAATGCCGCCAAGTTGGCCTAAAGCAACTGCCATTCTTACTCCTGTAACATCAGTCATATTAACGCTGATAAGAGGGATTTTTAGGGTAACTCGAGGGGTAATTTGAGTAGTCAGATCTACATCTTGCCTGCTATTGATCTCTGAATGCTGGGGCACTAAAAGCACATCATCGTAAGATAAAGCTAGAGGTATTTCTTTTTCTTTCTTGATTCCAAACACAAATTTAACTTTATGGCTTTTGTAGTTCTTTGTCAATTCTGGAAATGGCTGATGAAAAGGTGCTAAAATATTAGTTTAAGAACCTGTTTTGCTCGTGTAGCTCAGTTGGTTAGAGCGTTCGGTTCACATCCGAAAGGTCCCTGGTTCGAGTCCAGGCACGAGCACTGCTTAAAGTTATATGAATAAAAACTCGCGTATTTTTTTATTTTTTTATATTTCTGTTATTTTGTTTTTCTCTTTCAGTATCTTGAATAGTGTTTTTCAAGCTATTTCTGCCTATAAAAGTTACAACTTTGCTTTGACTGTTTTGAATTTATTGCAAAGATTATCCGGTTCTTTGGCTTTATTCTTGCTTTTTGTGCAGATAGTAATAGGCGCTTATCGGCCAAAATGGTCCTCAATATTGGGTGGTTGGGTAATGAATTTCCATATTTGGCAGGGCAGGGTGGCTTATTTTTTGGTTTTACTTCATACTTTTTCTTTGCTTTTTTTCAATTTTGTCGCCAAAAAGGGCTTTAACCCTTTTTATGTTTTTGTTGATTTTTGCATTCTTTGCAGAACAAAGCTTGAGCTTTTTTATTCATTTGGCAGATTTGGATTTTATCTTTTGACTCTTGCTGTTATTGCGGCTGTTTTAAGAAGTAGGCCTTGGTGGAAAGAAAACTGGCGCTATTTTCATTACCTTAATTATGTTTTGTTTTTAATCATTGCCCCTCACGCTTTCTTTGTAGGATCTGATTTTTCACCCAAAGGATACCTCTTTTACTTTCTTTTGTTTTTTGTGATTGTGGTATCTTTGATTGTTCTCCAAAAATTGCTTTTCTGGTTTAAGTCAAGCTTCAGGTGGAAGTAGTTGTTTGTTTTTTCAAGTTCAAGAAAGTTTAATTTCGGAATATATAATTTTTATTCTTGTGTCCTATGTATCGGCTTCTTTTTTAATTTTTGGTGGCAAGCCTGATATACGCTGATCTATTTTTTGTAAGAGATTCTTTATTCTTGATATTTGACAGATATCTATTTGTGTGTTGTATCCGTGTACTAGTACACGGATACAAATAAAAATATTTTTTTGTAATTGTGAAGTAAAAAATCCACGGCCTAAAGGCCGTGGCTTTCTTGGCTCCATCTAAACTATTCTACATCCACACGCTAAAGCGCGTGGCTTTATGATTAGATGTAGTAAAATAGACCTTAATTATTGCAGGGGATTTTCAGTGAGAGTATTCTCGTCAAATTTTATAGTCTTGGCAAAAGGTAATCTTCCTTTTATTTTGTATTCTTTCCAGGAATAGTCGCCATTTTTAAGGAATTGCCCGATAAGGAGAGTTGATTCATCAGCAAGAGGAAGAAAGCCAACTTTGTATTTTCCTGATTTGGGATTAATTTGAGTTACCACATTGTGTTTGTCTCTTTTGATTTTCCCTTGAGGATCAATTGAGACAAAAGTAGACGGGTAGGCTATCATTACCAGTGCGGATTTTGGTTCTTCACCAGTGATTAAAGACGTTGCTGATAGAGCTGATTTTTCTCCCTTAAGAAAATTTATGATGGTATTTATTCCTTCCTGTGATGTCACTAGACCTCCATGGTTTTGATTAATTTCAAAGTTTGTAACCTTTTTATTTTCTATTTTGGCGCTTTTTGAAAGCACAGTTCCGTCTCCCTTAGTTGTTGTTTCTTTTCCTGCTGGCTTGCCTTCTTCCCAAAGACCGAGTTTCTTTTCCTTTTTAGAAGGTTCTTTTGTTATAATGTTTTCTAGGGTATCAAAACCATTTCCCGAAAGAGTAGCTATGATTGTAGCTGTCCCAGTTGGCGGAAACACGCTTTTCCCAAGCCATTGATTTGTGTCTATACCTTTGAGAATTCCTGTTTTTTTATCTATGAGGAATGGATAAATTGGAAGTAGATCTCGAAAAGAAGGGGCGATTTCTCTTAGTGTTTCCATATCGTTTTTGTGATTGATTCCGCAGCGCTTAATCAGAAGTGTGGCTGCGATTTTGGTTACCAAACTGTTATTCCATATCTCGCCTCCGTACCACGCAGGGTAGGCAAGAGCAGTCCCCTGATGAGGTGATCCTGCTGAAATGTATTTGTAGATTTTATCGCTGCCACTTTCAAGATAGGCTCTGCCGACAAGACCACCCATACTGTGACCAACAAAATCAACTTTTTCATTCTCACCAAGGTTTAGGTTTGTTATTAAGTTTGATATGTTTGTGCTGTGTGATTGAATTTGTTTTCTCTAGTCGTAATAAAAAGGAATGACTTGAAAACCATTATCTTGAAGCGATGAGATCAGAGGGTTATAAATGTCTTCAGCAAAAGGCGCCATTGTCCAATTACCTTGATATCCATTAAGCTTGCAATTGAGGATCGCCTCTGTGTTCCAACTTGCCCCCATCCCAGGAGCAAGAATGACTTTTTCAACGTGTGGGGTTGGTGGTGTGTCTAGGCTTTTCACCAAAACATCATCGAAAGCTGTTGTGTGGGGTGTTTGTGTCCAGACCAACAAACCTACTGCTCCATTGTATATTGGGGTGTTGTTTTCTGTCTTTTTGTCTGTATATTCGATAAGAAGTTTGGAGTCTACATATATTTTTATCTGTACATCTTCCCCAATGTTTCTTGCCTCTACTTTTATTGTATAGTCTGTTTTTGGGTAATTGTCTATGTTTTTTTGACTTAGAATACTGCCTGCTGTAGAGTCTAAGTTGGGGGATTTAAATAGTACGATGTCATTACCATGTGATGAGTCGTATTGGCTTCTGAGATTTACCTCGTATGCGGCTCGGTCTTTATTGAAATAGAAGAATATAATTTTGTCAGCGTCATCTTTTTCCTCACTTCTTACTTTTACAGAGTAGCTATAGTTTTTCCAAGAAGTATCTCCTCTAACAGTGTAAGAATTTTTGCTTATCGTTCCGCTCGGAGATGCTGTTCCCCAGTACTCACCGTTATTTACAAACCAATCTCCATTGAAAGTATGTTCTTCCCAACCATCAGAATCGCCATCATCAAAATTGTCAGAAAGAAGTACACTGTTTTGTGCGTCAGCCTGTCTTGCTATTAAGCGGGGTAAAAGTAGGTAATTTATGAGTGAGAGTGATAAAATGATTGAAATTAAATTTTTGTTTATTCTCATAAATTGAAATCTCTTGTATTTATTACAGTTAATCATGATTCTAATTTTGTTGTCAATATGATCTTTTTAGTTTTTTAAAGCCAATGAGGGTTTTGATGTTTGCAAAGTATTTCAATCCGCATATAGGGGGGGTGGAGAGACACGTATCTAGTGTAGCTAGTGTTTTGTGCAACAAGGGAGCTTTTGTAACTGTAATCACAGAAAAGTACAATGAAAATCTTTCAGATGATGAATTTCTGGGTAAAGTAAGGGTTTTGAGATTTGATTATCCCAAGATTAAGTTTGTGGGGCTTCTTTTAATTTGGTTTAAGTTATTTTCTCATTATCTAGATGAAATTAAGAGAGCTGAAATTGTTCATATACACGATGTGTTTATCTGGTACTTGCCGTTTAGGTTTTTATTTCCTAACAAGCCTGTGTATATTACCTTTCATGGTTATCCTTCTTTTCCATTAAGCAGAAAAGCGATTTTTTATCAAAAGATGGCTGAGAAGTTAACTAGGGGTAATATTTGTGTGGGATCTTTTATTGAAAAATGGTTTGGTACCAGACCGAGTTTTGTAACTTATGGAGGAGTAGATTTTAAAAAGTTTTATCCATTTACAAATGAGGAAATGATTTATGACGCAGTTTATTTAGGCCGACTTGATGATCAAAGTTGTTTTTTGAAGTATCTAGATACTTTTAAGATTTTGCTTAAGAAAAATCTTAGATTTAAACTTCTGGTTTTGGGTGACGGAAAGTATAAAAGTAAAATAAAGGAGAGTAAAAATTTAGTTTATAAAGGTGCTGTGGAGGACCCTTTTCATTTTATCCAAAAATCAAGATTTGCTTTTGTCTCAGGTTATCTCTCTATTTTAGAAGCTCTAGCTTGCAAGAAGTTGGTCTTTGCTATGTTTGACGATCCTTTGAAAGAAGATTATCTTAAGATGACGCCTTTTTATAAGTCGATTGTGGTATGTAATAGTTCTAGCGAATTGGCAAGGTATGTAGAATTTTATACTCTTAATCCAAATGAGGCTGAAAAGAAAATAGAACCAGGCTACAAGTGGGTCAAGAAACAAACGTGGGATAAATTGGCTGATACTTATTTAACGCTGTGGAAAACTTGATCGAAAATTTTTGACAGATTTTATGTTTTAATTGTTTTGATTTTTGATATGAAAGTTTCTGTTTGTTTGACGGTTTTGAATGAGGAGAAGACGATTGGGAGGGTATTGGAGGGGCTTTTGGAGCAGACTAAAAAGCCTGATGAGATAGTTATTGTTGATGGAGGATCAACTGATAAAACAGCTGAAATAATCAGGCATTTTCAAAAGAAAGATAAGAGCATTAGGCTTGTTGTTGAGAAATCAACCATTGCTCAGGGCAGAAATTTATCCATAAGTCTGGCCAAAAATGAGATAGTTGCCTTGACTGATGCCGGTTGCGAGCCTTATCGTGATTGGCTTGAAAATCTTGTCTATTTTTTGAGGCATAAAGAAATAGGAATAGTTGCTGGTTTTTATGAAATGCCAGCCCCAACTCCTTTCGGAAAGGTAATATCTTGTTATCTTGGAGTTCCTGAGGAAAGATTTGACCCCATCTCTTTTTTGCCTTCAACAAGAAGTGTCGCTTTTAGAAAAGAAGTTTGGGAAAAGCTAAGGGGTTTTGATGAAAGCTTAAAGAAAACAGGTGAGGATTCTTTGTTTTTTTATAAAGCTGTGAAATCTGGCGTGAAAATTGCAAGGGCAAAAGAGGCTAGGGTAGTGTGGGGAGAACCGGGGAAGCTCAGTCTTAAAGAATTCTTTGGCAAGGTTTCAAGCTATGCCTGTGGAGATATTAAATCCAAAATTTTCTGGCATCCATCCAAAGGCCTAATGTCGCACAATATTAAAATAATTTTAGTCTTTGCTCGTTATATTTTATTTTTGTTTTTATCGGTTCAGTTTTTAAGATTTACACGATTCTATTTTTGGGTTCCTTTTTTGTTTTTGCTTTATCTTTTGTGGCCGATTTACAAGTGGAGAGATGTTTTAAAAACGAAAAAAGAGCGTCTTTATTTGCCTTTGGTTCAGATTGTTTCTGATTTTGCTGTAATTCTTGGTCTTCTGAAAGGAATTTTTGAAAGATAATTTCTTTAATATTTGCCATTTTTAGGTTACAATCTGTCTGTGGGATACTTTAAAAATGCGGCGAAGGGAGTTTCTTGGATGGGTCTTCTCAGGGCTTCGACGCGTGCGATAGCTTTTTTAAGGATAGCCATTTTGGCAAGGCTTCTAACTCCTGACCAGTTTGGTATTTACGGTGTTGGTTCTTTGATACTTGCTTTTCTTGAGGTAATAACAGAAACAGGAGTAAATATTGTCTTAATCCAATCGCGTAAAAAGTTGGTCCATTATCTTGATACCGCTTGGGTTGTTTCTATCTTTCGCGGTATGTTAATTTCTTTTCTTATGATTCTTGTTAGTTATCCTGTTTCTCTTTTCTTTGGCAGTCCTGCTTCTTTAAATGTAATTCTCTTTTTGAGTTTAGTGCCTTTTTTAAGAGGGTTTATCAACCCAATGATAGTTAGTTTTCAAAAGGAACTTGATTTTAAAAAAGAGTTTCTTTTAAGGTTTTCTGTTTTTTCTTTTGATGCAACGCTTGCTATTCTTTTTGCTTTCTTAACAAAGTCTGTTTTGAGTCTAGCTATTGGCCTTATCGGTAGTGCCCTTCTTGAGGTTTTTCTTTCCTTCTATTTTTTGAAACCTACTCCAAGATTTAAGTTTGAGAAGGAAAAAATTAGGTATATCATCTCGCGAGGCAAATGGTTAACTTTTGCTGGTGTCTTTAACTATCTTTTTGAGCAGGGTGATGATTGGGTGGTAGGGAGAATAATGGGAACTCAATCTTTGGGAATTTATCAAGTTGCTTATAAAATTTCCTCTCTTCCTGTTTACGAGGTCGGTCAGGTTTTTAACAAGGTGACCTTTCCTGTTTATAATTTGATTAAAGACGATAAAGAAAGGTTAAAGAAGGCTTTTTATAAAGTTACCTTGACAATTTCTGCTTTGGTTGTTCCTTTTGGCTTGATTTTATTTTTCTTTACAGATCCTTTGGTAAGAATAGTTTTGGGGGAAAAATGGCTTTCTGCCGTTCCTGTAATTAAGGTCCTATCTATTTTTGGTATAGTAAGGTCTATTGCAAGTTCTGCTCATTCTCTTTACCTGGGCGTTGATAAACAAGAGTATTCTACAATAGTTACTTTAGTTGGCATTTTGGGCCTTGGTTTAACTATTGTTCCTCTAGTAATTAAATTTGGTATAGTGGGAGCTGGTTTTTCGGCTCTTTTTGGCACTTTAGTTTCTCTTCCTTTGGTCTTTTATTATTTGGCTAAAGTCTTTAAAGAAAAATGATTTTATGATGGATTTTAATGAAAGAGTGATACCGGGTGTTACTGCTAATTTTCAGTTTCAGGAGTCACTTGCGCGCTATGAATTCGCTCGAGCGAATCTTAAGAAAGGAATTAAAGTTTTGGACCTTGGCTGCGGTACAGGTTATGGCAGCAACTTGCTTTCAAAAAGTTTTGAAGTTTTTGCTGTTGACTCTGATAAAGAGGCAATATCTTATGCCAAGAAACATTATTCAGGTAGTGCAAGTTTTATTTTTGCCGACGCTGTCTTTTTGCCATTTGGAGATGATGAATTTGACGCAGTCTGTTCTTTTGAAGTTTTAGAACACATTGAAGATGATAGGAAAATGCTCTCTGAAGTAAAGAGGGTTCTAAAAAAAGAAGGCAAGTTTATAATGTCTACGCCCAAAAGAGTTGGCCGCAAATTAAGAAGCCCTTATCATATCAGGGAATATAGTTATGATGAATTGTCTTCTTTATTGAAGAAGTATTTTAAGAGAGTGGAAATAATGGGCCAGTCAAAAAGCGAAAAGGCAAAGAGTGCCTTCGACGATTTTCTTAAGTCACAAAAAGCGAGAGAAAAAATGGTGCAGGGTGATAGTTTTGGTATTAGAAAACTGCTGCCAAAACCTTTGAAAGAAAAGATTTGGAAATTATTGGGAGCTTTCTTTGGCCGCGCGACTCAGGAATCGCTTAAAACTTCCGATTTTCCTATTACCTCAGATATTAAAAATGCTGAATTTTTTATAGCAATATGTCAAAAGTAAAAGTCTCAATAATTATTGTTTATTATAAAGATAAAGAGGCACTTTTTAGTTGTCTTAAATCAATTAAAGAAAACAGGCCTAAAGTTTCTTTTGAGGTGATAGTAGTTGATAATAATGAGGTAAAGAGGATAGAAAAAGAGGTAAAAAAGCAGTTTAATCGGATAAAGTATGTAAAATCTCCGGGAAATATTGGTTATGGAGCTGGTAATAACTTAGGTGCCTCCCTTGCAAATGGTGATTTTTTAATGATCTTAAATCCTGATACTTTAATCAAACCTGGTTCTATAGACACTTTAGTTGATTTTTTGGTTAAAAATAAGGATGTGACAGTGGTAGCTCCGAATTTGATTGATAAAAAGGGTAAAATTTTTACTCAGCTGGGGTCAAGAGAACTTACTCCACTTAGGGGTATAGTTGCTCTTTCTTTTCTGAACAAAGTTTTTCCTCATAACAAAATATCAAGGGATTATTGGCTTAAAGATTTGCCTCTTAATCAAAAAAGAGAGGTGGATGTTGTCCCTGGTTCTGCCTTTTTGATTAGAAAGGATGTTTTTGAAAGGATTGGCGGTTTTGATGAAAATATTTTTCTTTTTTTTGAGGAAAGCGATTTGGGGATAAGAATTAAGAAGCTGGGTTATAAGTTATATATTATTCCTGAGTCAGAAGTTGTTCATTTTTGGTCTGGTGGCAAAAAAGACCCTCCCTATATAAAGAAAATTTTTAAGAAAAGCAGATTCTATTATTTTAAAAAGCATTTTGGTCTAGCTCCCGCACTTTTGGTTGAAGTTTTTGCCAGATTTTCCAAATGGCATTTCTTATTTTTGCTTTTGATTTTGATAGTATTCCTTTTGCTTAGGAGGATTTTTTAGTTTTTGGTTGTTTGGAGTGTGATAAAGTCTTAAAATTATTAAATGATGCTTTCAGCTGTCGTTTTGTCAAAGAATGAGGAAAAAAATATCAAGCTGTGTCTTGAGAGCTTGGCTTTCTGTGATGAGATTATCTTAGTAGACGATTTTTCGGAAGACAAGACAGTTGAGGTTGCAAGAAGTCTCGGGGCTTTAGTCTTTCAAAGAAAACTGGCTGGGGATTTTTCTTCTCAGCGCAATTTTGGTCTTGAAAAGGCAAATGGAAATTGGGTTTTGTTTGTTGATTCAGATGAAATAGTTTCCGAATCTCTTAAACTTGAAATTGTAAGCAAAATCAACGATCCTTTGAACAAAATCTCAGGTTATTTTTTGAAAAGAAGAACATTTTTTTTGGGAAGGGAAATAAAATACGGGCAGGCAAAAGATGATAAAGTTTTACGCTTGGCAAGGAAAAATTCTGGAATTTGGAAACGCAAGGTTCATGAGTTTTGGGAAGTAGAAGGAAAGGTTGGGACTCTGAATAACTATCTTGATCATTACACTTCTTTCAGTCTTAAAGATTTTATTGATAAGATTAATTTTTACTCTGATCTTCATGCTGTCTCCAACTTAGAGGAAGGGAAAAAATCAAATTTGTTTAAGATAATTTTTTGTCCGCCATCTAAATTTCTAGATAATTTTATCTTCAAGTTAGGATTTTTAGATGGCAATTATGGCTTGGTTTTTTCTCTTTTGATGAGTTTTCATTCGTTTTTGTCTTGGAGTAAATTATGGCTCTTACAAAAAAGCAAAAAATAGTTGAGTTTTTAGTTTTCTCTTTTCTTGTTGCCTTTCCCTTTGGGCGTCTTTTGGCCTTTGATTTTAACTTGTTTGGTTTTAGGGTTTCCTTTATTCTTCTTGATTTCCTGGCCTTTATTGGTTTCATCTTGCTTATTTTCTCGGGCAAGATAAAAGGTTACTTTTTAAATCGAAATCTTTGGACTTTATTTTTACCTTTTATTTTTTCTTTCATATATTCTGCCTTTTTATTTAAGACTAGAGAAGTTTTGATTGGCTTTTTATATTTTGCGAGAGTTGTCTTTTATTTGGGTTTTTGCCTTTTATTATTTGATTTTTTGAGGGAAAACAAGAAGATGATTGCAGTTTTGTTTGGTAGCCTCCTTTCAGTCTTATTTTTTTCTCTTTTGTTTGGTCTTGTTCAATATTTTCTTTATCCTGATTTGACCTCTCTTAAATTTTTGGGGTGGGATGATCATCTTTTTCGAATGACAGGCGCCTTTTTAGACCCTGGTTTTACTGGTATTATTTTTGTTTTTGGTTTTATCTTGTCTTGGGTGAAGTATAAGTCTACTAGCCATAAAAGATTTATATTTTTAGCTTTTCTTTTTTTGCTTGGCGTTTCCCTGACTTTTTCAAGAGCAAGTTATTTTTCTTTATTGGTTTCTGTTTTTTATCTCTCCTTTTTATTCAAAGAAAAATGGTTGAAAATTGGTATTTTTTTGATATTGTTTATCTTAATTTTGTCTTTTGTGCCCAAGCCTGCAGGGGAGGGGGTTAATTTAAAAAGGCTTTACAGTGTTTCAGATAGAGTCAATGATTATAAAGAAACTTTGAAGATTTTTTCTTATTCGCCGCTTTTTGGTGTTGGATTTGATAATCTTTGTCTTGCTCGAAGAAATTTTCTTGGCGTTGATAATATCTTGACTCATAGCTGCAGCGGCTCAAGCTCCTCTTTTTTACTGATTCTTTCTACTTTAGGTATTGTTGGTTTTATGATTATCTTTTATTTAGGATTTGAGATTTTTAAGAAGATAGGCTATTCCCAATTGGGTTTTGCCACCAGAGCCTCTTTTATCTCTCTTTTAGTCCACAGCCAGTTTGATAACAGTCTTTTTTATCCTTGGATCTTGGCTTTCTTGGCAGTTATTTTTGCTTTGGAGTTTTCTTCTAACGCCAAAACTGGACGGTGAGCCTTTCGGTTGTGGTATTGCCTGCTTTGTCGCTTGCTACGATTTCAAAATTGTTATCGCCCTCCTGAAGAGTAACTGCGTAGGTAAAACTGCCATCGTTTTCAATAATTACAATTCGATCGTTTATTTTTAAGGTGTCTGCATCTTCTACTTTACCCTGAATTACAATTTGCCTTTGTTTGGAGCCATAGAAAGATTCTCCATCTTTTGGTGAGTCTATAGTTATTTTTGGCGGTTTATTGTCATAAATTATAGTATAGACTTTCGATTCCTGACTTTCGTTACCTGCATTGTCTTTGGCAATAAAAGAGATTTTGTTCTCACCTTCGTTAAGTTCAAAAGTGTAAGTAAAGAGGCCTTCTTTGGTTGAAATTATTTCTTCCTTTTTTGAATTAGCATTAACTATGATGCTAATTCCAGGTTCTGTTGATCCTTTTATTTCTATTTTAGGTTGATTGGTGTATTCAGGAGGGGATTGAATTGTTGGCGAAGCAGGAGGCGTGGTGTCTGTTTTTTCAATCGGCCCGTTGCTTTTTCTTAATTCTCCGATAAATGAGGCTGTTTTGGCAATAAGGGGAATTCCAAAGAAAATAAAGATAATTATGGCTAAAATAGTTAAGAGGATATAAAGAGCCGCCTTTCTTATGTTTTTTCGTTCCTGAACTATAGCTCTTCTCGAATAAACATTGTTCATATTTGTTGTATTAGTTGTTGGATTATCCTCCGCCTTTCTGTCTTGACTGGAGCCAACGGGAAGATTTGAACTTCCAACCTCTCCCTTACGAAGGGATTGCTCTACCGTTGAGCTACGCTGGCTATCATTTTCCAAGGTATTAATATTATACATCTATTCTTTTTTGATATAAATTGCCGATATTTTATCCCGATAAATTTCTTTCCAATTTGAGTTTTGTTCTTGAAGATACAAATCAAGAAAAGTGTTTGCCGGCAGAAGAAGCCAATCGGTCTTGTGTTCTTCAAGTTTTTTATCCCAGCCTTCTTGCGCTTGAATTATTTTTAGATAAGTGGTGTATGGCCTTTCTTTGTTTTTAGTTTCCCATGCAGGCATTCTACCATCAACAAAGAACTTATATTCTGGCAGCTGCCATTCAAGAAATCCTCCCCATTCATAGGAAGAAAAGACATTTTTGCCATCTATTTTTTCTTTCTTGATGAATTCAACTGCTTTGCAAGGGTAAGGCAAAAGCCCCTGACGGCAGAAACTATCTTGATCGTAAATTATTGAGACATTTTTGGGTAGCGAGGTAAAAATAGGAAAGATAAAAACGGCAAGCGAAGTGATATAAACAAACTTTGTCATAATGCTATTTTTTTCAATTGCCTTTATTTTATCTTGCAAACTGTCAAGGATCGTAATTGTTAAAAATAAAGATCAGAAAGGGACGTTTCTTTTTGCTTCTATCGCAGAAAACATAAATACCAGCAAAAATATTGAATTTGGTATTTTATTTCTTGCTTTGGATAAGAGTAAAACAAGTATCGAGTAGATAGAGGACGTCAGAATAGTTAATTTGATATAAAATGGCGAAGGGGTCCACTCGGCAATTAGGAGCCTTAATGGTGTGGTGATATGGCGTATTATTTCAGCATATATTTTTATACTGTATGGATTTATCAAGGTGGCAAAAAGCGAAGCAAGAAAAACAAGACTAATTGAAGTTGCTGTACCCCATTTTTTATCAGTGATGCTTTTTATAATGTAATAAAGAAAAAGAGCAAACCCAACTACGAATCCTCCGTGGAAATTGACCCAAACAAGAAAAAGAAGGGGTAATATCAAAAAATATTTTTTATTCTCTTTTTCGATCATCTTGCTAAGGTAGAAGTTGGTAAGTACAAAGAATAAAAAGCTATAAATTTGAGCTCTTGGGCCTAATCTGAAAACCTGCCAGGAGGCAATTGCCCCAAGTAAAAAAAGAAGATAGTTTGTTTTTGTGGTTTTGGGGTAGGTTAGATTAAGTAGATAGAAAGAAAAAAGCATAACCAGAAGGTAGCTAAGAGTTAAAAGCTGTAGATTGCCAATTTTGTAAAGGATTGTGGTTATAGCTTGGTAAAGAGAATATGAGTTAGGCCAATAGTAGCCTGAAAGAAAATATGTGAGTATATTTTCTTTGAGAAATTTGCCGTTTTCAAGAAAGTAACCTCCGTATCTTAGATGCCAGCCAAGGTCGCTATCAATCGAAGCGATAAAAAAGATAGGAATAAGACTTAAAATGAGGATAAATTTAAGAGGAATTTTGATCATCCTAGTATCCTGAGAACTTTTCTGTAATGATGTTTCTTTCTTTAATTCCTAATTTTTCAACTTCAATCTCTATTGCAGAGACAAAAGGGGGAGGACCGCAAAGCCAAAAACTGGTCTTTTTAAGATCATAATTTTTGGTTAGCTTTTTAAGAATTTTATGGTCTAACCTTCCTGTTAACTTTTTCCATTTTTCTTTTGACTCTTCAGGGTGAGTAATGGTGATATCAAGTTTTATTTTTCCTTCTTTTTCCCAACATTCAAGTTCTTTTCGAAAAGCAATCTCCTCGGTGGTTGAACAAGAATAGATCAAATGCATCGGAGTCTTATAGCCTTTGTCAATCTGATATTTGATAATACTTCTAAAGGGGGTTATGCCAATTCCTCCTGCTACAAAAACTTGTGTTTCTTTTTTTTCTTTTCCAAGGATAAAATCTCCAAAGGGGCCGCGATAATTAATCAAATCTCCTTTTTGCATTTTATCAAGTGTTCTTTTATAACCTGATTCTTTTCTTATTCTTGTGGTTATCATTAGGTGTTCTTCTGTTGGAGATGAAGCAATGGTAAAGTGCCTTGTATTTCCTCTTTGATCGTCAAAAAAAAGCTTGGGTAGAGTGAGATAGATAAACTGACCAGGTTTAAAATTGAAACCTTTAGGTTTTTCAAAAATGAAGGATTTTATATCTTTACCCTCCTTTTTCTTTTTTAACAATTTAATTTTCATCTTTCTTATTATATATTATTGTAAAGGAGGTGATTTCTATGTGTTATAACTGTGGCTGCGGTTTGCCTGAGGATGATATGGGTAAAGGCAAAGTTTCAAAAGGCGGCGGCTCTTTGACTGAAGACGACTTTCGCCATATGGCCAAAGTTTGGGGTATGAGCCTTGAGGAGACTAAAAAAGAAACTTTAAAGCTTTTGAAGAAAGAGTTGAAAGAAAAGTAAACTTGGAGCAGCGGACCGGATTTGAACCGGCGACCTTCTCCTTGGGAAGGAGACATTCTACCACTGAACTACCGCTGCAAAAACACTTTCATTATAAGAAAAATCTGGTGCTTTGGCAATACTAGCGCGGCAGTCTTAAAACATTTCCGGCATGAATTAAGTTTGGATTGGCAAGCTTGTTTTCCTTTGCAATCTCAACCCATTTATAACCATCTCCATAAGCTCTGACTGCTATTTCCCAAAGATTATCGCCTTTAACTACTGTATAAGTGCCGCCTGTGATCTTTTCTTTTGCCTCGTCTGTTGTTTTGGCTATCTTAGCCTCGACTGCAGGGATTTTTAATTCTTGCCCCTCTTTGATGAGATTTGGGTTTTTAATATTATTCTCCTTGGCAATATCCACCCAGTTATAACCTGATCCATAAACTTCCTCTGCAATCATCCATAATGATTGTCCTTTTTTAACAGTGTATGTTTTCTTGTTATTTTGATTTTCCTCTTTTTCTTCAATCTGGGTATTTGTTGCAGGAACTGTTGAACCTTGCTTACCTTTTTTAAGGTAATTGAAAACTAAAACGCCGGCAAAGATAATAACAATAACACCAAGAATAGTACTGATGGTTGATTCATTAAGTTTTAATGTTTTAAGTGTTTTTTTGAGGTCCAATTTTTTTCACCCCCTTATCTTTCTGGGGCAGGAGAAAAGCAGGTTTTAATCTAAGGTTGAATTTAGATTAAAAACTCGTTTCTGTCAAGAGCAATGATTTTTTGGGAGATCTTGTCCTTAATGTATTTTTTGTTTTTATCTTTTATGATAAAATAAGCTTGTTGGGGTTGTAGCTCAGTTGGTCAGAGCGTCCGCCTGTCACGCGGAAGGTCGCGGGTTCGAGTCCCGTCAGCCCCGCCCGCAATTTTTTATCCAACTTGCATTCGTGTATACGGATAAATTATTCTACGAGAGATTGTGATCGCTTGCTATTGCGCTTAAGTTGTCTTGTGTTATATTTAATTTGAAAGGGGGTGAGAATATGAAGGGTTATCATACCGATATAGAAAATGCTACCGAGACTAATAGCGATTATCGTCGCGTTCTTTATACAGGCAAGCATCTCCAGCTGGTTTTGATGTCTTTAAAGCCATCAGAGGAAATAGGCGAAGAAATTCACGAAGAAAATGATCAGTTTTTCCGCTTTGAGGAAGGCGAAGGCAGGGTGATAATTGACGGAAATGAATATCAAGTAAAAGATGGCGATGCTGTAGTAGTTCCTGCTGGGGCTAGACACAACGTGATTAATACAGGGAACGAGCCTCTTAAGTTTTATACAATTTATGCGCCGGCACATCACAGATTTGATGTAGTTCGTGCTACAAAAGAAGAAGCAGAAGCCGATGCGCCTGAATTTGACGGGAGGACTAGCGAATAGTTTCCCCCCACGTCTTTAAAAGCCATAGCTTTAAGCTGTGGCTTTTATATTTAGTGCAAATTGTTTTGCTATAATTTTATTAATAATGAAAATTGATAAGAATTTGAATAATTTGCAAATTGCAAATCTCTTAAGAGCAATATCGGCTTCTTATCAAATAAAGGATCCTGATAAAAATAAATTTAAGATCATTGCTTATGATCGTGCAGCTAGTGCAATTGAACACCTTTCAAGCGAAGCAAAAGACCTTTATGATGAAGGAAAATTAGATCAAATCCCTGGCGTTGGTTCTTCAATAGCTTCTCATTTGGCTGAAATTTTCAAGACAGGGAGATCGCGTCATTTTGAGGAAGTCACAAAGGGGATTCCTGAGGCTGTTTTTGTTCTTATGGAATTGCCAAGGGTGGGACCAAAAACTGCCTTGAAACTGGTTCAGGATTTAGATCTTTCTTCGTCAAAAGATCCTATTTCTGATCTTGAAAAGAAGGCCTTGGAAGGAAAGATTGCTTTGCTTGAAGGTTTTGGAGAAGAATCTCAAAAGGATATCCTTAAAGCAATTTCTGAGTTTAAAGGCAGAGATAAAAGGATGCTCTTGCCTTATGCAAGCCAAATCGCAGAAAATGTAATTAACTGGATCAAGGAGAGTAAATACGCGCTTCGTGTGGACGCATTAGGAAGCTTGAGAAGGCAGGTTTCAACCATTGGTGACATAGATATAGCTGTAGCTTCAAGAAATCAATCACGTGTCATTGAGCATTTTGTTGCCTATCCTAAAATTGTTCGGGTTATAGAAAAGGGGGAAAAGAAAGCTTCAATTCTTCTGCCTTCTGATATTCAAGTGGATTTGATGGTAGTTGACCCTGATTCTTACGGTTCGCTTTTGCAGCATTTCACAGGTTCCAAACACCACAATATAGCTTTGAGGGAATATGCCTTGAAGAAGGGGCTTAGTCTTTCTGAGTATGGAATAAAAATAAAAAGTGAGAATACTCTCAAGAAGTTTGCAGACGAAAAATCGTTTTATAATTTTTTGGGACTTGATTTTATTCCTCCGGAATTGCGTGAAGATACAGGTGAGATTGAAGCAGCTGAGAATCATAAGCTTCCTAATTTAATTACTCTTGATGATGTTAAGGCGGATTTACAGATTCATTCAGACTTTGATATTGAGACAAGCCATGATCTGGGAGAGTCGTCAATGGAGGATATTGTTAAGAAAGCATCAAGCTTGAATTATGAATATATTGCTTTTACAGAGCACAACCCTTCAAAAAGCAGACATTCTAAATTCCAAATTTTAGATATTTTGAAGAGAAAAAGAGAAAAGGTCGCCGAATTAAATCAAAAATTAACAACAATCAAGAAAGAACAATTTAATTGTTCAGAGGAAAAAGCTAAAAATATTGGAGTAAAAAAAGTGTTCAATAGCCTTGAAATAGATATCTTACCTGATGGAAAACTTTCTATTCCTGATGAGGCTTTGGAATTGCTTGATTTTGCTTTGGTCTCTATTCATTCTAGTTTTAGACAATCAAAAGAAGAAGTGACTAAAAGATTAATCTTGGCACTGTCTCATCCCAAGGCTAAGATTCTAGCTCATCCTACTGCAAGAAAGATAGGAGAGAGAGAAGGAGTTGATGCTGATTGGATGAAAATTTTTGAATTTTGTGTGAAAAATAAAAAGTGGTTGGAAATTAATGCCGATCCGATGCGTCTTGATTTGCCTGATTTTTTGGTTAAGGAGGCTTTGGGTGTTGGTGTTAAATTTACTTTAGGTACTGATTCGCATCATAAGGACAACCTGGACAATATGAAGTGGGGAATATCGGTTGCAAGACGTGGCTGGGCAACTAAAGCTGATGTTATCAACTGCCTTAGCCTTTCTGAATTTGAAAAGCAATTATCTTCTTGATTAAAAGTGGTATTACTTCTAGAATGTAATCAAGAAAGGTGGTGATAATTAATGGTCTACTTGTTAATTGCAGTCTTGGTTGCCTTACTCTTGTGGGTGGTTAATACTTATAATTTTTTCGTATCAACCAAAGCTAGAATTAAGGCTTCGATCCAGGAAATTGGCAATCAATTGAAAAGACAAGCTGATTTGATACCCAATCTTGAGGCTTCAGCTAAAGCCTATCTTTCGCACGAGAAGGAAATTTTCAAGTCTTTAACTGATGCGAGGAAAGCAGTTGAAGCAGCAGTTAAATCTCAAGATGTTAGTGAAATGGCAGAAGCAGGCAGTAAGCTTGCTGCTGTTCTTCCAAAAATTCAGGTATTGGTTGAATCAAATCCTGAAATTAAGGGTTCTGAAGTTGTTAGCAAGTTAATGGATGAGTTGCGTGACACATCAGATAAAGTGATGTATGCAAGAAGGTTGGTTATTGATTTAACAGCCGACTATAATGTCAAGCGCGTTTCTTTTCCATCTAATTTGGTGGCAGCTATCTTTGGGTTTAAAGAACAGCCTGGTTTGATAACACCAACAGAGGGGGAACACGTTGAGGTCAAGGCAGAAGATTTGAAGGCGCCAAGAGTGAAACTATAACTTTGACCTTCTCGTATTTTCTTAGTAAAGTAATTGCTTAAAAATGATATAATCTTGTTGTTATGGAGAATATCTACGAGGTGACATCAAATAACAAGAGAAAGAGTTTCTTGGTTGTTTCTTTTTTTGTTGTTTTTGTGGCTTTCGCAACTTATTTTATTGCTTCAGCTATGGTTTACTACTTAGGATATGAGGTTTCGTGGCTTGGGGTTTCTGGTATTGCTCTTATTATTTCTGGTCTAACCACCTTTTTGGGTTATTATTTTTCTGATCGTATTATCTTAACTATTTCTGGGGCCCGTCCGGCAGATAGAAAAAGGGATTTTCTTTTTTATACCGTTGCTGAAAATTTGAGTTTAGCGGCTGGTTTGCCAAAACCCGCTCTTTATGTTATTGAGGATAGTGCTACTAACGCTTTTGCGACAGGCAGGAGTCCTGAAAAAGCCGTAGTTTGTGCTACTCGTGGCCTTTTGGAAAAACTTGATAGAACCGAACTTGAAGGAGTTGTTGCCCATGAGCTTTCTCATATTAAAAACTACGACATTCTTTTGATGTCTGTTGTTTCGGTGCTTGTAGGCTCGGTTTCCCTTTTGGCTGATATGTTTTTGAGAGGAGCTTTTTACCGAGGTAATAGGGATGAGAGAAATAGCGCTGGCGCTTTATTCGTGATACTTGGTATCTTGTTTGCTATTATTTCTCCTTTGATTGCTCAGCTTATCAGGCTAGCTATTTCAAGAAGGCGTGAGTTTTTAGCTGATGCTTCAGCTGTTGCTATTACAAGGCAACCTTCGGGTTTAATTTCTGCTCTTTATAAAATTTCAAAAGATAGCGAACCTTTGGAAGTTGCCAACAAAGCAACTGCCCACCTTTTTATTGTCAATCCTTTCAAAGAAAAAGCTCGTGGTGCAGTAGATTGGTTCTCTGGGCTTTTTAATACCCATCCGCCGATTGAGGAGAGAATTAAAGCCCTGGAAAAGATGATTTAACTTCTTGCCTTAGCTTTCTTTAGGTTATATTATTCTTGTGATGGCATCACTTACGGACAATGATATAAAACATATTGCCAAACTTTCTCGTCTTGATCTCTCTTTGTCTGAGGTAAAAAAATTCAAAAAACAACTCTCTTCGGTTGTTGATTTTGTGAATCAGCTTTCTGAGGTTGATACCAGCAAAGTTGAGCCAACTAGTCAAACAACAGGTCTTAACAACATCTGGCGTAATGACGAAGTTTCACCAGGTCTTAGAGAAGAAGAGGTTTTCTTTTCTACTGATAATCAATATGCCGGTTATTTTAAAGTAAAAGCACTTCTTTCGGAAAGGGGAGAAAAATAAGTTATGAAAGTACCTTTGACAATTCAAGAAACTCAAGAGGCTTTGAAGAAAAAAGATCTAAGTTGTGTTGATCTTGTTGATTATTACCTTGAGAGAATTGATAAATTTAATCCTGAAATAAATGCCGTTCTTACTGTTTCAAGCGAGTTGGCTTACAGTCAGGCCAGAAAAGCTGACAAGTTAATTAAAGAACTGGGAGATAAAGCTTTTGAAGAGTTTCCTTTGCTTGGGGTGACGGTGATTCATAAAGATATGTTTTTAACAAAGGGAATAAGAACTACTGCAGCTTCTCATGTGCTTGAAGATTATGTTCCTGCCTACTCGGCAACTGTGGTTGAAAGGCTTGAGAAAGCAGGATGTATTACTCTTGGCAAGGCTAACCAAGACGCTTGGGCTCATGGTTCATCTGGGGAAAATTCAGATTTTGGGCCAACTAAAAACCCATGGAACAAAAAATTGGTCCCCGGTGGATCTTCAAGCGGATCAGCAGCAAGCTTAGCGGCCGATTTTTCCTTAATTTCAACAGGGACTGATACTTGCGGTTCTATTAGGTTGCCTGCAAATTATTGTGGAGTTTTAGGTTTAAAACCGACTTATGGTTCGGTTTCAAGGTTTGGAATTATTGCTATGGCCTCGTCTCTTGACAGTATTGGCCATTTTGGGCGTGTTGTTAGTGATGTTAGGAAAGTCTTTGAGGTTACTCGGGGAATAGATGGCCATGATTCAACTCTAAGTTCTCTTCATAAGCCTTATCAACCTAAAAGCAAAGGTCTTAAAATAGGCTTGCCAAAAGAATTTTTGGGAGAAGGACTTGAAGATGATGTGAGAGATGGTGTTCTTGAGGCTGCGAAGACTTTTGAAAAAATGGGTAACAAAATCATGGAGATTTCTTTACCTCATACTAAGTATGGAATTTCCGTTTATTATATAATTCAGCCAGCCGAAGTTTCGTCAAATCTTTCGCGTTATGATGGTGTTCGCTATGGCAAGGATAGAAGCTTCTTTGGTGATGAGGCAAAAAGAAGAATAATGCTTGGTTCTTATGTTCTTTCGGCTGGATATTATGATGCTTATTATCTTAAAGCCATGAAAGTTAGATCTGTGATAATAGAAGAGGTGGATAGAGCTTTTGAAGATGTAGATCTAATTCTTGCTCCTGTTGCTCCTAGTTTGCCTTTCAAACTTGGGGAAAAAGTCAACGATCCTCTAAAAATGTACTTAACCGATATTTATGCTGCGACTGCTAATTTATGTGGCATTCCTTCTCTAGCTGTGCCTTCTGGTTTTAATAAAGACAATCTTCCTTTCGGTTTTCAGATAATGGGGCCAAAATTTTCAGAAGAACTTTTGTTTGCTAGTGCTCTTGAATATCACCGATTTATAGATTACAAACCGCAGGTTGCGAAAATAATATGAAAGAGTATAAGTTTTTAGTTAGTAACAGGAATTTTGTTTATTTGTGGACTTCGCAAATTTTGTCTCAACTGGCTATCAATGTGATGAATTTTTTGCTTTTGACTCGCCTTTTTTCTCTTACCAATTCAAGTATAGCTACTTCTTTTCTTTGGGTAGCTTACTCTTTGCCTGCTATTTTGATTGGTCCTTTTGCCTCAGCTTATGTTGATATGGCAGATAGGAAAAGGCTTTTGATGATTACTAATTTCTTACAATTTTTAGTTATTTTGGTTTATGCATTTACATTTAATTTTAGAGTTTTTTTGCTCTATGGTGTGGCTTTGGCTTATTCATTTTTGAATCAGTTTTACGTTCCTTCCGAAGCTGCATCTTTGCCGTCTTTGGTTAATAAAAGTGGTTTGCCTTTTGCCAACGGGCTTTTCTTTTTGACTCAGCAGTTTTCATTAATTGTTGGTTTTGGATTTGCTGGTGTCTTGAATCAATTCTTTGGTTTTAGAAATTCTTTGATTTTATGCTCTTTGTTCCTCTTTATTGCTTTTGTGAGTGTTTCTTACTTACCCAAAATGAGAGTGGGTAAGATGAAGGGCGGGAGTTTTGATAAATTGATTTTTGACTTCTTTGTAAGGATTAAGGAAGGATACGATTTCATCAAGGCTAATAATAAGGTTCTTTTCCCATTTTTATTGCTTTTGGTGATGCAAATAGGACTTGCTATTATTGTGGTTAATATTCCCTTGGTGGCAAGCGAGATTTTGTCAGTTCATTACGATAAGGCTGGTGTTATGATAATAGTTCCTGCCGGAGTTGGAGCTGCACTTGGAGCTTTTTTGATTCCTTCTTTATTCAAGAAGAAAAAGGTCAGAAAGAAGAAAGTGGTTGAGATATCTTTTGTCTTGATGGGACTTTCTTTTCTTCTTTTTTCTTTTTTATTTGTTTGGGTAGCCGGGTTTTGGAAAGTTGTTGTTTCCTCTCTTTTACTTGTGGTTTTAGGTTTATCTTTCAGTGGGATAATAGTCTCAGCGCAAACCTTTTTGCAGGAAGTTGTGCCGGGGGGTTTGCGAGGGCGCATCTTTGGTAATTTCTGGTTTTTGGTAACAGCAGCCAGCATATTCCCTGTAATTTTTTCCGGCGCTTTTACTGAGTTTCTGGGAGTAAGGTTTTTGCTCTTAATAATTGCTGCGTCAAGTTTTGCAGCTGGTGTATTCTTAAAAGAGAAAGGAGATGATTTAATTGGAGGATAATTTTATTCCAGTAATTGGCCTTGAGGTTCATGTCGAGCTTGCAACAAAAAGCAAGATGTTTTGCCGTTGTCCAGCAGATCACTTTGCTAAAAAGCCAAATACCCAGGTGTGTCCTGTTTGTCTGGGCTTGCCGGGAGCTTTGCCTTACGCTAATAAAGAGGCTATTTTTGATACCATAAAATTTGGTCTTGCTTTTGGTTGTCAAATTAATTTGTTGAGTAAATTTGACCGCAAGCATTATTTTTATCCGGATTTACCCAAGGGGTATCAGATTAGTCAGTATGATTTGCCGCTTTGTTATTCTGGAAAGTGGATTCTGGAGAATGGAAAGGAAATTAGAATAAGGAGGGTACATCTGGAAGAAGATACAGCAAAATTGGTGCATCAAAAAGTGAATGGAGAAAGTGTAAGTCTTATTGATTACAACAGAAGCGGTGTTGCCTTGATGGAAATGGTGACAGAACCTGATTTTGATAAACCTGACGAGGTTAGTGAATTTTTGAGAAATGTTCAGCTAGTTGTGAGGTATTTAGGAATTTCAACCGCTGATATGGAAAAAGGGTCAATGAGACTTGAGGCAAATATCTCGGTTAAGAGAAAAAGCGACTCTAAAGAATTTTTGCCTGATTACAAGGTAGAACTTAAGAATATTAACTCCTTTCGTTTTCTGGAAAAAGCAATAGCAGCTGAGATTAAGAGACAGACTGAACTTTTGGTAAGTGGTATAAAACCTATTCAGGAGACAAGGGGTTATAACGAAGAAACAAATTTAACTTTTTCTCAGAGAACTAAGGAAGAAGCTCAAGACTATAGATATTTTCCGGAGCCTGATATTCCTCCTCTTAGGTTTGAGGTAGAGGAGATAGAAAGGATAAGGAGGCAAGTTCCTGAACTGCCGCGCCAAAAGAAAGAACGGCTTGTGTCGGATTTTGGTATCCCCGTCAATTACGCTGAAATTCTTGTTTCTGACTTGGAAAAAGCTTCTTATTTTGAAGAAGCTGTAAGGCTTGGTAAAGAACATGGTATCTCGCCTAGGTTTCTGGCTGATTTGATTATCAATAAAAAGATGCAGGATGCTTTTCCTGAACCGGCTGGTCTTGTAAAGAAAGCAGTAGAATTGATGAAAAGAGATTTTGCTTCTTATGAGGAAACAAAAAATGCTGTTCTTGAGGTTATAATGGAGGAAAGGAAAGCAGTAGCTGATTTCCAAGCTGGCAATGGCCGAGTACTTGGCTATTTGATTGGAAT
Source organism: Candidatus Woesebacteria bacterium (assembly GCA_013426185.1). Lineage (NCBI taxonomy): Bacteria > Candidatus Woeseibacteriota > Candidatus Woesebacteria bacterium. The sequence continues at coordinate 208,552 of CP058602.1, read as the reverse complement.
GGTGCAGAAGAAATTGAAAGGAAGAGGGGAGATAAAGACTATTGAAAGTTTATTAAAGGATAATCTATAAGAAATTATGGAAGGGAATAACAATCGGGATTTAGACTTACAACACGAGGCTGCTAAAATTGCTAACAAGACTGTAGGAAGTGCTGAAATTCAAGGAATTCCTGTCTTGGAGACCGAGCAAGGAACAATGCTGCTTGAGGTTTTGGAAAAGTTGTTAAGGGAGTCTAGGGTTGATTCTTTAACCGGTCTTTATAGACCAAAGGCCTTTTTTGAAGAAGTGGATAGAATTGTTTCTTTTGCAAAAAGGCAGGATAGAAACTATCAAGCTTTGGTAGTGGGGATTGATGTGATAGGGCTAAAGAGAATGAACGAGGAACTTGGCCATGAAGGGGCTGATCAGGTTTTAGCTTCGCTTGGGGTTCTTTTAAGAGAGAATATGAGGGATTATGATTTAGCCTGCAGATGGTCGGGAGATGAATTTGTGCTTTTTATACTTTTGGATATGGATGACAATCCTGACCCCTCCTCTGTGATTGAGAGGATTATTCAAAAAAGGCAAGAAGGGGTAAATTTGCATGTGGGTTTTTCTTTAGTAGAGGGTTTAGACGAAGAGAAAATAAAAGAGAAAATCAAGTTTGTAATTGATAAGATGGAGGATATTAAAAGGAAAGGGGGAGTTGATGAAACCGGAAGAGCAGTTGGAAGTAGTCTTTTTGTTAATGTAGATAAAGATCTATCATAAACAGCTATTTTGTTGGGATAATAAAAAACATGACAAGATTTGTTCACCTTCATGTCCACACTGAATACTCGCTTCTTGACGGCTTGAGTCGTATAAAAGATCTTGTTAGTGCGGTCAAAAATCAGGGAGGGGATGCTGTAGCCATAACTGATCATGGCGTTCTTTATGGAGCTATAGAATTTTATAAAAAAGCAAAAGAACAAGAAATAAAACCGATAATTGGTATGGAAGCTTATATTACTGAGAGTCTAAAGAAGGAAGAGGGTTCAAAGGGGCAAACACATCATCTTCTACTTTTATCTAAAAACAAGCAGGGCTATGAGAATCTAATGGAGCTTTCATCAATTGCCCATCTTGAAGGGTTTTATTATAAACCGAGAATTGATAAGGAAATTTTAGCTAAATACAAAGATGGGCTAATAGTTTCCTCAGGGTGTATGCAGGGAGAGGTCTCGTATTGGTTAAAAGAAGATAATTACAACAAGGCTCGTGAAGTTGCAAGTTGGTATCTTGATCTTTTTGGAGAAGATTACTACCTTGAAATTCAAAGACATAACTTTCGTGATTATTTATCTTTTACGCAGGATGATAATGAAATTAAAGCCAATATAGAAAAATCAGCAAAAGATGAAGAAAAAGTAAATGATGGTTTGGTCAAATTAAGCCGTGATTTGGGTATACCACTTATTGCCACGAATGATGTCCATTATATTAAGAAGGAAGATGCTGTTGCTCAAGACGCTCTGGTTTGTATTTCAACCGGTAAAACTGTGGATGATAAAAAGAGATTAAGATATGTTGACACCCCGGACTTTTACTTGAAGACTCCCGAGGAAATGGTAAGTCTTTTTGCCGATCTGCCCGATGCCATCCAAAATACAGTAAAAGTGGCTGAAAAATGTAATCTTGAGATAGAACTTGGTAAATGGTATTTTCCGAAGTTCCCGCTTCCTGATGGGACTACTGCAGAAGAGCAGTTAAAAAAAATGTGCTATGAAAGAGTAGGGGAAAGGATAGAAGAAGTTGATGACCAGGTCAAAGAAAGACTTGATTACGAACTTGAAATTATCAACAAGAAAGGTTATGCCCCTTACTTTTTAATTGTTGCAGATATGGTTAATTGGGCTAATGAGAAAGGTATTGTCACTAACACAAGAGGTTCTGCTGCTGGATCTCTTGTTTCTTATGTTATGGGCATCACAACCGTTAACCCCTTGCGTTATGTTTTGCCTTTTGAAAGATTTTTAAATCCATATCGCCCTTCACCGCCTGATATTGATTTTGATGTTGCTGATAATAGAAGGGAAGAAGTTATCGAGTATATTATCCAAAAGTACGGTCGAGAGAAGGTGGCACAAATTTGTACTTTTGGAAGAATGCTTTCTCGGGCTGCAATTCGTGATATCGCGCGAGTATTGGGATATCCTTATAGTGTTGGTGACAAGATAGCAAAGCTTGTTCCTTTCCCCAAACAAGGTTTTCCTGTTACGATTACTAAAGCTTTGGAAGAAGTTCCTGATTTAAAGAAGCTTTATGATGAAGATAAAGATGCCAGAAAGATTATTGATCTTGCGATTCAGATAGAAGGTAATGCGAGGCATATTTCAGTTCATGCTGCAGGTACAGTAGTTGCTCCTACCAAGTTGACTAAATTTACACCAATTCAGAGAGAGCCTTCGGGAGAAAAAATAATCACCCAATATGAAATGCATGCTTGTGAAGATGTCGGCTTAATTAAATTTGATATTTTAGGTATTAGAAATCTTTCTATTTTGGGGGCAGCGGTTGATATCTTAAAAAGCGAGGGAGTGAATATTGACTTGAAGAAAATTCCCCTTGATGACAAAAAGACATTTGAAATGCTCTCAAGAGGAGAAACGATGGGAGTCTTCCAACTTAGCAGTTCTGGAATGACTAAATACTTGAAGGAATTAAAGCCTACTTGTGTTGAAGATTTGATGGCTATGGTAGCTTTATATCGCCCTGGCCCCATTGCTGTAATTCCTGAATATATTAAAAGAAAGAGAAACCCAAAATTAATTAAGGTTATTGATAAGCGTGTTGAAAAGTACCTTCAGGCTTCGTATGGTTTGATTGTTTATCAAGATGATTTATTGTTTTGCGCGATAGAGCTTGCAGGTTATACCTGGGAAGAAGCAGACAAATTCAGGAAAGCAGTGGGCAAAAAGATTCCTGAAGAAATGGCTGCTCAAAAGGAGAAGTTTATTGAGGGTGTTGTTAAAAATGGACGCTCTCGCAAATTTGCTGAGGATTTATGGAAGCTTTTTGAACCTTTTCAATCTTATGGTTTCAATAAGGCTCATGCTGCTTCATATGGTATGGTTGCTTATCAAACTGCTTATATGAAAGCGAATTATCCTGTTGAATATATGACCGCTCTTTTGACAGCAGAAAGTGGCGACAAGGAAAAAGTTTCAGCCGCAGTGAACGAATGCCGGAGGATGAAAATTAAAGTTTTACCTCCTGATATAAATGAAAGCAATCGTGATTTTACTATTGTTCAAGATAAAGATTCGCTTAGTGGCAAAGCAATTAGATTTGGCCTTGGGGCTATAAAAAATGTTGGCGATGCTGCCATAGGTGCTATTGTGGGCGAAAGAGAAAAAAATGGAACATTTGCCTCTTTTGCTGATTTTTTGTCACGGGTTGACTCAAGAAAAGTCAATAAGAAAGTCTTGGAGAGTTTAATTAAAGCCGGAGCACTGTCCTCTTTTGGAAGTAGAACATTCCTTCTCAATAATATGGACACCCTCAAGGAAAAGGTAGTAAGAAAATCTAATGTTTCTGATTTACAACCAGGTCTTTTTTCAGATAGCGAGGTTAAAGCTTCATCCTCATCTTTTGTCTTTGGGGAAGAAGCCTTTAAAGAAGATTTTGATCTTGAAGAGATTGAGAATTTTGAAAAGCAACTTTTAGGTTTTTCTTTATCGTCAAAACCCATTTCTGAAATTCTAGGAAGCTTTGAAAATTTGGCGACCCACAAGATAGATGAGGTATGGGATGAGAATTTGGATATCAAAGATGTAACTTTAGCGGGAGTGATAAGAGAAGTGCGAGTTATTTTTACCAAAAAAAATCTTCAGGAGATGGCTTTCGTAAAAATTGAAGACGCGACAGGAATTATGGATTTAGTTATTTTTCCCAAGATCTACGAGAGTATTAAAAGCCTGCTTGAAGAGGGCAAGCCGCTAGTTGTGGCGGGTACTGTTGATAGGCGTGAGGATTCTATTGCTGTGATCGTGAGATCGATAGTTACTGATATTAATAAGCTTGATCAAGGGGAAGTTTCTATTGAAATTCCCGAGGGGGTAGAGGAAAGGCAACTAATTAAATTAAAACAGTTCTTTCTTGAGATACCCGGCAATAAAAAGGTTTTTCTAGTATTCCCGGGGAGTAATCAAAAGCTTGAAGTTCCTTTTAAAATTAGTTGGGATGAAAATATTGCTAGAAAAATATCAGAAATTTTGTCGGTAAATAAAGATTATCATTGATGATTGCTAAACTTTAGTTATTGATATAAAATACTTTCGTTTGTAAATTAAAAATATGGCTATAAAACTAAAATTCAAAGATACAGAATTTGGGGTAGGAGATAAAGTCAGAGTTACTCAGAGGCTAAAGGAGGGCGACAAAGAAAGAAATCAATATTTTGACGGGGTAGTTATTGCTATTAGGGGGAAAGGGGCTGGAAAAAATTTTATCGTCAGGAAGATTGGGGCCCAGCAAATAGGTATAGAGAAGATTTTTCCAGTTGATAGCCCTTCTTTGAAGGAAGTGAAAGTAATTAAAAAAGGAACGGCAGGTGTGAGAAAGGCTAAACTTTATTATATTAGAAAGAAGTCAAGAAAAGAAATTAGCCGTATTTATCAAAAGGCAGCCGCAAAAGAGAAAAAGTGATCCAAAATAAGAAATTAGGGGATCTTGGGGAAAAAGCAGCTTCATTAATTTTACAAAGGCATAATTACAAGATTGTGGCACGCAATTATCGCAACCGTTTTGGGGAAATTGATATTATTGCTCTAGATGACGACACTCTGGTTTTTGTTGAGGTAAAATTACGTACTGGACTTCGTTTTGGTTTGCCTGAAGAAGCTGTTGGCAGAACTAAAATAGAGAAAATTAAGAAAGTTGGTTTTGAATTTTGGAAGAAGAATTTTCCTCATATTAAGAAAATGAGAATAGATGTTGTTTCTCTCAAGTTTTCTGATGGTAAATTTTTGGGTAAGATTATTAAAGTGATCTAAAATTGCCTCTTGCTTATTTTTTTTCTAGTATTTATTATTGATCTATGGCAAAAGTCGTTGGCAAAAAAGAAATAACGAAAAAGAAAGCCGCTATTAATCTAGAAGATAAAGATAAAAAAGAAGTTAAAGTTAAAAAGGCTTCTTCTAAAAAGTTTGTTCTACTGGTCTTTTTTCTTCTTCTTTTAACCGCTTTAGGCCTTTGGATTTACTCACATCTTGATTGGTTTGTGGTTGCTACTGTCAATGGTAAGCCTATTTGGAGGACTGAATTAATAAAGGAGCTAGAAAAGAGGAACGGTAAGCAAACTGCTTCCTTTTTGTTAAGTAAAGCGCTTGTCTACCAGGAAGCAAAAAATAAGGGTATTAATGTTTCAGAAAGTGAGATTAAAGATCTTTTTAATAAGTATGATGAACAATTTAAGACTCAAGGAACCTCGCTTAAAGACGCCTTGTCTCTTCAGGGTATGACGGAAGATAGTTATAAAGAGGAGTTAAAATATGAACTTACGGTTCGTAAACTTTTGGGAGATAAGATAGCAGTGTCTGATGATGAAATAAAAGAATATTATGACAAAAATAAGAGCCAGTTTGGGAAGGACCAGACTTTAGATGCGATGAAGGAAACTATTAAGCAAGTTCTTTCTGATCAGAAGCTTTCTTTTAATTATCAAACTTTGATTCAGGATTTGGAATCAAAAGCTAAAGTTAAACGTTTCTTTAATTTTTAAGCTTCTAATTTCTTTCTATTAACGAAACAGAAGGTTTTATATTATAATAGTTTATGCTTGTCTTAGGTATAGATCCAGGTACTGCAACCACAGGGTATGGTTTAATAAGGGAAAATAATGGTGAATTAGAAGCTGTCAGTTGGGGGTTAATTGAAACAGATAAAGAACTTCTTCTTGGTAAAAGATTTATTCATATTTATACTCAAGTCTCAAGCTTGATTAAAAGATTTAACCCCGATGTTGTTGCTATAGAAAAGATATTTTTTGCTTCAAATGCCAAAACTGCAATCAGTGTTGGCCAAGCTCAAGGAGTGATGATTTATTGTTTTGCTAAATCTAATATTGATGTTTTTGAATATGCCCCTGGTACCATCAAGAAAATGGTAGCGGGAGGTGGAAAGGCCAAGAAAAAGGATATTCAGAAGTCTTTACGCAAGATTTTTGGTGTTAAAATAAGAAGCGCTAAGAAGAAGAAAAGCCATTTTGATGATTCTGCCGACGCTTTGGCTGTTGCTTTGTGTCATATTCTGGTCTCAAAGGAGAAAGGGGGTGAAAAAGATGTTTAAGGTAGGGAAAGTTACCCATTATTATGACAAGATAGGTGTGGCAGTGGTTGAATTAATGGCTGACCTTGCAGTTGGTGATAGGATAAAATTTACTAGAGGTGGAGAAGACATGTTTGAACAAACGGTTGAATCAATACAGGTGGAGCATAATAAGATTGATTCAGCAAAAAAAGGTGATACGATAGGTTTAAAGGTTGATCAACCAGTTAAAGAAGGAGCAGAAATTTTTAAGCTTTAGTTTTTTTACCCTGCCTTGTTTTAGTGAGAAGAAAAAATACAGGAAGTAGGATTTTTTGGGAAGATGCTCCTGACATAAAAGAAAGAATAGCTATTTTAAAGAAAGAGGGAGGCTTTTCATGGCTTGATCTTGAATCTGTTTTTTGCTTAAGGTCAAAGGGATCAAAGTCAAGAGCTATTGCCCGAATTTGGGGGTTGCCTAGTTTATGGCAGAAAGTTTTGAATATTAAACCTCATTATGTTATAGAGGTTATATCAGAAAGGTACGATCGACTTAAAGATCGAGAGAAAGATGATGTTCTTTTGCACGAAATTGCTCACATTCCCAGAAACTTTTCTGGTTCTTTAGTTCCTCATTATCGTCGTGGAAAACGTAAATTCCAAGATCTAGTCAAGACTTTAAAACTGAGGTATCATAGGCAGGATGGAAATAATTATTCTTCAGGGAGAAAATAATTTAGCATTAAAAGAGAGATTGTCTAAATTTGTTAATGAGGCCAAAAAGAGAAATTGGTCTATTATCAGAATAGAAAAAGAGGAAAGAGTTTTGGATAAGATTTTACTGTCGGGTCTTTATGATAGGGGTAATTTGTTTATAGTTGAAGATTATAAATCAATTTCTAAATCTGACTTGAAGTATCTTAAAGAGAAAGTGGCAAAAATTGACGGCGTTTTGGTCATTTGTTCTCAAGGAGGAAATATTCCTTCTTCAATTTTAAAAAATTTTCCTAAAATAAAGAAAATTGAAAATTTTGATTATCCCAAAATAGTTTTTCAATTTCTAGATAGTCTTTATCCTTCAAATAGTAAAAACGCTATTTTGCTGTTTCACCAGATGCTTGAAAGGGAACCGGAAGAACTTATCTTTCATTTAGTCTCTTCTCGGCTAAAAGATTTGTATTGGGTAAAAACTGATCCTTCAACTCTACCATATCCTTCTTGGCAGGTTGAAAAATTGGAAAGGCAAGCTTCTAGATTTACTCAAGATAATCTAAGGCAGCTTATTGAAGAATTGGCTCTTTTGGATATTGAGGCCAAAAGATCCTCTCTTGGTCTTGTTTATTATCTTGACCTTTTACTAGTTAAGCATTTAAAATGAGTTGTGGAAAAAATGTCTCTTTTTGGAACAAGTGGTATCAGGGGTGATGCTGAAAGCCTCTTTACAAATCAATTCTCCTTTGATTTGGGCCGTACTTTTGCCAAGTTTCTGGATAATCATAAGAAAAAGGGTTTGGTGGCAATAGGAATGGATCCTCGTGAATCAAGTCCTAGGATTAAAAAAGCTATTATTTCAGGCCTTATTTTTGAAAAAAGGGAAGTTGCTGACCAGGGTGTTGTCCCAATTCCTTCGTTAAACTATATTTTAAAAGCGTCTTCTGACTATGCTGGTAGCATAATGGTTTCAGGTAGCCATATAAAACCCCATCTTAATGGGGTTAAGTTTTTTGCTTTTGAAGAAGAAATTTTAAAAGAACATGAGAGCGAGATAGAAGAAATCTATTTTTCGCTTAAGGAAAGGGAACCTTATCAAGATATAGACTTGAAATTGGTTATTTATGAAGAAAGGGCAAAAGAAGAGTATGTAAACTATCTTATAGGGAAAGCAAAAAGGCCTTATCCCAAATGGAAAGTGGTAGTTGATGCTGGCAATGGTGCTCAATCTGATGTTGCTCCTTATGTTTTGAAATACTTGGGTCTTGATGTTGTGGAGTTAAACACGTCAATTCAGGAGAATTTTCTCTCTCGTGACACCGAAGTTGAAGGTGATTTTCTTGATTTGCAGGAGAAAGTAAAAGAAACTAAAGCTGATTTTGGCATTGGTTATGACTCTGATGGGGACAGATGTGTTTTTATAGATGAGAAGAGCAATTTTATCCCGGGTGATTATACTGGAGCTCTAATTGCCAGTAGAATTGCCAAGGATTCGGTGGTTACACCGATTAACACTTCCCAGGTGGTTGAGAAAGTTTGCAAGAAAGTTTATCGGACTAAAGTGGGTTCTCCTTATGTTGTTTCTAAAATGAAAGAAACAGATAGCAACTTTGGGTTTGAAGCCAATGGAGGTGGAATTTTTTCAGAAATGCATAGCCGCGATGGCGGCAGATCTACTATTGAGGTGTTAAATATTCTTGCTGAATCAAAAAAATCTCTTTCAGCCTTGATCTCGGAACTTCCCCAATATTTTTTGGCTCGCGACAAGGTTGAATATAAGTGGGAGCTTAAAGAAAAGATAGTTGATGAGGCAAGGAATAAATTCAAGGGTATAAGAGTAGATAAAACAGATGGGCTTAAGATTTGGCTTGATGATGAGACTTGGATTTTATTTAGGAGCTCACAAAACGCTCCTGAATTTAGAGTCTTTGCTGAATCAACCTCAAAATCAAAAGCTCGTAGTTTGCTTCTTGAGGGAATTAATCTAGTCAAAGATGTAATTATTAAGCAAAATGAATAACTTAGATAAAATTGAAGATCTTTTGGCTTTTGATAAAAAGAGAGTTTATGAATCAATAACTCTTTTTGGCGAACAAATAGAGCAAGCCTACAATGAAGTTGGTAAGCTTGATATTCCTAAGGAGTATTATCAAGCTTCAAATATTGTTGTTGCAGGAATGGGTGGATCAGCTCTTGGAGGACGTGTTGTTGATTCTTTGATTCCTCAAAGAGTGAGAGTACCTATTGAGGTCTTTACTGAATTTTATATTCCAAACTATGTCAATCAGAACTCTTTGGTTATTTTGTCCTCCTATTCTGGTACTACACAGGAAACTTTAAGAGATGCGTATGAAGCTCTTAAAAAAGGGGCCAGGATTTTTGTAATTACAACTGGCGGCAAGCTTGAAGAATTTGCTCATAAGGAAGGTGTTCCAGCTTATATTTTTAATCCCGAAAATAATCCTTCTTCTCAGCCTCGTTTGGCTTTGGGTTACTCTGTAACTGCAATTCTTACTCTTCTTGGAAAATGCGAGTATATCAATTTAACAAATTCCGAAATTAAGGAAGTAGTTTCTTTTATTGAGTCTTTGATCTCTGACTACAAAAGAGAAAACCCCGAAGCAAGTAATTTAGCCAAAAAGATTGCTAAAGATTTAAGAGGTTACTTGCCAGTTATCGTTACAAGTGAGCATTTGATTGGTTCTTGCCATGCTTTCAAAAATCAATTGAATGAAACAGCCAAGACTTTTTCTGTTCTTTTTGATATCCCAGAATTGAATCATCATCTTTTGGAAGGCTTGAAAAACCCAATGCGCTTGCGAGAATTGGTTAAATTTTTGATAGTTGAATCAAAGCTTTTTACACCAGAGGTAAGTAAAAGATATCCTGTTACCAAAGAAGTAATTATTAAAAATGGTTATCCTGTGATTACTTATGAGGCTTTGGGAAAAAACCGCTTGCTGCAAGTTTTTGAGTTGATCATCCTTTCTTATTTTGTTGCTTATTATCTGGCTTTTCTTTATCAAGAGGATCCTGCGAGCATTCCTTGGGTAGATTACTTCAAAAGTAGATTGCAGGATTAGTATTAATAACTCAAAAATTAAAACTCAAAAGTCAAAAATTAGATTACAGAATACAAATTAGAGATTAGAGAATAAAATTCCAAATCACAAATTCTAAATTCTAAACAATTCTACAATTATCCAATTCTTCAAATCACAAATTAAATTAAAACTTAAAACTCAAAAGTCAAAACTTTATGATTAGATTATAGATTTTGGATTATAGATTATAGAATTTTGCTTTCTACTTACTACATTCTACTTCCTACTTGTATTTCCTGCATAATACATAATACAAAATACTAGATACAATCTTTTGCTTTCTACTTACTACGTTCTACTTTCTACTTGTGTTTCTTTTACCTTTTACCTCTAGCCTTTTACCTATACTTGATACTTGACACTTGATACTAATCTTTTGTCTCTTTATAATGACTATTGTTATGACTGCCCAAAAGTTGGTTATCTACTTCAAGGATTTGGACAAAAGCGATGTAAATTTGGTTGGAGGCAAGGGAGCAAACTTGGGGGAGATGACAAAAATAGGGATGCCTGTGCCACCCGGTTTTGCTATAACTGCTAATTCTTATGATCTTTTTCTGAAAGAGAATAATCTTGAGAGTAAAATCTATTCGCTTTTGTCATCACTTGATGTTTCAGATCCAGCCCAGCTTCAAGAAGCTTCAGCCACGATACAAAAAATGATATTAGGTTCTGATATACCTCAAGAGGTTATTCGCGAAGTAGTCAGAGGTTATGCAAAGCTTTCAGGAATACTTAAGAAAGCTTTAGTTGCAGTAAGGTCATCAGCTACAGCCGAAGATATGCCTTCCACTTCTTTTGCCGGCCAACAGGCAACAATTTTAAACGTGCAAGGAGAGAATAATTTGCTTCAGGCATTAAAAGAATGTTGGGCCTCGCTTTTTACTGCTAGATCTATTTTCTACCGGGTTCAAAACAAAATTCCTCATGAGAAAGTTAAAATTGCTGTGATTGTCCAAAAGATGGTGCAATCTGAGGCTTCGGGAGTAATTTTTACAGTAGATCCTGTAACTAAAGAAAAGGACAGGATTGTTATTGAGGCTGTTTGGGGATTGGGTGAGATGATAGTTCAAGGTTCAGTTATTCCAGACCGTTATGTGGTTCAAAAAGACACTTTTGATATTCTTTCAAAAGAAATTTCAGAGCAGGATAGAGAACTTGTTAGAAGAGGAAAGGAAACTAAAGAATTTAGTGTGCCAAAAAATAAGCGAAACTCGCCAAAGTTAAATGATTCTGAGATTAAATTCTTGGCAAAAATTGCTCAAAAACTACAGGAGCACTATTTCTTTCCTCAAGATATAGAGTGGGCTAAGGAGAAAAATAACCTTTATATTGTTCAAACAAGACCAATCACTACTTTAGGTTCCGAAGCCAAGTTTTCCCAGAAAGATGGTGAATTTTCAGATTTGCCCGTTCTCCTTTCAGGCAAACCAGCAAGTCCTGGTGTAGGTAGTGGGGAAGTTAAGCTGGTTAAAAGCGCTAAGGAAATTAGTAAAGTAAAGGAGGGTGATGTTTTGGTATCAACAATGACCTCGCCTGATTTTGTGCCAGCAATGAAAAAGGCATCAGCAATCATTACCGATGAAGGCGGTATGACTTCTCATGCTGCCATAGTCTCTCGGGAGTTGGGTGTCCCTTGCGTAGTTGGTACTAAAAACGCAACAAAAATATTGAAAGAAGGATTAGTAGTTACTGTAGATGGTGAGAATGGTGTAATTTACAAGGGTACTAAGAATAAACAATTGAAGAAAGAAAGTCTTAAAGAAGTTTATCGTCCCCGAAAGACAGCAACCAAGCTTTATGTAAACTTAGCTGAGCCTGAGATGGCAAAGAAGGTGGCAAAACTTGATGTTGATGGGGTTGGACTTTTAAGGGCTGAATTTATGATGGCCAACATGAAGATTCATCCTAAAGAGGCTATTAAGAATAAGAAGCAAATCAAATATATAGATGATTTGGCTAAAGGTGTTGAGACTTTTTGTAAATCATTTTATCCAAGACCAGTTGTTTACCGAACTACCGATTTCAAAACTAATGAGTACCGTGTGCTTGAAGGCGGGGCTCACTGGGAGCCCCAAGAGGCAAATCCGCTTCTTGGTTTTAGAGGTGCTTTGCGTTATATTCTAAATCAGGAAGTGTTCACATTGGAGTTAAAGGCTCTCAAAAAAGTACTCTCGAGCTACAATAACTTAAGGATTATGATTCCTTTTGTACGTTCTCCTTTAGAGCTTGCAAAAGTCAGGAAGATAGTTGCCTCGGAAGGGTTATTTGATTTTTCTAGCTTTAAGTTTTGGATGATGGTGGAACTGCCTGTCAACGTAATTCAACTTGAAGATTTTATTAAGGTAGGAATCGACGGAGTTTCTATAGGTTCTAATGATTTAACCATGCTTTTGACCGGAACCGACCGCGATAATGCCGAAGTAGCCTCTGCCTTTGATGAAAGGTCGCCTGCTGTTCTTTGGGCAATAAGAAAAACAATAAAAACTTGTAATAAGCATGGAGTCACTACATCAATTTGTGGGCAGGCGCCATCTATTTATGATGATTATGCTTTTAACCTAGTTAAGTGGGGAATAACCAGTATCTCTGTTAATCCAGATGCAATAGCTCGTACTCGCGAGAATATTTATCAAGCAGAAAAGGAACTTTCTAAGAAAGAAGTTTAATTTTTGTTTTTATGGCTACTATAAAGCAAATTTGGGCAAGAGAAATTTTGGATTCAAGAGGCATGCCTACAATTGAAGTGGCTGGCCAACTTGATAGCGGCCAGATAGCTGTTTTTTCTGTTCCAGCAGGAGCTTCAACTGGAAGCCATGAGGCAATCGAACTAAGAGATCAGGATGAAGACAGATTTTATGGTAAGGGAGTTTTAAAAGCAGTAAATAATGTTAACACCGTCTTAGCACAGGCGGTCTTGGGAAAAGATCCTTCAAATCAAGAAGAAATAGACAATATTCTAATTAATCTTGATGGAACACCAAATAAATCAAAACTAGGAGCAAATGCCATTTTGGCTGTTTCAGGACTGGCTTTGAGATTAGGAGCTATTGCCAATAATCTTACTCTTTACAGTTGGGTTCTTTCTCTGATGAAAAAAATGGGCATAACTGTTTATACCAAAATCCCTACTCCGATTTTCAATATTGTTAACGGTGGTTTGCATGGAGCAAGTAACCTTGATTTTCAGGAGTTTCATATTGTTCCCGTTTCTTTTAAATCTTATTCTGAAGGATTAAGAATGGCTGCTGAAATCTATATGGTGGCGGGTAACAAATTGCGGCAAAAAGGAGCAATCCACTCAGTTGGAGATGAAGGAGGATTTGCTCCTAATCTTTTTACCAATATGGATGCTCTTGAGCTTTTGGTTGAAAGCATAAAACAAACAAGATATGGGTTGGGGAGAGATGTCTTTCTAGGGCTTGATGCCGCTGCCTCTGTCTTTTACAAAAATGGTAGTTATCAGATAAAAGATAAAACTTCGCCTCTTGATAAACCTGCGATGCTTGAATACTACAAAGTCTTGAATGATCAATATCACTTGGCTATTTTGGAAGACCCTTTAGAAGAAGATGACTGGGAAGGTTGGAAAAAAATAACTGAGATGCTTGCCTCTGAAACAATTATTGTTGGTGATGATCTTTTGGTGACAAACCCTGAAAAAGTGCAAAAAGCAATTACAGAAAAAGCTTGCACTGCAGTTTTGGTCAAACCTAACCAAGTTGGTACAATTAGCGAGACCTTAAAAGTTATAAAACTGGCAAGAGAAAATGGTCTTAAAATAGTTGTTTCTCATCGTTCAGGTGAAACCAATGACTGGTTTATTGCCGACTTTGCTGTTGGTGTAGGAGCTGATTATGTTAAGTTTGGAGCTCCGGCAAGAGGAGAGCGGGTGGCCAAATATAATAGATTATTAACAATTGAATCGGAAATTTCCGCTTATCTTAAACAAAATGCCTCTTGAGGATAAAAAGCTAGTAGTTCTCTTGGTTCTTGACGGATGGGGATTGGCTCCTCCTGGTCCTGGAAATGCTATTAGTTTGGCAGAAACTCCCAATATGAATCAGTTTTGGGCCTCTTTTCCTCACACACAGCTTTTGGCTTCTGGTGATGCTGTTGGCTTACCTCGAGGCGAAGTCGGCAATACCGAAACAGGCCATTTAAATTTAGGGGCTGGAAGAATTGTTTACCAAGACTTGGAAAGAATAAACATGGCAATTGCTGATGGTTCTTTTCTTGAAAACCCAGTTTTAAAACAAGCTTTAGATCATGCTATTAAATTTAATTCTAAGATTCATCTTTTAGGACTTCTTGGAGCAGGTGGTGTTCATTCAAGTGCTGAACATCTGTATGCCTTGATTAAGTTTTTTAGTCAAAATAAGTTTGATCGGCTGTTTTTGCATATTATTACCGATGGTAGAGATTCACCTCCCACAGCTTCTATTTCATACATAAACTCGCTAAGGAAAGTGATTGAAAGAGAAGGGGTGGGAGTTATTGCCTCTTTAATGGGTAGATACTGGGCTATGGACCGAGATCGTCGTTGGGATAGAACTCAGAAAGCGTACGAAGCATTGACTGAAGGAAAGGGAAATCTGGTTAAGACCCCGGAAGAAGCTATTCAATTTTCATATTCTGAAGGCAAGACAGATGAATTTATAGAACCTGCATTGATAACAAATCAAGAGGGCAAACCCGTGTCTTTGATATCTGATAATGATGTTGTCATTTTCTTTAATTTCAGAATAGATAGGCCTAGACAATTAACATCGGCTTTTATTGTTGATGATTTCAGCAATACTAGCTTGGCCTTGGATTTTGATCCATATCTTGAAAGATATAAAAAGATGCATTTAATTGGTAAGGTTGCTTTTTATCAGAAAGTGTTTGAAAGGAAAGTCAAACTTAATAATTTATTTTTCTGTACTATGACAGAATATAGTAAATCTCTTTCAGAAAGTGGTGCTCACGCACTTTTTCCACCCGAGATAGTAGAAATGCCTTTAGGAAGAGTAATTGCTGAAAATTCCCTAAGACAATTAAGAATGAGTGAATCAGAAAAAGAGAGGTTTGTAACCTTTTATTTCAATGGTCAAAGAGAAAATCCATTTCCTGGGGAAGAAAGGATAATTGTTCCTTCGCCAAATGTGCCAACTTATGATCTTAAGCCGGAGATGTCTGTTTATGAATTAACAGACAAACTAATTTCTGCCTTGAAGCAAGATGTTTACCAATTTGTTCTTGTTAATTTTGCCAATCCCGATATGGTGGGGCACACTGGCAATATTGGCGCTGCCGTTAAGGCTTGCGAAGTAGTAGACCAATGTGTGGGTAAGATTGCCAATTTTATACTTGCTTTTGGAGGATATCTTTTGATAACTGCCGATCATGGCAACGTTGAAGTTATGATTAATCCTGCAACGGGGCAAATTGAGACGGAACACGACAGCTCTCCAGTTCCTTTTATTGCTATTTCAAGAAATTTTATAGGAAAATCGCAAACTCTGATTTCTGGAATTTTAGCTGATGTTGCCCCTACAGTTCTTTCTCTTCTTGAATTACCAATTCCTTCACAAATGATGGGGAGAAACCTTCTGACAAGCTTATCTAGTTAACATATTTTCTGATTAAACCGATTACTTTGCCTTGCACTCTGACATTTTTGACAAAAATAGGTTCCATCTTGGCATTAGCAGGTTCTAGCCTAATTCTTGTAGCCTCCTTAAAAAACTTCTTTAGGGTTGCTGTTCCATTATCAAGAAGGGCTATAACGATATCGCCATTTTTAGCTGTCTCTGTTTGTTCGCAAACCACGTAATCCCCGTCTCTTATTTGTTCTTCAATCATTGATTCACCACGTACCTGAAGGACAAAAACTCTTTTATTGCTTTTAGCAAAAGAGGGCGGAATACCAATCTGAGCATTAGGGTCAGTGTATGGTTCAATTGGTAGACCTGCAGCAACAAAACCCAAAATGGGAACTTCTATCCCCTTGGGTGAAAAAGTAATATTTTCATTAAGTATCTCTATCTCTTTACCTCTATTGCTTCTTTTGATAAATCCTAGCTTTTCCAAATTACAAAGATGTTCGTGAACAGTTGATATAGCTCTAAGATTAGTAGCTTCAGCTATTTGTTTCAAATTTGGGGCAATGCCATACTTTTGGATGTATTGCTTCAAAAAATCTAGTATAATAGCTTGCCTCTTGTAAAGAACAGGTGTCATAATAGTAATTATTACCAAAAATAAACCGAATTTGTCAATAGCCAAAATGAAAATATTTAATTTAAATTTACCTTACAAACCAACAGTAGAGCAAAGGAGAGCTGTTGAAGAACTGGTTAGTGGTTTTAAGTCAGGCAATCATTACCAGGTCCTTTTGGGTGTAACAGGCTCTGGCAAGACTTTTGTTATGGCAAACTTAATTGAGAAATTGCAAATTCCAACTTTGATAATCTCTCATAATAAAACCCTTGCAGGACAGCTTTATCAGGAGATAAGAGAGTTTTTCCCCAATAATGCAGTCTCTTTTTTTATTTCCTATTATGACTATTATCAACCAGAAGCCTATATTCCTTCAACTGATACCTATATCGAAAAAGATTCTGCTATCAATGAATTAATTGATAAATTAAGACTTGAAACAACCAGCAATCTTTTAAGTCGTCGTGATGTTGTTGTAGTTGCTTCGGTTTCCTGCATTTATAATTTAGGTTCTCCTAAAAATTATGGCAAATTTGCTATCCAATTAAAAAGGGGGGACAAAATTAACTTAAAGGAGATAACAGAGAAATTGGTTGACCTTCAATACGAAAGAGGAGAATTCGAGTTCAAAAGGGCTATGTTTCGTCTGCGTGGCGATTCTATTGATGTCTTTCCCGCTTATCAAGACAGGGCTCTTCGAATAGTTATAGATAGAGGGATAGTTGAAGCTATTTTTTACTTTGATCCACTGACAGGAGAAAAAGAAGGGCAAGAGGAAGGGAATGTCACCATTTTTCCTGCTAAGCATTTTTTGGCTGATAGAAATGAAGATCAAATAATTGATGAGATTAAAAAAGATATGGAAGAGAGAGTTAGATTTTTTGAGAAGAAGAATGATTTAATCTCGGCACAAAGAATTAAACAAAAGGTAACTTATGATTTAGAGATGATTCGTGAGTTTGGATATGTTAAGGGAATTGAGAATTACTCACGCTATTTTGACGGCAGGAAAAAGGGAGAACCTCCTTTTTCTCTTCTTGACTATTTCCAGAATTCATACGGCAAAGATTGGCTTGTTATTGTAGATGAATCTCATATTACATTTCCTCAAATAAGAGGAATGTTTAATGGTGATCGCGCGCGCAAACAGACTTTAATTGACTATGGCTTTAGGCTTCCTTCTGCTCTTGATAATCGGCCTTTGAAGTTTGACGAATTTTTAAGCAAGGTTCCTAGTTTTCTTGCCACCTCGGCTACTCCTGATGATTGGGAAATTAGGTTTTCCCAAGGTAAAGTAGTGGAGCTTTTAGCTCGCCCGACTGGAATTCCTGATCCAGAAGTTGAAATTAAACCAACCAAAAATCAAGTTGCTGATGTAATTTCAGAAATCAAAAAGCAGATAAATAAAAAGCAGCGAACTTTAGTTACAACCCTAACTAAAACTATGGCTGAAGATTTAGCCTCTTACCTTAAAGAACAGGGATTAAAAGTCCACTATTTGCATTCTGAAATTAAAACTCTTGAAAGATCCGATATTTTAGACAGTTTAAGAAGAGGAGATTACGATGTTTTAATTGGAGTCAATCTTTTAAGAGAAGGACTTGATTTACCGGAGGTCTCGCTTGTTGCCATTCTTGATGCTGATAAAGAAGGCTTTTTGCGTTCAAAAACGACATTAATTCAAACAATGGGTAGAGCTGCAAGGCATATTGAAGGCAGAGTAATTTTATACGCCGACACGATTACCGATTCAATAAAAGGCGCTTTAGATGAAGTAAAAAGAAGAAGGGAATGTCAACTCAAGGTCAATAAAAAATATGGAATTGTGCCGCAAAATATAGTTAAACCCATCCGCAAAAGGGTGATTGAAAAGGAAGAACTCGGGTTTATTGAACAATTGACCCAAAAAGAATCAGTCTTTGGTAACCTTGAAAATTTTGATGTTGAAAGTTTAACACCTCTTGACAGAAAAAAATTAATTAATAAATTAAAACGAGAGATGAATTTAGCGGCAGTTAATCTTGATTTTGAACTAGCAATTAAAATCAGGGATAAAATTAAAGAGCTTGAGGCGGCAAGTTAAACACTATGCAAAATTTTATCAAAATCAGAGGTGCAAGACAGCATAATCTTAAAAATGTTAATCTTGATATTCCCAAAAACAAACTGGTAGTTTTTACGGGAGTTTCAGGTAGTGGTAAGACATCGCTTGCTTTTGACACTATTTATGCTGAAGGCCAAAGGAGATATGTTGAATCTCTTTCAACTTATGCTCGCCAATTCTTGGGAGTAATGGATAAACCTGATGTGGATTTTATTGAAGGCTTATCTCCTGCTATCTCAATTGATCAAAAAACCACTTCCCATAATCCTCGCTCAACAGTGGGAACAATTACTGAGATATATGATTACTTGCGCCTTCTTTTTGCTAGAATTGGACATCCCCATTGTCCTGTCTGTGGAAGAGAAATTTCTCACCAGAGTATTGATGAAATTACAGGAAGTGTTATGAAATTAATTCAAGAGAAGCTCAAAGAAAAAAAAATAATGAGATTTTTAGTTCTTTCACCTCTTGTGAGAGAAAGAAAAGGCGAATTTACTTCTCTTTTTAGTAATATCAAGGCAAAAGGCTATAGAGAAGCAAGAATAGACGGTGTTATCAAATCCCTTGATGAAGAGCTTTTTTTGATTAAAACCAATAAACATTCTATTGAGGCAGTAGTTGATAAATTCAGCTTAAGCGAAAAAGATTTCAGAGATAAAATATTTTTAAACAGTTTTAAAACAAGACTAGTTGACTCTCTTTCCCAAGCCTTAAATCTATCTGAAGGGGGTGTTATTTTGTCTGAAATTTTAGATTCTGATTTTGAAATGTCAAAAATGCCAAAGGAATTTAGAGATCATCTTTTTTCGGAGCTTTTTGCCTGTCCTGTTGACAATATCCAAATTCCTGAAATTGAGCCAAGAACTTTCTCTTTTAACTCTCCTTTTGGTGCTTGTCCTGACTGCTCCGGCTTAGGAAAAGTTCTAAAAATAGATCCTCAAAAAATTTTTGCTTTTGATCTTTCCATAACCGAGGGTGGAATTTTACCTTTTTCTCGTCTTTTTGAAAAAGATACTTGGTATTCAAGAATAATCCTTAAGGTATGTGAGGAAAACGGAATTGACCCAAGACAACCAATAAAAACATATTCCAAAGAAAAGATTGATATTCTTCTTTATGGGACAGGAGATAAATTATATCAAGTTTATGGCCTTAATCGCTGGGGCAATAAAACAAGTATTTTAGAGAAGTTTAAAGGCTTAATTTCTGATCTTGAGGAAAAATATCAGGAGACAAGTTCCGAATATGTTAAACAAGAAATAGGAAAATATATGAAAGAAGAAATCTGTAAAACTTGTAATGGTACAAGACTTAAAAAGGAAGCATTGTCAATAACTATTGACGAAAAATCAATTGCTGAAGTCTCGGCACTTTCTATAACCTCGCTTCTTGAATGGATTAGAAAGTTGCCAAGCATAATTTCCCAAAGGGAACAGGCTATCTCTCAACTCATTATTAAAGAAATAGACCAACGCCTTAGCTTTTTGAATTCGGTTGGTATTGAGTATTTATCACTTTCGCGAAGTTCGTCATCTCTTTCAGGGGGTGAGGCGCAAAGGATAAGACTTGCTTCGCAAATTGGCTCTGGACTAACCGGCGTCCTTTATGTCTTAGATGAACCTACAATTGGTCTTCACCCAAGAGACAATCAAAAGTTAATAGCTACTCTTAAAAAACTAAGAGATTTGGATAATACCGTTATTGTTGTAGAACATGATAGAGAAATGATTGAAAGCGCTGATTGGGTTGTTGATTTTGGGCCTGAGGCGGGAGAAAAAGGTGGAGAAGTAGTTTTTGAAGGCACACCCAGTGATTTAAGAAAAAGTACAAAATCGCAAACTGGGCTTTACCTTGCTAACAAAAAGACAATCAGTTTACCAAAGTCTCACGATCTTGCACCAAAAGGCGAGATTAAATTGATAGGAGCTTCGCGTTACAATCTAAAAAATATTAATGTCAATTTTCCCTTGGGTAAGATGGTAGTAATAACCGGCGTTTCAGGAAGCGGAAAATCAACTCTCTTGGTTGATACTCTTTATCCTGCTTTAAATAGTTATCTTAATTCAGGTTATTTAGACAAAGATCTAAATCTTAAAGATATTCAAATCACAGGTAAAGTAGATAAGGTTATCTTGATAGACCAATCTCCAATAGGCAGAACCCCACGTAGTAATCCGGCGACTTATACCAAAGTTTTTGATTTGATAAGAGATGTTTTTGCCAACACTCGTGAAGCCAAAGCAATGGGTTTTAAAAAAGGTCGGTTTTCCTTTAATGTTAAAGGCGGAAGATGCGAAGTTTGTGAAGGTCAAGGTCAAATAAAGATAGAAATGCAGTTTATGAGTGATATTTGGATTACCTGCGATGTTTGTCACGGTAAACGTTACAACAGCTCCACTTTGGAAATTAATTTTAGAGGCAAAAATATTGCTGAGGTTCTTGATATGTCAGTTGATGAAGCTTTAGAACATTTTCATTCCTACAGCCAGATAATTCACAAACTTGAAACCTTAAAAGAGGTGGGTTTAGGCTATATTAAGCTTGGTCAGCCAGCCACAACTTTATCGGGAGGGGAAGCGCAAAGAGTCAAATTAGCTGCGGAACTTTCAAAAAAAGCAACGGGAAGCACTGTTTATATTTTAGATGAACCAACGACGGGCCTTCATTTTGCTGATGTAGAGAAACTTCTTAGAGTTTTAAAGCTTTTGGTTGAAAGAGGAAATAGCGTTTTTATGATAGAGCACAATATTGATGTTATCAAAAATGCTGATTTTATTATTGATCTTGGTCCTGAAGGCGGCGAAAAGGGTGGTTATGTTATAGCTTCAGGTAATGTTGATGAAGTAAAAAAGAGCAAAAATTCATATACTGCAAGATATCTTTAGGATATACTAATTAGTGATGAAAAAAAGATTTTTTTTCCTCTTTTCAAAACTCTTGGGTATTAATCGTCAGGCAAGAATTAAATGGAGACAACGTGCTTTTTTAACTCCTTTTATATTACTTATCTTATTTTTTAGTTTCACAAAACAAGCGTGGTCTCAATCTTCTTTTAGCTTAGATTCTTCTATTACTTACGATATCAATCAAGAGGGAAAGGCTTTTGTCAGGCAAGACATTACTTTAAAAAATGAAGTGCCTGAAGTTTATGCACAAAGTTACGCTATTGATCTTATTGGTTTTAAACCTGAAAATGTCAAAGCAGAAAGCGAAGGAAATAGCCTTACTGTTAATAAAGAACAAAAGGACAATAAGACCACGCTAAGAATTGATTTTCCAGATGCAAGGGTTGGTAAAGGAGCTACGAGACTCTTCACCGTAAGCTACGAAATAACAAATTTTGCTCAGAAAATAGGAGAAGTTTGGGAAATTTATTTGCCTCGTCAGGGAGATATTGAGAAATTTAATTCCTATCAACTTAAAGTTCTTGTTCCTATAAACTTTGGTAACCTTGCTTACGCGTCTCCTGAAGCAAAATCAAAATTCAAAAAAGACGACAAAATTGGCCTTGAATTTGATAAAGAGACTCTACTTGAAAAAACTGGAGTAACTTTGGGATTTGGCAATTTTCAAGTTTTTTCCTTTACTCTCAATTATCATCTTGAGAACCCTCTAAACAAAGAAGCTAAAACCAAAATAGCTCTTCCTCCTGACACCTCTTTTCAGCGAGTTTTCTATGAAGATATTGATCCAAGACCCAAAAGTATAGTTGTTGATAACGATGGTAATTGGTTGGCCGAATATTATCTTTCTGCCCGCGAGAATCTGAACATAAAAGCCACAGGTTATGCTCAAGTCTTTCCATCTTTTCAACGCATTAATTTTGTAAGTGAAGAGTCCTTGTACAAAAACACTCTTCCTCAACCTTATTGGGAATCAGACGACCCACAAATAAAAAATTTAGCTCAGAATCTAAGAAGCGTAAAAGATGTCTATAACTATGTCGTCAACACTCTCAACTACGATTATGAAAGAGCAAAACCTAATGTCCAAAGATTGGGGGCAAAAAAAGTTCTTGAAAACCCAAATTCTGCAATTTGTATGGAATTTACTGATCTTTTCATTGCTATCCTAAGAGCAAAGGGAATACCTGCAAGAGAAATAAACGGATTTGCTTACAGTGATGATCCTAAATTGATGCCGCTTTCTTTGGTTAGTGATGTTCTTCACTCTTGGCCTGAATACTGGGACGAAAGACAAAAGATTTGGATACCGGTTGATCCAACTTGGCAAAAAACTAGTCGCGGAGCTGATTTCTTTGAAAAACAGGACTTGAGACACTTTGCTTTCGTGATTCATGGCGAAAATTCAACCTATCCTCCAAGCGCAGGTTCTTATAAGTTGGGTTCTGAACCCACAAAAGATGTCTTTGTAACTCTCGGGGGAAAGCCTGATTTAATAAACAATAAGTTATCAGCTGATATTCAACTTATAACAAAAATACCTCTTACTTTTTATCAAGCTAAATTTATTATTACCAATAGCGGACAATCAGCCTTATACGATCAAAAAGCTCTTGTTTATTTTGACAACAAACTGGTAAAAGAAGAAAAAATTACAACTCTTTTACCTTTTAATTCTTATGAGTTCTATCTTGATATCCCTTTTTCTTTTTTAGCGCAAAAAACTCCTGCTAAAATTTCAGTACAATTTGTTAATACAACAAAGGAAATTAAAGGGGTAAAAGATCAGGTTCTACTATCAAATATATTGATTATTTTTATTTTAGCCATAATTTTAGTCTCTTTTATAATATTCAGCTTTAATCGTTTGAAGCTAAAATTGGCATTGAGTAATTTTTTTAATCACAGAAAAGACGAGAGTAACATATGAACAAAAAAGTTGTTCTTGAGCTTCATACTACCCCTAAGAAAGAATTATTTCTAGAAATTCCAACACTCCCAGGTGTTTATCTTTTCCTTGCACAAGATAAAAGACCACTTTATGTAGGCAAAGCCAAAAATCTTAAAAACAGGCTTTCAAGTTACTTTTCGGGTATCTTGATAAGAAAAACAAAAGAGATGGTAAAAGAAGCAAAGTTTTTAAGCTTTATTAAGACCGAAAGCGAAATTGAAGCTTTGATTTTGGAGGCAAATTTGATAAAAAAATATCAGCCTAAGTATAACGTTATCCAAAAGGACGACAAAAGCCCTCTTTACATAATAATAACAAAGGAAAAATACCCTCTTCTTATTTTGGGAAGAAAAAGTGAGATTAAAGGCAAAAATGTTGATAAATTTTACGGACCATTCCTCTCAACAAGGATAGCTCGAAATCTACTTAGAAACATAAGAAGATTCATTCCATTTTCAGATCACAAATTGGGGAAAAAGCCTTGTATTTATAGCCAAATTGGCCTTTGCAATCCTTGTCCCAACTTGATAGAGAATACTAAAGAAGAGTCAAAAAGAAAAGAGCTTAAAAAAGATTATTTAAGAAACATTAGAAAAGTTAAATATTTTTTGAGTGGAAATATTAAAAAAGTAGAAAAAGAGTTAACAAGTGAAATAAAAAACCTCGCTCAGAAGCAAGAATTTGAAAAAGCTTTGGAAGCTAAAAATAAACTTGAAACTTTTAAATACCTAACCTCGCCAATAAGAAATCCTGATGAATATCTTGAGAATCCAAACTTAATTGAAGATCAAAGAGAAGAGGAAATAGAATCTTTCATTAATTTCCTAAGCAAGTTTTTTAGGATTAAAAAACTTAGACGCATCGAGTGCTATGATGTTTCTCACACTTCAGGGGCCTATGCCGCAGCCTCGATGGTGGTTTTTATAGATGGAAATAAAAGCTCAAGAGATTACAAGCAGTTCAGATTAAAAAGAAGTATCAATAACGATAGAGAATCTTTAATTGAGGTGATAAATCGTAGATTAAAACACTTAAAAGATTGGGGTAAACCTGATTTGATTATAGTTGATGGCGGCAAACCTCAAGTTTCAGCAGTTTATCCAATTTTAAAAAGATATAAAATTCCGCTAATTGGGATTGCCAAAAGATTTGAGGAATTAGTTGTGCCGATTTTAGAGAATAATCAAACAACCTACCTAAAACATCGAATAAAAAATGAAAAGTTTGGTAATCTGATTGTCAGAATTAGGGATGAATCACATCGTTTCGCTCAAAGATATCATCATAAGTTATTCCTTTCCACGCTTAAGCTTTGACTTTTTTGCAAGTTTCAACCTATACTTAGTTAGATGATAAAGAAGATAATTAAAATCTTTGCTATTGAGGTTCTGGCTTTATATATTGTCAATCAGTTTGTTTCAGGCCTTTTCTTTGGGGAAGGAATAAAAACATTTCTTATCGCGTCTTTTGCCTTGGGAGTTGCCGCATACCTAGTTAGACCAATCGTAAACCTCTTGATTTTACCTCTTAATCTCATTACTTTTGGCCTTTTCCGTTGGCTTTCATCAGCAGTTGCCTTATATCTTGTTACTCTTGTTGTTAATCAATTTAAAATCGAGCGATTTTTCTTTCCTGGTTATGAGAATATCTGGTTTTCTATTCCCAGAATCGAGGTAGGAGGATTTTTGGCTATCATCCTTTTTTCTTTTACTCTTTCCATTTTGACCTCAATCCTAAATTGGATCTTCAAATAGCAAAAGATTTTGAGGTATAATAAGACAATGAAAGATTTTCTTTTAATTACTCAAATTGTCACAGCCTTAGTTGTAATTTTTCTTGTAACCATTCAAACAAAAGGAACAGGACTTGGGAGAAGCTTTGGTCAAAGTGGATCTATCTCTTTTAAGAGAAGAGGAATAGAAAAGCTAATCTTTAAGTCAACCTTTTTATTTTCCGGGCTTTTTCTATTAGCCTCAATCCTGCGAATTTTAATTTAGACATTTATGTCTTTCTCTTTAAGGTATTCGCTAAAGTTGATTCAAGCTTTCATCTCGCGCTTTAAAGCCCTCATTTTAATTGGAATCTTGTTAGGTTTTTGCTTCTTTTTGGCTTTAAAATTTGTTCTTCTACCATTTTTTACCGCTAAAGAAAATCAAAGGATAGGTCTTGTTGGTAAATATAGACTAGATTCTCTGCCAGGAGAAGTTCTTTCTTTAATTAGTTTTGGTCTGACTAAAGTAGGGCCTGATGGTTCTTTTGAACCTATGCTTGCCAAGTCTTGGGAAACTCCAGATAAAGGCAAAACTTGGATATTCCATATTGATGATAACTTTACTTGGCAAGACGGAAGTAAAATCAAGTCAAGTGACATTTCTTACAATTTTTCAGATGTTGAGATAGAGAAACCTGATGAAAAGACAATCATATTCAAACTAAAAAACCCTTTTTCTCCTTTTCCTGGTGTTGTATCAAAGCCAATATTTAAAAAGGGGCTTTTGGGTCTTGGTGAGTGGAAAGTCAAGAAAGTCTCTCTTTCAGGAAATTATGTAGAGGAAATAGTCTTAGCTGATAAAAATAAAAATCAAAAAACTTATAAATTTTATCCGACAGAAGACAGGCTCAAATTAGCTTTCAAACTTGGGCAAGTGGACATCTTGGAGAATATCTTTGATCCTAGCCCCCTTGATAAATGGGGTTTTCTAAATATAGAGAAAAAAGTTAATACGAGAGATATAGTCACAATATTTTTTAATACAACCGACAAGTATCTTTCAGAAAAGACAATAAGGCAAGCCTTGTATTACGCGATTGATAGAAATAGACTTAGTCCAAATAAAGCTATCTCGCCTATTTATCCCGAATCTTGGGCTTATAATCTTCTTGTTAAACCTTATGACTACGATCCAGAAAAAGCTAAAAATCTGATTAAATCTTTGCCAGAACAAAGCAAAGAAGGAATGGAAATAAAGCTTACGACAACACCAGCCATGCTTGCTGTAGCTGAAGAAATAGTCAAGATGTGGCAAGCAATAGGTATTAAAGCTCAAGTGCAGGCTTTGCCTATAATACCTGATGATTATCAAGCTCTGCTTGTTATTTTTGAATCTCCAGTTGATCCTGATCAATATTCAATTTGGCATGCTACTCAAACAGCAATTAATTATTCAAAATATAAAAATCCTAGGATAGATGCCCTTCTTGAAGAGGGAAGAAGTAAATTAGATCTTGAGGAAAGAAGGAAAATTTATCTTGATTTCCAAAGATTTTTGCTTGAAGACGCTCCAGCTGCCTTTTTATATCATCCCGATATCTATACCATATCAAGAAAAAGATAATTCATTTCTTAGATTGATTTTGCTAATATTTAAAAATGATTGAATTTCTTGTTTCTCTTTTTCTAGGCTACGAGGTAGCTAAAAAATCATCACACCCAAGTTCTAAAATATATCGCAAGCTTCCTGTTGTTAAAATAAAATTCATCCAACTTTTGCCTAATTTAAAAATTTATGTCAGAGGGAAGATAGTTCATCTTCACCATTGGATCTATATGTCTTTACTTCTAGTTTTCTCTTTTTATAGTAACAATGGCTTCTTTACTTCACCTATCTTTAAGGGGCTTCTTACAGGAAGCATACTGCAGGGATTCACTTTTCCTGATTGGAAGAAGATTATCTTCAATACTAATGATAAGAAATTGTTAAAAAGGAATACTGGGGTGGCTGAGCGGATTTGAACCGCCAACCCCTTGCTCCACAGGCAAGTGCTCTAACCGTTGAGCTACAGCCACCAAGTAGTTTAATTTTAGCAAATAGGGAAAACTAAATCCAACTGTTGACATTTGCACCCTATTTGTTGCACAATGAAATAGTTATGGAAGATCCTGCCAAAGTTGAAAAGAAGATTAAAGTCGAGGTTGTTAAGGAAGAAGAGCAAAAATCATCCGAAGAGAAAAATCTTGAAGAAAATTCAACAACAAGCGAGGCCAAACCGGATCAAAATTCTCCCAAGCAGGAAGTTAAAGAAAAAACCTATCAGCAAAAAACTCCATTTTGGGTTTTATTTTTAGTTTTCCTCTTAGGCTTAACCTTGGGGGCTGGTTTAATAGGGGGAATTTTTTATTACAAGCTCAAAGTTGAAAAAATATCTCTTGGGACAACTAAAGAGACACCACAACTCTCACCTGAACTAAAAGAAACCCCGACTCCTCAACCTGAAGAAGTTAAACTTTCTGATCTCAAGGTCTTAATACTCAACGGCTCAGGCATTAAAGGTGAAGCGGGAAAGGTGGAAGAATTGCTCAAAAAAGCAGGATTTGAGAAGACAGAAACTGGCAACGCTGATTCATATAATTATCAAGACACTTCAGTTTTCTTGAAAGAAGGTCTGCCTGATTCTGTTTATGAAAAAATAAGTCAAAGTCTTGCAAGCTATAGTCTTAAAAAGGAAAACCTTGAGACAAATTCCGCTTACGATATTAAAATCATAGTAGGAAAAACTAAGAAGTAGATTTCTCCAAAAGTTGGCAGTTGTAATCATATTTTGATAAAATAGTTGTGCTAGTTGTTTGGAAAAAGTTGTGTTGAAAAAGTTGAGTGCCAAATTAGGTAAAAGTAATTAAAGTAAATATAAGCGAAGCGACAAATCCTTTCCTGCGAAGCAGGAATAAAGCTGTTTTAAAATAAGTTAGATTTCAGGCCGAGATGGTGGAATGGTATACACGCAGGACTTGTGCGAACGTAAGTGAAAGTGAGCAAGAGCGAAGCGACAAATCCTTTCCTGCGAAGCAGGAATAAAGCTGTTTTAAAATAAGTTAGATTTCAGGCCGAGATGGTGGAATGGTATACACGCAGGACTTAAAATCCTGTGGTCCGAAGGACCGTGAGGGTTCGAGTCCCTCTCTCGGCACTTCTGCAGAGCAGAATTTTCTGCTAGGCAAGAATTGAAATTGTCGAATGTATAGTGTTTACATACTCGAGAGCTTGAGAAAAAAGGGCAAAACATATGTCGGGTTGACGATTAAGGATCTCGAGGTAAGGATAAAAGAACACAACAAAGGGCTATCTCGATATACAAAAGCTTATATACCTTGGAAGTTGATATATGACGAAAGGTTCTGTTGTAAGCTGTGCGCTGAGAAAAGAGAAAAGTTTTTGAAATCAGGGTTTGGTTATAAGTTTCGAAGATTGATATTAAAATACCAAAATCAATTAAAATAAAATCGCTGAGGAGAGAAATTATCTCTTGGAGAAAATCATTCTCCTCTGGAGAGAGTAGTTCTTCTCTGGAGAAAGTAGTTCTTCTCTGAAGAACGGGGTGTAGCTCAGTTGGCTAGAGTGCGCGCTTTGGGAGCGTGAGGTCGACGGTTCGAGTCCGTCCACCCCGACATAAAGTTTGTAAAGAATAAAGCCTGCACTTCCAGTTCATCTTGTGACAGAAAGAAATCTTAAGAGAACAAAAGAATTTAAGATAGGAGACATTGTGCCAATCCTAGAGCATCTGTATCCAGCAGCTGGTTCAAGAGGGAAAGTAACTGAAATAAATCAAAATGGAGTTCTTGTAAGTGCTATCTGTACAAAATGCGGCAAATCAGTAGCAGTTGATATAAAAGAATTAAAACTATCAAAATAGTTTAGAGATACATTGTACTGTTATAATATTTTTATGTTTGGGGAAGGGCAAAGTGAAAGAGAACTGCAACCAGTTACTATCAATGAAATTCACAAGCTTTTCCCTGGTAAGCAAAAATGGCCTAATCTTTCTGATTACCTAGAAACAAATGTTTAAATTGGTCTTCAAATTTAAAGGAATCCTTCATCAGGCCTATATATGATTAGGCATGATTTGGTAAAGAACGAGTAGAATTTCCAACTTACGAAAAACCCTAAAAAGATACGGAACAATTAGGCTTCAAGGTTTTCAAGGTGGAGATTTTGCTTTAGCACTCCTCTGGCAATTTTATGGAGATCCTTGCGAAAGAAGAAGTAGAAGTATGGGAGGAAAAGGGTACACAAGAAAGTAGATCCCAATATGTAAAATTTTGCCTTCGCTGGATTTGACTTATGAGCGGGCACGGAGAATCGAACTCCGATCTACTCCTTGGAAGGGAGTTGTTGAGCCTTTCAACTATGCCCGCTTGGTCTAATTATACCAAAGAATATTTATTATACTCAATCTTTCCTACTTGCTGCTTCAAGAAAAGAAACAAAAAGGGGATGAGGATATAAAGGCCGGCTCAAATACTCAGGATGAAACTGAACCCCTACAAAAAATGGATGGTCCTTGATTTCTATTGCCTCAACCAATTTACCATCAGGCGAGATACCCGAAACAACAAGACCTGCTTTCTCAAACTTCTTTCTATAATTCAAATTAAACTCATAACGATGACGGTGTCTCTCATAGATCAAAAGTCTATTGTTACTTATCATACTAAGTTTTTTCTGCAAAGGATTGGGGTAAAACCAAGGACTTTTCCTATCACTGCCATATTTTTGATAAGATTCTTCAAGTTTAGTCCTTGAGTTTATCAAACAATGCCAAGCTCCAAGCCTAATTGTCCCGCCATATTGCTTTTCAGCAAGATATTTTTTTTGATTGGGCATAATGTGTATCACAGGATAAGGAGTGTTAGGATTTACCTCCTCACTATTTGCATCCTTAAAATTTAAGACATTTCTAGCAAATTCAATAACAGCCATTTGCATCCCAAAACAAAGGCCTAAATAGGGGAGCTTCTTTTCTCTTGCAAAAGAAGCCGCTTTTATTTTGCCCTCAACTCCGCGAGAACCCCAACCTTGAGGAACTATCATTCCATCAAGCGAAGATAAACTCCTTGCAAACTCTTCTTTATCCATTTTTTCCAAAGATGAAGAATCAATCCACTTTATATTAGGCTTAAGTCCTAATTTAAACCCCGCATGCTTTAAAGATTCAACAACGCAAACATAAGAGTCAGACAAAAGATAATCTCCAGTTTTCTGATATTTTCCAACTATACCTATTTCTACTTCTTTTTTAGCCTTCTTGGTAACTACATTTTTCCAATTTCTGAGAATTTGAGACGCTATAGTTTTTCTCTTTAATCCCAATTGTTTGACAATCTTTTTGTCTAATTTTTGCTTATGAAATAAAAGTGGAATCTCATATATATTTTTAATATCAGGATTGGAAATTATATTCTCCAAAGGTACACCTGATGAAAGAGCAATTTTCTCTTTCCTTTTTAAATCAACATCCTTTTCTGCTCGGCAAACTACAAAATCAGGTTGGATACCAAGGGAATGCAACTGAGAGATTGATTGCTGGATCGGCTTTGACTTTAGCTCACCAATTGATGGAGGAGCAGGAAGATAGCCAACATGGACAAAACAAACATCTTTTGGATATTTTAATCTAAGCCTACGAGAGGCCTCGAAAAACAAAAGCCCTTCGTATTCTCCCACCGTTCCGCCAAGCTCAACGATCACAATATCAGCATTATGCTTTTTCCCTGCCTCAAAAAAGCGTTTCATTATTTCGGGTGGAATGTGATGATAAGGTTGGACACAAGCTCCATCATAAAAAAGGGCTCGCTCCTTATCTAAAACTAATTTATAAACTTGGCCGCTAGTCAGATAATTTTCTCTTAAGAGCGTCTCATCTAAAAAGCGTTCATAATGCCCCAAATCCTGGTCTGTTTCCAATCCATCGTGAGTTACAAAAACTTCACCATGCTCAATAGGATTCATTGTCCCGGCATCAATATTTAAGTACATATCGCACTTCATAATGGTAACTTTATATCCTGAAGCTTTGAGAAGAAGCCCTATTGAGGCTGAAGTAACTCCTTTCCCCAATCCTGACAAAACTCCACCTGAAACAATAATAAACTTCATTTATTCTTTTGCTAAATTAAAACAAGAAAGAAGGGTTGTCAAGAAGAAGATAGACAAAAAAATAAAAGTGCGTCCAGAGGGAATCGAACCCCCATCCTCTGTTCCGAAGACAGATGCTCTATCCGTTGAGCTATGGACGCTTGAGTTTTAAATTAAACCCTTATTAGCTTATAATTATACCTTAAATGGCTGATTTAAGCGAACAAATAGAGGCAATAGAAAAAGAAATCAGAGAAACCCCTTATCATAAAGGCACCGAGCACCACATAGGTCTTTTAAGAGCAAGAATAGCTAGGCTCAAAGACAAGATGCTTGAAGTTGAAAGCAGAAAATCAGGAGGTGGAGCGGGTTACGCTGTCAAAAAACAAGGTGATGCTACTATAGTTTTAGTGGGTCCTCCTTCGGTTGGAAAATCAACCTTAATTAACCAGTTAACTAACGCCAATTCAAAGATCGCCCCTTATGCTTTCACCACTGTTTCTGTTATTCCCGGAATGATGGAATATAAAAACGCTAGAATCCAGATTTTGGATGTTCCTGGGCTAATTGAAGGCGCGGAAGAAGGAAAGGGAAGAGGAAAAGAAGTTCTTTCTGTTATTCGCGGTTGCAATCTTCTACTTATTATTACAGAACCGAGTAAATTTGATGCTTTTTCAAGAATAGCCAAAGTTCTTGAAAAAAACGGGATAAGAATCAATAAAGAAAAACCTGAAATTAAAATAGAAAAGAAATTAGATGGCGGAATAAAGATCTTCTCAAATATTAGGCAAGATCTAGACAAAGAAACCATCAAAAGTATTATTCAGGAAATGGGTATCAAAAACGCTGAAGTTAAAATTAAACAAAAAATAAAAGTGGAGGATTTAATTGACAGCCTCTCGCGAAATAGAGTCTATTTACCTGCTATCTTTGTTACCAATAAAGCAGATCTTATGCAAAATATGAGCTATGAGAAACAAGAGGGAAGTGAAGAAAATCCTATTTTGATAAGCGCTAAAGAGAAAATGGGGCTTGAAAGATTACTTGAGAAAATATGGGAAAAACTTGAGCTTATTAATATTTACCTTGTAAAATCAGACGCAAAACCTTCAAACGATAATCCTATGGTGGTAAAAAGAGGAATCTCACTTCTTGATGTAGCTTACAAAATAAGCGAAGAATTTGCCAAAAATATAACTGCCGCAATTATTTGGGGAAATGGTGCAAAATTTCCGGGACAAAAAGTTTCACTTGAGACAAAAGTAGAAGAGGGAATGCAGATCAGATTTATTTAAAAACCCTTTTTGCAAAGTTAAAAGAACCGCGAAGATAATACTTTAACTT
The DNA here is from genome assembly GCA_013426185.1 of Candidatus Woesebacteria bacterium. Classification (NCBI taxonomy): domain Bacteria; phylum Candidatus Woeseibacteriota; species Candidatus Woesebacteria bacterium. Next base: position 176,110 of record CP058602.1, on the reverse strand, counting down.
CAAAATAATCTTCTCCCAGATTGAAAGTTCAACCTTTTTAACTAAAGACGAAGCAAAAACTTTAACTTTAAAATTACTAGTTTTATCCCAACCAAGGGAAAATTCTCCAGAATAAGTAGAGGTCTTAATTTCAAAATCTAGAAAACCTTCTTCTTCAGGTTTCAGTAAACCAGAAAGAATTGCTTGTGTGACCTCAATCCCGTTATCTATTCCTCTTGGGTTCAAAACAAATTTCTCTCTTTCTCCCAAAATAGACTGGCCAACATTTTTAACTGGAATTTTCCCTTTAAAACTACTTTCTGTTAACATAAAAGGAGGGAGTATGGGTTCTTCTAAAATATATTTTTCCTCCTGCTTTGGCCACCAACTTATTTTGGGAACATTTCTAATTAATTCATATTGAGAGTAAGGATTGCCATCTTTATCAAGCCACGAGAACTCAGAAAAAGGAGGATAGGGATAATTTAGAACAAATGGGGTAACAGCAATTACACGACCATCTTTTAACCAAAAATTCTCAAAGGCCAATTTTATTTGCTCAGAAAATTGAGAACCTTTAAAACCTGTTTCTGTTATAAAAACAGGCAAATCGTGTTTTAATCCAAAATTTTTCTTAAGAATAGCAAGCTCCCATTCGTAGCCGCGGATAGAGAATCTCCCAGAACTTGTAAATTTTTTCTCTTGAAGAGGGTATGAATGAGAAGCCCAAGCATCTAATTTATTAAAGATTCCAGGCACTTCTTTTTCCATTTTCTGCCAAAAGCGAAAAACATCCATTGTTGACCTGGTGTTACTGGCTGAAAGATCAAAACCAGCATTTAATATTTTAAAATCGGGGTTTTTCTTTTTGAATTCATCAGCAAATGCACTTAAAACCTGCGCGTATTCATCAGGTTTAATCTCACCACCCCATTCTCTAGCTTGATTTGGCTCATTAAAGATAATTACATACCTGTCTTTTACCGGCCAGTTAAGGTTATTTAAAAATTCGGCCCACTTTAAACTATCAGCAGGAACTGGTTTTGCCCAGTTTTCCTTTTCCTGATGAGTAGCAATTCGAACTAAAGGGACAAGGTGTTTTTCCCGACATTGATCCATAAAATTCTGCCACTTGGCGAAATCAAGATCATCATCCCTTATGACCACTGTCACATAACCCCAATCACCACCTGAGGAGTTAACTAAAGAAGCTGCCTTATCAATATCAGAAGGCTCCAAGATATGAATTCCAAATTTGTTATTAACAGCATAAGAATTACTGGAAGTCAAAAGAAAAAGAAAAACAACAATAAACAAAATTTTCGCTTTGTTCAAGAGATTAAACATTTTTCCAAATATAAAGTTGATATAAGAATATACAAGTAATTCTAGCAAAAAACGGCAATTAATTTGGTTGAAATAAAAATGAAGACTTATTTGTATTAGAAGTAGAAAGGGGGTGAGAAAAATGAATAAAAAAATATTAGCAATTCTAGCTTTAGTTTTGGGAGCAGGCTTATTTTTTACAACTGCTCAAAAAACCTTAGCTTACAGGGGAGACCCCAACGTAAAAGGTCCTAATTACTCTCCTGAAAGGCATGAGGCTATGACCAAGGCTTTTGAAAACAAAGATTACAATGCTTGGAAAAACCTTATGCAAGGAAGGGGAAGAGCTACTCAGGTAATAAATGAGCAAAACTTTAGCCGATTTGCTGAAATGCACAAGCTTATGCTTGAAGGCAAAACTGAAGAAGCCAATAAAATTCGTCAAGAATTAGGACTTGGCCTTCAAAACGGCTCGGGAATAAAAATGGGTTTTGCTAGAGGTTGGAACAAATAATTTCAAAACCCATAGACCAATTCCCCGACTAACCAGTCGGGGATTGGGTATTTGCAAATACATTGTTAGAATTATGATATGGAAATTTATAAAAATCTAAAAGATGAAGAAGTTGTTAGACTTGTCTGTGAAAAAAACAAAGAAATATACACTGAAATAATTAGACGTTATCAGGATAAATTAAGAAGATACATTTTTAACCTGATTCAGGATGATAATAAAACCGAAGATATTTTACAGGAAACCTTTATCAAAGCTTATATTAATCTTAGGGGTTTTAATAGAAGCAAAAAATTTTCAAGCTGGATTTATCGCATAGCTCACAACGAAACTATAAATATGATCAAAAAAGACAAGAAACAAATATCGCTTGAAAATAATTTAGATTTTGACAGTGGCATAGATATAGAGGAAGGACTAATTAAAAAGGAATTGAGACTAAAAACTCACCGTTGCCTAAAACAGATGCCTGTTGACTATAGAGAAGTTATAACCCTTTACTATCTTGAAGAAAAATCCTATGAGGAGATAAGTGATATTTTAAGGGTTCCTGTCGCAACAATCGGCACCAGAATAAGACGTGCTAAAATCTTAATGAAAAAAATATGTCAAAAAAAATAAAAAACAAAAAAAATCTTGAAAAAAAAGTTGTTACCATGATAAAAAAGGGGCAAATAAAAATGAGGCCAAAATGGTACTTTGTTGCAGGTTCTCTTTTTGCCACTATTGGGCTAATAGGATCAAGTATAAGCGCAATGTTTTTGACAAATTTTATTTTCTTCCTAATTAGAAAAAATGGACCTGGATTTGGAAGAATAGAGATGGCAATACAAATTTTCCCCTGGTGGCTTCCTTTTCTTGCTATATTGATGGTTTGTCTTGGAGTATTACTTCTTAAAAGATATGATTTCTCCTATCGAAAGAACTTTCTTGTAATAATTTTAATTTTTATTCTCTCAATTATATTTTCAGCTTGGGTAATCGACAAAAGTGGAATCAATGAAATTTGGTCGAAAAAAGGACCAATGAAAAGATTTTACCAAGAGTTTGAAAAAGGTAATCAAAGGCCAATGATAAGAAAGGGGCCCAAAAATCAACAAAGATATTTTGTTAAATAAGAAAGATCTAATTTACCCACAAGGGTAAGTCTGACTCGACTTCGTCAATCTCACGAACCGAATTTGACTTGTGAGCGGGAGACGGGACTTGAACCCGCGACCTCTTCCTTGGCAAGGAAGCGTACTACCACTGTACTACTCCCGCACTCAACTAAATTTATCTGTGCCGAGAGTGTGAGTCGAACACACATCTGACGCTCTTCAGGCGCCCGCCGTGACCACCTTGGCTATCTCGGCTCTCAGATTTATGCCTTAAAATACTTAGCAAGTTATATTATAACAAAAAATCAACTGCCAATAAATCTTTTTAAGATAAAAACACAAAGAAAGCAACAAATATACCTATTATTATCTTAATCATAAAAAACTCCAGATAAGCTGAAAGAGTATTGTAAAATTTTCTTGAAATCAAAGCCAACCAATAATCAATAGACGCTTTTTGATACTTTTCTTCAAGTGCCATAAATAGCTAGCAATTAATCTTAATCTTTAGACTTGTGGGCTTGTCAGGACTCGAACCTGAGACCTTACGGATGTAAGCCGTACGCTCTAACCAACTGAGCTACAAGCCCAAAAAAGTGCGCGGGACAGGACTTGAACCTGCACGCCCGAAGGCACAGCCTCCTCAAGACTGCGTGTATACCAATTTCACCACCCGCGCATAAAACAAAGTATATTAATGTGCAGGTGAGAGGACTTGAACCTCTATGAACTAAAAGTTCATACGGCCCTGAACCGTACGCGTCTGCCAATTCCGCCACACCTGCTTACTTGACCTGCACTTTACAAAGAACAAAAAGCATTAATCTGAACACCTCTAGCAAATAGCACCTATATTTTAGCAAAAAAGTCTAGTATTAGAAAGGAACGGGGAGTCTTTCCTTACCCTGAAAATCACGGACTGTATTAAGAAGAAGTCTTTTTAAGATCTCAAGAAAAGAAACGCCATAGATATCAAGTATTGAGGCAAGAGCCACTTCCGCTTCTTTGGGACCGAAAGCGGGATTACAATTGGCATCAATAAAGAAATATCTTCCTGATTGATCCATTCTGATATCAAACTTGCCGTAATCGTACATCTGGACAACATCAAAAGCTTTTTTAACATATTCTCTCAAAAGAGGGTCATGATATTTTGTATAACTAAAACTTTCCTCGCCATGTTTCAGCCATTGGTCCTCAAAAGTAGAAAAAATATACTTCTGATTCTTCTTCTTGAAGATTTTTTCAGCTAAATAGACTTTTTTATTCAAGCCTTCAAGCAAAATAGCCGTAATCTCGCGACCAACAATAAACTCCTCAATCAAAACTGGCTGCTTATAAGTCTTGATAAGATATTTTATACGCTGGCTTAGATGCTTTGGATCCTCAGAAACACTATCCTGATTAATTTCAACTCCTCCATGTATCTCATTCAATTTGGAAATCAAAGGAAAGCGCAAAGTGGGGTCAAGGTTGTAACTAACTGAGTCAACCAATTGATAATGGGGAACAGGAACCCCAGCTTGCTGGAGAAGTTTCTTAACCAAAAATTTATTGGTATCAAGAGATTTGCCTAAAATGGTAGCTCCTGTATAAGCCAGATCTAAAAGTTCCAAAGCCCCAGGAACTGAAGCTGACAGACTTTCCACCCCTTTAACCGAATCAACCAAATTTATAACAACTTCAGGTCTCTTAACTCTTAATTTCTCAAAAACAGAAGCACTACCAGGATAAAGAAAAACTTTAACTCCCAGTTTCTTCAAATATTTAGCTACCAAAAGAGCGTCTTTTCTAGCATCTTTTTCCGTTAGATATTGCTGTTTTGTCGGAAAATATTTTCTTTTAACTTCACTGTAAAGGATAGCTACCGTTTTTGGCAGCTCGTATCCGTTGCTGTTTTTAGTTTTATCTTTCACTCTGCCTACTATTTTCTAATGCCTTTCTGCATAATACATATAGTCAATATACGATTTACTGGATCCGCAACCTGATTTGGCTAATAACTTAAATTAACTTCGAAAAATTTTGAACAACTTCAGTCAATTCGAACTTAAATTCTCTTGCCTTTTACCTTTTACCTATCAAAATCAATCTTATAATGAATTATTTATTCAAAAAGTCAAGATCTTAAGATAGATGCAATAGATTCCCAAAATTGTTATAATTACACAAAGTTTGTCCCCGTAGCTCAACGGATAGAGCACGCCCCTTCTAAGGGTGGGATGAGAGTTCGATTCTCTCCGGGGACACATCTAGGGCCTGTAGCTCAATTGGCAGAGCAGTACCCTCTTAAGGTAACGGTTGGAGGTTCGAGTCCTCCCAGGCTCACAAGATTAACACAAGACTCAAAAGTCAAAAATTAGATTATAGAATTTTGATTTAGGATTTAAGATTTATGAATTAAGATAGCAAACAACTCCGACAGCTGACGGCTGATAGCTGACATCCAATAGCTGAAGTTTGGCGGGGTTGACATTAAAGCTCTTATATGGCATCCTTTAGAAAGAGGCGGCAAATTTTTGATTTTTATGATATCTCTTGAAAAACTAGAAAATAATCTGGGGTTGTGGAAACAAATAGTTCTTATATTTTTCTTCCTACTTGCAACTCCTCTTGTTATTATTACCTCTGTTTTTGCACTCTATTCCTTCGAAAATACTGGAAAAGAAAAAGCTAACAAAATACAGGCTGTCTTGCCTCAAAATCATCTTTTTAAGCCCGAAGTTCTGGCAGCTAGCACAACCTCGGAACCTGAAATAACAAGTGATATCTCTACTGCTGATGCAAGAGTAGAAATAATTAAAAATTACCTCAGATTCTATAAATCCCCACTCGAACCTTATGCTCAACTTATTGTCGCCGAATCAGACAAAAACAACCTAGATTGGAGGCTCTTGGTGGCTATTGCCCAACAAGAATCCAATCTTTGCAAAGTTATACCTGAAAATAGCTACAACTGTTGGGGGTGGGGGATACATACCGAAGGAACTCTTAAATTTGATTCATATGAGCAGGCGATTCGCGTTATTGCAATAGGATTAAGAAAAAATTACATAGAGAAGGGCTATAATACTATAGAAGAGATTATGAAAAAATACACCCCACGCTCTAATGGCAGTTGGGCTTTTGGGGTTAACAAATTTATGGAGGACATGACCTTGCCTCTTTACTAACTGCTTCTGAACTATGCCAGCGCACTACGATTATTACGACTATCCTTCCTACTGGCAGGATAGAGAATATGAACACAATGCAGAAATAATTGCCTTAAGGGAAATGTTTGCCAAAATTCCAAAGATTAAATCATTAATTGATATTGGTGCCGGTTACGGGAGATTAACACCTGAGTACTCATATCGAGTTAAGAAAATAGTCCTCTGTGATCCCTCAGCAAGACTTTTAAAAATCGCGAGGAAAAATTTTGGCAAAAGTAAAAATATTGAATTCGTTCAATCTAAAATCGAAAATTTGGGAAGACATTTTAGAGGAGCTTCTTTCGACGCAGCAATCATGGTTCGAGTTATTCACCACATAGAAGATCCTGATAAAGCAATCAAAATTATAGCCAAAATTCTAAAAAAAAGAGGCTACTTGATAATAGAACATGCTAATAAAAGACATTTCAAAGCTACTATGTCTGAAATTTTGAAAGGAAATTTTACTTTTCCTCTTGATATCTTTCCAAGAGATGTAAGATGTCCCAAAAATATCAAGAAGAAGACTATTCCTTTCATAAACTATCATCCTGACGATATCAATAAAATGTTAAAAGATAATGGTTTTGAGATTATAGAAAGACGCTCGGTATCAAATTTTAGGAACAGTTTCTTGAAACATCTCCTTCCACCAGATCTTTTACTTTCGCTTGAAAAGAAGTTTCAGAATATTCTTGAAAAAATAAACTTTGGTCCTTCCATCTTTATTCTTGCAAGAAAAATTGAACAGAAAATCTAGAAGTCTAAAGACCATAGATTACTTAAAGGTCTATCCCCAAAATGCCGGCTCTTAATTAACTAAAGGACTATTGACAAAAAACTTGACAATCCTGTAGTAATATGCTATAGTACAAACTAGATTCTGAGGCTAACCTGGTTTACCAGGATCTTGGCGTCGGAATTTCCCCGGAGCTTCCTTAACGGGAGCTCCCTAAAAAGGACTCTTTATACAAGAGTCCTTTTTTAGTTGGAAAGAAAATATGAGAAAAATTATTTATTTAGTCCTTTTCTTATTTATAACCGCTCCAAGACCGGTTCAGGCTTACGTGGCCGAAAATTCCGCTCAGATGAAAAAAGGGGAAGACACCAAAACAGATACCAGAAAATTAATCTTAAAATCTTTCTTAGATAAAAAGCAGTCTCCTCTTACCAATTACACAGAAAAAATAATCCAAGAATCGGATAAAAATAACCTAGACTGGAGACTGATTCCGGCAATAACCGGCGTTGAATCAAGCTTTGGTAAAAGAATTCCTTATAATTCTTACAACGCTTATGGTTGGGCTAATGGCAACTATAGTTTTAATTCTTGGGATAATTCTATTGAGATAGTGTCTGATACTTTAAACAATAAATATGTTAAAAGAGGTGCAAGGAAAATAACCAGTATTGCTAAAAGATATGCTCCTCCAAGCCCAACTTGGGCTAGTAAAGTAATCTATTTTGTTAACCAGATAGATCCTTCGGGACTGGCTTTTGACATCGATTAAAATATCCTTTATAAAGTGGTAAAATAAAATTATGCCCCGATGCTGGAATTGGTAGACAGGCACGCTTTAGGAGCGTGTGCCGCAAGGCGTAGAGGTTCAAATCCTCTTCGGGGCACTAAAAATGCAAAAACAAGTTATTCAGATCATAAAAAATGAAAAAATTAGAGAAGATATATATCTTGCTCTAATCCCCATAATAGTATTTTTTATAACATTACTATTAGCCTATTTCCTAATAAAGTCGGGCCTATGACAAAACATATTCTTTTTCCAATAGCTATCACCGCATTAATAATTGTTTCTCTTGGTCTTCTAGCAAAAAAATACCAATCTGCCACAACCACTCCAACAAACAAAAACCAAACACAAGAACAAAAGCCAAAGATTAAAATCAATAATACAGAAATTGAATTAGAGATAGCCGATACTCCGGAAAAAAGAACCAAAGGGCTTTCAAACCGTGATTCTCTTGACCAGAATAAAGGTATGCTTTTTGTATTTCCAAAAGGATCAACGGCTACTTTTTGGATGAAAGATATGAAATTTGACCTTGACATTATTTGGATAAGAGACTCAAAAATAGTCAAAATTGATAAAAACGCCAAAGCCCCAAAAACAGGAACACCCGACAACAAGCTAACTCTTTACAAATCAAACCAGCCCATCGATTACGTTCTTGAAGTGAATTCCAGCTTTACTGATAAAAACAATATAAAAGTAGGCGACAAAGTAGAACTAATTAACTTTCAAGAGTAAGGTTAAACACATCCTTTTAGGTTGCTTTGCTTTATCTAAACTATTCCAAAAGCATACGTTTTAGCACTTGGCCTTTTTATAACTACTAGATGTAATAAACTTTTTTAGCACTTTATAATCAGCGCCCTTGGGAGAAAGTCTAGATTCAAAAATACAAAATGACTTTATAGTCTCTTCAAATTTTATCTTTTCTTCTTTAAACTGACAGCTATTTTTGCTTTTAAAACGAGCAATTGTTATATGGGGAATAAATTCTCTTTTCTCAACATCTCTTTTTTCAATAATGCCTTCAACAAAAGACTTCAAGTTTAATAGTTCAGGCTTTGGCTTTCCTTCTATCCAAATTAGACGAGGATTTGTTTTGACAGGTCCAGGAAAAATTTTTGTAAATTGAATTTTAAAAGGTTGAATCTGCATACTTTTTAGTTTCTTCTCAAAATTCAATAGAAAACTGTCAAGATTTTCTTCATACCAAGGTGGAACTAGCGTCAGATGCAAGTTTCTTGGTTTAATTATCCTTGCGTCAGATGGCAAAGAACCCTTATTTCTTTTTATAAAGTCGTAAATAAAAGAAGAAAGAGATTTGGAAACCGAGATCCCCACAAAAACTCTTTTTTTCATAAGCTTGCCTTAAATTCTATTATAAATTAAACTTTATAAAGTGGAAGCAAAAAATACTCTAAAGAAAAAGAATTTACCCAAACCTCTTCCTTTAAAAAAACTTCTGGGGCCAAGTTTTATTTTACTTGGACTAGGACTTGGAAGCGGAGAAATCATTCTCTGGCCATACCTTGCATCAAGATACGGAATGGGCATTATCTGGGCAGCAGTCTTGGGCATTACCTTCCAATTCTTCATCAATATGGAAATAGAAAGATACACGCTTTTAAGAGGGGAAAGTGTTTTTGTTGGTCTTACAAGAAAGATGGGTAAAATAATCCCTTTTTGGTTCATAGTTTCAACCCTAATCCCTTGGATGTGGCCGGGAATTATCGCTTCATCAGCAAAAATATTTTCAAATTTATTGGGAATAAATTACACAAAAGCTATTCCGATAATCTTCCTTATTATCATCGGCCTAATTTTTACTTTAGGACCTGTGATATACAAAACTCAAGAAAAATTGCTCAAGATAGTGATCAGTATTAGCATTCCCTTAATTCTTTTGATAACAACACTAATTGCAAAAAAAGAAAATCTGCCACCACTTTTTGAGGGACTTGTGGGCAAAGGTGATAATTTCTGGTTTTTGCCTCAAGGCATCTCAATAGCAGCTTTTTTGGGAGCTGTAGCTTATGCCGGCGCGGGTGGCAACCTTAATTTGGCTCAAAGCTTTTATGTCAAAGAAAAGGGCTATGGAATGGGCAAATATTCAGGAAGAATAACAAGTATCTTGACGGGCGAGGCAGAAAGAATAAACCTTGAGGGTTACTCTTTTACCTTAAATCAAAAAAATTTGGAAAGGTTTAAAAATTGGTGGAGAGCTATAAATATAGAGCACTCTTTAGTCTTCCTAGTAACCGGCGCTTTCACAATGATAATTCTTTCATTTCTTTCCTACCTAACTGTTTATGGCCAAGAGACAGAAAGTGGCATAGGCTTTATCTTAACCGAAGCTAAAAACATAGGCTTAAAAACAGCTCCACTAATAGGTAGTATCTTTCTTGGAATTTGCAGTTTAACACTCTTCTTTACACAGTTTTCAGTAATTGACGCCACATCAAGAATAATGAGTGAGAATTTAATACTTTTAAACCAAAACAGATTCAGGATTGAAAACTTGCCTAAGTTCTATTACTTCTTCCTTTGGTCACAGATTACTCTTGGGATAATTATATTTATGTTTGGAATTACAGAGCCTTTGACTCTTCTTGTTTTAGGAGCTGTTTTAAACGCTTTTACAATGTTTGTATATACGATACTTATACTTTGGCTAAACAATTCACTGCTTGAAAAACCGCTAAGACCAAGTATACTCCGAAAATTATTTCTTCTTTCCGCTTTTGTTTTCTATGGAATATTTTCTTTTCTTACTATCGCTCAATATTTAAACAAATGAGAAATGTTTTATTTATAGCCTCAATAGCCTTTCTTTTTATATCCGTCTTGTATTTTCTAAACAAAAATAAAAGCGATAAAAAGGTTGATTTAATCAATAAAAGTGGAGAAATAGAAAGACCTCTTGAAAGATATTCTATTGAAAACTTGGCCAAAACCAATATACCTGAAGGAAAAATAATCATAAAAGAAAAAATTGAAGAAAAAGAAACTTTTGACTCCTACATTTTTGAATTTCAATTTAACCCAAACCTTGACCAAAAGACGATAAAAAAGACATCAGGTTTAATAAACATACCAAAAGGAAAATCAACTTTTCCTCTGGTCATTATGATTAGAGGTTATGTTGACCCAAAAATTTATAAAACAGGAACCGGCTCTAAAAATATGAGCTATTTTTTGGCCGAAAAAGGCTTTATAACAATCGCTCCTGATTTTTTAGGGTATGCAGATTCCGACAGGGAAGCAGAAAATATTTTTGAATCCCGTTTTCAAACTTATACTACCATACTTTCTTTAATCAAATCAGTCGAGGATATCGAAAAATGGGAAGGAAAAATATTTTTATCTGGGGACATTCAAACGGAGGGCAGATAGCACTTTATACTCTTGAAGTATCAGAGAAAAATATACCTACTGTCCTTTGGGCTCCTGTTTCAAAACCATTTCCATACTCAATTTTGTATTATACTGACGAGGCAGAAGATAAAGGCAAATTTATAAGAAAAGAGCTAGCAAAATTTGAAGAACTGTATGACGTTGATAAATATTCAATAACCAACTACTTCAATAGAATAAATTCACCTCTTCTCATAATTCAGGGGGCCAGTGATGACGTTGTTCCTGAAAAGTGGTCAAAGGATATGTTTCAGAAGCTTAAAAAATTAGGTAAAGAAGTGGAATATCAGACTTACGCCGGTGCTAATCATAATTTAAGGCCAAAATGGGATGATGCGGCAGAGAATACTTTAGAATTCTTTGTTAAAAATTTGACAAAAGACTAAAAATAAGTTTATATTAAAGTATGAGACTAATAATGCGGCTTGCCATCAATGTCTTTGCCCTTTATGTTGTTGAATATCTTGTTCCAGGATTTAAGCTAGACAATATCTGGGCAGCAACTGTTGCTGCTGTTGTAATTGGTATTGTTAATACCTTCATAAGACCAATATTGCAAATAATCACTTTACCCATATCCATTGCCACTTTTGGTATTTTTGCTCTCCTTATCAATGTGGCTCTACTTTATGTTGCAAGCCTTATTGTCCCAGGCTTTGAGATTGCCAACTTTACAACTGCCATCATTGCCTCGGTAGCTCTTTCTTTTGTTTCTTGGTTTTTGTCTCGTCTTGCCAAAGATTGATATGACAAAAAGCTTTATCAAGAAAAAGGAAGGACCAAATCAAGCAGGGCCAAAATATAGGACTCCAGATTTTTTCAAGGCTAAAACTTTTAGTCCCAAATCTTCATTTGGCATCAAATTTAACCCTTCAACCTTTAAAACTCAGCATAAGGGATAGGGCCTCGGATATCGGATATCAGACATCAGCTATCAGATATTAGTCGAAGTTAGTCTCCGACTGCAGCGGAGTTAGTCAAAGCTGGTCAAAAGTTAGTATTTAGTATTTTATATTATTCAGGAAATAAAAGTAGAAAGTAGAATGTAGAATGTAGTAAGTATAAATCAAAATTCTATAATCTATAATCTAATTAGAAAGTTTTAACTTTTAACTTTCAATTTTGCGTTCTAAATTTCAAGTAAAGCTTATTCCCCTATCCATTTTTAATGATTTAGGATATAATAACCACTATGACTAAAAAGAAAGAAAATAAAGAAGAAAAAATTACAAGAACCGTCGCGAGAACAGAAGACAAAACGGTCCAAATAACCTTTACCATACCCGCCCAGATTATTGCTCAAAACGAAGAGCATATCTTAAAAGAATTGGGTCAAAATCTGGAAGTACCAGGTTTTAGGAAAGGCAAAGCCCCAATTGCAAAGGTAAAAGAAAATGTCAAACCAGAAAAAATAATCGAAGAAATTCTAACTCATATTGTCTTGCCAGCTCTACGTGAAGCACTACAAGAAGAGAATATTAAACCTGTTATCTATCCAAGATTTGAGCTCCTGTCAGCCAAAGAGGGAGAAAACTGGCAGGTAAGAGTAACTACCTGTGAAATGCCTGAAGTCAAGTTAGGCAACTATAAAGAAGAAATTAGAAAAGAACTAAAGACCACCGAAATTTGGACACCTGATAAAAAGGGGGGAGACGGCCAAAAACCAACACAAGAGGAAAAAGAGCAAAAAGTCATCGAGGCTCTAATGAAAATTATTAAAGTAGATGTCCCAACTCTTTTGGTAGAAGAGGAAGTAAATCATAGACTTTCGCAACTTTTGGAAAGAATAGAGAAATTGGGCTTAAGTCTTGAAAAATATCTTGAATCAACTGGAAAAACAGCAGAAAGCTTAAGAGAAGAATACGAAAACCAAACAAAACAATCTCTAGCTTTAGAACTTATACTCAACAAAATAGCTCTTGATGAAAAGCTAGAGGTAGATAAAAAAGAATTAGATGAAGTCTTGAAGATGTCAGCTTCGTTAAATAGTCAAGATGGCCAAGAAAATAGTCAAGAGCAAAGAGAAGCCATCAAAAACATACTCTTAAGAAGGAAGGCATTGGAATTTTTGACTTCTTTGTTATAAAATTAAAAAAGCCTGCCAAAACCAATGGCAAATTCCACAAAAAAAAGCCAGAGAGCAAAGCAAATAGAAAACCTAAATGAACAGGTGGGGTTAATGTCTTCTTTGGCAAGTAATATTGATCCTTTAAGCATCCTTCAAGAAATTGTTGGTGTCAAAAGTGAATACCCACAAAAACAAGAATTTAGACCCGGGGAATCAATAGAAATATCCAAATCAGGAATAAAAACAGAAACCAAAAGAGTAGAAGTAACAAGCCGATGGCACGAACTTTCTGTGTTCACAGAAGAAAAGAAAGAAGTGGAAAAAAAGATAGGACAGCTAAGAGCCGAGCTTGATGCAATCATAAAAGAAGTAAAACTTCTATCAAAATCCACCCAAAATATAAGAGAAGAAATAAAGGCTATACCGGAACAAGCGCCACAAAATCCCGGCACATATCATCTGTTTTTCTTTGAACAGGTTCTAAAAATTATAAGAACTGCAAGACTTGAAATAGAAAAAGCTTCAATCTGGCTTGAGGCAACAAGCAAAAGAACAAGAATGAAATACTGGAACAGATACAAAAAACACGGCTCAAGCTTTCTCCTTTCAGCCGATCATTACCTAACAAGATCTGCAGGTTAAATATTGAAGTTGATACAAATTTAATCTAAAATACCTAAACAAAAGCACTTTGCTATCAAATGGGGACGGTTAGCTCAGTTGGTTAGTCCCGATTAATATAAAATGTATTTTGTCTATATTTTAGAAAGCATCAAATTAAACAAATTATATATAGGTTATACTAAGGATTTGGTTAAAAGACTGTTGAACCATAACAAAGGCAAACAAAGATGGACAAGAAGAGGTGTTCCTTGGAAAATGATATGTAACATAGGTGTAGAAACTAAAAAAGAGGCAATAGTGCTTGAAAAGCGTCTGAAAAAATATAAAAATCCTAAACACCTCAAAAAGTTAATAAATGATGGATCCATAGCTCAGCTGGCTAGAGCGCTTACTTGACGTGTAAGAGGTCGTAGGTTCGAGTCCTACTGGATCCACACCAAATTAAAATCGGGATGACGTGCGAAAGGTCAGGGGTTCGAGTCCCTTACCGTCCACAATCTCTTCAAATTTCCAAAATCAAAATCCCAATTGGCTACACAGTCAACTTCGGAAGTAGCTTAGCTTGCCACATCGGGATTGGTCTCCTCTACCAACAAGTATCCACCCTTTCTAAGAACTTCTTTTACCTTATCCTCAGTTTTCTTGTCTTCAATCTCAATTTCTAAAGAAGATTTAGCATAATCGCACATTGCCACAACACCTTCATCCTCCAAATCAAGCTCAATCATCTTGGCGCAGGCATCGCAATTCATTCCTTCTACTTTGTAAATCTTTTTTGCCATAAATTAGAAAACATCAAAATAACCACCATACATACCCATACTGCAGGTAAAAGCGAGCTTACCCTTTTTAGTAGGAGTAAATTCAATAACTGTCTCGCCACTAGCAGGCAAAACTTGAGAGATACCATATTCAGGAATGGTAAAAGCTCTGATACAACCCTGTGCATTTTGAGAGTTTAATTTAAGACGAACCGGCACACCCACTTTAAGGGAAGTAGCGCTGGGATAATAACCCGAGGTTGTTACCTTTACTTCAACTTCTTGAATACCGTTCTTATTAAACTCCGCAATCTTACCTCTACCATTTTGCTCAAGGCGACCCGTTGCAGCTAGCCAATAATTTTGAAGCGTATGGATCGAACCGCGAAGCATCTGCCCTGTATTAATTGACAAAACTCCCAAAATTAAAATAACAAAAGCAGCAACGAATCTGAAACTTTTGACTTCAAAAAGTTTTCCTGAGACACCACCCAAAAACAAAAATAAGGGAGTGGTCCCCAAAATAAAAGAGAAAAGAATCAAACCACCATAGACCCAGGAACCAGAAGCAACCGAAAGAAGCATCATTGCCTGAGTGACACCGCAAGGTATTAAAACAGTTAATAACCCCAAAAACAAAGCTGAAAAAAGTCCTTCTTCACGGCTTTTTATCCTCAGAACCTTAAAAACACTCTTCGGAGGGGTAATAACAAAACGCCTGAAAACAGGATGTAAATCAAAAAGACGAAAAGCGGTCAAAAGCATTATAACGCCGGCAAAAATTTGCATTAATCCCTGAACTTTAGGAGAAATGGCAATTGATGAACCCAAAAATCCAAGAAGAGCTCCTAAAACAAAGTAAGCAAAAAGTCGTGAGAAAAGGAAAAGAAAAACTGCTTTACTTCTTTCGCCTTCTTTTTGGTTGGCAATTGAACTTGCTAAAAGGCCACCCTGGACAGCAAAACAAGAAACGCCACCTGTAGTTAAACCAGTAAAGAAGGCGAGAAAGACTGTGTTCATAATTAGAGTATATTAAAAGATAAAAGCACTTGACAATAAACAATCTAAGTAGTTTAATTTATACATCCCCATACAGGGGATGTCAACAGGTAATTTTAGTATGAACACACGCCTTTACAGCAAAGAACCAACCAAAAGCAAAATAATTCACCGTCTAAAAATAACTCGCGGTCACATTGAAAAAGTTATAAAAATGGTTGAAGAAGATGCTTATTGCATTGACGTTATTAATCAATCTCAAGCCATACAATCTGCACTTAAAAAAGTAGACGAGATAATACTTGAAAATCATATTAAAAGCTGTGTGATTGATCCTGCCAAAAAGGGAAAGATAGATGAAAACAAATTAATAAAAGAGATAAAAGCAGTCTTTAGAAAATCAACCAGATGATTACTTCAGACAAAATATTGGTTACGCTCTTGGGCACTATTGCTATTATCTTTGTAATATGGTTTTTCTTTAGCGAGAAAGAAAAAATTTGAAAATAAGATGCAAATAAAAAGGACTTCTTTCCCAATTATTGGAATGCACTGTGCCTCCTGCGCCAAGCTGATTGAAAGAAAATTGCAAAAAATAGAAGGTGTCAAAACCGCTTCTGTGAACTACGGAAGCGAGGAGGCAGTGGTTGAATGCAGTCTGAATGTTAAAGATCAAGATTTAGCAAACGCTGTAGAAGAAGCAGGGTACAAAGCCATAATCAAAACAGACGAAGAAAAAGATATCAACAAGATTAAAGAAGAAGAAAAGAAAAGGGAGCTTGAAAATCTCAAAATAAAGACTATTTTCTCCATAGTTGTATCAATTTTTGTAGTACTTGGGAGTTTTCCAGAATGGTTCAATTTTGTTCCTCAATTTTTGAGTAATCCTTTTACTCTTTTACTACTTTCTACCCCTGTACAGTTCTGGGCAGGAAAGAGTTTTTATCAGGCTACATTGTCAGGACTCAAAAATAGAACTGCAAGCATGGATACCTTAATTGCAATTGGCACATCTAGTGCCTGGGGTTATTCTTTAATTTCAACTTTTAAAGGGGGACATTTATACTTTGACACAGCAACTGTTATCATTGCTCTTATCCTGTTGGGCCGACTTCTTGAGGCAAAAGCTAAAGCTCATACTTCCGATGCTATTAAAAAATTACTAGGACTCAAGGCAAAAACTGCAAGAGTGTTGCAAACTGTAAGAACGGGGGACAAGCTAACCATATCAGATATCAAAAGAGGTAATTTCAAGGAGTTTGACATTTCAATTGACAACGTAAAAGTTGGCGATTTTATCCGCGTCAGGCCAGGTGAAAAAATCCCTGTAGACGGTGAGATTGTTGAAGGAGCAAGCAGTGTTGATGAATCAATGATAACAGGAGAGTCAATACCTGTTGACAAAAAAGTAAAAGACAAAGTAATTGGCGGAACCATCAATAAAACAGGGACCTTTATCTTTAAAGCAGAGAAAGTTGGTAAAGAAACAATGCTTTCAAACATCATAAAACTTGTTTCAGAGGCTCAGGCAACAAGAGCGCCCATCCAAAGAATTGCAGATATCGTGTCTTCATATTTTGTGCCCATTGTCCTTGTCCTTGCGGTTTTAACCTTTGTTGTGTGGTACGACTTTGGCAATTTCAACTTAGCCTTGAGTAACATGATAGCCGTTCTTATCATCGCTTGCCCTTGCGCGATGGGTCTTGCCACACCAACCGCTATTATGGTAGGTGTCGGCAAGGGAGCAGAATCAGGCATTTTAATTAAAGACGCTCAGAGCCTTGAGATTTTAAGCAAAGCAAAGATTTTTATTTTTGATAAAACCGGCACCCTAACTCAAGGCAGACCCAAAGTAGTTGATATCATTGAAAACAAGAATCAAAAAATAAGCAAGGAGGAAGTACTTAAAATCGCAGCCTCTCTTGAAAAAGGATCCGAACATTCGCTTGCTGATGCAATACTCAAAAAGGCAAAAAGTAATAGACTAAAACTTGCCGCAGTAAAAAACTTTACCTCTCACGCCGGGAAGGGAATTGAAGGAAAAATAGAAGGAAAGATATATTTTTTGGGTAATAGAGCTTTAATGGGAATAAATAGGGTCAATCTCGATAAATGGGAAGAAAGTATCAAAAAGTTGGAATACGAAGGAAAAACCGTGGTGTTTCTATCCCAAAGCAAAAATCTTCTGGGTATAATTACAATTTCCGACACTCTTAAAGGTGGGGTAAAAGAAACTGTGCAAAACTTGAAGAGAGAGGGTATTGAGATTTGGATGATAACAGGCGACAACGAAAGAACCGCAAAGGCAATAGCAAAGTTATCGGGCATAGAGAATGTACTAGCTGATGTTTTGCCGGAAGAAAAAGCAAACAAAGTAAAAGAGCTGAAAAAAGAAAAAACACAAGTGGTGGCCTTTGTCGGAGATGGAGTAAATGATGCTCCTTCTTTAGCAACAGCAGATATCGGAATTGCGATTGGATCAGGAACTGATGTTGCAATTGAATCAGCAGGAATCACCTTACTCAACAAAGATATTAAATCTATCTTGACGGCCTACAATCTAAGTCGAAAAACTCTTTCTGTTATAAAACAAAATCTCTTTTGGGCATTTGGTTATAATGTTTCTCTAATTCCTGTTGCAATGGGAATCCTTTATCCTTCTTTTCACCTTCTTCTTAACCCTGCTTTGGCCGCCTTTGCGATGGCTGCAAGTTCAATTTCTGTCGTAGGCAATTCACTGCGATTAAAAAGAGAGCGAATACAATTTGATTCCCATTGAAGCTAAAATTTATAATATCTAGGTATGCAAGATTTGGGTAAATTAATTATCCTTTTAGGTCTAATAGTAGTCGCCTTCGGTATTTTTATTCTATTTTCTAGCAAAATACCATATTTTGGGAAATTACCTGGTGACATATTCATTAAAAAAGAAAATTTTATCTTCTACGCACCCATTACAACTTCAATAATCATAAGCATCATCTTAACAATTATTCTTTCTATAATTTTTAACTTGAAAAGGTAGTGGACTTAAATATCCCGATATGGCAACTCAGCCCACTTCGGAAGTGGTTTAGCTTGCCAGATCGGGATTTAGCCTAAAGAAGAAACACTTTGTTAAAATAATGCAGTATGCTAAAATAAAATTCTAAGGGCCCGTAGCTCAGCTGGCTAGAGCGCTTGGCTGGCAGTCAAGAGGTCAGGGGTTCGATCCCCCTCGGGTCCACTAAAACTCGCTCCTTATAGATTTTTCCTCGCAAAAGTTTTAATATAAGCTTATCTTATGGACAAAAACGAAAAGCTAAAGGCTATAAGACACACAACAGAGCACATTCTAACCCAAGCTGTTCTCAGGTTCTTCCCAAAGGTAAAAATGGCAATGGGGCCTGCAACCGATGACGGTTTCTATTTTGATTTTGACCCAAATGGGGAAGAGATTAGCGAAAAAGATTTTCCCAAAATTGAAGCTGAGATGAAAAAAATTATCAAAGCCAATCTCCCTCTTACAAGAGAAGAAATTACTATTGAGGAAGGAAGAAAAATTTTCTCCGATAATCCTTTCAAACTTGAATGGTTAGATGAGATAGAAAAAAGAGGAGAAAAACCAACAATATATAGAACAGGGGATGAATTTGTAGATCTTTGCGCAGGGCCTCATGTCACCTCAACTGGAAAAGTTGGTGCCTTTAAGTTGCTTTCAATTGCGGGTGCTTATTGGCACGGGGATGAAAAAAATAAAATGCTAACCCGCATTTACGGAACTGCTTTTGAAACTCAAGAGGAACTTGACATTTTTCTCAAAAACCTTGAGGAAGCGAAAAAAAGAGACCATAGAAAAATAGGCAAAGACCTTGATTTATTTTTGCTAAGCGAAGAAATAGGACAAGGACTTCTTTTACTTAAACCAAAAGGAGCAATTATAAGACGAGAAATTGAGAACTTTATTATAAAAGAACAGACAAAAAGAGGTTATCAACATGTCTATACTCCTCATATAGGCAAAAAACAGCTATGGAAAACATCAGGTCACTGGGATTTATACCGCGACAAGATGTATTCACCTATGAAAATTGATAAAGACGAATACTTGGTCAAGCCAATGAATTGTCCTTTCCATATGATGATTTATAAATCAGAAAAAAGAAGCTATCGTGAGCTGCCTTTAAGAATAGCTGAAATTGCGACCGTCTACCGCTACGAAAAGCCGGGCGAGCTTTCAGGAATGCTAAGAGTAAGACATATTACACAAGACGACGCTCACATATTCTGCCGTGAAAGTCAAGTTATTGACGAGTTTATAGGTGTTTTTGACTACATGTCATATCTTCTCGAGACCTTTGGGCTCAAAAATTATTACTTAAGGTTAGGTCTTAGATCTAAAAAAGAAAAATATCTAGGAAACGACAAGATTTGGCAAAAAGCCGAAGAGGAAATCGTCAAAGCAGTCAAGAAAAAGGGGCTAGAATTTATCAAAAGTGAGGGAGATGCGGCTTTTTATGGCCCAAAGCTTGATGTCGTTGTTAAAGATTCTCTTGGAAGAGAGTGGCAATGTGGAACAATTCAGGTTGACTTTATGCTTCCTGAGCGTTTTCAACTTGAGTATGTAAACGAAGAAGGCAAAATTGAAAGGCCTGTCTTAATCCATAGAGCCCCTCTTGGTTCAATGGAAAGGTTTATGGCAATTTTAATCGAAAACTACGCTGGAAATTTTCCATTATGGCTCACACCAATTCAAGTAAAAGTTCTGCCCATAACTGAGAGAAATCTAAAATATGCAGAAGAAATTACTGCAAAATTAAGGGAGGAAAATATAAGAGTAGAACTTGACTTGAGAAACGAGACACTTGGAGCAAAAATAAGAGATGCTCAGATAGAAAAAGTCTATTTTATGGCCATAGTTGGTGATAGGGAAGAAAAAGAGAAAAAAATCAGCGTCCGAGGTAGAGATGGAAAGGACTATGGTGCACTTACCCTCGACTCTTTTATTAAAGATTTACAAGAAAAAATTTCTAAAAACCTCTAAAGAATTGCAATCACACCCCAATCACACCCCAATCACACCCCGGGGGTGTACTAGCTTGACACCTCGGTAATTGTTAATGTAAATTTTATATAATGGCCCTTAGAAAAGAACCAATCGTCAAAGGTGAAATTTATCATATATTCAACAAAACAGTCGGCTCTGAAAAAATCTTTGTATCAAAAAGACTACTCGACAGAGCCATCGAAACTATAAAATTCTACGCTTTTGATAACCTAGATATAAGATACTCCCATTACGCAAGGCTTAGCTCGGAGGATAAAAACTTATTCTGGGATAATACAATCGAAAATAATACTAAAAGAATCAGTATTTTTACCTTTTCTTTAATGCCTAACCATTTCCATTTTTTAGCTAAAGAAATAAAAGAAAAAGGAATCTCATCTTTTATCGGCAACTTCCAAAACAGTATTGCTAAATTCTACAATACAAGGAACAAAAGACCAGGAGCTCTATTCCAATCCGGTTTTAAGGCGGTGAGAATAGAAAATGACGAACAATTTGTACATGTAGCTCGTTACATACATCTTAATCCCTTAACCTCATTTTTGATTAAAAATCCAGAAGACCTAAAAACCTATCCAGGGACCTCTTTTCCTGATTATCTAGGAACAAGAGATCTAAAGATTATCGACAAAGAATTTCTTCTCAAATTCTTTCCATCAATAGAAAAAATGGTGGAATTTACTTTCAATCAAGTTGATTACCAAAGAAAACTGGCAAAAATCAAGGCTCTAGCTATTGAATAAAAATAATACCGAGGTGTCGCCTCAGTACACCCCGGGGGTGTACGGAAATTAGTATTGATTTAAAAAATTTTTTCTAGTAAAATGAATCAGTAATTTTTAAGGCTAAATTGAAAGACATCTTAGACAACTGGAAAATAAACCAACAGATAAGAGCAGATAAAGTGCGAGTTCTTGATGCCAACAAAAAACTAGTTGGCATAATGACTTTAAAAGAGGCTCTTGAAAAGTGCCAGGAGCTAGGACTTGACTTGGTTGAGATTGCACCTAAAGCCAATCCACCAGTTGTTAGAATGATCGAGCTCGGTAAATTTAAATACGAGCAAGAGAAACGCCTTAAAAAAGAAAAAAAAGGTGCAAAAGGAGGAGAAACAAAAGAAATAAGATTTTCACCTTTTATAGCTGAAGCTGATTTTCAAAACAGATTGGGACGAATTAGAGAGTTTTTAAAAGACGGCAACAAGGTGAGAATCGTGGTTAAGTTTAAAGGCAGACAAATGGGTAGCAAAAACTTTGGCTACGATATAATCAAAAGAGTAATAGCTGAAGTAGGAATGGAAATCAACGTAGATATGGAACCGAAGTTTTTGGGAAGGTACCTAGCTAGCGTGATTTCACCCTTAAACAAGGTTAAAAAAGAAGGAGAAAACAAAAATGCCGAAAATCAAAACTAAAAAAATCATTACCAAGAGATTCAGGCTTACTAAAAAGGGCAAGCTTTTGCGAAAGCAGGGCTTTAAACGCCATTTAAATACCAAAAAATCAGCCAATAAAAAGAGATCTTTAAGTCGTGTAGTAAAAACTCACAAAACTTGGGCCAAGAAAATAAAAAGAGCACTTGGCAAATAAACTAAAATGGCAAGAGCAAAATCAGTAGCATCAAGAAAACATCGCAAGATTCTAAAGAAAGCCAAAGGCTTCAAGCAGGCAAGAAGTCAAAGGCTAAAGGTTGCCAAAGAAGCAGTTCTTCATGCAGGCCAGTATGCTTATATTGGCAGAAAAAACAAAAAGAGAGACCTAAGGCGCCTCTGGATAATAAGGCTTAACATTGCAGTTCGAAAAGAAAATCTCTCTTACTCTAGATTCATAAAACTCTTGAAAGACAATAAAATAGAAATCGACAGAAAAATATTAAGCAACATTGCTGTCAAATCACCTGAAGTTTTCAAAAAAATTGTTGCCAGCCTAAAATGACATCTTTTATTTACACCAGCTTTTGCTTTAGAATATAAAGTAAGGCTGGGGTAAAGTGTCTTAATTACCTCCGCCAAAATCGGAGGTTTTTTATTTATGAACGAAGACATAATAAACCTAAAAAACGAGGCTTTTGCACAAATAAACACGGCAAAAAGCATAGACGAGCTTGAAGAAATTCGCATTGCTTACCTTGGCAGGAACGGAAAATTAACCAATCTAATCAAAAAAATCAAAGATTTGCCTCCTGAAAAAAGATCCCAGACAGGCCTTTTGATTAATGAAACCAAGAAAAATATAGAAGAACTGCTTAACGACAAAAAACAAAATCTTATCAAGAGCTTAACTGAGAAAAGGGAATGGTTTGACTTAACTTTACCCGGCACAAAACCTGAAATGGGGCATAAACATCCGTTGAAAGAAGTCTTGGAAGAAGTAAAAGATATCTTCAAATATCTGGGCTACCAGGTTGCAGAAGGACCTGAAATTGAATCTGATTATTACAATTTTGAGGCGCTAAATATACCTAAAGATCACCCGGCAAGAGATACCCAAATGACTTTTTACTTTGAAAACGGAAAAATCCTAAGAACCCAAACCTCAGCAATGCAGGTGAGAGTAATGGAAAAAACAAAACCACCTTTTAGAGTCTTGGTTCCGGGAAGAAACTTTCGCTTTGAGCAGGTAGATGCATCGCACGGCTTTGAATTCTGGCAAGTGGAAGGGTTTGCTGTTGACAAAAACATTCGCTTTACTGACCTTTTAGGAACAATCAGCTTTGTCTTGAAAAGCCTTTTTGGTAAAAAAACAAAACTAAGATTTGCAACCACTAACTTTCCATTCGTGGAACCGGGAGTTGATACTTACCTTCAATGCACCATTTGTCATGGCAAAGGCTGTGCTTTCTGTAAAAACACCGGCTGGAGTGAAATAATGCCTGCTGGAATGATACATCCTAATGTTTTAAAAAAAGGCAAAATTGACCCCAAAAAATGGCAGGGTTTTGCTTTTGCCATTGGTCTTTCAAGAATCGTCAACCTGCGTTACAGCATAAACGACTTGAGAATTTTAACAACACCTGACCTAAGAATTCTGTCCCAATTCTAACATGTTAGTACCAGTCTCTTGGCTCAAAGACTACATCGAAATAAAGTTGCCCTTAAAAGACTTAATGTGGCGCTTGACTGAAATAGGCCTGACATCAGAGAAGCTAGAAAAAATAAACGGAGAGGAAGTCTTAGACATTGAGGTCACAGCCAACCGGCCTGACTGGATGAGTATCCTTGGTGTAGCTTATGAAATAGCAGCAATCCAAGGCGATAAAGTTAAAGAACCACAAATAAAAGAGTTAGCAAAATCCAAAAAAACCCTTGAAATAAAATTAAAGAACAATTTTCAGGCAATTGAGAGATGGAGTGCAATTATCATCTCAGGAATAGCGATTAAACCATCCCCAGAGTGGCTTCAAAAAAGGATTCTTTCTGTTGGCTTAAGACCGATCAACAATGTTGTTGACATAACCAACTTTGTGATGTTTGAAATGGGAATGCCAATGCATGCTTTTGACTATGACGAAATTAAAGGTCACGAGATGACGGTCATGCTTTCT
This sequence comes from Candidatus Woesebacteria bacterium, assembly GCA_013426185.1. Taxonomy (NCBI): domain Bacteria; phylum Candidatus Woeseibacteriota; species Candidatus Woesebacteria bacterium. Next base: position 152,012 of record CP058602.1, on the reverse strand, counting down.
CAAGGCGGGGAAGAATTTACAAGCGTTGATGAACTTTCCTATAAACTACCAAAAGACGCTATTATCATCAAAGACAAAGAAAGAATTATAGACTTGGCTGGCATTAAGGGGGGGTTAAACTCAGGAATTAAGGCAAACACTAAAAATATACTCCTGCATTCAACGATCAACAATCCTGCATTAATAAGAAGAACCTCAATTGCTCTAGGATTAAGAAGCGACGCTTCAGCAATTTATGAACGAGGCCCTGATAAAGGGGGTACTGTTAAAGCCATCAAAAGAGCAGCCAATTTAATACTCGAAATAGCCGGTGGGGAAGTGGCCTCAGATTTAATAGATTTAAAGCAAAAAGAATTCAAACCTTATTCTCTTGACCTTAACCTAAAGAAATTAAAAGAAGTACTGGGAATAGAAATCAAAAAGGATAAAGTGGTAAAAATCTTTTCAAGCTTAAATTTAAACCCTAAAGCTAAAGGCGAAAAAATAACCTGCATTATACCAACTAAAAGATCCGATCTTAAAATCGAGGAGGATTTAATAGAAGAAGTCGCCAGAATTTACGGCTACAATAACTTTCCCTTAACTCTACCTGAAGGAAAAGTAAAAGAAGAAAAAATAGCTTACTTCAAAGACAACAAAATCGAAAAAAGACTAAGAGAAATAATGATCGCATCAGGCTACAGCGAAACTATGAATTACTCTCTTATCTCAGAAAAAATAATTAAAGATTCTCTTTCTGATCCTGAAAAACACATAAAAATTAAAAATCCCGTTAGTTTAGATTATCAATATTTAAGGTCATCTCTTATTCCAAGCCTTATTCTTGCCGCTAAATTAAATACCGATAAAGCCGTAAAACTTTTTGAGATAGATAAAGTTTTTCCTGAAGAAAAATACAAAGTTTCAGCTATAGGGAAGGGGGTAGAATTTAGAGAGTTTAAAGGGGCGATCGATTTAGTCTTGGAAAGACTGGGAATAGAAAATTATAAAATTATCTTTGAAGTAGAAGAACCAATCTTTCATCCAGCAAAAAGTGGGACAATAAAAGTAAAAGAGTCAAATATCGGCTATTTTGGAGAAATAAATCCACAAGTAAGAGAAAATTTCGCCGTTAAAGAAATCCTCTGGGCATTTGAGCTTGACCTTGAGGCTTTAAAAAATAGTTCAAAGATTAAAACTTTTGTTCCTGTAAGTAGTTATCCACCCCAGATTGAAGATCTAACCTTCGTTTTTCCTCCTAAAACTAAAATTGGTGAAGTCATTGAATCAATCAGAAAAACAAGCGATTTAATAAGAAATGTAGAGCTAAAAGATATTTATCAAGATGCATTTACCTTCAGAATCACCTATCAAAGCAACAAAAAAACACTAAACGACGCCGAAATTGCAAGTCTGCGGGAAAAAATACTCGAGGAAATTAAGAAAAAATACGCGGGATCGGTTAAGTGAAAAAAAGAGACTAATCCAAAAAAAGTAGGAGTAACTCACTCAATTTTGTCTGATTTTCATATCCCCATCACTTTTATCTGATATTCTTTTAGTTATATAACGAATACCACGAGCTAAAACACCATTCGGATCTTCATCAAGAAGTTTGGTAATTTCTCCACCTTCAGGAAACAATTCCTCTCTCGCCTCATCAAACTCATTCTTGTCAATAATGCCACGAATAAACCTCATCCTCAAACACCACCATTCATGAAGCGTATTTTCTGTCAATTCATCAGGAAATTCCTCAATACTCAGATAATCAAGAAGAGTGTGTTTCCACTCACTCCAATAAGGACCAACAAAAGCTCTCGCTTCTTGCTCATCCTCACAACTTGAATGCCTTGTTATTTCTCTTGTCATCTAATAAACAAGCAGGCTTTAAACTATATTATAACTGATCTGTCAAATAAAAATTTTCAAGGCGAAAGTGTGGGTGATGGGGAAACAATTAGGGTTGGTGGGGGAGTGGGAGAGACATAATCCCAAGCTACCCCTACTCCAATAGTAATTTCTCTTTCTGACTGATGTCCATCTTGATCTTTTGCTCTTGCCTTAAGCCTATGAACACCCTTATCAAGACTTAAATTCGCGGCATAAGGCGGCTTGGTAAAAGTGCGAAAAAGGCTACCATCAATATAAAGAGACACTTCTTTAATATCAGAAGTAGAATCAGCTTTTAACCTCACCTCAAAGTTGGAAGAAATATTGGAATCTTTATCGCGAGGAGTATCAAAATCGATACTTAGGGGATTAGTTGCTCCACAATATTCCGTTGGTGGATGGTAACGAGGATCACTTTGAGTTGAAAGCCAATTTAAAATTCCTTCTTGCCATTTATTAGGACCACCACCTGAAGTTGGGTCCTCTTCCTTAAAGATAAAATATTCTTTCTCTTCATAATTACCACTTGCAATATCGGCTGGTGTTGCTATCTTCCCATCATTTTTGCAGACCTTGAGCTTAACATGAACAGGATCATCACCAGGTTCCGTGCCCTTAATAAAAATCTCAGGCCTTGAAGGAAAACCATCATGAGAGCGATACCCTGAAACAATATCAACATCAACAGTTTCAATACCATCTGGTCTTTCAAAACCAATATTGGGTTTACCAGAAAGCGCCTCAAGCAAAATTCGACGCCAGATAGGAGAAGCACCCGAAACACCTGATGCAACTTGCTTCATTTCTGAATTATCATTATTGCCAACCCAAACACCAACCATTACTTGAGTGTTCCCACCAATCGCCCAGTTATCTCTTTTATCATTGGTTGTCCCAGTTTTAACCATTACAGTTCTTCCTGGAATATTCAAAAGAGAATTTGGACCAAAAACATCTTTCCTTGCATCATTATCAGAAAGAATGTTGGCAATAAGATATGCCACCTGAGGCGAGATGACAGACTTTGACTTTTTGGGCTTAACTTCCTCCAAAACCTTACCATTTAGATCTTCTACTTTCAAAATAGCTACAGGATCAACTCGATATCCCTGATTGGCAAAAGCACAGTAAGCATTTGTTAACTCCAAAAGCCTGACTTCGCCACCACCTAGAGTTAAAGAAAGTCCAACTTTGCTTAAAGTATCGCGCGTTGGCTCAAGTGAATTAATGCCAAGGTCATAAGCAAGCCGAAGAGTGTTTTCTATTCCTACCAAAGCTAGCATCTTAACTGCTGGAATATTGAGAGAATTCCCCAAAGCATATCTCACCTGAACCGGCCCTCGATATTTTCCATCATAATTGACCGGTTTATAAGGCTTTCCACCTTGGCCTGTTCCAAACTCGGTTGGAACGTCCATCAAAAGAGTAGAAGGGGTATAACCCTTTTTGAAAGCAGCAGCATAAGTTATTGGCTTTATGGCAGAACCTGGTTGACGCAAAGACAATGTAACATTTACTTGGCCATCATAATTGGGGTCTGAAAAATTCTTAGAACCAACCATTGCCAAAATTTCACCTGTTTCAGGATCTAAAACAACAGCAGCACCATTGGTGATATTTAACTTTTCAACCTTAGCAATTTCTTCTTTAACAATATCCTGAGCTTTTTCCTGAAGCTTCAAATCAAGAGTGGTTGTGACCTTCAGCCCTCCTCTTGTGACTACATCCTCGCTATATTTTTCTTCCAAAACCTTTTGAACATATTGGACAAAATGCGGCGCCTTAAAACCTGTTTCTTTAGGCTTAAATTGAACATTCTCAAGCTGCTTAACAGCTTCGTCTTCCTGCTCTTTTGTGATATAACCATCTTCTCTCATCCTGCGCAAAACAGATTTCGTTCTATCAACATAAGCTTTGGGGGTCGAAGAATAAGGCGAATAAACTGAGGGACGTTGAGGAAGACCGGCTAAAATAGCTGATTCTATTAGGTTCAAATCTTTAACGCTCTTGCCAAAGTAAAGCTCGGATGCGGCCTCAACTCCCCAAGCAGTACCGCCGTAGGGGGCTTCATTTAAATACATCTGCAAAATTTCATCCTTGGTGTATTTCCTCTCTATCTGAATTGCCAAAATAAACTCCCTAATCTTGCGAAAAAGAGTTCTTTCTGATGTCAAGAGAGTGTTTTTGACAAGCTGTTGAGTTAAAGTAGAACCACCTTGCAACTTGTGACGAACAACAATGTTAAAAATAGCCCGCAGATACCCTGTTACATCAAAGCCCTGATGCTTGTAAAAATTCTTATCTTCAACCGCAACAGTTGCCTGACGCAAATAAAGAGGGATATCATTCAAAGAAACTGGCGTTCTCCTTTGATTTTCGTAAATATCATACAAAACTTCACCGTTACGATCTAAAATTTTGGTAGAAAAGCCCTCACGGCGGACAACTTTATCAGGGGAGGGAAGATTAAAGGCAAAAAGAGGAATAGAAACAATAAAAATAATAAACAAAGTCAAAAGAGACAAAAAACTAATCTTAGCAAAAAAAAGAACCTTCTGACTCTTCTCAAGTCTCTTCGGAGCAACTGACATATATCTTGAAAGCTTTTTTCTCTTTAAAACCCTCTTCCAATTTGCCATTAAAATATTTTACCATACAAGACGGGAGTAAGTTTAAAGTTAAAAGAAACTCAAGTAGAAAGTAGAACGTAGTAAGTAGAAAGGAGCAGACGCCAGAGATATCGGCTGTCTGATATCGGATGTCGGCTATCGGATGTCGGACATCAGCCATCAGCTGTCGGCTATCGGAATTTAGTCGGAGCTGGTCGGAAGATTGTATCTAGTATTTTGTATTATGTATTATGCAGGAAAGGAAAGTAGAAAGTAGAATGTAGTAAGTAGGAAGCAAAATTAAAAAATAGTTAAAAGTTAAAAGTTGGAATTTTTTTTTGTAATTTGGAATTTGTGATTTGGAATTTGCTTGCCCTGAATCGAATTTATTCTGGTTCAGGGCTTAGAATTTAGATATTAGAATTTAGTATTTGGATCTTGTGATTTGGAATTTGTGATTTTCCCCTTTGTTCTTTGTTCTAGTCTCATTTACTCTCCTGATAATTTGAGTTAAAATAAATTAATGGAAATAAAAGAAGTACTCGAAAGAGGAGTAGAAGAAGTCTTACCTTCAAAAGAGGGTCTAGAGAAGTTAATGAGTGAAAGAAAAATAACTCTCTATCAAGGTTTTGACCCTACTGCCAAATCACTCCACCTTGGACACTTAGCTGGAACCATAAAACTAAAACAATTCCAAAGATTAGGGCATAAGGTAATCTTTCTAATTGGCGATTTTACAGGCAGAATTGGTGATCCTACAGGCAAAATATCAGCACGAAAACAGCTTAGTAAGAAGGAAATCGAAGAGAATCTAAAAGGTTGGCTTAAGACCATTAGTCAGATCATAGATTTCAAAGGAGAAAACAAAGCTGAAATCAAATATAACTCCGAATGGAATGAAAAAATAACTTTCTCTGACTTGATCGAAATTACAAGCAATTTTACAGTTCAACAAATGATAGAACGGGATATGTTTCAGGAAAGAATCAAGAGAGAAAACCCAATTTACCTTCATGAGTTTCTTTATCCTGTCGCCCAGGCAATTGACAGCGTAAAATTAGGGGTTGATCTTGAAATAGGAGGCTCTGACCAATTGTTTAACATGATGGCCGGGCGCCAGCTAGTGAAAGCTTTAACTGGCAGAGAAAAATACGTCCTCACCATAAAACTTCTTGAAGATAAAGAAGGTAAAAAAGTTGGAAAGACGGAAGGCAATGCTATTTTCCTTGATGAACCCCCTGAAAAAATATTTGGAGGAGTAATGGCTTTTCCTGACCAAATGCTAATGACTGCGTTTGAGCTTTTTACCGAATTAGAACTTGCTAAATTAGAAAGAGAAATTAAGAATGATCCCCTGAATCAGAAGAAAAGACTAGCTTTTGAAGTAGTAAAAATAATCTACGGCGAAGAAAAAGCAAGGCAAGCTCAAGAAAAATTTGAAAAAGACTTTCAGCTAAAAAATCCGACATACGATCTTAAGATAAAGCTAAACGAAAATTTACTTGAGACCATTTTTCCGCTTCTTGGTAGCAAATCAGAAGCTAAAAGACTCATAAGTAGTGGTTCAGTTGATGTCAATGGAAAAACAGTTAAAAATTATTTGGCAAAGATAAAGGCAGGAGACAAAATAAAAATAGGCAAGAAAATTTTCGCCACAGTCAACTAGATTATGGGCAAAAACAAAAGACGCAAACTCATTATAATTCTAGTTATTATCACCACTCTTGGTCTCATTCTTTCTTCCATACTACCGCTTTTGGTTTATGGCTTAAAATTTTAAAGAATGGATTTAGAAGATTCTGTAACCAAACTGCCTTCAATAGGTTATCATTATGCCTTATTACTTGAAAAAATAGGCATCAAAACAATATCTGACCTTATTTCCTACATTCCTTACCGCTATCTTGACTTCACCAAGCAAGTTGAAATTGCAAAAGCCAATATAGATGAAATTGTAACCATTTCAGGCAAAGTTTTAGAAATCAAAAATATTTACACAAGAAGAGGTCTCACTATGCAAAATGCACTAATTGAGGACAATACGGGTAGAATAAACATCGTCTGGTTTAATCAACCTTTTCTTGTCCAAAACATCAAGAAAAACCAAAAGTATTCCTTTGCCGGAAAAGTCAGCCTTTTTAGAGGTAAAAAAACTCTTATTTCTCCCGAATACGAAAAGAGCCAAATTAAAGGCAAAATTCATACAGGAAGATTAGTTCCGCTTTATAGCTCAACCAAAGGCTTGAGTTCAAAATGGTTCAGAAGCAAAATTAAACTAGCTCTTGAAATTTATCAAGACCAAATAGAAGAAAAATTTCCAAGCTCTACTTTAAAAAAACTTGGTTATCCTAAAATTGGCAAAGCCTATCACTTTGTCCACTTTCCAAAAAACGAAGAAGAAGCAAGGTTAGGAAGAGAAAGACTGGCTTTTGAAGAGTTCCTTAGACTTCAAATCACAAGTCTTGCAAAAAAGATCAACTGGCAAAAAAATAACTTTTCATACCCTCTAAAAAGCGATGGGGAAACTTACAACTTATTTAAATCCTTGCTTGCTTTCAATCTTACCCCCAGCCAGGAAAGAAGCATCAAAGAAATAGCAAGCGACCTCAAAAGAAATTATCCAATGAATAGACTCCTTGAAGGAGATGTTGGTAGTGGAAAAACAGTAGTTGCCGCCTTTGCTTCTTTTGTTGCTTTTAAAAACCAAAAGAAAGCCGTTTTGATGACCCCAACAGAAATTCTAGCCAAACAACATTACAAAACTTTCAAAGAAATTTTTGAAAAAACAGGAATGAAAATAGGTCTTGCTACCGCTTCTGAAAAAATTGACCCAGAAAATGCAGACGTTATTATTGGAACACATTCTTTAATTCATAAAAGTGTAGATTTTGAAAATGTCGCTCTTGTCGTAATTGATGAGCAGCACAAATTTGGAGTTAAACAAAGAGCAAAACTTGTAGAAAAAACAAAAAAAGAAAAATATCAGCCACATATTTTAACAATGACAGCTACCCCTATTCCAAGAACGATAGCCTTAACCGCCTACGGCAATTTAGATCTTTCTTTACTTGAAGAGATGCCCAAAGGAAAAAGAGACGTTGTTACCTGGATAGTCCCCGAGGAAAAAAGAGCAGGTGCTTACAACTGGATAAAAGAAAAAATAGAAAAAGACAAAGACCAGGTTTTTATTATCTGTCCTCTTATTGAAGAGTCAGAAAAAGAATCAATGCAGCAAATAAAGGCTGCCGAATCAGAATTTTTGAAACTTAAAAAAATATTTAAAAATTTTAAAGTAGGTCTTCTTCACGGCAGATTAAAAAACAAAGAAAAAGACGAAATAATTAAAAGTTACAAAGAGGGCAAAATTAATATTTTGGTATCAACCCCTGTTGTTGAAGTAGGAATTGATATTCCAAGCGCAAATATCATGATTATTGAAGCTGCTGAGAGATTTGGTCTTGCCCAACTTCACCAACTAAGGGGTAGGGTGGGAAGAGGTGAAAAGAAAGGATACTGTTTACTTTTTAGTGAAAACCCTTCCCAAAGGGTCTACAGACGCTTAGAAGCATTGAGAAAAGAGTCGTCCGGATTTAAATTAGCAGAGATTGACTTAAAATTAAGAGGCCCAGGAGAAGTATGGGGAATAAGGCAACACGGTTTTCCTGAGCTTAGAGCCGGCAGCTGGTCTGATTTTGAGATAATCAAAAAAGCAAGAGAAGTTGCCGAGGATATCTTTAAAAATAGAAAAAAGTATAAAAAGATAATTGAAGAAATAGAAGAAGGAATAGTGTAAATTACAAACTACAAAATCCAAATTGCAATATACAAATCACAAGAACTAAATTCTAATTTCTAAATCCTAAATTCTAAACAAATTACAATTTTCCAATTTTACAAATTAGAAACAGATTATGAACACTGAATTTAGTATTATGAATTATGTATTATGGGGACAATGCATTCTCCTGCATAATACATAATACAAAATACTAAATACAATCTTTCGTCCGGCTTCGGCTAGCTCCAACTAAATTCCGACATCCGACAGCTGATGGCTGATGTCCGACATCTGACAGCCAACGTCCGATGTCTGATATCTGACGTCTGATATTCGATAGCCGAACTCTTTTACCTTTTACCTTTTTTACCTCTTGCCTTTTACCTATTCTTGACACCTCTGCCTCATTTGCCAGTTGCATTAGAAGCACTAAAAGGGATAAAATACCCTGTATGACACCTTTACCTAAAAGAAAACATACAAGAAGCCGAAGCGGCAAAAGATTAAATAGTTCATCAAACAAGATTCTTTTGCCTAACTTGGTCGTTTGCCCTAATTGCAAAAAGCTCAAACTGCCACACAAGCTTTGCGAAAATTGTCAGATGTATAGCTAGGAATGAAATCCTACCGTGATCCAAGGCACCAAAAAAGAAGAGAAATAGTAAAGCTTCTTTTTGCTGAAGAATTTGCTCACCAGCCAAATTTTAATAAATCTGTAAAAGATATTCTTGACAAAAGAGAAGAAATTGATAAATTGATTAGCGAAAGTGCACCACTTTGGCCAATTGACAAGCTAAATAAAATCGATTTGGCAATCTTAAGACTAGCGGTCTACGAGATGCTTACAGAAGATGCTCCGCCAAAAGTTATCATTGACGAAGCGGTAGAACTGGCCAAAGAATTTGGTAGCGAAAACTCAGCTTCCTTTGTAAATGGAGTCTTGGGTTTTATTTACCAAAAATCAAACAAAGAAAAATAAAATGAGAGACGAAAAAAAGAATAAAAAATATTTTGACATAATCCGTGTTTTGCTTTCTCAGGTTCTGGGAACTGATTATACGGATATCCAAGCTGAAGATTCTTTCATCGAAGACTTGCATATGGGACCTGCTGAAATAGCAGATTTTATCCAACTTATGAATGAAAAAGACTTTAATATTGATGAAAACATCTTTAATGAAGAGGTGGAAACTGTTGGAGAATTGATAGAATATTTAGTTGACAATGAATAATTCCCAAGATTTTCAAAATTTAAAAAGAAGCTTCAACAACCCCAAAATTATTGAAGAGGCCCTTACTCACCGCTCCTGGGTTAACGAACATCCTGGAATAAGAGATAACAACGAAAGATTGGAATTTTTAGGAGACGCAATTTTAGAATTTATAGTTTCAAAAGAACTTTTTCTTCAATTCCCAAATAAAAAAGAAGGTTTTCTTACCTCTCTCCGCGCCAATTTGGTCAATACCGTAAGCCTTTCCCAGACAGCAAGAGATCTTGGTCTTGGAAAAGAACTTTTTTTATCAAAAGGAGAAGAAGAAACAGGGGGCAGGGAAAATCCTTCGCTTTTGGCAGACACCGTTGAAGCAATTATAGGAGCTTTGTTTATTGACCAAGGCCTAGAAAAAGCTGAAGAATTTATCAAAACAAATATACTTTCCAAGACCCAGGACATGATCAGGCAGCCGTTGAAAGACGCTAAAAGCAGGCTTCAGGAAAAAGTCCAATCAAAAGGACTGCCAGCGCCAAAATACAATGTAGTCAAAGAATCAGGTCCCGATCATCAAAAAACATTTGTAGTAAGAGTAGCAGTTAACGGCAAATATATAGCCGAAGGATCAGGAAAAAGCAAATCCGAAGCTGAACAGAAAGCAGCTCAAGAAGCACTAAAACTATTGTAATCTCAAGCTAAATAAGTTAGAATAAGTATCTATGATCAAAATTAGGCTATCAAGGTTGGGGAAAAGAAACAAGCCATTTTATCGTATTGTTGCTATTGACGAATCTAAAAAAAGAGAAGGGGAACCAAGGGAGGTTTTGGGTTTTTGGAATCCGGTCAAGAAAGAATTCAAAATTAACCAAGAAAAACTTGAAGACTGGCTTAAAAAAGGAGCTGTTCTTAATCAGTCAGTAAAAAACCTGCTTGGAAAGTAATAATATGGAAGAACTACTCAAGTTTATAATCTCTTCAATCATCCCTGGTAAAGACGTGACCATAAGTAAAGAAGAAACAGAAGATGGACTTATCACATTTTATATTAAGCCGAATTCTGAAGATGCTGGAATTTTGATTGGGAAGGGAGGAAAAGTAATAAAATCTATTTCTCAAATTTTAAAGATAAAAGCAACTTTAATGAAAAAGAGAATTATACTTAAAGTTGTTTCTGAAAATCAAGAAAATTAACTAAAGGCTCGAAAAAGGATTCTCTCTATTGAAAGGACCATTGGGGGAAGGGTTAGAAAAAGTAGGTTGCTTCAAATTTCCCAAATCCATCAAAACGCTTTTTTCCGACTCAGTAATTTTTTGGAGAGGAAGATCAACTGCAGTTTTACTAGCCACAAAAGGACTAAAGAATGAATTAATACTAATCTCAACATTTAAGAGATCTTTCTGGTTTGAAAAACTCAACTTGTTAACTACTGTCAAAGGAGAATTTTTTTCTAGATCTTTGAGAAATGCTAAGACCTGATCCATTTTTCCAAAGATAGTAAACTGTAATTGCGTAGTTCCCACTACTGTCTGATCTTGAACATCGCCACCCACATTAATACTGTATTCATCAATAGGTAAAAGATATAAATTCAAAAGAGACCTTGCTTCAGAAAAAGAAACTAGAGCCGGATTTTCGGTAGGTAAAGCAATGCTTGCTGGATTATAGAAAATTCCTATCATGTCATTTTTAGCTTGAGAAAGAGTCTTTTCTTTATCCGCCAAGATAGATATTCTGCTTTTAATATCGGCTAAGGTTCTTTTCTGCTCGTTAATTTTAGAAATACCCACTTTAAGAACAATACCCAAGAGAACTATTATTGTCAAAAAGTATAAAGACGGAACAAAAGAAGAATTCGCCCTTAAATTCGACAAATTTGCTCCTAAATCATTTTTTTTGACTGTTAACATAAGCTATTGGAAATTTATTTGCAGACTATATCCTTTATCCGGACTAAAACTCAAGGAATCAATCATTACTTTTTGGTAGGATTCAAGAGATTTAATTTCTGAGATAAAAGTTTTAAGACTGGAAAAAGCTGGCACAGTAGCGGTGATTGAGAGCTTGTTCTTTTCAAGTTGAACTTCTGTCAAATTAACATCGCCCACTTTTTGCATAATCGAATTTATATCCTCTAGATTCTTAACCACCTTTCTTGCTTTTAAAATCTCATCAGCTTTTGCCGCTCTATCTTTAATAAACATATATTGGTACTCAACACCAGAAAGAGCTTTTAACCTACTTCTATAATCATCTTCTTCAGCCTTAGCCTGATTAATAGCATTTTGATTCAAAATAATAAAAGCAACTATAATCAATGCTGTCACAAAAAAGATAACGGTAATAACAAAATTTATTGTTTTAAAAGATTGAGAAAATTTATACCAACTTATACTTTGTCTCTGTTTTTCAGGATATAGATTTATTTCTGCCATTTTTATATATTCTCTCTTAAAGCCAAACCAACAGCTACGCTATAAAAGGGCGCATAATCAACTATTACTTTTTGAGACTCTGCTGGAATCTGAATTTGCAAAAATGGATTAGCCACCAAAATCTCCATATCAAACTCTTTAGTAAGATAGGCTATCAAATCCAGCAGACTTGTTAATCCTCCCGAGACAATCAACTGTTTAGGTTTACCGAATTGGGGATTCTCAGAAACAAAATACTGAACAGCCTTCTTTATTTCACCCACCAAAGACTGCATCACAGGCTCCATTGCTAACCTTACCTTTCCCTCAAGCAAAGTGGAGGATAAACCATAAGCCTTTTTATATTCTTCAGCTTGAGCTGGTTCGATTCTTAATCCTTGAACTATAGCTCTTGTTAGTGCATCGCCTCCTGTCGGAATAGAACGCGAAAACCATAATTTTCCCGACTTACTAATTCCAATATCAGTTGATAGCGCCCCAAAATTGACAATCGTAGACAAATCTTCCTGCGTAACCAATACTCGTGATAGTGATAAAAGTTCATTTTCTACAGCTAAAACCTGAAGGCCTGCTAGTTGAGCTAAGAGAACATATTTCTCAACCAAGGAACGACGAGTTGCTACCAAAAGCACTTTTACTTGAGGCGGGTTAGATTTCTCGTCTCTTAAAATTATCTGATATTGCATTATCGCTTCTTCAAGAGGAATGGGGACATATTGGTCAGCCTCCCACTTTAAAGCCGCATCTATTTCTTGATTAGTCAAAAGCGGAAAGGTAATAACCTTAACAAAAGCAAAACGCTCAGGCAGGGAAAGAAAAACCTCACGCCTTGAGATTTTAGCTTCATTAAAGAGCTTTTTGATAATCTCCGCCAGAGGAATGAGATCCTTTTCCTCCTTAGCATTTTCAACCAGTATTCCCGAATAGCCAACAATGCCAGATCCTTTTAAAGACCAGCTATTATTTTTTTTCTCAAGCTCAACTACTTTAATAGATTTGGAACCAATATCAATGCCAACACTCATTTTAAGTTAATTTATTTAGTAAGATCACCTTGGCTGAAAATTCCAGCCTCGAAGACCTCAATGGGAGCACGATAATAATCACGCACTTCTATCTGTCTTGTAGCATTACTTGCCGCACCCTTTGAGACCAACAATCTCCCTTGTGAAGGCAGAGCACCTCCAACAGTAGTTACCCTAAAACCAGAAGCTGACCCATAAAGAAACTTAACACGAGCAAAAAGAGGCCTAGTCAAGCCAGATAAACTTATATCACCACTGGAATAAGAGTAGCCTTGTTGTGAAGATGCTATTGTAGCACTAAACTTATTATTATTCCTCCTAGTAGCATTAGGGTCAAAAGCAAAGCGCTTTACTTTTACACCGCTAAAATTGGGAGTTGACGCAATTACTCCAGAACTTCCATTAGTATCATAATAGACAGAAACCTCAACGGCTACATCGCCGTTCCAGTGAATAGAAAAACTAGTGCCATTAAAACAAGGCTTGCCAGTGCAGCTCAACTTTTGAATATTGGTGTCATCGTGTGAAACAAACCAGACAGTAGCCAAATCGCCAGAATTATAGGTATCAGGAAAATCAAAAGAGGTTTCTCCTTCTCCCAAAACCAGTGATTGAGCTGATTGAATAGAGGCATTATTGCCTAGGTCAAGATTAGATATGAAAGAAGCATCTCCAATTAAAAGTCTTTCTATGCCCGCCTCAGCTGCTGAAAATGCCTTCGAAGAACCTTCTTCAACGTTAGTTACCGAAACATCAGTTACACTTCTTGAGACAACAGAAAGAACAATTGTTAAGACTACTGCCATCCCCAAAATGACAAGGAGCACAGCCTGACCTGAAGATTTTCTTGATAAGAGCTTGGCAGGGTATCGCATAGATTAATTCAGTTTAGAAATAAATAAAAGCAAAGTCAAGAGCCAGCCAAATTACAAAAATTCAGCCTAGTAATTTCTTAAAACAACCCTCGCCGAAACAGTAGCAATGTCAGCCTCAACACCACTAGAACTTGCACTACTGCCAGTAAGAGTTATAACTACAACACCTTTCGAGAGATTAGTGCAATCAAAGTTACAAGCTGTTAAGTTTATATTTGAACTATTAATGAGTTCAACACTGTTCTTACTAAGGGGCAAGCAACTGAGAGTAACATTAAAACCATTTTGATCAGTAAAAGAAACAGTACTATTGCCATTACATATAACCGAATCTTTTTTAGCTTCTCTTAAAGACCTCTCTAAAATAGAAACGGCATTTTCAAGCTCCGCTCTAACTTTCATCACCGATTCACTTTTCTTCGTTCCCTTCATGGATGAGCCCACCATACTACCCACCAAAACAGCAAGACCCGCAAAAAGAGCAATAACAACAAGCATCTCGATTAAAGTAAATCCCTTTTCCTTCAGATTATTCTTAAACATATCAATTAGGCGCGGTAAAGACAGAAACCAATTTTGTGTCATGGGTTCCTGATGAATCGCTCCAAGAAACAACCACCGTCACTGTTACATTTTTGTTATCAGACGACCTTAATAAAGTCGCCTCCCGCTTATAAATTCCACCCAAAGTCGCGCCGCTACAAGAACCAACCACTGGCCAGCTAGTAACAGGCGACAAGTTAAAACAATACGTCTGACTCGTGGTAGTTGACTTAGTAAACAAGAAATCAGTCCAATCACTTTTCTTTTGTTCCCTCAACCATTCCATCGCCTCCTCAACATATCTTTTGGCAGCTGTTTCTCTTTTGGCAAAATAGGAAGTTTTGATAGAAACGGCCGCTAAACCGACAACCGCCACAACTACAAGCATTATCAAAGTCAAAGCCACCAAAAGCTCGATCAGAGACTGCCCTGAATTCAAAAGATTTTTTCTCATAATTCACTCATTATAAAATGAACAAACTAATACAAAATGGGCGTACTAATGGGTATGCCAGGTGGCGGTAACACATCTCCGGGTGGTGTAGGTGTAGAAGTAGGAAATATAGCAGATCCTCCATCACTATAAGATAAAGAAATCGCCCCTGTTGATAAAACATTTATAACAATATAAGAACTTGGTGCTAAATTACGTCTAATATTAATAGACACGGGGCTATCAACTCCACCAACAACTGATCGAAACGAAACTAAAGAGAAGTTTCTATCTATCTCAAATCCTTCTGGTATATAACGATAAGGAGACACATCGCTATAAATAAAGGTACCTTGTGGGCTACGGCAAACACGGCGAATACTATAAGAACGATCGCTAAGCTTAAAAAGTTGATAACCATAAAGGTAGGTTCCAGAAATACAACTTGATGCATCCTTACCAGACATTGCATAACTTTGAGCAAGGTGGAGGTCGCCTTCTATTTGCCTTGCCACGGCCCATAAAGCCTGTTTTTGAGCGTACTTACGAAAGTTGGCGTAACCAAGACCAACTAAGATGAAAACAACAAGAAGGAAAACAAGGAGTTCGATTAAAGTAAAACCTCGATTTTTAAAGGCAGTTTTTAATTCCATAAAAACATTTTTCAAGGATTTGTTGTCTTATAATTACAACTTACCCCACAACTTATGCCGCACGATATGGAACCGCTTCCTGTCTCAAGAGCTGCACATAAATCATAAGCAAGACAATTAGACCCACTAACATTAGTGCAACGATATACATAAATTCTTCCACTAATAGGATCCGTGGGAACAGAAGAAATGTAGCTTGAAATAGCGAGGGATGAAGCATTCATACCAGAACTAGTAGACGGATATCTGCCATTATCCGCTTTATACATCTCAAGCGCAGAGCGTATGGATTCAAGGTCTGATTTGCGCTTAGCATCTCTTGCGCTCTTTCGCGAATTTTGAATTCCAAAAAGGGAAAGGGAAATCAAAATCCCAATAATAGAAATAACCACCAAAAGCTCAATTAAAGTAAAACCCTTAAGATACTTTTCATTAAGATGTTTGTTATCAAATAAGACCATAATTATGGAACCGGACAAATACTACTAGTTGAAGGCTGAGTAGTACTTTCTCCGCTTTTACCACTTGAGCAAACAACCCAATACTGTCCAGTTTGATAAGCCTCAAGTTGAGCCCAAAGCGCATATTCAGAACCGTCGCTCAGACTTAGATAATTATAATGTCTTGTAGCGTCAGGATCGTCTGGACAAGAAAGCCCATAAAGTGCTTGGCCAGAATTGCAAAAACTAACAGCTTGAAAAGTAGTCGTTTTAACAGGATATATACCATTATTCTGATTAGCATAATTTTCCAAAGCAACTTGATACTGTTTCAAATCTGACTTCCTTCTTGTGTCTCTTGCCTGTTTTTGCGAGCGAGTATAGGAAACCAAGGCTAAGGAAGCAAGAATACCAATAATAGCAATAACTACCAAAAGTTCAATTAAGGTAAAACCAATCATTTTGTAATTTTTTTTGTTATTAATTTTCATTGTAAACACAACTAGCAACTTCCAAACCTCAACAACCAACTAAAATAAGTCTAGCCAAAACTTTTAAAAATCACAATACTTTTCTACTTACTACATTCAAGAACCAGCAAACCAAACTACAAATTCTAAATTCTAATTTCTAATATCTAAATCCTAAACAAAAATTACAAATCACAAATTCCAATATACAAACAATATACAAATACCAATAAACAAATTACAAACAGATTAGGAACACTGAACTTAGTATTATGAATTATGTATTATGCAAGAAAATGCATTATCCCCATAATACATAATACAAAATACCAAATACTAAATACTAGCTTCCGGCTAGATTCGACTAAGTTCTAACATCCGACAGCCAACGGCCGATGTCTGATGTCCGAATTCTTTTACCTCTTGCCTTTTACCTATTCCTGACACTTGCTTCGTGATACTTGATACTAGCATATCACGGCTTGACCTCATAAACACAACCATCAACCCCTGACATCCAAGAGCAAGAAACCAAATTACCACTAGCATCCTTTTTGCATTTATCATCACCCTTGTTTTCTAAACACGCAGAAAGAGTATACTCACCACCTGCAGCGACATAATTGTAGCTCCTATTACTCTGCGGATCTTTAGGAAGAATATTCATATAGACAACATTGGTTGAACCTGCCGAAAAAGTTCCACCCCAACCGCAGACAGTATTACCACTGGTCCCGCAACCAACTATCTGCCCACTGCTGGAACTAGGATATCTATTAAAATCATTATAAAACATTCTCAAAGCTGTCTGGATGTTTCTTAAGTCAGACTTTCTTTGCGCATCTCTTGCTCTCTCACGAGTCGCGCTGTAATTTGCCAAAAGCAATGTTGCCAAAATTCCAATAATAGAAATAACTACCAAAAGCTCGATCAGGGTAAAACCTAAACCGCTTCTTTTTCTCATATTATTATACTAATTAGTTTTTGCTGTGACATTTGCACTGGTAATAGCAAAATTGCAAACCCCAGAACAACTAACACCGCTAGGAAGCCCAGACACCATAGAGCAATTTGAATCAATGCAATTCTGATCTTGATCATTTTCCAGGTGTGCATAAAGTTGAAATCCCTTGCCATCGTTGGTTAAACGATAATAATAAGAAAATCCCGAAGGATCTTTGGGAAGTGATTTGAAGTAGATCACTCCGCTACTAGCATCTTTAAACTCGCTAGTGTAATCAATGGATCCCCAATTACAAACTATTGGAGTATCGGGAGGTGCATAGTAAGGGCAAGCTCTAATTCTGCCATCAGCTGTTGAAGGCGGATAAAACCCCTTATCTGAATAAAACATCTCCAAAGCATTGGCAATTTGCTTTAAATCAGATTTCCTTTTTGCATCACGCGATCTCATCTGTGACGATCTAAAACCACCCAAAACAACAACGGCTAATATCCCTAAAATAGTTATTGAAACCAGAAGCTCAATTAAAGTAAAAGCTGGAGATTTTCTTTCTTGATAAGGCAGGCTATGCATAATCTAATTCATATTAACATCATTATTTGACTATTTCAATGCCATTTGTACGAGCTCCATTACAAAATTTGTATCCACAAGCAACTTTTTTGTTTAATACATTCTTGCTATAGTCAGGCATTCTTTTTGTCTCGTAAGCTACATAAACAAAGTAACGACCGTTTTCAAAATCGTAGCGGTAGCTAAAA
This sequence comes from Candidatus Woesebacteria bacterium, assembly GCA_013426185.1. Taxonomy (NCBI): domain Bacteria; phylum Candidatus Woeseibacteriota; species Candidatus Woesebacteria bacterium. Next base: position 133,945 of record CP058602.1, on the reverse strand, counting down.
CCACGACTAGACTCTGGATCTTGAGGAAGTTTGTCTAAAAAAGCAGGGTAATTACCATCTGAAACATCTCTTAGAGGATCTTGACCCCACTCACAAGGAGCAAGACCAACCAGTTTATCTCGGCTAGCTCCTTTTTCTCTTATTCCAAGAACATTTTTATCCCTTAAAACTTTGGTATCATTACCCGCGCAAGCTACTATTTTTCCATCTTTTGATTCAGGATAATAGCCAAAAGCCTGCCTGTAAGCTTCTATTGCCTTGGCAATATTACTAATATCTTCATTCCTTCTGACATCTCTTTCTCTTTTGTCAGATTCATTAAAACCCAAAGCAGAAGCTAGAGAAACCAAAAAAAACAAAAAAAACAATTTCCAAAAATCTTTTTTTAAGCTTAGTAAGAGTTGCATTCGTTTATGGGACCAGATTCGTCTTGACATAAGTTACGACAATCAGAACTAGTAAAATTAGGTTGACAGACTGGTAGATGAGTATCTGAGTTAACTCCTATTGGTTGGCAAACCCCAGAAAAACAACCATAATAATTACCACTGACATCAGGGGGGACATTGGCGCTACCAGACTTAAAAGGATCAGGAGCACCAGGAGTAGTCACATAATAATTAAAACCATAAGCTTGATTTGGTCCACAGCCGTTTTGACAACCGATTTCTGTAATTTTCGGATCACCAGTATATTCTAGATTGGTAAAAAGCCAAGCCCATTTAGCACAAGTTGATGTAGGATCAGGATAATAAAGATAATCAGTTTTAGTATGAGGATCATAAGGGATAATGGGTATATATGATTTTAAAATACCAGCATCTGAACCCTTGCAAGAAGGCAAATAAGGAGGGTAACAATTATGATCTTTCTCATATTCTTCAAGAGCTATTTTAATCCTATTGAGATCTGACTTTCTCCTCGCATCATAACCCTTAAACAAGGGTCCTTTAAAAGCAAAAATAGCCACCAAAACCATCAAAGACAAAAAAGCAACCACAACCAAAAGCTCAATTAAAGTAAAAGCACTTTTTCTTTTCATCTTAAGAAAAAAATTATTCTTTCGCCTAAAAATAACACCACCCAAAAAGAAAAGATCATAAAAGGACCAAATGGAATCGGCTTTCCAAATTTAGCCCTGCCCAATAATATCAATATAATTCCAACTGCTGCTCCAGTCAAGAAAGAAAGAAAAAGCCAAACCAAACTAAGAGGAAATCCAAGATAAAAACCAAGAGGCAAGGCTAATTTAACATCCCCAAGCCCCATACCCCGACCAGAGGTAAAAAGATGCAAAAATAAGAAAAATAATGAAATAGAAAAAGCTACCAACAAGTTGAGATACAAAGTGCTATCCGAAAAGAAAAGGGAAGTGGCAAGAAAAAAAATAAAAAGAATAAAGACCAAGCTGTCAAAGACAACTTTATGTTCAAAATCTATGACAAAAACAACAAGAAGCAAGATAAAAGTGAAGAACCAATAGGGAAGGGTAAAAAATCCCATTCTTCCAGCCTGACTGCAAAAAAAATTACTGGACAGGGTCGGACCTTGTCCAAGACAGGAGAGATAAGACAAATAAATCAAAACAAACCCCAATCCTGTTATTAGCTCAAGTAGGGGATAGCGCCAAGAAATTTTTTTGCCACAATACCGGCAACGGCCGCGAAGAAGCAAAAAAGAAAAAAGAGGAATATTGTCGTACCAAGAAATATTGTGCTTACAATTAGGACAAAAAGACCGACCTGAAATAAAAGAAATTCCTTTTGGAAGGCGATAGGTAACAGCCGAAACAAAAGAACCAAAAATTAAACCAAGAATAAAAATAATAAGTAAAATCATTTCTTTCAAAAGGAAATTCCCATATCCTGAACTTTTTTATACACTTCTTTAGCTTTATCAATTTTACCCCTTTTAACATAAAAGGAAACCAAAGACATTAAAAGATCTACATTTTTGTCATCAATCTCAACAGCCTCAAGATAATATTTCTCAGCCTCATCATATTTACCCTGATGTTCTTTGATTGATGCTATATATTGCATTGCTCTTGGTAATTTCGGATTAATCTTCAAAACCTCATCTAACTCTTGCAAAGACTTCTCATATTCCCCTTTATGATAAAACAAAGAAGCATAACCCAAATGTGATATTATCGTATTTGGCTTTATCTCATCTAATTTCTTAAAGACCGGCTCTGCCTTATCAAGATCACCTCGAGACAGATAAACACCCGAAAGGCCCACTTCCGTTACAAAATGCTTAGAAGAAGTGGAATAAGCACTTTCCCAAAAAGAAAGGCTATCTTTGAAATTAAATATATGCCTTCTATTACCATAGAAAAAAACAAGGGTAATAATCAAAGATAAAAAAAACGCCACCTTACTATTAGAGAGAGATCTTTTAACAAACTCGATCTGGGAAAAAGAAATTAGAAGACCCACAATGGGCAAATAGAGTCTGTGCTCGTAAATTATATTCGGCTCTCCAGGCATAAGATTGATAAAAGTTGGAAAAAGGAGTATAAAAAACCATAATAAACCAAAAATAAAAACCTTTTTTCTACCCTCTTTAACAAAAAATAAAAATGAAAAAACAAGAAGGATAAAAGCTACAATACCAGGAAAGATATTAGCATCTCGAAGATCGACTACAGGAAAGACGGAGAGAGCAAAAGGATAAAAGATCTTGCCTAAATAGATCAGATAACCCGGTATTATAGTTTTTGGTATAGCATCAAACCAGTTAGTACTTGTCAGATAACTCCAGTAACTACCTTGCTTATCACTAAAAGAAGTAGCCATTAGGTACCACAAGGCAAACATTAAAAAAAACACGCCCAAAAGAGGTAAAGATCTCTTAAAAGCTTTTTTGTCTCTTCTAACCAAAAAAATAAAAAGAAATAAGACAGGCAAAAACATTATTGCCGTTTCTTTCACAAAGACCGCAAGAAAGGTAAAAAAGACAAAAAAGATAAAATCCTTCAGACTAGATGATTCAAGATAATTCAAAAAATAAAAGAGAGCCGAAATCAAAAAAATAAAAAGAAGACTGTCATTTCTCCCAGGAACCCAAACTATAGTCTGCATTAAAACAGGATGAAGAGCAAAAACTAGTGTGAGAAAAAAACAAACATATTTTTCTAATCGAAGACGAAGCATAAGTCTATAGAACAAAACAACAGAGACAAGATGAAGCAGTATGTTAGTTAGATGGTAACCCCAAAAATTATCTTTAAAAATTAAAGCATCTAAAATAAAAGATATTGTAAGAACCGGACGATAATAAAAAGCGGTACTGTCAGAAAGATACATAACATTACTTTTAAAAGAATTAATTATATTAGCGGGGTTAAATATATAAAGAAGGCGATACTTTACCAAAAGAGTATCATCTAGATTTACATATTCAAATCTAATCGAGATTCTGTAAAAAACAAAGGACAAGATCAAAACCAGAGAAAGCAAAAAAAAACTACTACCAAGCTTTGAAACCAAAAAACTTGCTTTTTGCTTGAGCAAGCTCATAGAAAATAACAGATTATGGAAGACAAGAGTATGGAGATATTGTGTTACCGCATACAGTACCTGCTATAGGTCTCAAATCAACTGGCAAACCAGATCCAGAGGTATTAGCACACCTTGTGTTAGCCTCTGTTCTAAAGGAACTAGACTGAGGTGAAAAACAGATATAATAACTGTCACCAGCCTGCCCTCTATTATAGATCCATAAAGGATTATAGTTAGGTGCAGTAATCCTACTAACAAAAGATTGCTTGATTTCCTTCGTACCTGCTGCAGATAATTGGCTCAAAACGGAAGTGGTGGCAGCTCCCGACCATGCTGTAGTGACTTGCGTCCAAGCAACAGCAGCGCCAGCGGTACCAGCAACCGTCTGCCACGGATAATAACCTCTTGAGGCATAAAACCTATCAATAGCTCCAATCAATTGCTCTGCATCGGACCTAGAGCCAGTATCACGAAATCTATTAATCTGTTCTATTGGATTAATAGCAGCAAGAACAGTAACTGCCAGAATGCCCAAAACCGCGATGACTATGAGAAGCTCTATTAAGGTGAAGCCTTTGGCAGATAATTTCATACTAGTTTCAATTTAAACAATTAGAAAAATTTTGTCAAGACCCAATTCTAAACTAAAATTGGCTAGTCAAATTATAAATCGGCAAAATAACAGCGATGACCAAGAAACCAACACCAACACCCAAAACCACCATTACAATCGGCTCGATAGCTGAAGTCAAAGCCTTGACTTTCTGATCCGATTCAACCTCAAAGACATGACTAACCTTAGCCAAAACTTCGCTCATTTTCCCAGTCTCTTCTCCCACTGCCACCATTTGAGAAAGAATATAAGGAAAAGCTTCGGGATGTTTTGAAAAAGCGTAGGCTAAAGGGAAACCTTTTTCAACCTGTTTAGCACTATCTTCAAGAGCATCACCAATAACAGCATTTCCTGAAATTTGCGACAAAATTCCTAAAGCTTCAAGAATAGAAACGCCAGCGCCAACCAAGAGACTCAAAGTTCTTGTTAATTCTGTCAATGCCACCTGTCTCTGCAAGTCGCCAAAGATCGGAATCTTCAAAATCAGCTCATCAATTTTTCTTCTACCGGTTTTCGTCTTGCGATAAGTGATCAAGAAATTGATCAAAAAAGCAATTATGATTAACATCAGCCACCAAAACTTAGCAAAAAAACCGGAAACAGACATCAAAATTTTCGTTGGTCCCGGAAGCTCAGCTCCAAACTCAGAATAAAGGCTTAGCATTTTGGGAATGACAAAAATCATCATTATAGCTGCCACCAAAACCATTCCAATAACAACTATCACAGGGTAAATAAGCGCACCTTTCACCTTGCCTTTAAATTCAACTTGCTTTTCCATATTATCAGAAAGACGGGATAAAACATTATCCAAAACCCCTCCCGCTTCACCCGCTTTCAACAAGGCAATATAAGTCGGGGAAAAGACATTTGGATACTTACCTATTGCGCTAGAAAGCGATTGACCCTCTTGGACATCAGCCAAGATTTGGCTTAGCATCTCCTTAAGCGCTGCCCCTCGCGCCTGATTTTTCAAAATCAACAAAAATTCAGTAATTGGCAATCCTGCGTTGACCATCGTCGCTAGCTGACGAGTAAAAGTAGAAACATCATCCTCTTTAATCCTGTTTTTAAATTTGTTGATGATAACACTTAGGTTGTCTTTCCTTTGAGGAGATAGAGAAAGTAAAATCAATTCCTTTTCCCGAACCAAAGATGCCGCATGTTTTTCATCATTAGCTTCAACCAAACCTGCAACTAATCTTCCTTTTTTATCCTTAGCTTTGAAGTTAAACCTCATCATTGCTTTTTAACTTTCACCTTTAACAAGACGAGATAATTCTTCAACTCTAAGGGAATAAGATTGAGCTACCTCAAAAGAAATCTTTCCTGTTTTTACCAATTCAGCTAAAGACATCTCTAAAGTTGACATGCCAAATTCTTGCGAAGTTTGGATGATATTATCTAGAAGATGAGTTTTACCATCACGGACTACAGATCTAACCGCTGGTGTTCCAAGCATAAGTTCATAGGCAACAACTCTTCCTCCTCCTATAGCAGGAACCAAACGCATGGAGAAAACTCCTTCTAGAGTATTTGAGAGTTGAAGCCTAACTTGCCCTTGCTGATTTTCAGGAAAGACATCAACTATTCTATCAATAGTTTGAGAAGCTGAATTGGTATGAAGAGTAGCAAAAACTAAATGTCCTGTTTCTGCCACAGTCAAAGCAGCAGAAATGGTTTCCAAGTCGCGCATCTCACCAATCATCACCACATCGGGATCTTCCCTTAAAACAGAGCGAAGAGCTATCTGCCAAGAATGAGTATCAAAACCAACTTCTCTTTGGGAGATGATAGATTTGACTGGTGGAATAACAAACTCAATTGGATCTTCAATAGTCACTATATGCTCGCTCCTATTTTTATTAATCTCGTTGAGCATTGATGCTAAAGTTGTAGACTTTCCATGGCCAGTAGGGCCGGTTATCAAAACAAATCCTTGTCTTAGATGAGTGAAAGAATGAAGAACTTCAGGCAATCCTAATTCTTCTACTGTCAAAATCTGAGAAGGAATAACATGAAAAGAAAAAGAATAATTGCCTTTTTGAAAATAGGCATTAACCCTAAAACGAGCGACATCAGAAAGAAAAAAAGAGAAATCAAGATCACGATTAACTTTAAAGCGCTCATATTGCTCAGGTTTCAAAACGGTAGTAGCTACTTTTTCAATAAACTCACTGGTAACAACAGGTTCTTCATTCACAGGCAAAAGCTGGCCATCGATACGCAAGTAAGGAGGAACACCTACAATCAGATGCAAATCAGAAGCTTTCTTCTCAACCGCTAGATTTAAAAGTTGTATTACATCAAGCATAGGGCAGTAATTTAATTCAGATTACACCATACAAAAGAAAAAAACAATTAGTCTTGGGCTACCCTTAAGACTTCTTCTATGGTAGTAATTCCCTCAAGAACCTTCAGATAGCCATCCTGCTTCATGGTTATCATCCCTTCTTCACGCGCCACCTTCTCAATATCGCTAGCAGACTTATGCTCCAAAATAAGTCGACTGATTTTTTCAGAAACAGGCATTACCTCAAAAATACCAATTCTACCATAGTACCCTGACCCTCCACATTCAGGATCACCAGTACCATGATAAAGTTTAACTTCTCCTTCACCTTTATTCCAAAGAGGGCCTAAAACATTTTTCATATCCTCAATCACCTTTGGGTCAGGGGTATATTCTTCTTTACAATCCTCGTGAATTTTCCTGACCACCCTCTGGGCTAAAATAGCCGTCATAGAAGAAGCCAAAAGATAAGGCTCAGCACCCATATCCAAAAGACGAGGAAAAGCTCCTGACGCATCATTAGTATGCAAGGTAGAAAAGACAAGATGACCTGTTAAAGACGCTTGAATAGCCAAATCAGCAGTCTCGCGGTCACGAATCTCACCAACTAGAATAATATTCGGGTCTTGCCGCAAAAAAGCTCTCAAACCAGAAGCAAAAGTCAAACCAGCAGCTGGATTAACCTGCACCTGATTAACTCCAGGAATCTTATACTCAATCGGGTCCTCCAAAGTAACAATATTAACTTTAGGGGTATTAATTTTTGAAATAATAGAGTAAAGAGTGGTAGTTTTACCAGAACCAGTAGGACCACAAATAATAATAATGCCATGAGGCCTAAGTATTGCCGTTTCCAAATTTTTAAGAGCAAGACCCCTTAAACCAAGTTCTGGTAGTTCTGGTACCCCACCAGTTTTTTTAAGAAGCCTCATAACCACCTTTTCTCCCCAAGCTGTAGGTAAAGTAGAGATACGCAAATCAACATCTTCAGAAGCCCCCATAAAATTAAACCTACCATCCTGAGGCACCCTTTTCTCGTCTATCTTCAATCCAGAAAGGATCTTAATCCTTGAGACAAGAGCTTTGTGCAAAGCCTTAGGTATCGTCAATTTCTCCTGTAGTATTCCATCAATTCTGTAACGAACCCTAGTTGATTTTTCTTGAGGTTCTATATGAATATCAGAAGCTCTAGCTCGAACAGCAAAATCAAGAATTTGGGTCACAATCTCTGCTATCTTTTCGTCCTTAATAAAACCGACTTTAGTTCCTGCTATTCCATTTGCACCCTCCTTGACTTCAGGAGCTACATCTTTCAAAGCTTCCGTTACTTCTTTTGAAAGAGAAGTGGCATAACGAACAGTGATAAATTCCTCAAGTTTAGCTTCATCACAAGCATATAGTCTAACCCGAAGATTAGTTTTCTGCTCAACAAATTCAATAGCAAAAAGATCAAGAGGATCAGCCATCGCTAAATCCAATGTCTTGGAGACTTTATCAATAGAAAGAGGAAAGACCTTAAATCTTTCAGCAATTTCCTTGGGCAAAATTGCCATAGCTTCAGGAGAAACAGGAGCATTAGCCAAATCTATAAAAGGAATATTAAACAAGGCAGCTTTCGCTTTAGCTAGATCTGCAGGCGAAACTATTCCTAAAGACTTAACAATTGCCTCTTGGTTTTTGCCAGTCTGAATTTCAGCTAACTTGATCTCCTTAGCTTTATCCTCGGTTATTGACCCTTGCTTCACTAAGATATCAGCCAAAGTAAGCGATAGAGTAGCATCCTGATTATTAATCTGATTAGCTTTAGTTGATATTTGAGCAGAAGTTGTCATCAATAATAATTTAACCCATTTTTCCAAAAGTGGCAAGAGGAATTCGGAGATCGGATGTCAGATATCGGAGATCGGCTATCAGCTGTGAGACTTCAGTTGTCGGCTATCGGAATTCAGTCGAAGCCGACCGAAAGATTGTATCTAGTATCTTGTATTATGTATTATGCAGGAAATATAAGTAGAAAGTAGAACGTAGTAAGTAGAAAGCAAAATTAATAAATAGTTAAAAGTTCAAAGTTAAAAGTTAAAAGTTGGAATTTTTTGTTTGTAATTTGTAATTTGCCTGCCCTGAACCGAATTTATTCTGGTTCAGGATTTAGAATTTAGATATTAGAATTTAGAATCTGTATATTGTAATTTGTGATTTGTAATTTGTAATTTATATGTTGTATATTCCACTTATGAACTCGTTTATCATTGCCTCTACTGATAAAAAAAGAATTGAGGAAAAAATAAATGAGATTGTAAAAAAAAACCAAGCAATTGTCTCTGAATTCAAACTTAAGACAATTGAAGATGCTCGAGAATTAAAAGAATTAACCAAACTCTCACATCAGCAAAAACTGGCAGTAATAATTAAAGAAGTAGAAAAAGCCTCTCTCCCAGCCTTAAACGCTATTCTAAAAAATATTGAAGAACCAGGGCCAAATATAATTTTTATTCTAACAACAAGAAATATAAAAAGTGTTATACCCACTGTTATCTCAAGATGCCAGATAATAAAACTTACTTCAAAAAGAGAAGAAAATAAAGATATTAATCCTGAATATTTAGCTTTCCTTAACAAAAAAAAGGGTCTGCAACTTCTTTATGTTGATAAAATTAAAAAGAGGGAAGAAGCGTTAGAATTTCTAGAAGGATTAATTCAATTTTGCGAAAAATCCATTTACCAAAAAGAAAGGGATACTAAAATATCGCGTTGTCTTATACACGCAAATCAAGCTCTTTTGGCCATAAAATCAAACGCAAATGTCAAACTCCAGTTGACAAGAATGGTTATCAACCTTTAGGATTAACCTGCTCTTAACTTAAGATCAATTTAAAGCTATAATTAGTATATGAATACTTCCAACACAAACGAATATACAGCCGAACAGATACAAGTCCTTGAAGGCTTGGAACCGGTAAGAAAAAGACCGGGAATGTATATTGGTTCCACTGATTCAAGAGGATTACACGAATGCCTAAGAGAAATAGTTGATAATTCTGTTGACGAATCCTTTGCCGGAGTAGCCAAAGATGTTTGGGTAGTCATAAGAGAAGACGGATCTGCCTTGGTAAGGGACAATGGCCGCGGCATTCCTGTTGAAAAACATAAATCAGGCATATCCGCGCTTGAATTGACAATGACCAAGCTTCATGCTGGTGGAAAATTCGGTGGCGGCGCTTACAAAGTTTCAGGAGGACTGCATGGAGTCGGAGCATCGGTAGTCAATGCGCTTTCAAAACACTTTAGAGTAATTGTTCTGCGAGACAACAAAGCTTACTACCAGGAATACAAAGCAGGCAAACCGCTAAAGCCAGTCCAAGAAGCAGGTCAGAAAGATTTAGATGAATGGCTGCCAAAAGAATGGAATATAAAAATAGGACAGAACTTAACAGGAACCATCACTCAATTTACTCCCGATCCAGAAATTTTCAAAAATGTAGAGTTCGAAACGAATAAAATTAAAGCCTTACTCAAAGACAGAGCCTATCTTGTAGGCGGGCTTTCTTTCCACTTTAAAGATGAGAGGACAAAAGAAATCGCCCACTACTATTTTGAAGGAGGAATAAAGTCCTTAGTAGCACATCTGAATCGCAATAAAAACACTCTATCTGATGTAATTTATATCAACAAATCCGACGGAAATATCTCCTGCGAAGTAACAATCCAATACAATGAAGGCATTAATGAAATAGTCAAAGGCTATGTAAACGGAATTCTAACAACCGATGGGGGAACTCACATCACAGGATTTAGAATTGCTCTGACTCGCTCAATCCTAGATTATATTAAAAAACAAAATGGAGAAAACGGCAAAAACGCTTTAGTTTTAACGGGAGATGATACAAAAGAAGGCTTAACTGCAGTTGTTTATATCAAAATGCCTTCTGAATCTCTCCAATTCGAAAGCCAAACCAAAGCAAGGCTTAATAACCCCGAAGTTCAAGGTTTTGTCAGCTCAGCGGTTAAGGAAGGTCTTGATACTTACTTTGAGGAACATCCACAAGATGCAAGAAGAATAATCGAAAAAATACTACTTGCTGCTAAAGCAAGACTTGCAGCAAGAGCTGCTAAGGAAGCAGTTTTAAGAAAAGGCGCGCTTGACGGAGCCTCGCTGCCCGGAAAATTGGCGGATTGCCAATCAAGAGATCCATCAATCAGTGAGCTTTATATTGTAGAAGGGGATTCAGCAGGAGGCAGCGCCAAGCAGGGAAGAGACCGTCGTTTTCAAGCAGTCTTACCCTTGGGAGGAAAAATCTTAAATACAGAGAGGGCTCACCTTGATAAAATTGTTAAATTTGAGGAAATAAAAGACTTAATCATCGCACTAGGAACTGGAATAGGGGAGAATATCAACTACGATAAAGCTAGGTATCACCGCATTATCATTATGTGTGATGCCGATGTTGACGGTCAGCATATAACCACTCTTCTTCTAACATTCTTTTACCGACATATGAGAGATATCATTGAAAAAGGTTATCTTTATATAGCCCAACCGCCTCTTTATAAAATCACAATAGGCAAAGAATCCCATTATGTTTATTCTGATGAAGAAAAGGAGGCTATTGTTGCTAATATTAAAGACCAAAAATTCACAATTCAAAGATATAAAGGTCTTGGAGAAATGAATCCTTTGCAGCTTTGGGAAACGACAATGGATCCCAAAAATAGAACTCTTAAAAAAGTAACTATTGAAAATGCTGAAGAAGCAGACAAAATGTTTACTATGCTAATGGGAGAAGAAGTACCACCAAGGAAAAAATACATCCAAACCCACGCCAAACTGGCCACTCTTGACATCTAGAAATTAGAACAAAGAACAAAGAATAAAATTACAAATTCCAAGTTCCAAATTCCAATATACAAACAATATACAAATTACAATATAACAATTAACAGTTAACAAATTAACAAATTAACTAAAAACTTAAAACTCAAAAGTTAAAACTTTTTATGATTAGATTATGGATTTTGGATTATAGATTATAGATTATAGAATTTTGCTTTCTACTTACTACGTTCTAATTTCTACTCGAATTCCTTTTACCTTTTACCTCTTGCCTTTTACCTACTAGGTTAGAACAAAGAACAAAGGGAAAATTACAAATCACAAATTCCAAATTACAAACAAAAAATTCCAACTTTTAACTTTGAACTTTTAACTATTTATTAATTTTGCTTTCTACTTTCTACTTACTACTTTCTACTTTCTACTTGTATTTCCTGCATAATACATAATACAAGATACTAGATACAATATTGTCTTTCGGCCAGCTCCGACTAATTTTCCTTCTTGACAAAAAAAACACATATTCCTAGAATAACTCAAGACTCGCAGTTGACGAGTTTGTTTTTTTTTGAAAAATGAGCGAGCTATCTCTAATTGAAAAGAACATAATTGTCTTTGTATTAGGAACTTCTCTAGTAAGTCTCATGTACGCTCTATGGCTCTGGAAAAATGTTATTTCTTCTCCCAAAGGAAATGCCAAGATGGTAAAAGTGTGGACCGCTATCAAAGAAGGATCTGAAGGTTACTTAAGAAAACAGCTAAAAACAATTATCATCTCGGTACTAGCATTGACCTTAGTTTTGTTTCTAAGTGTTTATATAGTGCCTCCATCCAAAGAATCTATTGAAATTTTTGGGGACAAGGCGGTGCCTGTTGTAGCCATTGGCAGAACGATAGCTTTCATAATCGGCGCCACTTTCTCAACTCTAGTGGGCCAACTGGGCATGAGAGTTGCAATAGAAGGTAACGTCAGAGTCGCCAACCAAGCTAAATTGGGTAGGGCAAACGAAGCACTAGCCATCGCACACAAAGCAGGCACCTTTACGGGCATGCTCGCTAGTGGATTGGGGTTGCTGGGAGGAATTGTGATATTTATCATTTTTGGTAAAGCATCTCCAGACGCTTTACTGGGTTTTGGTCTTGGAGGGACTTTAGTTGCCCTTTTTATGAGAATAGGTGGAGGTATTTACACGAAAGCCGCTGATGTCGGTGCCGATCTTGTAGGAAAGATCGAAGAAAACCTCCCCGAGGACGATCCTAGAAACGCAGGGGTAGTAGCCGACCTTGTAGGCGACAATGTGGGAGACTGTGCTGGGATGGCCGCCGATGTGTTTGAATCTTACGAAGTGACAATGGTATCCTCACTAATTTTAGGTCTCGTTCTGGTTCAACTAACTGGAAATAGCTTCTGGATAATATACCCACTAGCTGTAAGAGCATCAGGTGTTATAGCATCAATCGTAGGAACTTTGTTAGTCCCTGTCTGGGGCAAAGCGAAATCAAAACTAATTCGTACAGAAAACCCAGAAGAAGCAATGTTTCGATCTTATGCTTTATCAAGCGTTCTTGTCATCGCATTTTCTTTCGCTCTCGCTTTATACTACGCTGGTGAATGGAGGCTGGCTCTGCTCAATACAGCTGGTGTGTTACTAGCTTATTTATTTAATCCATTAACTTCATACTTTACTTCATCAGCTTACAAGCCTGTTAGAGAAATAGCTGATTCCACAAAATCAGGAACAGCAACCACTATTCTTTCAGGATTGGTAGTTGGCATGGAGGCAAGCGTTTTTAGCATTATAGCCATTGCCATCGCAATAGGTATAAGTCTATTATCCTTTGCGGGCCATGCTCCCATATACATGCTCTATGGAGTAGCCATGGTCGGAATAGGAATGCTTTCTCTAACTGGTAATAATGTTGCCATGGACTCGTTTGGACCAATTGCAGATAATGCCAATGGGATCGGTGAGATGTCGGGTGTTGGTAAAAAGGCATGGAAAATAATGGCTGATCTTGATGCCGCTGGCAACACCACTAAAGCAATTACTAAACAAGTGGCAATTGCTTCCGCAGTAATAGCGGCCACCAGTCTATTTTTCTCTTATGTGACTGATGTGGGCGTTGTCCAGGCAAGACTGGGGTTAACGGTTATTGAGAAAATAACAATCTCAAAACTTGACACAATAATCGGACTACTGTTGGGTGGGTCATTGCCTTTTATTTTCTCTGCTTATTCAATCAAGGCAGTAGCTAAAGCAGCAAACAAAGTTGTAGAAGAAGTAAGAAAACAATTCGCAAGAAAAGGGGTTCTTGAAGGCAAAGTATCACCGGAATATGACAAGGTAGTCGCCATCACTACAAGCGCTGCGCAAAGGGAACTTTTAACATTAGTTGCCATCTCTATCTCCTTACCTCTTTTTGTCGGAGCAGTATTTCAGGTCGAAGCTTTAGGTGCATTTTTAGCAGGAGTAATCTTGGTAGGACAATTAATGGCTGTGTTTATGGCTGTTGCTGGAGGAGCATTAGACAATGCCAAAAAATACATTGAGGATGGCAACTTGGGGGGGAAGGGGTCACCATCACACAAAGCAAGTGTAGAAGGTGACACTTTTGGAGACCCTCTCAAGGACACTGCAGGTCCTGCTTTAAATCCGATGATTAAAGTCGTCAACCTTATAAGCTTAATTGCTGCTCCTGTTATTGTTCAATATCAAAATAAATCTGAATTGACTGTGTTCGGCTTACTTATGCTTCTCATTCTAGCTTGGGGAATATCAAGAAGCCATAAAATAGAACAAAGAACAGAGAACAAAAGGGAAATTAGAAGTTAACTTAAAACTTAAAACTCAAAAGTCAAAAATATAATTCAAAACTCAAAACTCAAAACTTAAAACTCAAAAGTCAAAAATATAATTCAAAACTCAAAACTCAAAACTTAAAACTCAAAAGTCAAAAGTCAAAAATTAGATTACAGAATACAGATTAGAGATTAGAGAATAAAATTCCAAATTCTAAACCCTGAACCAGAATAAATTCGATTCAGGGCAGGCAAATTCCAAATTACAAATTCCAATATACAAACAATATACAAGTAATAAACAAATTACAAACAGATTATAGAATCTAGATTTAGGATTTAAGATTTATGAATTAAGATAACAATTAACTCCGACAGCAGACAACTGATAGCTGAAATCCAAATTCTTTTAACTTTTAACTTTTAACTATTTATTAATGCTTTCTACTTACTACGTTCTACTTTCTACTAACTTCTGATGGCCGAAATCTGATGTCTGATATCCGATAGCTGTAGTCTCTTGCCTTTTACCCATTCTTGATACTTGCTTCGTGATACGTGATTATTGATACCGGCCCCCACAGCTACGACCATATTCAGCGACCCATATAAGTTGCATGGTGTGGCCACTATTTCTTCACGCAAAAGAAGCTTCCAACCCTAGTTGTTTCAGAAACCATCAAATTATCCGAATAAAAGGCGCTAGCATTTCCACCATCCAAATTAAGAGCATCGGCAATACCAAGCTTAAGATCCGCATTAATTTTTTCAATTAAAACAGGTAATTCATCAAGAGTGGGACCTTCAATGAAATTATTTATAGAGTAAAAGACCAAAAATAAGGGTTTATTTTCACCAGTCACTGCTACCACTACACGGCGAGAATGATCTGAACTACTTTTAAAAACAACTTTACCTCCGTTTTCAAAAACAAGAGGACCGCTTTGAAGAGCAAGTCTCAAAGAATCACGCGGACGCTCCCGAGTAATCCTTGGCGTTCCAAACATATTGATTGAAAAAACACCATTAAAAAGCTGATTTTTCTGCCAAGGAGAAAGTTCTTCATATTCGCTTATGAAAAGACCAATTGGTTTAAACTTATCATCATAAAAGCCTCCATTTGTTAAATTTTGGCAATTAAATCTTAATTTAATATCCTCTGCTTTTTCTCCCTTTTCAAAATTACCAAAAAGGAAAAGTTTATCTGGATCAGCTTCAAAATAATCAAAATAATAGCGGGCATTGGGGATTTCTAACAATCGCGAGGCTTTATTTTCTTCCTTCGCCCCCAAAGTTTTTGTTTCCTCAATTTTGGGAAGATTTCGGCGAGACTGAAAATTTGTGTATTTGTAAAAGGCAAATCCTAAAGATAAAAACAATACAAAAAACAAAATAAGCCAACTTTTCATCAAAATAAGTATACAATAGTTAACAAATTAACTAAAAATTTAAAACTCAAAAGCTAAAACTTTATGATTAGATTATGGATTTTGGATTATAGATTATAGAATTTTGCTTTCTACTTACTACATTCTACTTTCTACTCGAATTCCTTTTACCTTTTAACTCTTGCCTTTTACCTACTAGGTTAGAACAAAGAACATAGAACAAAGAAAAAAGAGAAAATTACAAATTCCAAATTACAAGATACAAATTCTAAATTCTAATATCTAAATTCTAAACAAATCACAATTATCTAATTTTTCAAATCACAAACAGAATAGAGAATAGAGAGTAGAGAATAGCCGCTGGCCCCCTAAAGGGTTTGGTCCGTGTACTAGCACACGGATACAGTAGAAATTATAAACCCTTACTACTTCCTACATTCTACTTTCTACTCGTCCCTCCTGCATAATACATAATACAAAATACTAAATACTAGCTTCCGGCCAGCTTCGACTGAATTCCGATAGCCGACAACTGAAGTCTGATAGCCGATAGCCGATGTCCGACGTCTGACATCCGATATCCGAATTCCTCTTGCTTTATAACTTGCTTCAAGATAAAATTGGATAGGCTCACATAGCCTTATTTTTTTGCCTAAAATGGATATTGGAAAAATCAAAACAGTTGAAATAACCTCAGAACTCTCCAAAAGCTACCTTGATTATGCAATGAGTGTTATTGTAGCAAGAGCCTTGCCTGATATCAGAGATGGCTTCAAACCAGTCCACCGCAGAATTCTTTACGCCATGTATTTGATGGGCCTTGAGCCAGGAAAACAATTCAGCAAATCAGCCAAAGTGGTCGGAGAAGTACTAGGTAAATACCATCCTCACGGCGATATGGCTGTCTACGATGCTTTAGTAAGGCTAGCACAAGATTTTTCAATGCGCTATCCGCTTGTCCAAGGCCAGGGAAATTTTGGCTCAGTTGATGGCGATCCACCTGCTGCTATGCGTTATACCGAGGTTCGTCTTTCAAAATACGCTCCATATATGCTTTTTGATATCGACAAAGATACTGTTGACTTTGTTGACAATTTTGACGCCACCCTAAAAGAGCCTGTATTCTTACCAGCGCTCTTGCCAAATCTTCTTTTGATGGGTTCAGAAGGTATTGCGGTGGGTATGGCCACCAAAATTCCGCCTCACAATTTAAAAGAAGTAGCAGACGCAATAGTTGAAACCATTAAGAAGGGAAGAGTAGTTCTTCTTGATCAGGAAAAACAAAAAGAAGAAACGGAATTTGTTATCAAGAAAATAAATCTAGTTGCGTCAGGTGAAGCTCAAAAATTAACCGAGGAGGAAGTAACTCCTCAAAATCTTAGCTTTGAAAGTGATATCACTATTGACGATCTTATCAAAATTATACCCGGCCCTGACTTTCCAACAGGCGGCGCAATCTACAACGCCCAAAGCTTAAAAGAGGTCTATGCCACAGGCCGTGGCAAGATAGTAGTCCGTGGCATCGCCGAAATTAAAGAGGAAAAGGGTAAGCCTCAAATTGTCATAAGCGAAATTCCATACCAGGTTAATAAATCTCAACTGGTCAAAGATATTGCGGATCTTGTCAAAGATAAAAAGATAAACGGTATCGCTAACTTAAGAGATGAATCCGATAAAGAAGGATTGCGAGTAGTAATTGATCTTAAAAGAGACTCAAAACCAAAAGCAGTTCTTAATAATCTTTACAAACACACAAAATTGCAAACAACATTCCCTGCCAATTTCGTAGCTTTAATTGACGGCACTCCACATCTTGTCAATTTGAAACAAATTCTGACCGAATATATTAAACACAGGCAAAAAGTAGTAACAAGAAGAACCATTTTTGAATTGACTTCAGCCAAAAAGAGAGCCCACATTTTAGAAGGCTTAAAGATTGCTCTTGATAATTTGGATGAAGTTATAAAAACAATACGCAACTCAAAAACCCAAGAAGACGCCAAAAATAACTTGATGCAAAAGTTTGGCTTAACAGCAATTCAAGCAAACGCGATTCTTGATATGCAACTTCGTCGCCTTGCCGCGCTTGAGCGAGAGAAGATAGAAAAAGAATATGAAGAAGTTAAAAAATTAATTGACGAGTTGACGAATATTCTCAAAGACCCTCAAAAAGTGATAGATATCATCACCAAAGAAACTCAAGAGATGAAAGAAAAGTTTCAAGACGAAAGAAGAACCCGCATTTTCAAGCAGGATATAGGCGAATTTAAAGAAGAAGACCTAATTCCTCTTGAAGAAAATCTAATAACAATTACCAAAACAGGCTATATCAAGCGAGTGCCAAGAAACACTTTTAAATCACAAAGGCGAGGTGGCAAAGGCATAAGCGGAATGACAGTTAAAGAAGAGGACGAAATTGAACACATCATTGCTGCCACCACGCACGACAATCTCCTATTCTTTACCGACCGTGGCAAGGTTTATGGAAGCAAGGTTTGGGAAATTCCCGAAAGTTCCAGAATAAGTAAAGGCCAGGCAATCGTTAACATCCTGAATATTGAACAAGGCGAAAGAATTATGTCAATCCTTCCGGTAAAGGAAGGTATAGGTAAATACTTTGTAATGGCAACCAAAAAAGGAATTGTAAAAAAGACCGAAATATCGGCATTTAAGAATATGAGGGCCTCAGGCATCATTGCCATACGTCTTGAACCAAACGACACTCTTGTCGGAGTTGACAAAACTACAGGAGAAGACAATATCTTACTTATTACCAAAAAGGGTATGTCTATTAGGTTTAGCGAAAAAGACTTGCGTGCAATGGGAAGGCCAACATCAGGAGTCAGAGGAATTAAGATTGCAGATGATGATGAAGTTATAGGAATGGACGTCTTCAATCCTAAAAGCCCTGAGATAAAAGATAAAAGAAGAAAAGTCTTTAGAGACATTCTAACTGTTTCTGAAAAAGGGATTGGTAAAAGAACACCCATTGACCTTTTCCCTCTTCAAAAAAGAGCAGGGAAGGGGGTAAAAGCTGCCGTAATTACCCCAAAAACAGGCAATCTTGCTGCGATGACAACCGTAACCGAAAAAATAGACCAGGTCGTTATAACTTCATCAATGGGACAAATAATTAAGTTGCCTCTTAAAAATATACCCCAAATGGGTCGAGCTACCCAAGGAGTAATCCTAATGCGATTTGCCAAGAGTGATGACTCAGTAGCAGGCGTTGCCACACTTGAGAAAAACATAACTGAGGACGAAAAAGAAGAAGAAACTAACTAGAGCGGCCGTGATAGGTATCGTAAATCTCCTTTAGATGACGGTGGGTTACATGAGTATAAATTTGAGTCGTCTGGATATTTTTATGCCCCAGCATTTCCTGAACTGATCTAATATCAGCTCCTGCCATTAAAAGATCGGTCGCAAAAGAATGACGCAAAACATGGGGTGTCGCATCAAAAGGCAACTTAACCTTGCGAGAATATTTTTTCAAGATTCGCTGAACAGAACGAGCTGTTAGCCTCATCTGGTTATCTTTCAAATTGGGCGCCAAATTCCTACTGTGCCTAATAAAAAGCGGCTTAAAACTATCTTCTCTTGCTTTAAGATATTCATCAAGATAAGAAGCGGCACGACTTGAAAGAAAGACCACTCTTGCACGGCCGCCTTTACCAACCACTCCAAACTCACGCCTTTTAATATCCACATTATCACGATTCAAAGAAACAAGCTCAGAAACACGCAAACCAGTTGAAAAAAGAACTTCCAAAATAGCCTTGTCACGCTTGCCGACTATAGTTGACAAAGATGGTGCGTTTAAAAGCCTATCAACCTCCTTTCCTGTTAAAAACTTCACCTGTCTTTCGGCAATTTTTGGCAATTCAATCTTTTCAGGAGACATAACTTCAAGATCATTTTTCAAACACCATTTTAGAAAACTGCGAAGCGCTATTGAATGATAGCCTTGGGTCTTGCGGGATAAAGTCCTGCCGTCTTTATCAACCAAGCGCGAAAGATAAAGACGATAATTATGAATTACTTCAGGCTTAATACTTTGAAGAGTCGGCTTAAGACCTTGTTTCTCAAGCCATAACAAAAAGCGAGTTAAATAATGTCTATAGTTTCTTACCGTTAGGGAAGAGGAGCCCTTTTCAACCTCAAGATACTCCAAAAAAGCAGAAATCTTGGACGACAGTTCGCTGTTTTTAGGCAGGTTATCTTGCATTAGCTAAATTCATTGTAGAACTCCCCCACAAACTTGTCAATAAGATTGTGCGACACTAATCAGCATCAGACATCGGCTATCAGCTGTCAGACTTCAGATGTCGGTTGTCGGTCATCAGCCATCAGCTTTCGACTATCGGAATTCAGTCGAAGCTAGCCGAAAGATTGTATCTAGTATCTTGTATTATGTATTATGCAGGTGAATGCATTATTTCCATAATTCAACTAAGTTCAGTGTTCCTAATTTGTTTGTGATTTGGAATTTGCTTGCCCTGAATCGAATTTATTCTGGTTCAGGGTTTAGGATTTAGATATTAGAATTTAGAATTTGTATATTGTAATTTGTATATTGTTTTTAATTTGTAATTTGCTCTTTATTTGCTTCAAACCTGGCTTCACCAAATCGATTTTAAAGGGGGTTTCTCAGTTTAGACGATTAACTGGTCGTCTAAAACAAGTTCCTTTTTGTCCGTGATTACGGTCTAAAAGCACTTTTGACACTTTCTTATAATATCGATTGCTTTTTCGGGTTTAATTTGGAAATAAAAAAATCCTAAGACAATTTAAAAAGAGAAAATATAAAAAAATAATTTATTTCAAAAATAAAAATCCCGGGATAAAAAAATAAAAACCCGGGGGAGCACCTCCTACTCCAACAGCTTTCATTATGTCGTAAAATCTATCTTGTGCGACATTATATTTTAAAGAATTTTACTAAAAGGAACAAACACACCAAAAAGAGAGAACAGTTTTTTTGAAACTAATAAAATTAAAAGGAAAAGACAGAGTTTTTTAGAAATTCCCTCTATAAAGAAAACAAAACTAAAAGAACACTTTCCAATAAATCAGAAAACAGTTATCCACAAGACTAGCAAAAACACTCCGCTTTTGATAAAAAGAGAGGCTTAATACTCTATCAAACTATATCAACTAGCTTCACTTTTCCTTTTCGGTTCTTTTTCTAAAGTTAAATTCTATTTTTCTTTCGTGAAAAAATAAAAATTATCCTGTGAAAAATGACCGGTTTTCATAAACTATAGGATATTATTATAGGATACCCGACTCCCCTCTCCCCTACACGCCGTGTGTCTTTTTTTAGTTTTCAATAACTAAGAAGAAACCAAATTTCTATTCGCCCCAATGAGTGGCAAAAAACATTGAAAGAAGTACCAAAATACCCACTGTAAGGTATTCCCTGATTGTCTGTGGAAAAAGTCTGCCCTCAATTTTGGCTTGACCTAAACCCAAAAGGACATAAACCGAAACTGTCAAAAACAAAGAACCAACCACAACCGTAGTAGGCCAGAAAAAAAGAGCAACCGAAATTTCAAGCAAAACAAGGCTAAAAATAAAAGACAGGTTAAATAAATCACGATCAAAACTTGTTGAAAGATCAACGTGCCACAAACCTTGGAAAAAGATGAGAAAGCTCGCTAAAAAAACAAGCGGGCTTGAAATCCAAAAAGGCTGACGCAGAGACACGATCGTATTAAAAAGCAAAAAAGAGACTAAAAGAGTTAAAACAAAACCAACTCCTCTTGCTGCTCTCAAAAGAGCGATCGTTCTAATAGCGGCAACTGTGAAAATGTTCTCAGTCAGGCAAAGGATATAGATAAAGAAACCATAAAAAATAAGTATCGGAATCTGTGTAAAGATGTTTGTAGGAAGAAGAAACCAGAAAAAACCGACTCCTAAAGTGAAAAAGACAGGCAAAACTAAGCTCAAAAGAGTAAGATTAAACGCCAAACCCTCTCTTAAAGACCAATAAAATAAGATTAGAGTTAAAAAAGATAAGCCGCCAATACCCCAAAATTTATAACTTTGTTCTAAGAATTGTACCCCTGCAAAACCTAAAGTTAGAAGCAAAGATGTGACAAGAAAACGTTTTCTTTTAGTCATTTATTAGTTCTGGGGAGAAAAATCAAAGTTGGAATAAACACCCTGAACATCATCATGCTCCTCGAGAGCGTCAAGAAAAGACATTATCCTCTTGGCATCGTTTTCATTTTCAACGATCAGATAGTTTTTAGGTCTTTTTGTAAGCTCTGAGGATATAATTTCAAAGCCTTTCTCCAAAAGCTTATTTCTTGTTTCCTGAAACTGTTCAGGAGCAACATAAATTTCAATACCATCTTCTGCTTCAAAAACATCTTCTACCCCCAGATCAATAAGACTAAGCATCTGAGATTCAACATCGTCCTTTTTTTTGACGGTAAACATACCTTTAAGTTCAAAATTGTAAGAGACAGAACCAGGGCCAGCCAGTCTTCCCCCTGCCCTCTCAAAAATATTTTTTATTTCCTGGGAAGTCCTGTTACGATTATTGGTCACAGCATCAACCACAACTCCCACACCTAAAGGACCATAACCTTCATAAACAACCTCTTCGAGGTCCCCCATCTCCTGACTTCTTTGTAAAATCCTTTCAATATTTGCTTTAGGAAGATTGTCTGCTTTTGCCTGCTCTATAGCAAAACGAAGCTTGGAATTAAGTTCGGGGTCAGCGCTTCCTCCTACTTTTATAGCAAGAGCAATGGCTTTAGCGTGACGCGAAAATATACGCCCCTTGGCCGAATCCTTGGCCTCTTTCTGCCGTTTTATGGTTGCATAATGTGAATGACCACTCATAGACTATTGACATTAATTATACAATACATTTATTCTTTTGTAGATAAGAAAATGCAAAACGCTATTATAGACCAAAAAGCAAAAGAAGCAATAACAGCAGCTCTCGCGGGAGATTGGGAAAATGCCTTAAGGCTAAATAAAGAAATAATCGAAGAAGATCCTGAGAACATTGAGGCCTTAGGACGGCTTGCTCGAGCTTACTCAGAGATAGGAGATATAAAAAACGCTAAGATGACAGCCAAAAAGGTGTTATCACTTGACCCTTATAATATCATCGCTCAAAAATGCCTAGAAAAATGGCGCAAGCTCAAGTCAAAAGAAAGCTATAAAAGCACATCTCTTAAAGCAGATCTTTTTATTGAAGAGCCGGGTAAAACAAAAATTGTAACTCTTACCTACCCTGGCAATCCCAAAACTTTGGCTAAACTTGATGCCGGAGACGAAATAAAGTTAAATTTTCACGGACATAGAATTAATATTACAACTATTGACAATGAATATATCGGGCGCCTCCCTGACGATATCAATAGCCGCCTCAAGAAGCTTATTAATCTAGGAAATGAATACCAAGCCTATATTAAGAGTATCGACAACAAAGAAGTAAAAATATTCATTAAAGAAATCAAAAAAAGTAAAAAAACAAAGGAAATACCCTCTTTTACTGTTGAAAAATTAGACTATATTTCCTTTACCCCGCCAGAGCTAGTTCACAATAAGGAAGACTTTATGCCTTCTGAAGATGAAGAACAAGAATAATAAACTACGGCTTTTTTGTCCCCGTCTAAACTATTTTAAATTCCAAATTAAAATCTTTCCTTAAATTTTTTACCGATTTTAAGGACAATCTCGTTTTTTTCCAATTTTCCATCTTCCACTTTACGGCAAGAAAAAACCAAAGACAAATTTGAAAGTAGGTTGTAATCCCGAGCGGCAACTTCGCAATCATCTCCGCTAGCGTTCTGATTGCTAACCGCACCCAACTTGGCCCCCATAGTTTCTACAATCTTACTCACCCTACCTACTACAAGCGAGCTGCCGGTCTCATTAATCAGAGAAACAAAAACTTTATTCCTCAAAAACAAAGGGTCAGCAAAAACCCAAAGCAACTCTTGCGGTAATTCACCTCTAACATGATATCCATCTTTACCACTCTTCAGCTGTGTTCTTTCAAGAAAAGAGGTGCTAGACAAATCTATTTTTGTCAACCTAGAATCTTTAAATCTTGCCGAAAAAACGCCCAATTTTATCTTATCCACTAGTCCCAAATTTGACTTACTCTCAAGGAAAGGAAAAATCAAACTTGAAAAGATACTGCCTTCAACTAAAGAGTTGCCTTTCTCTGATGAAAAATAATAGACAGGCGCAAAGAGATTGTTTCTCAAGGTCTCAACCAGAAGCTTACCTCCTCCTATCTTTTCATTTTCACCCAGATTCCAAATACTTGATAATTCCCAATTCCCTAAATTATGAGACGCTTCAACCTCAAGACTGGCCGGGATATCAACCACAACAATCTCAGAAGAGATAAAATCAAAGTCAACTATACGAACTACATTTTTGCCTTGGACAACAAGCAAAATCTTATCTTCCGCCCTTATATTTTTCTTTAAAAAAAACAAAATAAAAACCAAGACCAATAACAAAAAGACCAAGAATAATTTTAGAAGACTAAAGATTTTAAAAGACCGACGAGGCCTTCTTTTGAAATATTGGGCAGATTTCATAAATTAAAAAGACGGCTCTTCTGAAATGGTGTGGGACCGTCTTAAATTCCTTATTTTAGACTTTATTTCAGGATTACTTTTCCCAAGGGCTGAAAGAACCGAGCTTACAATACCAATTGCCGCCTCAAATTCCGGCTGGACGACTTTGTCTACCCTCAAGAATCTCAGTCTCACTGCATCTTCATCAAAATGGGCTCTGGCAAAAATTTTTACGTTAGGAGAAATAGTTTGAATATGAGTGATCAATTCCTCTTGAGCCAGTTTATCAGGAATTGCAATTACCACGCATTTTGAAGAAGCAACTTGCGCTTGCTTAATAATTTCAGGGTCTGAAGCATCACCATAGATAACCTTAATACCCTTCTCTTTTGCTTCTCTAATTGCCTTTTCGTTATAATCAACAATCACAAAATCAATTCCCAAAGATTCAAGTGCTTTACAAACCCACTTTCCAACTCTTCCAAAACCGCAGACTACAATATGACCTGACAACTCTCCCAGATTATGATTTTTGTTCCTCTCAGGCGAAAGCATGTACTTCAACAAAAACGGTCTATTTTCAGCCGCGAGTTTCAATCTCTTCCATAAAGTATAAGAATACTTAAACACAATTGGGCTTAATATCAAAGAAGAAAGAGCAACTGCGATCCCAAGAGAAGCATTTTCAGGAGAAATAAGACCAAGAAGATTAGCTTGAGAGAAAATGATAAAAGAAAACTCACCCACTTGAGTCAATCCCAAACTTGAAATAATGGCTGCTTTTCCATAATAGCCAAAAGTAAAGTTAACAAGAAGAAAGACCAAAAACTTAACCAAGAAAATAAGTAAAACCAGAATTAAAATCAAAAAGGAAGATTTTATAAATACGCTGGGAATAAGAGAAAAACCAAGAGTCACAAAAAACAAAGCTACAAATAAATCTCGAAGAGAACGAGTCTCGGCAAAAACAGCATGCTTTTCTTGCGAATCAGAAATAACAACCCCTGCCAAAAAGGCTCCTAAAGCAAAAGAAAAACCAAAGAGATTAACCAAAAAAGCTGTTCCCAAAGCAAAAATAACAGAGAGCAAAAGAAGAAGCTCGCGCGAATTAAAGGAAGCAACCTTATGAATAAGGTAAGGCAAAATCAATCTCCCCAGAAGAACAACTAGTCCGATAATTAAAAATCCCTTTGCCGACATTAAGGCCAAAGACAAAAACCAATTTCCTCCTCTAGTTGAGAGACTAGTCAAAAAAATCATTATGGGCAAAACTGCCAAATCTTGAACCAGAAGCCAACCAACCATTAGTTCCCCATGAACGCTTTCCAAATCACCTTTCTCAGACAACAGCTTAACCACGACGGCTGTTGAAGAAAGCGAAAAGCCAATAGCTAAAATCAAACTTAATACTTGACTAAAACCAAAAAGCAAGAGAATTATAAAGAAAAGAACTGATGAAAAAACTAGCTGAATTATTCCTCCCCAAACTGCTACTTTTAGAATCCTTTGTAATTTAGACAAAGAAAGTTCAAGCCCAAGAGAGAAAAGAAGCAAAATTGCCCCAATTTCAGCCAATTTATCAATTTCAATTAGATCTTTAGGTAAGAAACTGCCAAATAAAATACCAATGATAATGTAACCCACAAAAGGTTGAAGTTTTAAGATTCTTGCCGCCAGTCCTCCCAAAAAAGAGGCCAAAAGAAAAATAAATATTATATTTAAAAGACCCAAATTACCCATCACCTCATTGTAGTTAAAAATAGAATAAGTGTAAAGAATAAGGAGACAGGCCATCGGACGTCGGACATCAGACCTCGGACGTCGGATGTCGGATGTCGGACGTCAGACATCGGATATCGGACATCGGAATTCAGTCGGAGCTAGTCAGAGCCGACCGGAAGCTGGTATTTATAGTATTTAGTATCTTGTATTATGTATTATGCAGGGAATACAAGTAGAAAGTAGAAAGTAGTAAGTAGAAAGCGTTAATAAATAGTTAAAAGTTCAAAGTTGGATTTTTTCTTTGTGATTTAGAATTTGTTTAGAGTTTAGATATTAGAATCTAGAATTTAGTTCTTGTAATTTGGAACTTGGAATTTGGAATTTTATTCGATAATCTATAATCCAAAATCTATAATCTAATCATAAAGTTTTGACTTTTGAGTTTTGAGTTTTGAATTATATTTTTGACTTTTGAGTTTTAATTTTTGAGTTAATTTGTTAATTTGTTAACTGTTATATGTTAAAATATAGATACGGGCAAGTGCTGGAATGGTAGACAGGCAAGTCTCAAAAACTTGTGGTGCGAAAGCATCGTGAGGGTTCGACTCCCTCCTTGCCCACATAAAGTGCTAATAAATAAAGACTTTTCTTTATCATTGATTTATCCTTTTAAAAAAGCTAAGATTTATTTTACCTATGCTTGAAACACCGCATGTTATGGTAGGAGCAGCTATCGCAACCACGATACCCAATCCCATTATTTCTCTCCCTCTTGCTTTCCTAAGTCATCTTGTGCTTGAGAAAGTCCCGCACTGGAATCCGCACTTGAATACAGAAAAGAAAACCTTTGGCAAGGTAACCAAGAAATCCACCTACATTGTAGTCGCTGATTCTACCTTGGCTCTATTTTCAGGCTTTGGTATAGCGCTCCTCAAATCCCAAAATTTTGGGCAATTTGTGGTAATTATTCTCGCCTGCCTCTTCTCTATTTTACCCGACTTGATAGAAGCTCCTTATTTTTTCCTAGATCTTAAGTCAAAATTCATAGAAAAATGGATAAAATTTCAGAAGTCGCTACAAGTTGACACCTCTCCCCTACCCGGCCTTGCAACTCAAATTATTACAATAATTACCTCACTATGGTGGATTTTTAAATAAGCCTATTTATTGGCTCTTTCTACATACGCCCCAGTTCTTGTATCAACTCTGATCAAGTCTCCTTCCTTGACAAAAAGAGGCACTTTTACTTCAAGACCATTCTCAAGTTTTGCTGGTTTAAACACATTGGTAGCAGAATTACCCTTAACACCAGGAGCTGTCTCAACTACCTTCAGAGTAACTTTAGGAGGTATATCAATCGAAAGTGGTTTATCTCCCCAAAACAAAATATCAACTGATTCGCCTTCCTTAATATAAGGCAACTCGTCTGAAATAACTTCAACAGGAATTTCAACCTGTTCAAAACTTTCAGGATCCATAAAAGTAGCCACGCTTTTATCCGAATAAAGAAAGTTCAGCTTTCGTTTTGAAGTGGTTACTTCTTCAACTTTGACATTTGAGCTAAAAGTTTTATCTTCAACCGTACCACTAAGTAAATCCCTAGCTGTCACGCGAACCGTTGCCCCACCCCGTCCCATCTTGATCAAGTTGTATTTGATAACTCGATAGGGTTTATTATCAGAAAGAAAAGTCACTCCCGCTCTTAAATCTGTTGCTTGGATCATACAAGTTGTATTTTAATAATTTATTAAAAAGTATCAAGTATCAACAATCACGTATCAAGTATGATAATAGGTAAAAGGCAAGAGACTTCAGCTATCGGATATCGGCTATCGGATATCAGACATCGGATATCAGCTATCAGCTGTCAGACTTCAGTTGCCGGCTATCGGAACTTAGTCGGAGCTAGTCGAAGCTGGCCGGAAGCTAGTATTTTGTATTTTGTATTATGTATTATGGGAACAATGCATTTTTCTGCATAATACATAATTCATAATACTAAATTCAGTGTTCACAATCTGTTTGTAATTTGTTTATTACTTGTATATTGTTTGTATATTGGAATTTGTAATTTGGAATTTGCCTGCCCTGAATCGAATTTATTCTGGTTCAGGGTTTAGAATTTGGAATTTTATTCTCTAATCTCTAATCTGTATTCTGTAATCTAATTTTTGACTTTTGACTTTTAAGTTTTGAGTTAATTATTCTAACTCAATCAAAAAATCCAGAGTTTTTTTAAGATCAGATGGTAAGTCAATCTTAATTTCTAAACTTTTACTCGTCTGTGGATGATTAAACGACAAAAAGAAAGCATGTAAAAAAAGTCTTGGGCACCACACTAGATCTCGGCGCGAGGTTTTCCGGCCAGCATAAAAAGCATCTGAGACCAAAGGATGTCCAATATACTTAAAATGAATTCTTATCTGATGAGTTCTGCCGGTTTTTGGAGCTACTTCCACCAAGGAAAAAGTATCAGCATTTTCAGGATGCTTAAAATTTTTCAAGACTTTATACTTTGTAAACGCTTCCCTTCCACCCGGCAAAACACCAAATCTTTCCCGATTCCAAGGCAAACGGCCCACAGGAGCTTTTATCTCGCCTTCTTCAGGCTCTAATTTTTGATGAACTAAAGCCAAGTATCTTTTTTCTACCATCCTCCTCTTAAATTGGCTCTGGAGAGCTCTAAAAGCTCTTTCTGTTTTGGCTACCAAGAGAAGACCGCTAGTATCTTTATCCAAACGATGTACTATTCCAGACCTTAAATCCCGATTTTTGGCTATCTCAAAATCAAAATTATTAAGAATAAAGTCCTGAACAACAGGGTTTTTGCCTACTGTGAAAGCAGAATTCGTAATCCAACCAGAGGGCTTATCTAAAACCAACAAAAAACCATCTTCGTAAATTACTTGAGGCTTGAGGTTATTTCCTACTTTTCCTTTTCCTTTTCCTTTTGACATTTAACACAAAGAGTAGCCTCAGGATAAACAAGAAGACGGTCGGTATCTATCATCTCGCCGCAATTCTCACAAATACCATATTTGCCTATTTTCAGTCTCGTTAGAGCTTTTCTAGTTTGAATTATTTTCCTATCAAGTTCCTTCTTAATAGCAGACACTCGAGTGTGACCAAATTGTTCAGCTGCGTCAGTATCGGGAAAAGCATTGTCAGACAAACGGTCAGAATCGCGAAACGGATCCTCTTCCTCTATATTTTTCTTCGTCTTTTCCAATTTAGCCAACCTCTCCTGTAAAAACTTTCCCACAGGCTGAAGCAAATTGGCAGGGAACCTAACTGGCCGTTTATCGACCCTAGACTGTTTTTTCTTATCATTATTCTTAATTTTTTTCATCTTGACAAAATAAATAATAACAGAAAAGAAAAAAAAGAAAAGATACCAGAAATAAGTGCCTCAAAGCTACCACTTAAGGATACCATAGAGGGAAAAAAAATAGCAACTATCATCCTTGCCAAAAAGAAGACTATTGTCACCACCAAAGCCGAAAAACCAACTTTGCCCGACTTGTACCAACTGAAGCTCTTATAGTGAAGATTTAGGAAAATATAAAGCAAGACCAAAAGCCAACTAAACAAAAAACCACAAAAAGAATACCAGCTAGTTGTCTTCATGGCATCAAGAAGAAAAAAGAAGCTTAACCAAGGCAAAAGCCCCACTATTCCTGCCTCATAAACCTCATAAAAATGAAGAGAAAATCGCCACCTTCCCAAAAAAACTCCAGTCAAAAATGCCAAAAATAAAGCCCAAAACCAAAAGTTAGGCAATAAAAAATGAGAAACCAATAGAAAAATAGATGCCAAAAAGATAACATAAAAAGCTGTTGTAAAAATCTGGCTCGAGAGGTAATCCTCTTTCAGCTTTTTCCAGAAAACAAAAAGGAAAATAAAGAAACCTAATAGGTTAAGAAAAATTTCGTAAAATAACATAGGCCCGGAATAAAATTACAATATAACAATTAACAGTTAACAAATTAACTCAAAAATTAAAACTCAAAAGTCAAAAATATAATTCAAAACTCAAAACTCAAAAGTCAAAACTTTCTAATTAGATTATAGATTTTGGATTATAGATTATAGAATTTTGCTTTCTACTTACTACTTACTACTTACTACGTTCTACTTTCTACTTGTATTTCCTGCATAATACATAATACAAGATATTAGATACTAAAATACCGTCTTCCGGCGTCTACTCTCTCTTCGTCTCTCTTCCATAAAACCTAATTCTATCCCCTTTGAAATAGAGCTTTATAGAAGCCAGTGGACCGTTTCTGTGTTTTGCTATATCAAGTGTGACATTTTCAAGATTTTCCTCGTCATCACGCCATAAAAACATAACAACATCGGCATCCTGTTCAATTGATCCTGACTCCCGCAAATCTGCAAGCTGAGGCCTTTTCTCTCCCCTTTGCTCAACAGCACGCGAGAGCTGAGACAAAGCAAGAACTGGGATCTTCAATTCACGAGCCAGATTTTTCAACCCTTGCGAAATTTCAGAAACTTCCTGTACCCTATTTTCAAGATGACGAGATCTTGCAAGCTGTAGATAGTCAACAATCAAAAGGTCAATACCCACATCAACCTGAAGTCTCCTTGCTCTTGTTCTCATTTCGGTAATCGATAGGGCTGGAGTATCATCAATATAAATAGGAGCTTCGGCCAAAACACCCATCGCGTTTGAGAGTGCAGTAAAATCTTCCTCTGACAACTTGCCTGTTTTCAATTTCCAAGCATCAATATCAGCTTGAGCAACAAGAAGCCTATCGACCAACTCCTCTTTGCTCATCTCAAGAGAAAAAATAGCCACAGGACGCGAGTGTTCTACAGCTAAAGACTGAGCAATATTTAAAGCAAGGGTGGTTTTACCAACTCCAGGGCGAGCTGCCAAAATCAAAAGATTTGACTTTTGCATACCAGCCAAGGCTGAATCAAGATCCTTAAAACCAGTCGGCACACCCCGCAACCCTTCAGCTTGCTTGTGAAGTTCATCCAAGCGATCAAAGCTCTCAGCTAGCGCCTCACGCACAGGAGTAAAAGTCTTAAAACGTTGCTTTTCAGAAATAGAAAAGACTTCGGATTCTGCTTTATCAAGAAGCTCATCTGCTGCCATTCCTTCGTCAAAAGACATCTCAACAATTTTGCTTGCCGCTGAAATCAAATTCCTCTTTGTCGCCAAATCCTTTACTATCTTGGCATAATGTTCAACATGAGCTGCTGTTGGCACTTGGTTAGCAAGACCAGCAAGATATGAGGATCCTCCCACTTTCTTTAGAGCTTTCTTTTTCTTCAGTCGGTCACTGACCGTCAAAATATCAAGAGGCACTCTTTCCTCATATAAATCCATACAAGTTTCAAAAATCAATTTATGGCGAAGGCTGTAAAAATCATCGGGGGTCAAAATTTCAGCCAAAGCAACCATTGCATATTTGTCTATTAAAATAGCTCCCAAGACAGAAGCTTCGGCTTCCTCTGAAAAAGGCGGTAATTTTAAATTTTGGTCAGCCATTAATTTTTAAGGAGAAAGGGCAGAATTATTTTCTCTCAAGTAAAACAACTTTTTGGTCCTCAGTTAAATCAGCCAACTTTAAGGAAAGCTTGGGCAATTTTTCAACCGGCAGGCCCATTTCACTCAAGAAATTATCAACCGGCAAAAGACCATCAAAATATTCTTTGTTAATTCCCTCAAAAAAGTAATGCATGGGAATAACTATCTGAGGCTCAATATCATTTACAACTTTCACCGCCTCTTTTGGTCCAAGAGAATATTTATTACCAACAGGCAAGGTTAATATGTTCACATTACCCACCGCTTCCACCTGCTTTTCTGATAAGACATGGCCTAAATCTCCAAGATGTAAAACTCGAATGCCTTCTGCCTCCAGAAGATAGATAGTGTTCTCTCCCCTCTCTGCCCCATTTTTGTTGTCATGATAAGTAGGAAAACCAATGATAGAAATTCCTCCAATTTCATACTCCCCCGGCCCGTCGATAATCTTACGATAACCCCGCGCCGCCTCAATAAAACTGTGATCTTGGTGATGGTGACTTACCAAAACTCCGTCCACTTCCTCGTGAGGCATTTTTATACCCACCATCTTGGGGTCAAAGGGGTCGATCAAAAGCTTGGTGTTTGAGCTTTTGATCTTAAAACAAGCGTGGCCAAGGTAATTAATTTCCATTAGCTTGATACTAGCAAACTTAAAATGTCTTGACAAGAGTGCTTTTTTAGCTTGACAAATGGAGTTTTAAAACTTATATTAAGCGAGCAATAACCCATATGCGCAAAGAAATCATTTTTGCTCTTTTGGCAGGAATAGCCTTTGGACTGGTCATAGCTTTTGGTGTCTGGAGAGCCAATTCAAATCAGAAAGCGCCCGAGCAAAATCAAGAAAATAAAACCCAACAAAGCCAAGTCGCCCCTACTCCCAAAACCGCAGGTGGACTTACTATCCTAAAACCTGAAGAGTACGAAGTCTTTAATGAGAATACTGTTAGTATTGAGGGAATAACTGAATCTGAAGCACAGGTTGTCATTTCCACCGAGGAAAAAGATTTCTTGACCAAAGCTGACAAAGACGGCGGTTTTAATGTTGATGTTCCTCTTGTCAGCGGACTAAACGAGATAATAATAACCTCTTTTTTCGGCGATGATAAAAGTTCGAGTGTTAAATTACCAATAGTCTATTCTCAAGATTTTCAAAAATAAAAAAAATGCAAACATTAATCACTTTTATTATTTTGACTCTTTTATTTCTCTACCCTGTTTTTATCAAAGCTCAGAATAATAACGCCTCCCCATCCGATGAAATTAGGAAAAAAGTGCAGGAAAAAATAATTAAAATCAGTCAAAAACCCAAAGCTTTTATCGGTACAATAACCGATATATCAGAATCAACTATCCAAATTAGCCGCTTTGCAATCAATAAAGAAAGTCAGGAAAAGTCAGGTGAAATCTTACAAATCAGCTACAACAAAGACACAGCAATCATTGACAACAGAGAAAAAGCAAAACAGATCAAAGCTCAGGATCTTGCTATCGGAGACTTTATAATTGCAATGGGAACAGAAAAAAACGGCAATATTTTGGAATCTTCACGCATTGTAAACGTTAAGCCTATTACCCCAACCAAGAGAGCCTCTTTCAAACTAAACGTCAAAAAAGTTGGAAAACAAGAAATAAGCGCTGAATCAAAAAATGACCAACCCTACAGTGTCAAAATAAACAAAGACACAAGCATCCTAGACCAAGAAAATAATGACCTCAAAGTATCCGATATCGAGGCTGGAGATAAAATTATTGCAACAGGTGAAACTCAAGAACAAACCATCTCCGCAAGAACAATCTTCGTTTTAAAAGAGTAGAAAGCAGCTGACGTCAGACATCGGATATCAGACATCGGACATCGAATATTGGTTGTCGGAGCTAGTCGGAGCCGGCCGGAAGATTGTATTTAGTATTTTGTATTATGTATTATGCAGGAAAATGCGTTATCCCCTTAATTCATAATACTAAGTTCAAAACTTTTCCCCTTTGTTCTCTGTTCTATGTTCTAACCT
Organism: Candidatus Woesebacteria bacterium; assembly: GCA_013426185.1. Lineage (NCBI taxonomy): Bacteria > Candidatus Woeseibacteriota > Candidatus Woesebacteria bacterium. Next base: position 100,662 of record CP058602.1, on the reverse strand, counting down.
AGTAGGTAAAAGGCAAGAGGTAAAAGTTAAAAGAATTCGGATTTTAGCTATCAGCCGTCAGCTGTTGGAGTTCTTTGTTATTTTAATTCCTAAATCCTAAATCAAAATTCTATAATCTATAATCCAAAATCTATAATCTAATTAGAAAGTTTTGACTTTTGAGTTTTGAATTATATTTTTGACTTTTGATTTTTAAGTTTTGAGTTAATTTGTCATTTAGAATTTTATTCTCTAATCTCTGTTCTCTAGTCTGTAATTCTTCTCTTCTTTGTCTCAGCGATAATAACTCCGATGATGATGAAAAGCGCCCCAAGAAAGAAGGTTTTGCTAGTTTCTTCTTTAAGCCAAAGTATTGCAAGTGGGGTAGAGAATATGGGCTGTAGATAAGAGAAAAGAGAAGCTTCGCTTATTTCAATACTTTTCTGTCCTTTTACCCAAAGGGTATAAGCTAGATTTCCCGAAATTAAGGCCATAAACAAAACACCTAGATGGTATCTTAGCTCAAGATGGGAAATTATGGAGATAAGATTTACATTTTGATAGATGGAAAGAGGCAAAAGACTTAAAAATCCGATAATGAATGAAAAGTTGGTTATAAAAAGCGGGGCAATATCAAGTTTGGTTAGTTTTTTGGCCAAAATAGCGGCAATTGTATTTGTCAGAAGATACAAAACCACATAGATATTTCCTTGAAGGCGTATACTATTCTCATTTTCAATTAACGGCTGAATAATGGCAATTACCGTTCCTATAAGTGCAAGCGCAATGCCAACTTTTTCTCTTGAGGTTATTTTGTCTTTGAAGACTAAAAATCCAGCTACTGCAATTAGAAGTGGATTGAAAGTAGTGATTAAAGCAGTGTCAAGCATCGTCGTCTTTTCAAGGCCGATAAAGAGAAAGTAAAGGGAAAAGGTTGAGGCAAAAAGACTGTAGATAATGACAATAAACCATTCTTTAGTGTTAAGCTTTCTTTTGGCTATGAAATTAAAGCTGATTAAAGCCACTATTGAGGATATAGCAAAGCGGTAAGTGAGAAAGGGTAAGGACGAGATGCCGCCTAGAGTGTATTTAATAACAGGTCCTGCCAATCCCCAGATGAAAGCGACAAGCGTAAGATAAAGATATGCTTTGATTCTTGGTTTTGAGAACATTGTTAGATTATAGATTCTAGATTATAGATTATTGAATAAAATTACAATATAACAATTAACAGTTAACAAATTAACTCAAAACTTAAAAATCAAAAGTCAAAAATATAATTCAAAACTCAAAAGTCAAAACTTTCTAATTAGATTATAGATTTTGGATTATAGATTATAGAATTTTGATTTAGGATTTAGGAATTAAAATAACAAAGAACTCCAACAGCTGACGGCTGATAGCTGAAATCCGAATTCTTTTAACTTTTAACTATTTATTAATGCTTTCTACTTACTACTTACTACTTTCTACTTGTATTTCCTGCATAATACATAATACAAAATACTAGATACAATCTTTCGATCAACTTCGACCAACTCCGACTAAATCCCAATATCCGACGTCTGACGACCGATAGCCGATGTCTGATAGCCGTCTTGCTATCCTAAATATCACTTGTTATAATTGACAGGCTATGAAAAAGGGAATTCACCCAACATGGTATCCTGAAGCAAAAGTAACTTGCGCTTGCGGTAACATTTTTACCACTGGTGCCACAGTACCCGAAATCAATGTTGAGATTTGCTCCGCCTGCCATCCTTTTTACACAGGTCAAATGAAGTATATTGATACGGCAGGTCGAGTGGAAGCATTCTTAAGCAAACAATCCAAGGCTAAAGAAAAAGTCATCTCCAAGGCTGAAAAAAGAAGGCTTAAAAGAGAAAAAAGAATACGGCAAGAACTAGAAAAACCTGAAACATTGAGCGAATTGCGCTAAATTCCCCAAGCCAAAAATATGCTTCCCAACCAAAAAGTCTATCTTGAAACTCGAGGTGCGGCAGGCGGAGACGAGGCTAAAATATGGGCTTCTGAGCTTTTGAGAATGTATTTGCGCTACGCCACCAAAAAGGGATGGAGAGTAAGTCTTGTTGATGATAATACCCTTGTCATAAGCGGGCCCAATGCTTTTGATAATCTTAAAAACGAAAGCGGGGTTCACCGCGTACAAAGAATTCCCAAGACAGAAAAAAGAGGTAGAATTCATACATCAACTGCTACAGTTGCTGTTTTGCCCGAAATTAAGGAAAATGAAATCACAGTTAACCCCCAAGATCTCGAAATTCAATTTTTTAGAGCAGGTGGGCACGGAGGCCAGAACGTAAACAAAGTTTCAACTGCAGTAAGACTTATTCACAAACCTACAGGAATTGTTGTTACAGCTTCACAAGAACGCTTTCAAGAACAAAACCGCCAAATTGCTCTTTCTATCTTGCGTTCAAAGCTCTGGGAACGCGAAGAAGAAAGAAAAATGAGAGAAATAGCAGGCTACCGCTCCCCTATCGGCCAAGGCAAAAGAGCAGAAAAGATTAGAACCTACAACTTTCCCCAAGATAGGATCACTGATCACCGCGTAAATAAATCCTTTGGCAATCTTGAAGCGATTCTTGATGGAGAATTAGACAAAATAATCTCTTACCTTAAAGAAAATCTGAAATAAATTACTCAGCCTCACCTAAAGTAGCACTCAAATTTAAACTCTCGCCATCTCTCCAGACATCAAGACTAACTTTATCTCCTGGTTTCTTGGAAGCTATAATATCCGCCAAAGCGCTATCTGAATCAAGCTTCTTATCATCAATTTTGGTAATAATATCATCCACTTTAACTCCCGCCTCCTCAGCTGGTGAGCCACTCACAACTTCAACTACATAAGCTCCCTGAGGAACATCGTTCATAATAGCAGTTTGTTTTCCAATCATCTGATAACGCACACCCAAAAATGGCTTGGCAGGAAATTTTCCTGTCTCCTTAAATTTACTCAAGCTATCTTTTATAACATTAACAGGAATTGCAAAACCTATGTTTTGCGCTCCTTGAGCCACAGCCACATTAATACCTATTACCTGACCAGCTGAGTTCAAAAGAGGCCCCCCAGAATTACCAGGATTAATAGCTGCATCAGTTTGAATGACATTATCAAGACGCTCTACATACCCTTCATAAACACTACCTGCCACAATTCCTCTACCCAGGCCAGAAATAACCCCAGTTGTAACAGTATGGCGGAATTCTCCCAAAGCAGTACCAATTGCTATTACAAATTGACCAACCTTAAGATTTGAAGAATCTCCCAACTCTAAAGCTTGAAGCTTTGTTCCCGGATGATCTGAAGGATTAATCTTTAAAATTGCCAAATCATTAGAGGGATCACGATTAATTTCTTTAACTTCATATTCCTTATCATCCTTGGTAATAACTTTATAACTCGCTTGTGTGTTTGAAACTACATGTTTGTTGGTAACAATAAGCCCTTCCTCTGAGATTATAAACCCGGTGCCTATATCTTGTTCTACCCCGCCCCGAACACCCTGCCTAAAGCCAAAAAATGGAGAAAACTCAAGCACCTTTTGTTGTGGAGTCTTAATTGAAACAGTAACAACCGAAGGAGAAGCTTTTTCAGCAACATCAATAACAACCGACTCTTCGTTCAATATTTTCTGGTCAACTCCACCAACCCTAAGATTCTTCTCCTCGCGAGGAAGAATTTTATCAAGAAAACTGAATTTGGCTACTCTATCCAAAAAAGCACCGGTTATAAGAAAAGAAAAAACAACAAGCCCAATCAAAATTCCTACAATAAAACTTTTGAAGTCAAATCTTTTCATAGGCAGAATCCAGAATAACAATAACAAACTAAATTTTCAAGACCTCAAGTGCCTTATTAAACTGCTCATCTTCTGTTGTATCAGGTTTATCATCAACTTCTATATCAGGCTTCAAGCCCTTTTCATTCACCCACTCACCCTTTGGAGTCAACCATCTGGCTATTGTGATATGAAGACCAGCTCCTCCGTTGATAGTTTTTGGTTCCTGAATTGTTCCTTTTCCAAAAGTCGTCTTTCCAACCAATTTTACTTCTGCTTGATCTCTTAGAGCTCCTGCTAAAATCTCACTAGCTGAGGCAGACCCTTCATTAACCAAAATTACCAAAGGATATTTTGGCAAGCGAGGCAGACGACTTGTCTTAAAATCATCTTTTTTACCATTTACTTCCTGCGACACAACCACTGTCCCCAACTTTAAGAAATCAGAAGCAATATCAACAGCCCCCTGCAAATAGCCGCCAGGATTGTTGCGTAAATCAAGTATTATCCCTTTTGTATTATTTGAAATAATCTTTGAGACTGCATTATTCCATTCATTCTCCGTCTCCCCACCAAACTTAAGAAGCTTTAAATAAGCTATATCCTTATTTTTGCCTTCAAAAGTAAGAATAACGGAAGGAACCTTAATATCCGCCCGAACCAATTTGACCTCTATTGGTTCATTTTGCCCATCACGAAGAAGAGTTAAAGTAACCTCGCTACCTGCCGGACCCCGAATAATTTGCACAGCTTCAGGCAAAGACATACCTCCTGTGGTTTTATCAATTTTCTTTTTTTCATCTTTAATCGCCAAAATAAAATCTCCCGCCTTAACCCCCGCTTTCTCAGCAGGAGTATCAGGCAGAGGCGCAACTACAGCAAGTTGTTTTCCCTTAAATCCTATCTGAATTCCTACGCCACCAAAACTGCCTTGTAAATCCTCCTCTACAACCTTATTTTCCTCGGGAGGCAAATAAACGGTATAAGGATCACCAATTGCCGCCACCATTCCTGAGATTGCCCCCTCAACCATCTTTGAAGGATTGAGTTTGCTCTTATCATAATAAGAAACTCCTAGCGTGTCCCACACCTTCCAGAATAGACTAAAATCAACATTCTTATTTTCCGGAACACTTCTATCTACCTTAAATTCCAAAAAGGAAGGCTGACTAACTTTGTAGCCTCTTGATCCCAAAACATATCCAAGAGAAAAAATAAGAGAAATAGCCAAAACCCTAAGAACTAATTTGCGCAAAGAAAGAGTATCCACCTTTAAAGTATAATGCATAAAAACTTAAATTTAGCTGATTTTTTCTATATAAGGAAGAAGAGCTAGAAAACGAGCCCTTTTAACCTCCCGGCTTAATTTCCTTTGATGTTTAGCACAAACCCCAGTGCGAGAAGCAGGCATAATTCTTGCCCTATCTGTTAAAAAATTAGCCAAAAACTGGTAGTCTTTATAATCAGGATCCTTCTTTTGATCACAAAAAGGGCAAATATTATTTATTGGTCTTGTTTTTCTTGATGAAATGGTTTTTTTCAACATCTTGGGTTTAAACGAATTGATAATTAGAAGGGAATATCTTCATCACTTAGAGAGTCTTCTTCTTTTTTTTCTTCTTTGTCTTTTTTCTTGTCCTCTTCTACTTTTTCTTCCTTTTTTGCCGTCGCCTCTTCAGGTGGAACTTCAACATCAGGCACTTGAGCAGGAGCTTCATCAGGAGTTGCTACATCAAAATCCTCAAGGCTTTCCCCTTCTCTTTTCTGATCAAGTAGAACCATATCCGAGACGACAATTTCTGTTGTAGTTCTTTGAGATCCATCCTGGCCTGTCCAATTTCTTGTTTGAAGCCTACCTTCAACAAAAACTTTCCTTCCCTTCTTCAAAAGCTGAGCGCAGATCTCAGCCAACTTATTCCAAGCCACCAGACGATGAAATTCCACATCTTCTTTTTTCTCACCAGAATCTGTTACCCACTGTCTGTTGGTTGCCAAACCGAATGAACAAACAGCAGTACCCTGCGGAGTATAACGCAACTCAGGATCGCGAGTTAAATTGCCGATTAATAAAACCTTATTTAAACTTCTTGCCATAATCTAATTCTAAATAATTGAGAAAAAAAATCAACTAGACTTAACGAAAAGGTAACGCACAATATCATTTTCCACACGCAATTTTTCATTTAGAGATTTTGCTGAACGGGTATCAAGATCAAGCTCAAAAAAAAGATAAGCTCCAGAACTCTTTTTATTTATATCATAAGCAAATTCCTTAACTCCCCAATCACTGGATTTGATTATTTTCCCTTTCAGTTGAGATAGAATTTTCTCAAGCATTTCCTGCACCTTTTTCTTCTTGGCAGAAGTAGCTTTGGAATCAAGAATTAAAGTCAACTCGTATTTACTCATAGCTTTTGATTATAATAACTCTCCAAAAAGAAGACAACAGGAAATTAGAACAAAGAACAAAGGGAAAAACCTGAATCTAGTATTATGAATTATGTATTATGGGGATAATACATTCTCATGCATAATACATAATACAAAATACTAAATACTAGCTTCCGGTCGGCTCTGACTAGCTCCGACTGAATTCCGATAGCCGATAGCCGACGTCCGATGTCTGGTTGCCGATGTCCGATGTCCGAATCCTCTTATTCTAAGACCTGATATATTGCTTTGGCGATTTTATCAGGATCGTGACGGAAAAAGGTCGTCTTACTAACAAAATCCTTCTCAATTACCAAAAAACTATTTTTCCCTTTTAAATCATTTATCACCGGCTGGCTGCCAAATCTCTTATACCAACTCAAAACTTGCTCTCTACTTCCATTTATCTTTTTATTAACAAAAACATATTTCAATCTAGAGCTAGCCGGGCCAAGATAATTCTTAACTGTGGAAACAAAATCAGAAGCCTTAAAGCCATCAGTCTCCTCTCTTTTGGTCATCAGATTAATTACATAAGCCAAATCAGCTTTTGACGTATTGATTGCTTCTACAACTCCCTTAACCAAGAAAACAGGTAGCAGACTTGTGTAAAGATCGCCAGGCGCGGCAACAATTAAATCAGCACTTTCTATCTCCCTTGCCGCCTTATGATAAACACTTGCCCTAGGTGACAGATAAATCCTCTTGATAGACAAGTCTAGCTTCACGTCTCTTTTATCAATGTTCGCCTCACCATGAATCCGTGTACCATCAGAAAGTATTGCCACCAAATTGGTTTTATCCAAAGTTACAGGGAAAACAGACCCTGAAACATTAAGAATTCTTGCAGCTTCTTCTATTGCCTTATCCATGCTACCTGTTATTTGAGTTAAAGCAGCCAAAAGAATATTCCCAACCGAATGACCCTTGAGACTTTCACCCTCTTTAAAACGAAAATTGAAAAGTTCTTCCAAAGTTTTCTGGGCAAAAGGTAAATCAGAAAGAGCCAAAATTGCGCGCCTAACATCTCCAGGTGGCAAAATTCCAAGCTCCCTTCTCAAGCGACCCGTGGAACCACCAGAATCACACATCGAAATAATTGCTGAGATATCAAGATCGTATTTTTTCAAACCCTGAAGCACTTGATAAGTCCCCGTACCTCCACCAAGAACAACCACTTTTTTCCTCGCCATAAAAATAGACTAATAAGACTGAGCAAAGATCCACTTGAATCTTGCTTTATTTCCACAAAGAATGCACTTGCCAGATCCTTCTTTTTCCGACAACAATCTAACACGAGTGGTAGCCTTAGTCTCCTCTTTAATTTTAGCCTCGCAAGCACTATTTTCGCACCAGTAAGCCTTTATGAATCCTCTTCTTGTCTTCATTATCTTTTTAAATTCATCATAAGAATCAACTTCAGTGATATTTTCTTCAAGAAACTTCTTCGCGCGTGCGAAGATCAAATTCTGCACATTGCCTAGCTCATCTTCAACTAAGGAAGCTATTTTGGCCAATGGAACTTCTTTTTTACTAGAAGGCTCAACTCGATTGGACAGAGTCAAAGTCTCTCCTTCCAATTCTTTAGGTCCTATCTCAATTTTAAGAGGAATACCTTTAATTTCAGAATCATTTACTCGTCTCCCAAAAGAAATTTCTTTATTATCAAAAATAACCACCTCACCCGGGTAATTGCTCTTTTCAATGTTACTAATCTCATTTGCTACTCTTTTTGCATACTCCAATATGTCCTCGTCCCTACTACCAAAAATAGGAAGAATCGCCACTTTAAAAGGAGCAACTTTAGGAGGGATTATCAAACCATGATCATCTCCGTGAGACAAAAACATGCCTCCAAGGCTTCGGGTTGACAGACCCCACGAAGTTTGCCAAACATACTTTATATCGCCGTCCTTATCTTGAAAATTAATATTAAAAGCCTTAGCAAAATTTTGACCCAAATTGTGCGAAGTAGCACCTTGCAAAGCTTTGCCATCAGGCATCAAAGCCTCAACCGCCCAAGTTGATTTTGCTCCCGCAAATTTCTCAGAATCGCTCTTGATTCCCACCAAAACAGGTAAAGCTAAATAATCCTCATAAATCTGGCGATACCATTCCAAGACCTCAAGAGCAATCTGAATTGCTTCATCTTCAGTCGCATGAGCAGTATGACCTTCCTGCCATAAAAATTCCAATGTCCTAAGAAATAAAAACGTTCTTTTTTCCCACCTGACCACATTGTTCCACTGATTAATTAGAACCGGCAAATCTCGCCAACTTTTAATCCACTTGGCATACATTTCATACATAATAGTCTCCGAAGTCGGTCTAACAACAAGCGGTTCTTTCAACTCTTCGCCACCTCCAATAGTCACCAAAGCAAGCTCGGGAGAAAAGCCTTCTACATGTTCCTTCTCACGCTTAAGGTAAGAATAAGGAATAAAAAGAGGAAAATAAGCATTTCTAATAGCTCCTTCTTTTCTATTTTTCATCATCTGATTAAAAGCAGCCTGAACATTCTCCCAAATGGCATAACCATAAGGTCTGATTACCATCGTCCCTCTCACAGGACCATAATCAGCAAGTTCAGCTTTTAAGACAACATCCGTATACCAATCAGATAAGTTCTGGCTCTTCTTCTTTAGCTCCTTCTTTTCGTAATCCATATTATTTTGAAAAAGAATTCAAAAACCCAGAAATTCCTCCAGCTAAAATCAAACGCTTAATATCATAAGCAGTAATAAATAAAAGTAAAATAATCAAAAAAACCATTCCCGCCATATGAACTGCTCCTTCAAATTTTTCAGGCACCTTTTTGCCTAAAATATACTCTAAACCAATAAAAAGAAGTCTGCCTCCGTCAAGTGCAGGAAAAGGAAAAATATTCAAAATAGCCAAGTTGATTGACAAAATCCCCATAAAATTAAGAAGTGAGAAAAAACCTAGCTTGGCAGCTTCTGAAGTGATGGCAAAAATTCCAACAGGGCCTGAAATATCTTTCGGCACTTCACCCCTAAAAAGCCCAACAATCATCATAAATAAACTTGAAACAATGTTTTTACCCCAAAAAACAGCCTCTTTTACTCCATAATATGCTCCATAAAAAGGACGCTGCCAATAAGGAGGATAATAAATCTCTGTCGTTGATATAATCACCCCCAAGGGGCCTTCACCCGAAGGAGGCGTTTTGCGAGGAACAACTTTCAGCTCAAGCTCTCGGACATTCCCATTCTCCTCTTTCTCAATCACCAAGTTTACCTTTTCTCCTTTTTTGCTATCAACATAATTGACAAATGCATCTGAAGTCGTAATTTTAGTATCATCTACCTTTTTAATTACATCTCCACTTTTAAGCCCAATTTCAGAAGCAGGAGAAGAAGGCAAAACTTCAACCACCTTAACCCTATCAGTTTGCCTTGGAATACCAGTAAAAAAGTAAGTAATTGAAAATACAAAAATACCAAGAAGAAGATTCATCAAAACCCCAGCCGTGACAACAAAAAGACGCGCTTCTTTACTCTTATTAACAAACGCTTCTTTGGGTCTTATTTTTTCGGAGGAATCTTCTCCATGCATTCTGACAAATCCGCCAAAAGGAAACCAGTTGACAGAATAAATGGTCTCACCAATCTTCTTTCCAAAAATTCTCGGGGGAAGACCAATACCAAACTCCCGAACCCAAATACCCATACGACGAGCAGCCATAAAATGGCCAAACTCATGGACCAAAATTAAAATTGAGAGAACTAAGATAAAAACTAAAATTGAAGTAATCATTCCTCTAAAGCTGAGTCAGCTCCTCCTTCTTTCTTTCACCCTGCTCGTTAATTTTGGCAACAAACTCATCAGTTATTTCCTGCAATCTTTTTTCCTCTCTGAACTTCTCATCCTCACCAATCTCCTTTTCCTCAAAAGATTTTTGTATCTCTTTCAAAAAACCTGCCCTGATTTGGCGTATCATCACCCGCCCTGACTCAAGCTTAGCTGAAAGAAGTTTTAAATACTTTTCTCTATCCTCGGTCGTCAAAGGAGGAATATTAATTCTAATTTTTTCACCGGTTATAACAGGATTAAGGCCAATCCCACTAGAAAGTATTCCTTGCCTTATCTCACCAATTATTGATTTATCCCAAGGCTCAATCTCCAAAGTCTGAGGATCAAGAACCGAAATAGTCGCCAACTCCTGAATCTTTAATTTCTGCTGACCGCCATAAACCAAAACTGATAAATCTTCAACCAAAGAAGGCGTGGCTCTACCAATTCTTATTGAAGCAATATCAGAAACAACCAAATCAAAAACCTGCTGCATCTTGGTTCTTAAAGAAGACTCGTCCATAAGCTAGAAGTAATTAAAGCAGAAAAAGGTAAAAGTGTCAAACCCAACTGCCTTAATAAGACACCCTAGTTAGCCAGAAGAAAACTGAAGCTAGAAATATTTTAAATCTCAAGCCTTACCACTTTTCCCAATTTTATGTTCTCTCCTGTTTTGGCAATAACTTCTTTAATTAAATCTGAAACTGTCTTTGAAGGATCCTTGATAAAAGCCTGTGTCTCAAGATTTTCATCACCCATTGAGGCAACTTGCATAGCAAGATTACGGCCTAAGCTCTCAAAAAGTTCATTTCTTGCAACAAAATCAGTTTCGCAGAGAAGCTCAACTAAAGACGCCACTTTCCCTGTGTGATGAACATAAGCAAAAATTTTGCCCTGATGAGTCTCCCTTCCACCTCTTTTTTCAACTTTTTCCAGAGCTTCCTTTTTTAGAATTTCAAGCGCCTTCTTTTCATCCCCACCAACTTCCTCCAAAATATCGCGAATGCGAACTATCGGAACTCCAGTTTCCTCCCTTAATTTTTTAATCAAATTGATATCAATTTTACCCATCTTATTCTATTTCAACTTTTTTACCATCTCTTGTTGCTTTTATCACTTCTGCCATCAAATCCAAGACATAGCTCACAGCCTCTTTTGAATCATCATTCATAGTAATAGGATAGTCAACTAAATTTGGGTCAGAATTTGAATCAACTATAGCAACTACTGGAACTCCAGTCTTTTTAGCTTCACTCACCGCTGTTTTTTCTCTTCTTATATCAACAACAACCAACACCGCCGGCAAATCCTCTATGCCTGAAAGCCCACCAAAAAGATTTTCCAACCGATCTATTTCTCTATCAATCAGTAAACGTTCCTTTTTAGTATACTCGCCCAACTCACCTTTTGCCCTTTTATCTTTTAAATCTTGAAGTTTACCAAGTGATTTCTTGATTTGAGAAAAGTTGGTCAAAGTACCCCCAAGCCATCTTTCATTAACAAAATAACTACCAGAAAATTGAGCCACCTCTTTAATCTTATTCTTTATTTGTCTTTTTGTGCCAAGAAAAATAATACCCTTCTTCTCTTTTGCAATCTTTGCCAAAAAAAGAAACGCCTCAGAAAGAAGCTCTTTTGTCTTCGGCAAATCAAAAATTAAAACACCACCTTCTTGTGTATAAACAAAATCCTTAGCCTTAGGATTAGAACGGCTCACTTGATGACCAAAATGAGCGCCTAATTCAAAAAGTTTTTCAACTGAAATTTTTATTTTAGTCATAACTTCCGCAATCTTATCAATTTAAAGTCAACTTATCAAGAGATATATTAAACTCTTGAAAACGCAGATTCAACAAGATTTTCCATCAAGAAGTATATAGTAAGAGGGCCAACACCGCCAGGGACAGGAGAAACAAAAGAAGCTTTACTATAAGCTTCTTTTTCAATATCACCCAAGGGATAGCCTACATCAACCAAGATCGCGCCATCAGCAATATCAGACGCTTTAACTATATCTTTGCAACCAGTCACCGAAACAACTATGTCAGCTTCTTTTAGTAAATCTTTCGATTCTAAAAAATTTTTTTTGTCAACCCCTTTGACTTCATATCCCATTTCAGACAGAACTTTAGATATTTTTCTCCCCTCAAAACCCTCAGATCCTACCACTATCACCTTTAAAGGTGGTCGCACAATATAAGAAGATGCTTCCTTTAAAACTTGCAAAACAGCTTTAACTACAGGCGTTAAGTAGATCGAATCCTCTCTTAAGCCATCCACATCTTTTTCTCTTACAATGCTATTAATTACCTCTTCCCTATCCAAAGCCGAAAAATTTGGTGGAAGTGGTAGTTGAATCATCACTCCATCAATATTTTTATCTTTATTTAGCTCTTCAATCTTTTGAAGAATACTTTCTTTAGTAACTCTTGAATCAAATTCAAAAACTATTAATTTACAACCTACGCTCTCCGCAAATTTTTTCTTAAGATTAGTATAAAACAGACTGCTTTTATTAGGACCAACCAAGATTGAAGCAAGAGTAGGAATGACTTTTTTACCTCGCAGCTTTTCAACTCTTTGTTCAAGCTTAGCTTTTTTGTTTTCTGCAAAAGCCTTTCCGTCAAAAAAATAAGTCATAAGGGTAATTATACATTAGAACATAGAACAAAGGGAAAAGAATTTAGTATTGTGTATTATGAATTATGTATTATGGGGATAATGCATTTTCATGCATAATACATAATACAAGATACTAGATACAAGTTTCTGATCAGCTCCGACTAGCTCTGATAGCTGAAAGCCTACGTCCGATATCTGATATCCGACAGCTGATATCTGAAATCCGTTGCTTTCTACTTACTACATTCTACTTTCTACTTTTATTCCCTGTATAATACATAATACAAGATACTAGATACTAGATACAATCTTACGGCTAGCTTCGACCGTTTCGCACTATTTCCCTATCAAAAATTCAATTACATCCCCGTCAGATACGATATAATCTCTGCCTTCGCTTCTCACTTTACCCGCTTGGCGCGATGCTTTCCAACCGCCAAGCAAGACAAAATCGTCAAAACTAACAACCTCAGCGCGAATAAAGTTTTTGGCAAAATCTGAATGTATCTCGCCTGACGCTTCTTGAGCATTTGCTCCTTTTTTAATCGTCCAAGCACGAACCTCTTTTTCACCAGCTGTCAAGAAATTAATCAACCCCAAAGTAGAAAAAGCCTTTCTGATAAGTCTCTCAAGACCAGATTCGCTAATACCAAGATCGGCAAGGTAAGCTTTTTGGTCATTTTCATCGAGGCTTGAAAGCTCGCTTTCAGTTTTGGCGCAAATAGCAACTACACAATCAGGATTAACTTTTAATCTCTCGGCAAAATAAGAAGCCACTTCATCGCTTCTTCTTAAATCATCCTCATCAACATTTAAAACAACTAGTATTGGTTTTGAGGTTAAAAGATTCAAAGTTTTGGCAATTTTTTCTTCTTCCTCATTTAGGTTAACCTCGCGGGCGGGAACGCCTTTTTCCAAGGCTTCTCTTAATTTGTCAGTAACTTTTGCTCGAGCTAACTCCGGATCATTGGGGTCTTTTTTACTTCTTGAGACATCAGCAAAAGTCGGCTGTTTTTCAAGTGTCTGAAGATCGGCTAGTTTAAGCTCTGTTTCAACTACTTCAAAATCGGACTCGGGGTTACTTGAGCCTTCTTTAATTACAATAGGATCAGAAAAGACGCGCAAAACATGGCAAATTGCTGAAGTCTCCCTAATATGACTTAAAAACTTATTTCCCAATCCTTCCCCCTTTGAAGCACCGGCAATTAATCCTGCTATATCTACAAATTCAACTGTTGCAGGAACAATGGGAGGCAAAGAATTCATCTTTTCCTCATTTTTGACCACCTCAGCCAGTTTTTGCAAACGATTATCAGGCACAGGAACAATACCAACATTGGGTTCAATCGTGGCAAAAGGAAAATTAGCAACATACGCCTGCTGACGCTTCAAAAGCGCATTAAAAAGCGTAGATTTACCAACATTGGGAAGGCCTACTATACCTACACTAAGACTCATTTATTAAACCTCCTTCTATAATAAAACAAGACAAGCCCCGCATACTCGCCCTTGCGACACAAACACGTAGTATTTGTGAGCAAGTAAGAGTTGTGCTAGGGCCAACATTGGGAAGACCTACTATACCGACTGATAAACTCATACAAGTATTTTAACCTAAAATTGGAAATAATTCAGAAGATATAGGCCCGGACTTCAAGCTCCTCCCGCCTTATGATGTCAGATTTAAACCATCCCCAAAATCCTAATCACTTCTTCTTCATAAATCGGTTCTTTGGTTACTGAATCCCGAAAACTGTGGTCGGCATTTTGAATCTGATAGTAAGCTATGTTTCTTGAGACAGCGTCCTGCAAATCTTTTTTCACCACATCAATATCCCCAAATTTATCTTTTTCTCCTTGAATAATGGTAATTTTCCCTCCGAAACCTTCTAACTTAACATCCCCTGTTACATAACCCAAGATAATCACCTCGTAGCGCTTCTTTTCCTCAAAGTCCAAACTATCAAGATAAAAGCTGGCAACAATTCCACCTAACGATTTACCAATCAGGCGAATGCGAGTAAATTCACTAGCTCCTGCAATCCTTAGCATTCTCTTAAGAGTCGAAAGTTCTTCTTTCAATTTTGGACCTGAGGAATGGTCCTCTCCTCTCTCAAAGTAAGGAAAATTAAACATAATAACGCTATTTCCTTTATCTTTTGATACTTGAAAGACTTTTTGCATAAATGGGGAGTCAATCCCAACCGATCCGCCATGCAAAATCACATCCAAAGTTTGAGAGGTAGAATTATGAAAGTGAATGAAGCTTACCATTCTTTTATTCATTGTTTATATCATAATCCCTCCACCAAGAATCTGCTACAAAAACCTAGTGAGAGCTTTCTCCCAAAAACTTAACAACCTTCGCCTTAGCCGATCCCGGAAGAAGATTAAGATTTGGCAGACCGCTTAAACTCACCCATTATCGCCTGAAAGTATTCAGGCCAAACTTTCTTTTCAATTTTTCTCATAATCTAATCTTGCCAGCTATTCATCAAAATTAATATAACTACAAATACATCGATGTATTTGTAGTTAAAATGATACTCCACAGACTAAAGCCCGTGGCTTAATGCTTGAAGAGTAAAAAGATAAAAGATCTCGCCGCAACACCACTGCTAATTAGGTTTTACCACCGGCAATGTGTTATTATCCAATCCTAGCTGCACTCAATATCAGTCTCGTAAAAAAGCTTCAAATCCCAACACAAATTCCTATTCGCTAACAACTAAAGTTCCTTTCATTCCCATTGCCCGGTGGTTTGAAACTGAGCAGTAATATTCAAACTCTCCAGTCTTCTCAGCAACAAACTCAAACTCGGTAGTCTGGCCTGACTGAATAATACCGGAATTTACCTTCAGCTCATCAATAACAAAATCATGCATTCCCTCAACATTCTTTAAGACAATCCTAACTTTCTCGCCCTTTTTAACTTTAATCTCACTTGGTTTAAAGTAATACATGCCCGCCTCAACCTCAATAGTTCTAACCTCCTGAGAGCTAGAAACAGGCTCTTTTTGGGTTTCTAAACTACCAGCAGACGCTACTTGATTATTTTCAGAAACAGATTTCTTGCCTCTTGTCCCAAACCATAAAACAACAGCAATTAGCGCAAAAACAACTAAAACAAAGAAGACAGGACCAAGACCACCTTTTTTCGTCTCTTCTGTTTGAACACTCTCGCTTTCCCCTATGCTAAAATACAAAAGAAATGACGAAGGAGATAAACTATCTGGGGTTTGGTCAAGGAAATAAAAAGATTATTTTCCTACATGGCTGGCAAGCAAATGGAAAATCCTTCCTGCCACTTGTTCCCTACCTTTACAAAAAATACAAAATATTCTTGCCAGACCTACCCGGATTCGGAAAAAGCAAGTTTAATCCTAAACTTAAATCTTCGTTTGACTATGCAGAAGAGATTATCAAATGGATTAAAAGTAAGAAGATAAAAAACATATACCTTACGGGGCATTCCTTTGGAGGAAAAATAGCAGCAATAATAGCTCAAAAAGAACCACAACTAGTCAAAAAGCTTATTCTCATCGCTCCTTCAGGAATAAAAAACAAAAAACTTTCAGTCTTATACAAAATTAAAGCCATAATTCCTCAAAGGATAATTTCAACTTTTTCTCCTTTTCTAAAAAGACTTTTGGTGAGCAGGGATTATAAAGAAGCAGGAAAGTTGTTGCCGCTTCTTAAAAATTTAGTAAAAGAAGATCTGCAAAAAAAATTCAGCGAGATAAAAGCGCCAACCCTTATAATCTGGGGCGAAAACGACAAAGAATTAAATAAAGAAAACGGCAAAACGATTAAAAAACTGATAAAAAATAGCAGGCTTAAAATAGTGGAAGGAGACCACTTTCCTTTCCTAGAAAATCCTAAAAAAATAGCTAAGTTGATTGAAAACTTTATAGAAAATGGAAAAGATTAGAAAGCTAATTTATCTGCTTCAACTTGAAGAGTATAATACCGAAAGGTTTCTAAATTGGCTATCTAAAAACTCTATTGAGGACCTCAAAGAAAAGAAAAATCATTTAAAGATAACCTTAAGAGTCTTACTCACTTTCTTTTTAACCTCCCTACTACTCACCTTCACAAAAGACAAAAAAGCAGTAGCCATCGCAAATATGATAAATAAAAGAATATTCCAGCTAATTGAAGGACTGATATTTCTTGCCGCCAAAATAAAAATCAGCCTATACCCTGATCTTAAAAGAATTGTAATAACAGGAAGCTATGGAAAAACAACCTTTAAAGAATTACTAAGTTTCGTGCTTCAGGAAAAATTTAATGTCATCAAAACTGAAGAAAATATAAATACAAAAATAGGAATAGCAAGTCTCATTTTAAAAAAATTAAACAAAAAACACGAGATATTTATCGTTGAAGCTGGCGCTTATCAAAAGGGAGAAATCAAAAAAATATGTGAGCTTGTAAAGCCAGATTTCGGGGTTATTACCATCTTCGGTATTATGCACCTTGAAAGGTTTGGAAGTGCCAAAGCAATAAAGGAGGCTAAAAGCGAATTAATACCTTTTATCAAAGACAGAAATAAACTTTTTGTGCCCCAAGAGCTTAATAAATTCATAGATTTTGAAAAAAGCATTGTCAAAATTGGCATAATTCTAGGCTTAAAAGAAAGCGAGATAATCTCAAGAATGAAAAAGTTTAAAAATCCAAGTCACAGATTGGAGGAAAAAGCAATTAACTCTAAAATAACCATCCTTGACGATACTTATAATTCAAATCCGCTTGGTTTTGAAAGAGCGCTTGAAAAACTTAAAGATTTTAAAAACAGACAAAAAATAGTTGTAACCCCAGGAATCATAGAACTTGGTAAAAAGCAATATGAGGTCAACTACGAAATGGGCAAAAAGGCAGCAATGGTTGCCGACACTCTAATTATTGTGGGTAAAACAAACCGACAAGCTATCTTCAAAGGCGCACAAAAAGGAAAAAAGAAGAAAACTAAGATAATCACAATAGGAAAAGATGAAAACGTAGAAGAAATAATACCCAAGATTATAAGGCCGCCTGCTGTTATTCTTCTTGAAAACGAACTACCAGACCACTACTTTTGATCAAGAATTCGGCTCTTAAAAGTCAAGCTTAAAGAATCTTGTTGTTTTTTTCTTTCCAAAGCTAAATTAACAAGTTTGTCTATTAACGAAGAAGGTTCAAGCCCGCTAGCCTTCCACAAATAAAAGGCTAAAGAGCCAGGAATTGTGTTTATCTCATTAGGATAGATTGCCCTACTTTTAGGCTGATAAAGAAAATCCATCCTTGCAACTCCCCAGCAACCCAGCTCCTTAAAAACCATCTTTGCCTGCCTCTGTATTTCCTTTGTTGCCTTATCAGGAATAGGAGCAGGCACAATACGAGAAAGACCTAACATCCCTTTCGTTTTTCCACCCTTTAGATATTTTTCTTCAAAGGACAAAAACTCCTCATCTGTTAAAACTTCCTCGCAAACTGAAGTTTGAGGATCATAACCTCCCAAAATTGAACAGTTAATATCCTTAGCACCACTTACACCCTCTTCAATCAATATCTTGTGATCAAACTTAGCCGCCTGCTTTATAGCCCCATCTAGCATTTTCCTATTCTTTACTTTTCTAATTCCAACACTTGAACCACAATTTGCGGGCTTAACAAAAACAGGATAACCAAGCTCTTTGTCTACCCTTTTAAAAAACAAGGACTTATCTTTTTTATACTCAATATCATAAAACCAAAAATATTTAACAACTTTCAAACCAAGTTTCTCAAAGATTTCCTTCATCAAAACTTTATCCATCCCTAAAGCGCTACCCAAAACCCCACTGCCGGTATAAGGAATATCAAAGAAATCAAGCATGCCTTGAATCTTTCCATCCTCACCATAAAGACCGTGCATTGTAAGAAGAGCCACATCTATATTTACTCTTTTCTTCAGCAAAATTCCCCCCTTCATCTCTATTCCACCTTTCACAAAATCAATACGCCTATTCTGTTCTAAAACTTTATTGATAAAATCCTTATAACTTTCCTTTCTAAGAGGCGGGCATAAATAAGCATTGTTATTTTGATCAATATAAATAAGAAAGGGGTTGTACTTCTTTTTGTCTATCCATTCCCAAGCTTGAAAAGTGGTCACAATGGAAACCTCATGCTCAGCGGACTTTGCTCCAAAAATAACTGCCAGGTTCAACTTAGACACAATTCTATTATATTACACTAATCAACAAGTATCACAAACTAATAAGTCACTTCCAAATATGGTTGGCCAAAGTCTTCTATTTTAACTGGGAATTCTTCCACTTTTAAAAGATTATCACTGTCGAAAGTGAGACGAATGACAAGACCTTCTTTTGTCTTCTCGCTCCACATCTGGTCAAAGACAAAATTACCCAAACTATAAAAAATTCGCTTGCCTTTATATTCTTCCTGACCTTGAACCCAATGCGGATGGTGACCAATCACCAAATCTCCTCCTGAATCAATCGCCAAATGCGCTAACTCCTTCTGTCTTGATGATATATTCTCTGTATACTCATTTCCCCAATGAAAACTGACAACAACAACATCCGCCAACTTTCTCTCAGATTCTACTTGTGATGCAACTTGAGATAAAAGTTTTTTATAAGCTCCCTCTCCTAAACCCACTTCATTAAAACCCAAAAAGGAAAACCTAACACCTTTTATTTCTTTCCTAAAAATATCAGCGCCTCCAAAACTTGCAATACCTGCATTTTTAAGTATTTGCTTAGTTTGAGACAAGCCATCTTCACCGTAGTTTAAAGAATGATTATTGGCCAAATTACAGGCATCAATACCGGCAAAAACAAGCCCCAAGGCTCCCCTTTTATCACCACAAAAAACCATACCTGTTTCAGTCGGCTTACAATTTTCAACAAGCGGCAACTCAAGATTGGCAAAAGTAAAATCGGAAGATTTCAAAAAATCTGCCACTTTTTCAAAGGGCCAGTTAAAATTATTCATCATAACCATTTTATAATTTACTTTGCGGGCAAGAAGAATATCACCAACTGCAATCAATGTTATCCTTTTGTCTTCAATAGGAAGAGGTGTTTTTAAAAATGAAGAAACAAGTGGTGGTTTAACTTCTACTTTCGTATAAGACCTAGGACCTAATAAAAGGCCAAAAGAAATACCCAAGACAAAAAGAAATAAGAAAAGAAGATAATTTTTATTCACTAAAAGAAAATATAGCATAACGGACATCAGACGTCAGCTGTCGGTCGTCGGATATCGGATATCGAACGTCGGATATCGGACGTCAGAAATCAGCCGTCGGATATAAGCTATCGGGATTCAGTCAAAGCTAGTCGGAAGACAGTATATGCATTATGAGAGATCCAAGTAGAAAGTAGTAAGTAGAAAGCAAAATTAATAAATAGTTAAAAGTTCAAAGTTAAAAGTTAAAAGAATTCGGATTTCAGCTATCAGTTGTCAGCTGTCGGAGTTGTTTGCTATCTTAATTCATAAATCTTAAATCCTAAATCAAAATTCTATAATCTATAATCCAAAATCTATAATCTAATTAGAAAGTTTTGACTTTTGAGTTTTGAGTTTTGAATTATATTTTTGACTTTTGACTTTTAAGTTTTAAGTTAATTTCTCCTCTTGAGAAAAAATAAAAAAACAGTTTTAATATTTAGGTTATGACTAAGTTTAAAGAATACTACGAGCGAATGATTGAAAATAACAGAGAAGCTTTTGAGCGCTTCCGCAAGATTCACTTGCAATATTCAATTAATCCTGAAGACAATCAAGAAGAATTCAACAAAGAAGGAGAGAAAATACTCGCTATCATCAGAGAATGGGAAAACAAGCTTTGCAATCAAAGCGAAAAAGCAGGATATGCAAGCTATACGGGCCGCCTTTCAGAAAAATTTTGGGAGGAGATAAGAAAAAATTTCCCTAGAATTGACTCTGTCGGACTTGTTGTAAGTTCTCCCCAAAGAAAAGAAAAAGAAACCTTTGAAATAAAGAGAATCAAACTTAATTAATTACCCTTTCCTGCGGCAAAAGCTTGAAATCCTTGAAATTGTGAATCACTTTCTGCGCTTTTTTAAAATCACTTTTTCCATCTTTTGCTATTCCCACAACAGCCATTCCAGCTAAATGAGCAGCCTCAACCCCAGCTTCACTATCCTCAAAAACCAAACACTCATATGGCTCAAGACCCAATTTTTCAGCAGTCAAAAGAAAAATTTGAGGAGATGGCTTATTTAAAGAAACTTCTTCTGCTGAAGTAACAACGTCAAAATATTCTTCAAGCCCAAACTTATCAAAAAACTTCTCCACCATACTGTAATCGTTTGAGGTGGCAATAGCAGTTTTGATACCCAAAAGTTTGAGATTTTTGACAAATTTCAAAAAACCCTTCCTCAGTTTGACTTTATCAAACTCCTTAAGATATGCCTTTTGCGTTAAAGAAACAAGCTCATCAAGACTCTTTTTAGTCTTAATATTGTATCGTAACTTAAAATCTATCCAATTTTCCTTTACCCCAACACCTCTTGTGTGAGTAAAATCATTACCAGTTTCAACCCCCAAAAGATGAAGTACATAACGAAACGCGTCAGTGTAATTATCTTCATCATCCAAAATTGTGCCGTTCAAATCAAAAATGACCGCTTTAAGCATTTTTATTAAGTGGATAGACTTCAGTTTTATCAGGCAAATCCTTTACTCCAAAACCCCTACTTTCAATTTCTGACCTTATCTTATCCGCTTCATCAAAAAGGCCCTCCTTCCTCAAGGAATATCTTTTGCGAGCCAATATTAAAACTTCCTCAGGTACTTCTACTTTTGGCATTTCTTCAGTCATCTTAAGACCCAAAACTTCATCAAAGAAAAGTAGAAGATCATACTTATCAACAGAAGGGATGTTGCTTTTGGCAGCCTCCCAGACAACAGCCAAAGCAGAAGGAATATTCAAATCATCAGCCAAAGAAAGAAGAAACCTCTCCCTAAAACTCTCAAGTTTTTCTAGCTTTTCTTTTGAAAGAACCTCTCTTGACACCTCTTCACGCAAGGAGAGAGTCTGTTGTTTTAGCTTTGATAAGGCAACTGAGGCGGCATCAAGCGCTTCCCAGGAAAATTCAAGACCCTTTTTATAATGCGAGGTCATAAAGAGATATCGCAAAGCCAAAGGATTATAACCTTTCTCTTTAAGCTCTTGAACAGTAATAAAATTACCCTTGCTTTTACTCATTTTTTCTCCACCTTTTAAAGAAAGCCAGTCATTATGGAGCCAATAATTAGCTGTTTGATGGCCAAAAGCACCATAACCTTGAGCAATTTCGTTGGTATGATGAACAGGTATATGCTCTTTTCCACCTGTGTGAATATCAAACCTTTCGCCTAAATATTTAACACTCATTGCTGTACATTCAATATGCCAACCCGGAAAACCTCTGCCCCAAGGAGAATCCCATTGCATAATATGGTTAGGTTGGCCTGTCACCCAAAGCAAAAAGTCCCAAGGGTTCTTCTTTTCCGGATCTACTTCTACTCTTGCTCCCGCTTTTTGCGACTTAAGATCAAGATTGGCAAATTTGGGGTAATCCGGAAATTTTGAAGTATCAAAGACAACACCCACCTTAGTCTTATAAGTAAAACCATTAGCTTCTATTTTTTGAATTAACTTTATCTGATCCTCTATGTGCTCTGTCGCACGGCAAAGAACATCCGGAAAGCTTATGTTTAAAAGATTTAAACTATCTTTAAATTGAGCAATATATTTTTCTGCCAATTGCCAGACATCAAGGCCTTCTCTTTTTGCCCCTTTTTCCATCTTATCTTCCCCAGCATCTTCATCGGAGGTCATATGACCAACATCTGTTATATTCATCACCCATTTGACTTTATAACCCAAAACGCGGAAGAAACGAACCAAAATATCCCATTGAGTGTAAGCATACATGTGGCCAATATGCTGATTCCAATAAACGGTCGGCCCGCAAGAATAGATCCCCACTTCGCCTTCTTTAAAAGGAATAAACTTGTCTTTCTTATGAGTTAAAGTATTGCTTAAATAAATATCCATAACAGATTAAGACCAAAAACTTTTGTCATATTATATCTGATCCTTCTTAATTTATCACCACCACCCTTTAAAGGCCTGGCCTTTAAAGGGTAACCTAACCTGAAGGTGGCATTCTGGTTTCTCTACTTTTCTGCAGATCCTCGGCATGTTTTTTGGATCCACCAAAACCAAACAATCTTCTTGAAGGCCGACTAGAGGGTTCTGAAGCAGCTTGCCCAGATTGTGCTTTTACCTCTTCTTCTCTTCTTTTGGCAACAGCTTCCATTTGAGCTTTTAAGACTTGCTTCTGTTCAACTGGAATTTCAGGATATTCTTCAAGATAAACTATCTCGCCATTTGAAATTTTCTCCTGAAGCTCACGAACAGTCTTTTCTATTCTAACCTGTCTTAATTCGCCCTCAAGCTCACGCAAACGAGACATGTCAACTTGCTCTTGTTTCTTCTTATCCTCTTCAGAAAAGCCATTTTCCGAAACATTAAGAAAAGATGCGGATTGGTTAGATTTATCTGGTAACTTCTCTTCGGATGTTGGCAAAATCTGGCCTGCAGCTGTTTTTAATATCTCAGAAGGCTCCTGCACAAGAGTCTGCGCCATCCTGATCGCATTTCGTTTAGTCTGGCTTGCTATTTTTTGGGCAGGATTTCCCATAATTAAATTTGCCTTCTTCCTTCAAGAGCCTGAGTTAAGGTCAAATCATCAGCATACTCAAGATCAGCCCCCGTGGGAATTCCCATTCCCAAACGAGTTATTTTAATACTATCACTAATTTTCCTTATTTCCTTAGCCAAATACATCGCCGTCGCCTCACCTTCCATATTGGGGTTTGTAGCAATAATAATCTCATCTATATCTTGGCTACTAATCCGCTTTAAAAGATCATCAACAAAAATCTCATCAGGACCAATATTTTCAAGAGGACTAATTCTACCATGCAAAACATGATAAAGACCTTTAAACTTTCCTGTTTTTTCAAAAGCAATCAAGTCAAGAGGTTGCTCAACTACCATAATTACTTTTCTATTACGAGAGGAATCAGAACAAATAGGACAAAGATCAACTTCTGTAATATTTTTGCAAACCGAGCAAAAAACGGTCTTCTTTTTTAAATTCAAAAGAGACTCTGAAAAATAATCTAGCTGGCTCTGAGGCACATTCAAAAGATAAAAAGTAAGTCTTTGTGCTGTTTTAGGACCAATACCCGGTAATTTTTGAAAGGATTCAATAAGGCTTTCAATAACTTTGGGTAATTTCATAAAAATTGTAAGAAGCTCTAATCAAAATAAGTAAAATTCATTATCTACCTAGACCCTTAAGGAGTCCAGTTAAACCTCCGCCCATTTCCATCATTTTCTTTGCTGATTTTTTCTGGACTTCTTTAAAAGCACTGTTAATAACATCTGCTATGTCTTTTCTCTCAACACCATCTATTTCCAAATATTCTATCTTTTGAGCGCCTGTTACCACTACCTTTACGCCATTTTTCTCCAAAGTCTCTTTGACCAAAGCAAGCTGCCGCTCTAACTCTTTCGCTTGTGACCTTAGCTTACCCAGTTCTCCAATTTGTTTAAACTTATCAAACATAACTTACATTTTAGCTGCTAAAAATATTTTTAGCAACATCAACAAGATCTTTCTCAGATGGTAAATCTTCATTATAATTTTCTTCTACCACCTTTTTAACAGGCGGGGTGCTCAAAGAGCAAACCAATCTTACAGGCCTGTTTAAAATTTTTCCTACCACCATTTCTACAATTTGCCTGTGTTTTGCGTCCTCAAGCTTTTCTTTATGAAATTTATAATAAACACTCAAATTTAAAGTTTGACCATCAAAATTTTCAGGTCTTGCAGCATGCAGCAACGCCTCAATTGAAGCATTAACTTTACCCACCTGTATCAAAATATTCCGCCACATTTCTTCGGTAATCTTGCTATCTACAGGTTCGGGTTCTGCATTCTTTAGATCATTAACTTTCTTTTCCTTATCTTTTTCCTCCACCTCCATTTTATTCTTGGTCTCCGAACCCTCTTTTTCGCCCTTCTCCTTTACTTCACCACACCACTTAATAACTGCTATTTCAAGAGGCAAATATTCAAAATCAGACAAAGATAACATTTCCCTTTTTGCCTCAAGCAAAAGTTCAATCAATTGAATTAATTCACTTCGTTTGAATAAAGCACCTTCTTCACCAATTTCAAGACTTCCAATCAGTTCATCTCTCAACCTTAGAAGCAGCTTATCAAGCAGTAATTCCATCTCGGATCCCCCTTCTGAAGCTTTATTAATTGACTCAAGAAGAAAATCTAAATCTTTTTGGGACAAAGCTTGAACAAAATCATCCAAATCAAAATTTGCCAGTTTATCAAGATATTTTTTAACTTCCTCAAATTCAAGCTTTATACCCTCATCAATCAATTGCTCCAAGATTTTAGTTGCGTCGCGAAAAGAACCATCAGAAAAAGAAGCTATTGCCTCAAGGGCCTTCTTTTCGAATTTGATTTTCTCTCCCTTCGCTTTTTTCTCAAGAGATTCTGTCAACTCAACTTTTGATGCCCTCTTAAAATTAATTATTGTCGTTCTTGACCTAATAGTAGGAATTAATTTTTCAGGATCTGTTGTTGCTAAAATAAAAAATACATGGCTTGGAGGTTCCTCCAAAGTCTTAAGCAAGGCATTCGAAGCTTCAAGAGTTAACATATGAGCTTCGTCAATAATATAAACTTTGCTTCTTGCTTTTGAAGGTGCAAGTTTAATTGATTCTCTCAAAAGCCTAATATCGTCAATACCCCTATGACTTGCAGCGTCAATTTCAACAACATCAATATTCGAGCCCTTCATAATAGAAAGGCACTGTTCACACTCATTACAAGGCTCCCCCAACTTCTTTTCGTTTTTCTCGCAATTTAACACTTTGGCAACAATCCTTGCAGCAGAAGTTTTACCCGTTCCTTTTGGTCCCGCAAAAAGAAGGGCATGGGGAATATTTCCCCCTTTTACCATTTTCTCTAAACTTGTTCTTACTTCTTCAAGATCAAGATCGGCAATTTTCTGAGGCCTATATTTTAAGTACAAAGTCATACTCACTCTTCATGATGATGCCCCAAAAGATGCATTATTCCATGCTCCACCAGCTGCCAGACTTTTTCATCGATCGTCATATTATCCCTTTTTGCCTCCTCAACCGCTTGCGAATAGCAAACTACAACTTCACCCAATTGAAGAAAAGAATCAGGCGGATAGACAAACTTTGGGCCAACTTCACTTTCGGTAAAAGAAAGAACATTGTGTAAACTATTCTCCTTAAGATATTTTTTGACAAGCTCAAGCATTTTAGGTTTACTTACCAAGGCGATAGAAATTTCAGCATCAGAAGTAACAGAATTTGCCAAAAGAAAATCCCTAACCTTCCTCTTTAAAGGCGGCGCTGACACAGGATAATTTGACGTTTTAAAAACTCTAACTCTAATCATAAAGAAAGAAATCAAGCAAGCTTTTTGCGAACCAACTGCGAAACGGTGTTGCCATCAACTTTATTCCCCATTTTCCCCATCACAAAACCTATAATTTTGCCAAAATTAGCTGGCGATGCACCAAACTGCGAAATTGCCTCATCAATCACTTTTGAGATTTCTTCTTCGCTTGCCTCCTCAGGCAGAAACTCTTTTAAAATTGCCATTTCTTTCTCTTCAGCTTCTGCCCTTTCCTTTTGATTAACTTTCAAATAAGCTTCAATTGCATCTTTTCTCTTCTTGATTTCTCTTCGGACTACAGCAAGCTCTTCGTCTTCCGAAAGTTCATGCTGTTTACTAATAAATTCGTAATTCAAGGCTGAGGAAAGAAGCTTAAGAGTCTCAAGACGAACTTTGTCGCCTGCTTTCATAGCCTCACCTATTTTTTTGCTAATTTCTGATCTAATCATAAATTAGGTTTTTCGCTCCAACCTCCCATCAAGTGATAATGAAGATGAAAAACTACCTGACCCGCATTTTTTCCATTTAAAGTAGAAACTCGAAATGCATCTTTAATCCCCAATTTTTCTGCAATCTCAACCGCCGTAAGCTGAATTTTTCCCAAAAGCGCTTGATCTTCAGAACTTGTATCAGAAAGATTTTGTATGTGCTTTTTGGGAACAATTAAAATATGAACAGGAGCTGAAGGCTTAATATCTTTAAAAGCCAAGATCTCTTCATCTTCCCAAACTTTTTCAGAAGGAGCCTCACCTCTTATTATTTTGCAAAAAATGCAATCTTCCATCTTTTGAAAGTATAGAAAGAAAAGAAACAATTCTCAAGAGGCAGAAGTTAAAAGTCAAAACTTTCTAATTAGATTATAGATTTTGGATTATAGATTATAGAATTTTGCTTTCTACTTACTACGTTCTACTTTCTACTTGAATTTCTTTTACCTTTTACCCCTTGCTTTTTACCTACTAGGTTAGAACAAAGAACAAAGGGAAAATCACAAATTAGAAATTACAAATCCAAGCTCCAAATTCCAATATACAAACAATATACAAATTCCAAATTCTAAATTCTAATATCTAAATTCTAAACCCTGAACCAGAATAAATTCGATTCAGGGCAGGCAAATTCCAAATCACAAATTAAATTAAAAATTAAAAATCAAAAGTCAAAACTTTATGATTAGATTATAGATTTTTGATTATGGATTATAGATTATAGAATTTTGATTTAGGATTTAAGATTTATGAATTAAGATAGCAAACAACTCCGACAGCTGACAACTGATAGCTGAAATCCGAATTCTTTTAACTTTCAACTTTGAACTTTTAACTATTTATTAATTTTGCTTTCTACTTTCTACTTACTACTTTCTACTTGGATCTTTCATAATGCAGATATTTTCTTCCGACTAACTTCGACTGAATTCCGACAGCCGATATCCGACAGCCGATAACTGATATCCGATATCCGATGTCCGATGTCCGACAGCCGATAACTGAAGTCCGAAGTCCGTCTTTACCCACTGTTTGAAGCTAGTCAACACCCGGTGTTGGATTATTTGCTTGAGGTTTTCTCCAGCTTGCCCACTTGCAATCAGGATAATGCGAGCAGCCGTAAAATTTCTTGCCCTTTGCAGTTCTTTTAACAACCACTTCCCCTTTTTTGCATTCAGGACAACTAATTCCAATTTTCTCAACATACTTTTCCCTATATTTACACTCAGGAAAACGAGAACAGGAAACAAACTTACCAAACCTGCCTATTCTAATCACCAAGTCTCCTTCTTTGCACTCAGGACATTTCTTGCCCAAAAAATCGGCCTCTATTTTGACCCTTTGCGAATTTGCTTCAACACTTTCCAAAATCAAAACAAAAGGGCTCCAAAAATCCCGAATCACATTCTGCCAAACCAAATTTCCTTTTGCTATCAAATCAAGATTATCCTCCATTCTTGCAGTAAACGAATAATCAAAAATATCATTAAAGTTAGGTATCAGGAAATCATTAACTGCAATTCCAATTTTGGTGGGATAAAACTTCCCTTCCTTCTTTTCAACATAATTGCGAAGCTGGATAGTTGAAATAATCGGCGCATAAGTTGATGGCCTGCCGATGCCAAGCTTCTCAAGAGTTTTGATCAAAGAAGCCTCTGTATAACGAGCTGGTGGTTGGGTAAACTTTTGCTCTGGCGTTAGTTTTACCAAAGACAACTTGTTTCCTTTTTCAAGCTTTGGCAAAACAACATCCTCTGACTTTTTGGAATACAAGACTTTCCAGCCATCAAATTTCATAATAAGTCCGTTTGCGCCAAATAAATAATCTTTTGAACCCTGAGCTCTAACTTTGACCTTTGTCTCATCATAAACAGATTCAGCCATCTGACTTGCCATAAAGCGCTTCCAGATAAGCTCATAAAGCCTATGCCCTTCAGGCTCAACATCAATTTCAGGAGAATAAGGTTTCAAAAACGGATCGGCAGGGCGAATTGCCTCATGCGCTTCCTGCGCAAGTTTGGCTTTCTTCTTAAAAACTCGAGGCTTACCTGGCAAATAGGCTTTATCAAAATTTGCCTTAATATAATCTCTTGCCTTCAAAAGCGCGACTTCTGCGATATTAACCGAATCTGTACGGTGATAGGTTATCAAACCTTTCTCATAAAGCCTTTGAGCAATACTCATTGTTCTTTTTGAAGACCAAAAAAAGAGGTTGGCAGCTGCCTGAGTCAAAGTAGAAGTGGTGAAAGGTGGATGAGGAGCTTTACGAACTTCTTTTTTAATAACATCTAAAACAAAATAATTAGATTTTTCAAGATCTGAGACAACCGCTTCTGCCTCGTTTTGATTTTTGACCTCGGCTTTTTTTCCTTCTATCTCCAAAAGTTTGGCTACAAATTTCTCTTTATCTTTTTCAAGCTCAGCTGTTATCTCCCAATATTCCTGAGGGGAAAAAGCCTCAATTTCGCGCTCTTTCTCAACAATTAGTCTTACTGCAACTGTCTGAACACGACCAGCAGAAAGGCCTCTTCTTACTTTCTTCCACAAAAGAGGTGAAAGCTTATAACCCACAAGTCTATCCAAAACTCGCCTTGCAGTCTGAGCATCAACTAAGTTGGAATCAATAGCAGAAGGCGAAGCTAAAGCTTGATACAAAGCTTCTTTGGTAATTTCGTGAAAGGTAATTCTTTTTAAGATATCTTTTTTAACCTTGCCCTTATCCAAAATTATCTCAGCAACATGAGAGGCTATCGCTTCTCCCTCACGATCAGGATCTGTCGCAAGTAAAATTAATCCATCTTCACCAATTTTTTTTACCGCGTTAAGTATCTTATCAACTACTTCTTTCTTTTTGGCAACAAGAAGGTAATCAGGTTTAAAATTATTTTCGATATCAACCCCCAGCTCACTTTTGGGCAAGTCTTTGATATGGCCCATCGTAGCCTCAATAACATAATCCTTACCCAAAATTTTAGATAAAGTTCTTGCTTTTGTTGGACTTTCTACAATTATTAAGTTCATATTTTTGTGACAAGGTCCGTCCTTGTCAATCCTATAGTTTCTTATAGATGCCGCTGCCTAAGCTTTTGACCATCCCTTTCATTTCCATAACAATAAGTTTAGATGATACCAGAGAAACTGAAAAGCTACAAATTCTAGCAATTTCATCAAGATGCAAAGGCTCACTTTCCAAAGCCAAAAGTATCTTTTCTTCTTCCTTGTCTTTGGGCATAACTTTTTCTACTTCAGCTGTATCAACTTTAAATTGAAGATCTAGCTCTGAAATTATATCGCGAGGTGAAAAGGCAATCTTTGCTCCGTTTTGAATCAAAAAATGAGGAGCAAAAGAAAGAGGAGAGGTAATTTGACCCGGCACCGCAAAAACAGTTCTTCCCTGCTCTGCCGCATGAGAAGCAGTAAGCAAAGTGCCGCTTTTTTCAGCTCCTTCAATCACGAGAACTATCTTTGAGAGGCCTGAAATTATCCTATTCCTTGCAGCGAAATTAAGTCTTAAAGCAGGATAATCAAGCGGATATTCAGAAATTAAAGCACCGTCTTTGGCAATTGATAAAGCAAGATTGGTATTTTCAGGAGGATAAATTCTGTTTAAGCCAGAGCCAACAACTGCAATTGTTCTTCCTCCTCCCTCAAGAGCGCTTTTATGAGCCACGGTATCAATCCCTCTTGCCAGGCCTGAGATAATTGTTACTCCAGCTTGGGAAATCTCATAAGCAAATTTTTCCGCAACCTCTCTGCCATATGAAGTCATTTTCCTTGAACCCACTATTGCTACTGATTCGGTGTCTAACGACTTTAAACTGCCTTTAACATACAAGACTAAAGGCGCTGAATCTATCTCAGCCAAATTTTTGGGATAATTTTCTTCTCCTTTGATAACACAGTCAATGCCAAATTTTTTAAGTCTCTCAAGGTAAGCTTCAATATTAAAATTGTCGCGAAAAGAAATAAATTCCAAAGCCAATTTTTCTTTAATTCCAACTTCCGCCAAATCAGAAAGAGAAAGACTCCAAACTTTTTTGGCAGTCTTAAAATAGGATAAAAGCAAAGAAAGACGAACTGGTCCAAAAGGAACAAAAGCAGAAAGAGCAATTAGATAATTTTTTTCAGTCATTTTTGGGCAGCCCATTTTTACGACTAAACCAAAAATCAGCAATCGCACGACCTAGTGGGGCAGCTTCTTTTGAGCCTTCCCCACCTTCTTCAACAAAAACGGTAACCACTATCTCAGGGTCAAAAGCTGGCGCAAAAAAGGTAAACCAAGCATGCGTGGTATCCTTCTTGCCTGTCTCAGCTGTTCCAGTTTTACAGGCAACTTTCTCCTTAAAATCAAAGAAAGGAAAAGCAGTGCCGCCAGTTTGGCAAACCTGAATCATACCTTCCTTAACAAGACTAATATCTCCATCATTCAAATCAAGCTTGCGGCAATTTTCTCCCCCCACAAGATGAGGTTTGCATAAATAGCCGCCATTTGCAATAACTGCTATCGCCTGTGTTAATTCAATAGGACTAACTGCCAAATCTCCCTGGCCGATTGACATATGATAAGTATTACCCAAAAACCAACTTTCCCCTTTCACTCTTAGTTTCCATTCGGGATCAGGAACTAATCCTGAGACCTCCCCAGGTAGATCAATTCCTGTCTTGCTACCAAAACCGAAAATCTTTGACCACTTGACTAAATTATCTATACCCAAAATCTCACCCACTTTATAAAAAAATGTATCCGTTGACCGCGCCAATGCCCGAACCATATCAACCTTCCCTTCAACCCTACCATACTGAGAAAAGTACCAATTGCCATATTTAAAAGTGCCATAAGGAGTATCCAAAACTACCTCTCCTTTATCCTCATAGGTAAAATCCTTATCTATTTTCCCCTCTTTTAAAGCAGCAAGAGAGACAAAAAGTTTAAAAGTTGAACCCGGATGGTAAATTCTCGAAATAGCGCGATTAAATAAAGGTTTTGCTTCATCATTCAAGACATCTGCTACTTTCTTTGTATCTTTATTAATAAACCAATTAGGATCAAAAGAAGGTGAAGAATATAAAGCAAGAATTTCGCCTTTTGGATCGCTTACAACAACAGCCCCTTTTTTGCCTTCCATCAATTCAGCCACTTTTTCCTGAAGCTTGTAATCAATAGTCGTTTTCAAATCAAGGCCTGAAACAGCTTTTTTCTCTCCCAAAAGTCTTATCTTCTTGCCAGTTGTATCAACCTCAATTAACTTCTCACCTGGAATTCCTCTCAAAAGACAATTGTAACTTTCCTCAAGTCCACCTCTTCCAACCAAATCGCCCGCTTTAAAAGGACCTTTTTCCTTGCAAAGCGGATCAACTTTACCCACTTCATCAGCGCCAACTTCCCCCAAATAGCCAGTGATATGCCCGGCTTTTGCGCCAAGACTATAATCACGCTTCCACTCGGAAATCTTATCCTCCTCTGATGCTCCTTCCAAATTTTCAGTTTTAAGATACCCCTCCTTGGGATCAAAAATTATTCTTTTCTTTATTTCAGTGTTACTAACTAAAACCTCACCTCCTCGAGCAAGAATCTTGCCACGAGGGGCGCTAATTTCTATTTTCCTTGTGCGATTATTTTCAGAAAGCAAGCGAAAATAAGACCCCTTAACAATCTGGAGCTCAAAAGCGCGAGCAAAAAGGATTGAAAAAACAAGTATTAAAACTCCTCTTGCAAAAAGGATAAGCCAAGAGTTTTCTTCATCTTGAAAATACATATTTATAGTCCCCTTGTTAATCTTACACGATAGAGAAGATCAGGGTTTTCAAGAAGAGCGCCACAACCACGAACCACACAAGCAAGTGGGTCTTCAACTATATTAACAGGAATTTTAATAGCCTCAGAAATTACTTTATCAATCCCCTCAAGTAAAGCACCGCCACCTGCTAAATAAACCCCTTGCTCCATAATATCTGCCATCAATTCAGGGGGTGTCTCTTCAAGTAAATCTGCTATATTGCCAACAATCTCATTAATAATAGGAGAAAGAGCCTCTTGGACTTCCATATTTGAAAGCTTGATTGATTTAGGTAAACCTCGCTCCAAATCCCGGCCACGAACAACATAGAACTTTTCTTTTTCAGGCCGACAAGTACCAATTTTTATCTTTACATCTTCTGCTGTCCCCTCTCCCAAAAGAAGAGAATATTTTAGCTTAACATAATTAATAATTGCCTCATTCATCTCATCTCCTGCAATTCTGATTGATTTACCTAAAACAATACCCCCCAAGGAAATAACCGCTATTTCAGTTGTGCCACCACCAATATCAACTACCAAGATTCCATCGGGCCTGGTTACTTCAAGCTTTGCACCAATTGCAGCAGCCAAAGGCTCCTCAACCAAATGAACTTCTCTTGCGCCTGCAGAAAGAGCAGCATCTGACACCGCCCTTCTTTCAACTTCTGTTACTCCCGAAGGAATACCAATGACAACTCTTGGCCTTGGAATTTTGGGGACTGCCGTTCCTGACTCATGAACTTTCTTGATATAAAAAGAAAGCATACTTTCTGTTGCGTCAAAATCGGAGATCACACCATCTTTAAGGGGTCTCACAACTTCAATGGTAGCAGGCGCTTTGCCAAGCATTCTTTTTGCGGCAGTCCCAATCGCCAAAATTTCCTTTGTTTTTTTGCGCCTTGCAACAACCGATGGCTCCCTGATCACAATTCCCTTCCCCTTGACCCAAACTAAAGTATTGGCTGTTCCAAGATCAATACCAACATCAAAAGAAAGAGGACCAAGAATCTTGCCAAAAACAACTTTTAAAAACAAAGGTTTGGGATTTAGACTGTCAAACTTCAGCTTTATTTTGCCCAATTTAAGCTTTTCAAAATATTCCCTCATCGGCCTAAAGTATATCTTCTCACAAAATAATTTCAAAGGGGAAACAAAAAGAGAACAAAGAACATAGGACAAAGAATAAAATTACAAATTCCAATAAACAAATCACAAATTACAAACAATATACAATATACAAATTCCAATATACAAATTCCAAATTCTAATTTCTAAATCCTAAATTCTAAACAATTCTACAATTATCCAATTTTCCAAATTACAAACTAGTAAATTCCAACTTTGAACTTTTAATTTTGAACTTTTTATTTTTGCTTTCTACTTACTACTTTCTCCTTCCTACTTGTATTTCCTGCATAATACATAATACAAGATACTAAATACTAGCTTCCTACCAGCTCCGGCCATCCTCGACCACCCTTTAAAGGCCAGGCCTTTAAAGGGTGCTTGACAAGGTCCGTCCTTGTCATCTTACGCAATTAAAATCTAGCAAATTAACTTTCAACTTCTTCAACTATAAATACATCGATGTATTTGTAGTAAACTTCAGGACAGGGTCCGAACCTGTCCCTATTCAATCATCCTAATTTTGGCCTTTAAGTTGACCTATACCAATTAGATCTCTTGCTTCAACAAAAAGCTCGTATACTTTATCAAGAAAAGCGCTATCTAATACCTTCCCCTCCTCAACATACTTTCTAGCCAAAGGCACAAGTCGAGAAGCAGAATACAACCTCCATTTCTCCAGCACGTTGTTTTCTTTTCTTAGAACAATCTTTTCCTGCTTTGAAAAATATTCATCAGATGGAAAATTAAAATGCTTTTGAGCCAAATACCCATGAGGCAAAAGCGACTCGGCGACCGCTTCGTTAACAAAAACCCTCAATGAAGGGCTATCATCAAAATTAAGCATTTCATCCTTCTCTTTAACAAACTTCTCCACCATATTCTCATATCCATTTATCATCCAAAGAGAATGAGCTATCTCATGCCACATAGTCAGAACAACAGGACGGACATATTCTAAAGGTGTCTGAGAAAGCTCTAGGGTAACTACTCCTGGTCCCAAGTTGCCACCGCCGCCAGCAAATTTATTAGGAAAGCTTATTAAAAACACTACTTTTACAGATTTATGCTTTCTTTTTCTTTCAGTACCAAAAAAGAGAGCATCAAGATCAGAAAGCAAGGCATCGGGACACAATTTATCCCTTATATCATTAAAGCGATCACGCCAAGCCAATAAATTTTCGCGGTCAGTTTTCCAGATTGCCTCAAAACGAGGTTTAAAAACTTTATATATTTCCTCTAAACTCTTAAGTTCTTGTGGTTCAAAAAATCTTTTAGCTTTATCCCAAACTTCCTCTTCAGGCTCCCTCAAAAAGACCAAACCCCAATATCTATCACCAAAGCCATATTTAGCAAAAATAGCCTTAGCTTTAGCAAGGGCTTTGCTTTCAGTTGAAGTTAATTTACCTGTTCTCGACAACCAATAACTGTTATAAAACTTCCTAGTGCTCCAATGCCACTCCGAGAGGTTGGAAATGAAGAAAAAACAATTAGCCCAATAAGATATCATTGGTTGAATCTTAAAATTAGACATTGATTAAAAATAAAAACTAAACAACATCCTTTTCCTACTTTATAACTTAGCCGTCCAACTGACAAGGTCCGTCCTTGTCAGGACAGGGTTGGACATTGTCCATTCGCTCTCATAATCACTATCAAATGATAAAATACAAATATGAAAATAAAAAATGCGTACAGGATCATAACTTTAGAAAACGGATTAACCTTAATACTTTATCCTATCAAAGAAATACAATCTATTTATATAGCCTCTGCAATCAAATCCGGAAATTATTATGCCAAGGACGAAAAGCATATAGGCATCGCTCATTTCTTGGAACACCTTGCTTTCTCTTCAACAGAAAAATTCAAAACAAATCAGGAAATATTTAAAAGAATATATGAGATAGGAGGAGGTACAAACGCGAAAACAACTCTAGCAGGAACCTTATTCTGGATAAAAACGCCTTATATTAACGCAGACAAAGCCGTGGATTTGCTATATCAAGTCGTGTTTAGGTCAAGTTTCACTAAAAAAGATTTTGAAAAAGAAAAAAGTATCATAATCAATGAATGCAATGATAATTACACAGACCCTATTTGGGTCTTTAATCAAAAAATAAGGCAAAATCGTTTTAAAGATATACCGCAATACCAGTTGCCTGTAACCGGTGATATCAAGCACA
Organism: Candidatus Woesebacteria bacterium; assembly: GCA_013426185.1. Taxonomy (NCBI): domain Bacteria; phylum Candidatus Woeseibacteriota; species Candidatus Woesebacteria bacterium. Next base: position 64,908 of record CP058602.1, on the reverse strand, counting down.
TTCTATCTATTCAAGACAAAGACATTATTCTCTGGAAGAAGAGATTTTTAAATCCAAGCAACATGGTAATCTCGGTAATTGGAAAATTTGATGAGAAAAAAGTGACAAGCAAAATCAAAAGGACTTTCGGTAAGGAAAGAAAAGGTAAGAAAACTGTTTTCCCTAAATATCAAGAGGATGGATATTCAAAGTTTACAGTCTATGTACAAAAAAATGAAAGTAAACAAATCAATTTCAATATCAACTTTCCAGCCTTCGGCTGGTGTGAAGTAGAAAGACACCACGAGATTGTTCTCAATATCTTAAACAACATATTAGGCAAAGGTCATCTCTCAAGATTGTGGCTCGCACTAAGAGAAACCGAGGGTCTAACATATGATTGTGGTAGTTACACTTCACTTTTCCCCTACCTAGGCTACCTTAGTATTTATGGATCAACAGATATAAATAATCTAGAGAAAACTTTTAGAAAAATAAAATCAGTAATTGAAGATATAAAAGAAAATGGTGTAAAAAAGGAAGAATTTTCAAGAATAAAGAAATATCTTAACCTATTGTTGTATATGAGCTTTGAGACGCCCGAATCTATATCAGGCTATCTGATTGGAGAGCTGATGGACTATGGAGAAATCTGGAGTCCTGAGGATTATTCAAAAGAAAGAAGTAAAGTAAAGATGGAGGAAATAAAAAAGATGGCGCAAGAAATATTTAAATCTGAAAAAATGAATGTAAATTTCCTTGGAGACATAAGCCAAGAAAAAGCAAATGAATTAGCTCAAATTTTACTCTGACCCCCCAAAAAACCCTTCTTGTCAGGACAGGGTCAGACCATTCCACCACCATCAATCACCCCAATAACTTGACTTTTATCCTCTTTTTTGCTAAAAGAAAAATAAGGATTCACTTCAAAAGCGAAGGAAAATCCTAGCACGTTCAAAAATTCAGTTTTGGAGGTGTAATTCTAGTTGAGAGCCTGGAAAGCTCTAAATCGGTCGTCAAATCAGAATTCAAAAAGTGAGGTGTGAAATGTCTGACCCTAAGGGAAAACCAGATATTGAGATCCGGGGATCAAAAGGTGGTGCTAACATATGGGGTTCTCAAGATGGGACCACAAAGATAACAGAATTCAACAAAGAATTCAACGCAAGAACTTCGATTACCTTTGACAAGAATGGTCGGGTAATTGACTATCATGGCGTTTACCAAGACCTGGGAATCTCCATTGATCTTCTAAGAGGCACCATCAAAGGGCCATTCGATCGATAGGTCAAAACCAATGCAAGTAGCTGAGTAAGGGGAAGAATTGTGCAGTTAAGCTATAACCACAAAGCTACCGTGTAGAGAGCAATACTCTCAATTCTTCCCCTTTTTTCTCAAAATCTACTAAAATAGAATTATGAAGAAAAAATTTACCTTAAAGATCAACAGAAAGAAATATGATGTAGTTACTGTCGACGTGTCAAAATTTAAAGATGAAGATCTAGGAAAAAAAGAAATCATAAAGACAATCCTGCATCTTCCCCAACTCCGTAAAGTTCTTCTCGGAAAAGAGATAACACAAGTTAATTTCTCCTTAGTTCCCCAACCAGAAATTACTATTCAAGCAAAAAAACCAAAAAACATAAAAAGGGGAATGGCAAAAATAAAAAAAGAAATCAAACCTATCCTAGAGGCACTTAGAAGTAAAAACACCAAAAAAGCTGAAGAGGAGACGGCAAGGCTCATCCTCAAATTACTAGAGAAGCTTGATAACAAGGAGGTTGATCATGCAGAAATATCAGACTATTTTGAAACTCTTTTCTGGAGCAAAGGGTTTATAGAAAATATGCCCGAACCGTTAAATTCTGCTGTTCTTGAAGGAGCAGATCTAAACTACTACAACGAAAAAGGTAGAAAAAGTAGGTACCACCTTGAAGAATTCAAAAACATAATAAAATATCTCAGAAGTTCTTCAGAAAAGATCTTAAGGCGTTAGTAATATATTTCTTATCAAGAAAAAGAATCATAATTTTCGAACACATCTTAATTTGACTTTTATTCTTTCATCTAGAGTAAATCACAACAGTTTTCCTCAATTAAGAACATTTGCCGTAATAATCAAAGATGAGATCTAAAACCCTCAAAGCAGATTTTCGTACTTCTTTAGTCCTACCACGTATATAAAAGCTTAATTCCCCACTCATTTGTAAAAGGCTATAAAATTCTTTGCTACTCTTTTCTTTTCCTAACACAACTCCACTTTCCTACCACAAATAATTAGAGATAGCAGAAAATTCATCAAGAGAAAGATCACCTGTTAAAAAATCGTCAATTGTTTTAAGGAACAAAGCCTTTAACTTGCTCTCTCCAGCTTCCCTTACTGAGGAGAGCCTTAAAGTGTGTAGATACTTCTCCACCTTCTTTTTAGGCAAAGGCACTTTGATTGAAAACTTGGTTTCTTCAGACTTGGTCATGGAATATGCCACTTATTATACCGTATCAATTACAGGCTATTTGATTTAGGGCCGAAATTCAAGATCTACAAATTGAGGAATTAAAAATTTATAAATCAGATCCTTGAAAGGGTAAGCTTGAATGCCGCCAAGCAAGAATTAAATTCCACTTCCTCTTTTTAAGTAACTTTAAGTAAAAGGTGTAAAATAAAATGGTTATTCTCCAATAAAACAGAAAAATGACAAAAATTAATCTCAAATCTCAAGCACAAGACGAAAAAGACTTAATATGTTATAGTGAAGGCTTTTACGAAACTTTCTACAAATACTTAAAGGAGGTTGTAAAAAAAGGCAATCTCATAAAAGAAGAGCACATCAAAAGCATATTTCTAATGGCCTTAAGAGACTTTTTTAAAGGGAAAATTGACTTACATTCGCTATCATCAATCAGTTGTGAATTATACTACGAGATTGGCAAACCATCTGAAATAGATGCTAATTTTGAAAAAGAGTTAGCAAGAGCTTTATTTAGCGCAACTGAGATTTTCTATTACCAGCTAAATAAAGAAAAAGACGCTCACAATAAAGATATTTACAAAAAGCATTTACAGAATCTTAAAGAATACTACGAGAAACACAAAAACAATATTTTATAATTTCTAACCGTCTAGGATAAGAAATTAATAAATTAGACTTAAGAATTTCCCTATTCCTTATTACTTTCTAGCCATATATCCTTTTATAAACCAGACCCCTTAAAGGGTAATTGACAAGGTCCGTCCTTGTCAGGACAGTGTCGGACCTTGTCCACCACCATCAATCACCCCATAACTTGACTTTTATCCTTTTTTGCTAAAAGAAAAATAAGGATTTACCTCAACAGCGGGGAAAAAATCCTAAGCACATTTAAATTCAGTTTTGGAGGTGTAATTCTAAGTTGAGAGCCTGGAGAGCTCGAATCACATCATCGGTCAAGAATTTCTAACAAGTGAGGTGTGAGATGACTAAGTTATTCGACTTGTTTAACTCTCAACGAGATTCTCTAATAATGGGAGATGACTGGTGGAGACAGATAAATATACTTGATCCTAACACCGGTCATCTTACACTGTTGGGGCAAACTGGTCCTGATGATAAAGGCATACGAGTAAGCTTTAACTTAAGGGGAGAACCCAATATTCACTTAACAGACCAGAATGTTCCCAAAGGGGATCCGGGCCGTCATCCATTAAAATAAGGCATGTCACCAACTAAACAAGTGGCAAGGAAAGAGGGTTGTCACTTAGGAGATACCCATGTTGCCACCATGGTAGGCCAAAGCCCAGCCCTCTTTCCTATTTTTCCTTTTTGATCTAAAATCTTAAAAGGTTATGAGGGATTTCAAAAATAACATTAAAATATTTAAAAACAAAACCCAACTCCTTAGCTATTCTCAACTATATTCTTATCTTAAAAAGTTTTTATCCTACAAAATAAGTCCTCTCATTACTAAAAGAATTTTTCTTCTGGCAACTTACGATTTCCTAACAGGCAAGATAGATTTTCCAACTTTTGTTTACATTATCAGCGAGCTAGGATTCCAATTGAACAACTTTTCTGATCTCCTTGACAGAGAAGGTGCTTTAGCATCGATAATACTAGATTTAGACGAACTAGAGGAAGAAAAACTTTTTAGTCTGAAAGATAAAGACATTCTAGACTTAGAAGAAAAACTGATTAACTACTACAAATCCTCTCTGCCAAAAGAATACCATATTAGAAAGACAGTCATTAATAAACTCCAATATCAGGTCTCAAAAAGTAAGAGCATATCAGAAATAAAGGATTTGCTAGTATCGCTTACAAGGGCTAAAAAGAAACCCAGCCTCGGAGAAATCGCTGCTTTTTCCAGAATGGCGGTTTCCAGTATTAACAAGCTTCAACAACCAACAACCAAAAATAAAGAAGAGAAATATTTCATTCACATATTAGAAAGAGTCTCCGATCTAACCACCAACTGGTTTCTAGAAACAGAAGAAAACTATAGTTCCCTAATCCAAACCTTAGCCGATATCGCTGTATTCCCCGAAAAATCGGATAGAATATTGAAAAGAATTATTAAAGAGTATTTTGACAACAAAATTTCAGCCTCAATCGCAACAAAAGCTCTACTTGATGTTCGCAACTGGGCAGTTTTTGTTCAAGATAGAAAAATAATAAAAGCCACAGAACCGCTCAAAGATTTATCTACTCAAGGCGAACAAGAAGCATTGAGAAACTCACTTAATAAATGCCTTAGAACCTTAGAAGGGTAAGAAAGTGTTTATCGCACTGGTTTCCCTCTGGAAAAATAGTGTAACTCTTAGCTGATAGAAATTGGGCAAAACTAAATAATTAGGTTTTACGAGGAACGGCTCCGTAAAGGAGTAAAGTCTGTACCTACCAGATGAAGGCTTTAGCCTCCATTCCTCCTTTTATTTTCAAAAACCAGTCTTGAAATGCCAAATCAATCAAATAAAATTAAAATGGAGAAAGTGAAAAAACAACAAAAAAATAATGAGCTACCTTCTGAAAAACGGGATAAGTATTGGGAAAAAATAGATAACTACCTCGGGAAGACTCTTAATATCAAACACAGACTAGAAAAAGGAGAGGTTATTCCAGCAACAGAAGTTAAAAAACTCCTCCGCGACAATTTTGAAAGTTATTTTAAGGGTGAGGTAGATCAAAAGTTTACAATTAGTTTAGGGGCAAGAATCTATGAGCTATGTCTTTCAGATATAGAAGGTCCAGAATTAGAACAAATATTAGATACAGTTTGCCCACTCGACGATATTACCGCAGGTACTTCTAAACAAAAGTCATCTCGGGAAATTGACCAATTAATTCATCAGCTCTTCGAAGAATATCTCAAAGAATGAGCTTTTCTTCCCTTTAATTTACTGCAAAATATTCAGTCTATTCAACAATTCAATTAATTTTTGTCTTGCCTCTGCCGAAACTGATAAAATTAAAAAGATGCTCTCACAAAAAATAGAAAAAATATTAATAGAATATCAGATGAAATATCGAAAAGCAGGCTTAGATGTTTCATTAGATAATATTAAACAAACAGCAAAGGCAGGTATCAAGGAGGCAGAAAAAAACTACACAAGACTAGAATCGCCAAAAACATCATGTAAAGAAACTTATATTACCTATTGGGTTAGGGAAAATCTAGAAAAAGATCTGGCTCGGAAAACTATAATAAAAATTGATCGCAGAAAATTTCCATCAGAACCATATTTTCAAGCCATATCCGAATATTTCTCACTACTTCCTATTCCTCTCCTCTATAGAATCAACCAAGAGATAAACAATACTTCTCCCGCCAAAAGGGAAAAATTATGGAAAGACCTCAATTTCCCCATTGAAGAAGCTAAGAGTAAATTCATCAGGCTAATTTCAACTCGCATAGAATATTTTCTTAAGAAGGAAAAAATGTCACCATTAGAATTTTCTCTCAAGCAATTTAAAATACCAAAAAAAGATTTTCAAAGATTTAAAAGCGAAAAATATAAAACAATCAAAAAATATAATGAACTTTTTCCTAATACTGGCAACTTGCCTTTTTGGTTTTATTCAGAATACAATCTACCCTGTTTTGTTTGCAGGCTCGCAAAATTCCCCTTTGAAAAACAAAAAGAAGCACTTGACTTCGTGTTCCAAAAATATCCATCCTTTTCTGCTTTTAAATCCAAAGTAAAAATTAAAACAGGCGAATCCACATCAATAAAATACGACAAGACAAAAGACAACTTCTTAATAACCATTGATAACTATGCTAACTTCCGCCATCAGATAATGGGTCTTATACACGAGATGAGCCACGTAATCAGCTTTTTAAAAAATTTTCAAAATGGACTAGATCCTCTTGAAAAAGGAAGATATTTTCAGGAGAAAGATGCAATAAACATAGAATTCTCCCTTCTAAAAGATCTATCAGAAGACCTTTTTAGAGCAAGTTTAGCTAAAGCACTAATTGCCTTTTGGACAACTATTTTTGAAACGGAACTTTACAAAAACCCCAATCAAAATGATATAGAAAAACTATATGCCAAAACCTTCAATCTTTGCTTCATCAAAGCAAATCAAAAAAGAAATCCGTTCTATCTCTTAAACGATAAAATACTTACCGCTCCATTTTCTAGCCTACCACATGTTGTGGCATACACAAACATTCCCCTCTAATTTAGTTTTGTTGACAAGGTCCGTCCTTGTCACGGATTACAAAAGTTAAAATTACAAATTCCAAGATCCAAATTACAAACAGATTATAGAATCTAGATTTAGGATTTAAGATTTAAGATTTATGAATTTTGCTTTCTACTTACTACTTTCTACTTCCTACTTGTATTTCCTGCATAATACATAATACAAAATACTAAATACTAGCTTCCTGCCAGCTTCGACTAACTCCGCCGCAGGTGGAGACTAACTTTGGCCAACCTTGCTCTAAGCGAGGACCAACTCCGACTGCTTTCCCCTTGCCTTAAAGCCTCAATAAACCTAAAATTAATCTGTGATACAAAAAATAGAAAAAGCGATATATTTTTCCTTCTCTCTCCTTTTTTTTCTCTTGCCCCTTATTGTCATTCCTGTCACATCCGAACTTTTTGAATTCAATAAAATCGTTTTTCTCTACATTTTAACCACAATAATCACCTCTTTTTGGCTTGCTAAAATTATCATCAGCCAAAAACTAACTTTCAAAAAAACTCCGCTTGATTTGCCTCTTATCACTTTTCTTCTTGCAAACCTCATCTCAACCTACTTTTCAATTGACAGGCATATGTCTATTTTTGGCTATTACTCCCGCTTTAACGGCGGACTTCTTCCAATTATTTCCTACACGCTCCTTTACTTTGCCTTTGTCAATAACATTAAAAAGGAAAAAGTAATTGATTTTATAAAAATCACCTTTGCCTCAAGCGTTATTGTTTGTCTTTATGCCATCCTTCAAAAAGCAGGCATTGATAAAAACATCTGGGTGCAAGATGTCCAAAATCGCGTTTTTTCAACTCTCGGCCAACCCAATTGGCTTTCCGCCTTTATTGTTTTTATCTTTCCAACAAGCCTTGCTTACACTTTTTATCTTGATAAAAAGAGATCGCAAAGAAGGTTTTTTATACTTGCCTTAATTTACTTTCTGGTTCTTCTTTTTACTAAATCGCGCTCGGGACTTTTGGGATTTGTTGCAGCAAATATTTTATTTTGGCTGATTTCTTTTCTTATCAACAAAGCTAAAATCAAAAAGCAAGCCCTTCTCTTCAATCTTTCAATTATCTTTATTACTTTAATAATTGGAACTCCATGGACTCCCAGTCTAAAAGAGCTGATTTCAAAAAATAAAAATTCTACCCCTCCTCAAGCAGGCACTGTTCTTGAAACAGGAGGAACTGAATCAGGAGAGATTAGAAAAATCGTCTGGAAAGGAGCCATTAAAGTCTTTAAAGATTATCCTGTCTTTGGCACAGGACCTGAAACATTTGCCCTTTCCTATTTCAAATACAAGCCAGCCGAACACAATCTTACATCTGAATGGGATTTTGTTTACAACAAAGCTCACAACGAATACCTAAATTATCTTGCCAATACAGGCATTTTGGGTCTTTTTAGCTATCTTATCCTTATTCTTTCATCAATTTTAATGATGGCAAGAGAAATTAAAAAAACAAAAGATGAAAAAGAAAAGTTTATAACCCTCGGCCTTCTTTCAGGATATATTGGCTTTCTTACAACCAATATCTTTGGCTTCTCGGTTGCTGTCACTAGTTTTCTATTCTTTATTTATCCGGCTATTGCCTTCTCTTTCAAAAATCAAGCCGAAGAAAAAGAAGAAAAATATTATTTTGACACTAAAGCAAAAATAAGCCTTTTAATTTTAGGTTTCATTTCTATTTTTATAATTTATAAACTCATCAACTACTGGCTGGCTGATTTTTACTATAGCCGCGCCAAAGATTACAACAGAAGCAAAAATTACGCTTTTGCTCAAGACTCTTTAAATAAAGCCATAAAACTAAAACCACAAGAGCCGGTTTATCTCGACGAACTTGCCAAAACCACTCTTGGCCTTGCAATTTCTGCCTTTAATAAAAATAACCAAAATCAAACAGAAGAGTTAGCAAACAAAGCTCTTGACCAAATTAAAGAAGCCGTTAACCTTTCGCCAAACAACATCTTTTTTAGAAAAACATACTCTTCCATATTAATACAGCTTTCAATTATTGACCCCAAACTTACCACCGACGCCGAAAATTCGCTACTTGATCTTTCTCAATTTGCTCCAACTGACCCTAAAGTTTATTATAATCTTGGCCTGATTTATCTAAGATCAAATAATCCCCAAAAAGCAAAAGAAGTGCTTGAAAAAAGCGTTGAGCTTAAAAGTAACTACCGTGACGGAAGGCTTGCTCTATCGACCGCCTACAATAAACTAGGAGAAAAAGAAAAAGCCAAAGAAGAGCTAAAATACATTCTTGAAAAAATAAACCCCAACGACGAGTTTGCCAAAAACCAGCTAGAAGAGATAAAATAGCCGATTTTCTGATATAATATTAATATGATAAGAAAAATAGTCCTCTCAAAAGATCCTGTGATAAGAAAAAAAGCAAAGCCAATCAAAAAGTTTGATAAGAAAATCAAACAATTGGCAGAAGACTTGATCGACACTCTTCGCGTCCAAAAAGACCCTGAAGGAGTCGGACTTGCCGCCTGCCAAATTGGCAAATCCCTCGCTATTTTCGCCTTCCTTGATAAGGATAAAAAAATAAGAGTAATTGCAAACCCCAAGGTGGTTGAAACCAAATACAATAAGAAAAAAACAAAAAAATCAATCCTTGAGGGGTGTCTTTCAATCCCAGATTACTACGGGCATGTTAAAAGACCAAGTGAAATTACTATCAAATATCAAGATCTTGAAGGCCAGGAAAAAACAGAAACTTTCAAAGGCTTTCAAGCTCATATTATCCAGCACGAAATTGATCATTTGAATGGCGTTCTTTTTATTGACCACTTGATAGAACAAAAGCAACCGTTATACGAATTGAAAGGATCAGAATGGGAAAAGGTAGAAATATAATTAACACCAAGATAGTCTTTTTTGGAACACCTGATTATGTTGTCCCTATCCTTGAGGCTTTACACAAAAATTTCAGATTTAAAGACGGAAGCCAGATAATAGCCGCTGTTATCACCCAAGCTCCAAAACCAGCAGGAAGAAAAGGAGAACTTGCCTATTCAGCCGTTGATAAATGGGCTTATCAGAAAAGAATTCCTGTTTTTTATGATATGAATAAGTTTCTTGAATCAGGCATTGAAAGCGACTTGGCAATTTTAGCTTCATTTAGCTTGATAATTCCCCAAAGGGTTATTGATTCCTTCAAAAAAGGAATCTTAAACATCCATCCCTCGCTTTTGCCTAAATTTAGAGGAGCATCACCAGTTCAGGCAGCAATTGCTCTTGGCAAAAAAGAAACCGGAGTCTCAATAATTAAACTTGACAGCCTTCTTGACCATGGGCCGATAGTCTGTCAGTTTAAAGAGGAGATTGATGAAAACGATACCACAGAAACTTTAAGAAGAAGACTCTTTGAAAGATCATCTCAAGTATTGGTTGAACTTTTGCCTGCCTACCTTGAAGGGAAAATTAATCTTAAAGAACAAGATCATAAAAAAGCAACATTTTGCTATGAGATAAAAAAAGACTATGCTTTCATCGACCCAGCCATCCTTCAGGCTACCTTTAAAGGCCAGGCCTTTAAAGGGAGTAATTTTAGAATTCAATTTATGAAAAATAAAGAGATCAAAGCTAGTCCAAGAAATATTAATAATTTCATTCGCGCTATGAACCCTTGGCCATGCGCTTGGACCGAGGTTAAATTGCAAGAAAATGGCGAAACTAAAAGATTGAAAATCATAAGTTCCCACTTGTCAGACAAAAATCTGGTTCTAGATGAAGTTCAGCTTGAAGGCAAAAACCCAGTAACTTGGGAGCAATTTAAGGTGGGATATCCTCAAAACTCGCTTGTGAGTTAAACTAAAGAAATATCGCTAAAATCGCCAATCGACTTATACTTCTTAATCCTTTTAATGCACTTTGTGCAAAGACGCATTTTCTTCTCTTCTCCGTTAACCAAAACTGTTACCCTTTGTAAGTTGACCTTAAAAAGTCTTGGCGTCTTGGTGGTCCTTTTTTTCCACCTCTTTCCCGCCACACCTCGCTTGTGAGTGTGGGAACGGCCCATCACATTTCCTTTACCGCAAATTTGGCAAACGTATGACATATCTTTTATTCTACCTGAAAAACAAGACAAATTGTATTATACTAGAAAGACTGAAAAAATAAAATGCTAATTATTTACAAGATCATTGCTTTCTTAATTGCGATCAGTGTCCACGAGGCTGCTCATGCCTGGATGGCAAACAGGCTTGGCGATCCAACCGCAAGACTTCAAGGCAGAATGACCTTAAATCCACTCAAACACTTAGATCTTTATGGAACAATCATAGTTCCCTTATTTCTCATTTTATTTGGCTCGCCTTTTGTTTTCGGTTGGGCAAAACCTGTAGGCTTTGATCCCTTTAATCTTAAAAATCCGCGAAAAGATGCCGGTTTAATATCTCTATCAGGACCAGTTGCCAACTTTATAACAGCCGTTATCTTTGCCCTTGTTGTTAGACTTGCTAGCGGTCCTTTCTCAATACTAGCTATTTTACTGCCTCTTTTTTACTTAATCATAGTCATAAATTTAGTACTAGCAGTTTTCAATCTTATTCCAATACACCCTCTTGACGGAGGAAAAATCTTAGTAGGAATTTTGCCCGCAAAAGAAGCGGAAGAAACAGACAAATTTTTAAACCAGTACGGCCTAATTATCATCTTTATGCTTATTTTTCTTTCTTATCGCGGCGTTTCACCTTTGAATGCTTTCTTGAGCCCAATCATTAATTTTCTTGTTAATTTGCTTCTACCACAAGGCAATTTGATCTAAAATTGCCCCTTCCCAAACACTTGATTTTACTGTTATAATAAAAATGACCCTGCTTTAGAGGGAAGTTCCGGGGAAGCTTTTTCCTCACCAGCTTTCTTTAAGGGAGGGCAAATTTCTTAAACCTGCGGGTTTAAGATGAGCCCACCCACCTGGATTATATCCGGGGAAAAATTCAACCGGAAACCCGAAAGCGGGGTCAACCTTTTGGAAAACTCTCCCATCAAAAACCACTTTCTGATATAATATTCTCTGTTACCATTAGCCGGGGTAACTCAGTGGCCAGAGTAGCTGTTTTGTAAACAGCAAGTCGTGGGTTCGAATCCCACCCTCGGCTCACAAAAATAAAATGCTGGGGTGCCAAGTGGTCCCCAAAGTACAACAAAGTTGACTTCGGGGCAGGCAAACGCACTCAATTTTGTCAGGTTGCCGGAGTGGACAATCGGAGCAGTCTGTAAAACTGCCGCCCGGATGGGCTTCGGGGGTTCGAATCCCTCACCTGACACCAGTCTGCCTGTCCCGTAGTATTAAGCGAAGCGAAATTACTACCGGGATAAAACTGTCGCCCGAACGGGCTACCCAGGTTCGAATCCTGGCCCCAGCACTAACAACAGTAGAAAGTAGAACGTAGTAAGTAGAAAGCAAAAGATTGTATCTAGTATCTTGTATTATGTATTATGGGAACAATGCATTTTCCTGCATAATACATAATTCATAATACTAAATTCAGTATTCCTAATCTGTTTGTGATTGGAAAATTCGATGATTGTAAAATTGTTTAGAATTTAGGATTTAGAAATTAGAATTTGTAATTTGTATATTGTAATTTGTGATTTAATTCTATAATCTCTAATCTAGATTCTATAATCTAATTGTCAAGTTTTGACTTTTGACTTTTAAGTTTTAAGTTAATTTGTGATTTGCGATTTGTTTAGGATTTAGAAATTAGAAATTAGAATTTAGAATTTGTATATTGTTTGTATATTGTAATTTGGAGCTTGGAATTTGTATATTGTAATTTGTACTATGAAATCTTCTCTTTTCGACTATAATCTCCCAAAAGCGCTAATTGCCCAAAAACCAGCCTCACCTCGTGATGCCTCAAGACTTCTTGTAATCAATAGGAAAACTAAAACCATAAGCCATCATAAATTTAGCGATATCGCCAATTTTATGGGAGAAAACGATATTCTAGTTTTCAATAAGACAAAAGTCTTCCCCGCAAGAATTATTGCTAGAAAGGAAACAGGCGGAAAAATCGAGGTCTTGTTTCTTGAAGAAATAAGACCGAAAATATGGCAAGTTTTAACAAAACCTGGACTTAAAAAAGGTCATAAAATATTTTTTAAAGACCAAGAATTCACTTGCCTCAATCAAGATAGTAATCAAACTCTAATCAAAACCAAACTCAAAAAAGATGAGCTCTTTTACCTTCTTCAAAAATTTGGCAAAACTCCCCTACCCCCTTATATTAAAACGAACCAAAAAGAATCTCTTTTAAGGAAACAATATCAGACGGTCTATGCTCAAAAAACAGGTTCGGTCGCAGCCCCAACGGCAGGATTTCACTTTACCAAAAGATTAATTAGAAAGCTTAAAAATAACGGAGTAAAGATAGAATTCGTGACTCTTCATGTTGGGCTGGGAACTTTTGCTCCTATTAAAAGCGAAAACCTAGAAGACCATAAAATCCATTCTGAATATTTTGAGATTAAAAAAGAAGTAGCAGAAAGGCTTTTTGAGGCAAAAAAGGACGGCAAAAGAATAATCGCAGTCGGCACCACCATGACGCGCGCCATTGAAAGCCTGGACGAAGCCTGTCCCGAAATTTCAGGCAAGACAAACCTTTTTATTTATCCACCCTTCAAATTTAAGATGACAGATGCTTTGATAACAAATTTTCACCTTCCCCACTCAACTCTTCTTGCCTTGGTTTCAGCATTTGTCAGCTACCCACAAACCAAAGAAAAATTTAAAGATTTTAGTTCTAGCTTAATTGGCAAAGCTTACCAAGAAGCAATAAAAAGAGGTTATCGCTTTTATTCTTTTGGAGACGCCTGCTTTATAATCTAAAGGCTGTCTGTTATAATTTTTGAAAAGTGCCTGGATAGCTCAGTCGGCAGAGCGCATTCTTGGTAAGAATGAGGTCTCGGGTTCGATTCCCGATCCAGGCTCAGATTACACACTCTTCTTCTGCTTGCATTCGCAAGAGGGCGCATTCTTGCCTTACGGCGACTGGCGTCTAAAGAATGAGGTCTCGGGTTCGCCCGTAAAGTAGAACACATTTCACTTCAGGGCGCCCTGAACCAAGCTTTGCTTTGGTTCTGGGGCGATTCCCGATCCAGGCTCCCACAGATGTTTTGTCACCTGCTCGCATTCACAAAATAACAGGATTTTAACCTACAGCCATATAACCCCTTGGCTATTCTCGGACTAACACTTTTCTATACCCCCAACCAGAAAAAATCAACCGAGACGAGTAAATTCAATTAGAAACTGAGGCGTTAAACCCGTTGGAATCACCATCAGGATCATGATTTGAAGAAAAGTCATATTGATATCCATCGAGACTCAAGTTAGTTATAGACATTCCCACAGTGGTACTATCGCTTATCCTGTCAGAGGTTAGAGCACACCAACCTGACTTATTGGTAACACATGTTCTAGATCCATTCCAAGCACCGTAGAAACTACCAGATACTGTCACCCCACTAACTGGCAGATGGGAATCATTGTGCACGTAGACAACAAATCTGCCCTGCCATCCACCAGTTACATACTTCACCGAAGGATCGATATCTCCCACATGTATGTAACCAACCACGTTACCAGGAGTCGGACTAGGGGCGAGAGTTGGTGCAACAGTAGCAGCCGGAGTAGGTTCGGACGGCTGAGGTGTCGGGTTCGAATTTCCACTACCGCTACCATCAGGGACCCAGCCGGCGATTTGCGCCATCAATACCCACATGGCCTTGGCAATCCTTATCTTCCCTGTAGACATACTGCCCAAATGCCCCCCCAGATTGCTCAGAAGTATACTCAGGGCAAATTGCAGGATAACCATTGTATGTACATTCACGGCCATCAGGAGCGTGAGACTCGATATCGGCAACATCAAAAAGAATCTTGTTATTAGAACGAGCATACTCCCGCATCTGATTGTTGAACTCATAAGAAGCACGCGATCCTATTATTCTCGCCAGACTGGATGTCCACAAGATAAAGATCTTGTCTGGATGCTGAGAAAAGAACTGCTCCATATCATAGATATCAGCCTTGGGATGACGACTATCGGGTGGGTTATCAGAAAAAAAGCCTCCCGGAATAAGATGAATACCATCCTGATCACCCATATGAAGGTAACTATACTGATAAGAAAAAACCTGATATTGAGATAGTCTCGGCGTTACAGCTTCTATAAAAGCGTAGCCCACCCCGGGCCAGTCCGCATAGTCATTAGATAGATTAAGCGAATCCCAATGAAAATAATCCCAGTTGTCTCTGGAATACTTAGAATCTGCAACTAGACCTGAAGTTGTAGCATTAGGGCGCTTGCAGGCAGAAGGAGCTTGACTTACAGAAGGATAACTCAGACAGGTAAGCCCCTCGCTAATATTTGCTCCCACCGATTGATCGATAAACATTTGTTTCAATTCTCTAGCTGCAGTTATATATTCATCAGGTATCTGTTCGAACAAATCAACAGAAGTATGATCAACAATTATGGGAGATATACGTGCCTGAAGAACCTGACCCGCCGCGGGTTTCGACGGAAGATTTGTCATAAGACTACTTTTATGAACCTCGGCAAGATTACGAATCAAAAAAACAACCAGAACGACAAAGGAGAATAAAAAGAAAGCTTTCCCCAGACCTAGCAAGCTGAATGACAATTTCCTCAAGCTATTAAACATTTTGGTTTTTTATCGCCTTTACTAAAATAAAAAATTAAGCTTATGGTGATAATAAAATCATATAAAATATTGTTTGTCAACAGGAGATTTAAACAAAAACAGCCTTCGGGCTAACTCGTCTATAACATTTTCATCTTCCAAAAACACGCTGGCAATTAGGAAAAAAATATTTTAGATATCCTTTAGGATTTTGCGGATTTTCGACTCTACCCAATCGTAAGAAAGATACTTTTTACCCAATTTAAAATTCTCAGACACAATCCTCTCAACCTCGTATTTGTTGTTGAGAAGATCTTCAACCTTCTTTACCGAATCTGCTTTTAGTTTGTCATCTATTTCTATAGCCTTAAAACCCAAAGGTTTTATGTCTTTCTTGTATACAGGATAGGGTGTAAGTATCAGAGGTTTCTTAAAGAAAACAGATTCAACAAACTGATTACCAAAACCTTCCTTCTCTGTTGGATAAACAACAAAATCAGAATTCAGATAACAATCCCAAAGAGTGTATACTCTCCTCCTTTTGGAATGATTGTTGGTTTTAAGGTCAACAACCCTCCTCCTTGAATTCACAAACCTGCCTATAAACTTGCACCTTATAGGAGCTTTGTAAGCCAATTGTTTAACCTTTTTTAAGTAAAGATAGCCTTCATCCCCAGCATGCCCTGCAAAGACAAGAACAATTCGAGGATTGTTTAACCTTCTGACAAGCTCAATAGCAATCTCCAACCTCTTTCTGGGGACAATTCTTGTTGCCTGTAGGAAGACGATATCACCAGGATTTATACCAAAATCGTCTCTAAAATGCGAAGCATATTTATCAAGTTTAATATCAGAAGAGAAGTCAAATGAGTCCCAGACAAGTTCAGATTTTATACCTGTTCTTTCAAAAAGTTCGCGTTGGGCAATGGAGTTAATAGTTACATGTTTAACATATGGTAAGTCTGGTGGAAACCACCGCTTGAAAAAATTAAAGCATTTCGAGTTCAAAAAACGCTCTCTCTCCCACCAAAAATCATGATGACGGGCAATAGTTGGAATTTTATATTCCTCAATGAATCTAGCCAAACCAACCGCAAACGGAAAATGCATCGGCAAGGAAAAAACATTAGAAACCACCAAAAGATCAGGTAAAACGCCATTTCCAAGCGAGCGACGCAAAAGGCCTTCTATCCTTCCTGCCATCTCAAAAACCTTAACCTCAACTTTCTCAAAACTTCTCTTTGACTCAACTATCCATCTGTAAAGCTTTGCTACTTCGGGGTTTTGAAAGTGAAGTTCAGGAAGAAGAACACCCTCCCTATCAAGTTGGCCTGCCACAAAAAGAGTTTTATGATCCATCCTCGAGAATACTTTGCCCCAATTGTCAATCTCAAGACTAACACCATCGAGACCTGAAATTCTCGTAGCAATAAAAGCAACCTTCATTAATAATCTAATCTTATGAAAAAAAACAGGATTTTGTAAATAAGCACTTTTAAAAGCAATAATTATTTGATAGAATAGAGCTATGGCTAAAAAAGGAGCTCGAGAAATAGTTGGAATGATTTGCAAAGATTGCGGCAGTCAAAATTACACAACAACCCGCAACAAGATTAATATGGAGAAAAAGCTAGAAATCAAAAAATATTGCAAGATTTGCAAAAAAGTCACCCTTCACAAAGAAAGCACAAAATTAAAGTAAAATGGACCCTGAAAGACAAACATCAGGACCTTATGTAAGAGTTGAGGCTAATCCCGATAAAAACAGATTCTCTAGCTTGGTGCAACAAGCGCAAACAACTATTTTAGATGTAGGTTGTGGAGAAACTAATCCTAGCCGAGGAATATACCCAAGATGTTCGTGGAAAACACCGAGAGGGGTGCTTTGGGTGGGATGCGATCCAAATGCAAAAGCAAACAACGAAGGAAAAGTCCAAATTCACACTTTAGGTCCTCATACTGCCAACCCCAGCCAGATGATATTTTTTACGCTAGAGGTTGATTCTATACCACCATTCCCACCTGATTACATTTCCCTCGTGGCTCCAAATCCTAGGGATATAGCAGAAGAAGGGCTACTCTATAGTCTAGAAAAGTTTTTACAAATTGCAAGACAAAAAATAATCATAGTTTTAGATGACAGAACTCAAGAAGCAAAACGTTACGGCAATCAGGCAAAATTAAAGATAGCAAAATGGGCCAAAGAAAACAATTTATCGCTACTACCCCTCAGCGCTAGACCCAGCTTCTTCATACCCAACTCAGCCGATCTAGGCGCTTTTAGAAACACTTTGTATATCTTCCAAAAGAGATAAAAACAAATCAGAAAGTAGAACAAAGAGAGTAAAAAGCAGTAAGCAGAAAGTAGAAAGGGTGATAAAATTTTGAACTTTATACAACTACAAATACATCGATGTATTTGTAGTAAATTGTTAGAACAGGGTCCAACCCTGTCCCAGCAAACTTTTAACTCTTGAGTATAGATTTAGGAATTTAGGAACTTTTGCTTTCCACTTACTACATTCTACTTTCTACTTGAGTTTCTTTTACCTATTATCATACTTGATACCTGATACGTGATTCTTAATTCTTGATACTATTCCTGGCCAACTCTGGCTATTCCTCCAAATCAGACCGAGACCAAAACATCAAACTCTCGAGCTTTTCAAATCAGTTTTTGCTATAATTTACTTTATAGGGCTGTAGTTAAATGGCATAACAGCGGTCTCCAAAACCGCTATTGGGGGTTCGATTCCCTCCAGCCCTGCAAGTACAACTACAATCAAAAGCACAGCATTGTCAACACCGGGTATTGATTAGCTTATAACAATGGGCTATTCGGGCTTGATTTTCAAAATACAAAAGAGTATAAAAAGATTAAGATGAAAGGAAAAGGTCAAGCAAGCGCAGTTTTAATCATAGTTATTTTCCTCCTTCTTGGCGTAATCGGACTTTTAGTTTATCAAAATCTGCAATTGCAAAAATTAATCCAAAATAACACAAGACAGTCCAATAAAACCGAGGCTGAGATGCCAGAAATATTACCCTCCCAACCAGAAACAACTTCAACCCCAAGCGCCACACCTAAAAGTCAAGCTAATATACCTACCGGCTGGCTGACTTATAAAAATGAAAAGTATGGTTTTCAAATTTCCTATCCTCCAACCTACAAAGCACTAACTGATAAAAACAATCTTTACGGCTGGCCCAAAGCTGTGGTTTTGATTTATAGCGGCGGACAATCTTATGACTTACCCATTGAAGTTTGGAATAGTGTAGCTGAATATCAGGCAAAATACAAAAATGAGCCCAACCTAACCGTCAAGAAAATCGGCGACAAATATATAACTTTGGTTAATGCGAATCAAAATCCGGAAGTGGACCAAATTATCTCCACATTTTCAATTACAGAATAGACAGAGTAAAATTACAAATTAACTCAAAACTTAAAAGTCAAAAGTCAAAACTTGAAGCTAGAACAAAAAACATAGAACAAAGGGAAAAATTCTGAATTTAGTATTATGAATTATGTATTATGCAGGAAAATGCATTATTCCCATAATACATAATACAAGATACAAAATACTAAATACTGTCTTCCGACTAACTTCGACTAACTCCGCCCCGTTGACCCTTGGACAGGGTCCGACCCTGTCTGATAGTATGATGGGTCTCATCGCCGCAAAAATAAATCCAGTCAAGATCTCCATTTAAAGATATCTTGAGATGGCAACCACAAGAAGGATTTTTAATCTCAACCCCCCAACCCATTTTGAGCCTGCCCAAATCATTAGGAGGATTCTTGCTCGCTTTTAACCTCGCCACTATTTCAGAATCGGCTCCGGAAACAACTTTAAAACCACTTCTTGCATACTCATCTGCCATATCCTTCCAAAGCTTCCTTGCCCAATTGTAAGCCCGAGGGCGCTTTTCTTTATCTAAAAGATTAATTTTTCGTGCCACTCTATTCTTCTCTACCCTTGCCTCCCATACCCAAAAACCAGGCACTTGTTTTGTAAGGATATTTACCTCAACCAATCCCAATCCTTTCAAAACATCAATTCTCTTTTCTTTCTCTCTAGCATCTAGATGAAGACCATTTGCTCTCTCAAAAACATAAAATGGGGATTTCTTTCTAAGAGGAATATTCTCCAAAATAGACTCACTAAAATCAAAAAAGTCATCTACCAAGACTAAACACCCAGCATATTTTTTGTCCTTTTCTTCGCTTTGCACTTGCCAATTTGAGGGATTAAAAATAAATCTCTCAAACTCTTGACTGGTAAATACAAAGCAAACAAAAGGACCGAATGGCCTATCTTTCCAATTATTTCTACCTTCCAAAAAACTCACAATTTCCTTTCCCCAAGACTTATCTAAAAGACTTTCAGGAATAAAGGCCTTTTCAGCTTCAATACCAAAAGATAGTTGCGGTGATTTTTTTCTTTCTATCACAATGCTACTGGCAGTTATTGTCTTTCTTTGTTAAAATTAAGAAGATTATATCAGAAAGGAGGCGATTTTTAATGGTCGTTGTTAAAAAGCAAAAAGGCGAGTCAGAAGACAAACTCATCAGCCGATTTAAGAAAAAGGTTTTGGATGAGGGCATTGTCATTGAAGCAAGAGAAAGGAAAGAATATAAACCCAAATCTCAAATCAGAAAAGAGAAAAAATACCGCCTCAAATTCTTGGATGAATTGGCAAGAAAAAGAGCCAAGAATAATTAAGACTTAAGGTGAATAAAACTTGAGCGGTGCTCTTTTGTTAAACCAAACTTCTTTAAAGCCAAAAGATGGTCTGAAGTTCCGTAGCCTTTATTCTTTTCCCAATTATATTTTTTGTAAGCGGCAAGACGAGAAATTTTTTTCATTATCTTGTCGCGGTAAACTTTGGCAATAATTGATGCTGCAGCAATTGAAAAAGATTTTTCGTCGCCATGAATAATTGCTAGCTGTCTGCCTTCTATTTTCACTTTTTTTGTCCTTCTATTAGCTTTTCTTATTGTTTTCTTAGGCATTCTAATACCCTCTATATAAGGGACATAAAACGCATCAATGAGTATAAAATTTACTCGCCTTCCCGCTCTCTTTTCCACTTCTCTTATCGCCCGACGAAAACCCGAAAAAGTTGCTTTTGCAATACCGTAGCGGTTGATTTCCGAAACAGAAGAGACCCCTACCCCAAAAGAAAAAGCATTTTTTCTTATCCAAGAATAAGCTTCCTTTCGCTTATTCTCTGTTAATTTCTTAGAATCATTTATTTTTACTTGATCTTTTGAGGCTTGTTTTATAATCTCAGAAAAATTTCCTTTAAAGACAACAGCCGCACAAACCAAAGGCCCTGCCAAAGCTCCCCTACCAGCCTCATCAAGACCAGCTATTACTTTATAACCTTTTTTTAGAATCTTTTTTTCGTAATAGAAGTTGGGGAGACTTTTCACTTTCTTGATTTAGAAGATTTAAAAGAATCAATAACAGCTTTAATATCTTCTTGAAGTTGCTTGAACTGATTTGGAGTTAAGCCTCTCGCGCCAAACCTTCTTGCTATTACCCAGACTAAGTCATCATCCTTAAGACCTGACTTCTTAAGCCTTGATAAAGACTCTTCCCAAACCCCTTCTGCTATCTCCTCAGGATCTGATGTATCAATCTCTGAAAATAAATTGGAATTTGATTCCTGAAGTTCAAAAGCAACTCGAGCAGCTACATTTCTTAAATCACCTTGCAACCTAGCAGGAACAATGGGATTCTTATCCTTTTTTATTTCTACAGGAGAAAACTGACCTGTAGGCGTTCTGGTTACAACTATCTCACCACCACCAGCTACTTTTAGAATCTCCAATTCTTTTCCTCGAGTCATATTATCTTTCTTGATTATATATTGTTTTGGCAAGTTCTTTCTGATAAAATTCTTTTTTGTGAGGAAAATTATCAACTATCTACAAGGAGTTCGCCTTGAATTAAGCAAAGTTACCTGGCCAAAAAAAGAAGAAACTGTAAGAATGACTTTGACAGTTATCGTCTTTTCGGCTATAGTAGCAGGTTATGTCGGGATTTTGGACTTTCTTTTTACCACAATCTTGACTAAAATCTTTGTAAGATGAAAAAAATAAAAGAAGAGAAAAAAGAAGAATTACAAGTTGAAACACCGACCAAAGTTGTTGGTCATTTTGTTATTAATAAAGAGGAAAACCCTCTTGCCCACTGGTATGTTGTTCATACCGCTTCAGGCCACGAGATGCGTGTTGCTGAAACCCTTCGCCAAAGAGTTGAATCAATGGGATTTGAAAGAAATGTCTTTGAGCTGATGGTGCCAACTCAAGACAGAGTGGTAATAAGAAGCGGCAAAAAGGCAACGGTCAAAGAAAAAATTCTTCCTGGTTATCTTTTAGTGAAAATGATTATGGATGATGCCACCTGGCTTGCTGTTCGCACCACTCCAGGAATTACAGGTTTTGTCGGCGCGGGCAAAAGCCCTACTCCATTAAGCGAAAAAGAGGTTGAAAATATTCTCAAATTTATTTCAACTCCTGCCAAAAGATTTAAGACCAGGTTTTCAACTGGCGAGGCGGTTAAAATCGTTGACGGGCCTTTCTCAGGATTTTTGGGCTCAATCAGTGAAATGGATGAAGAACGAGGTAAGGTTAAAGTTTTGGTTTCAATCTTTGGCCGCGAGACTCCAGTTGAACTCAATTTCTTGCAAATCCAGAAAGTCTAATTCCCGATATGACAACCCAGAGCACTTCGGAAGTGGATTAGCTAGTCATATCGGGATTAGAGCAGCAAAGACTTCAAGCATTTATCTATTTACAATCTCCAAAATAACCTCTATAATAAATTACCTCACTAAATGAGGGAGACCTTTAGTTGCGGTCGCAAGCTTTTTTCCTCTACTTGCTTCTGCAATTAAAGCTTTAAAAATGGCAAAGAAAGTCAAAGTGGTAATCAAAGTTAATCTTAAAGCTGGCGAGGCTACCCCCGCTCCCCCGCTTGGCCCGGCTTTGGGTCAGCATGGAGTTGCCATTATGGATTTTGTCAAAGCTTATAACGACAGAACCAAAGACATGAAAGGCCAGGTCGTGCCTGCTGTCATAACGATTTATGAAGACCGCTCTTTTGACTTTGAATTAAGAAAAGCACCAGTTTCTGAAATGATTAAAAAAGAATTGGGGCTTGATAAAGGTTCAGGGCAAGCTTTAAGAGAAACAATCGGAACTTTGACTAAAGATCAGCTTGAAAAGATTGCCAAAGAAAAAATGGATGACTTAAACACCGATGATCTTGAGGCTGCCAAGAAAATTGTGGCAGGTACAGCAAGAAGCATGGGTGTAAAAGTCGAAGAATAAGAGGATAAAAGGTCAAAAACTTTTACCTTTTACCTCTTGCCTTTTACTTTATAAATTATGGGTAAAACAAAAACAGCATTTGTCACAGGACTTCCTGAAGAAAATCTTTCAGGAGAAGAAAAATACAAAGAAAGACTGAAGAAAAAAGCCGAGCGCGAGGCTAAAGAAAAAGCCAAAATTGAGGGTGTGGGCCTAAAGGGCGGTGAAAGAATAAAAGTTGTCGGTGGCGAAATTCCTGAAATTAAAGAGGAAGAGAAAAAGGAAGAAAAGAAAGCCAAGGCAAAAGAAAGAAAAAGAGGCAAAAAATACCTTGCCGCAAAGCAAAAAATAGATAAAACCAAAAGCTATAAAATTGATGAGGCAATAAAACTTATAAAAGAAGCTTCTTACTCTTCCTTTGACGGCACAATGGAAGCTCATATTCAGGTTAAAAAACAAGGCCTTAATGTGAGCGTTAGTCTTCCCCACTCAACCGGAAAAACTAAAAAGATAGAAGTTGCAGATGAAAAAACAATTGCTAAATTAGAAAAAGGGGTTATTGATTTTGATGTCCTTTTGGCAACTCCTGACATGATGCCAAAGCTTTTGCCCTTTGCAAGACTTCTTGGACCAAAGGGCTTACTGCCAAACCCCAAAAACGGAACTTTGATTAAAAGCAAAGAAGAGGCTAAAAATTTCAGCACTGATAAAATGACTCTTAAGACAGAAAAAGAAGCGCCTTTAATTCACACAATTTTTGGCAAAGTAAGTATGGACGATAAAAAATTAAGCGAGAATTTAGAAGCCATAATTGAAGCTATCGGCCGAAAGCAGATTGTAAAACTCTTCATCAAATCCACCATGAGCCCCTCGGCAAGAATAGATTTCTAGATAATAACTTAAAACTTAAAAGTCAAAACTTGATAACTAGATTGTAGATTTTGGATTATAGAATTAAATCACAAATTCCAAATTACAAATTACAAACAAATTCCAAGCTCCAAATTACAAGGTCCAAATCCTAAATTCTAAATTCTAAACAATTCTATAATTATCCAGTTTCTCAAATTCCAAACAAATAAATTCCAACTTTTAACTTTTAATTTTGAACTTTTAACTATTTCTTAATTTTGCTTTCTACTTACTACGTTCTACTTTCTACTTATATTTCCTGCATAATACATAATACAAGATACTAGATACAATCTTTCGGTCGGCTCCGGCTGAATTCCGATAGCCGACAGCTGACATCCGACGTCCGACGGCCGATGTCCAATGTTCGATGTCCGTTTCCCTCTTGACTTAAGATTAGCCAAAACATATAATTTCCCTGTTCCTAAGAAAGTGTGTTTTAGCGTCAAGCTAAGTAAATCGCACCGAGGAAGCCTAAAAGATAATCTGAGTGAAGTTTGTAGGCGCCTTGGTGTTGGCGCTTTTTTATTGGGAGAAAACAGGGTCCGACCCTGCCCAAAAAAGATTATGAAAAGAGCTGAAAAACCATTATTCGTACAAAACTTAACAGAAGAGCTTAAAAGCTCAAGCGCTATTGTGGTTATTAATTACCAAGGCCTTACAGTTAAACTTCAGCAAGAGCTTAAAAAAAGGCTAAAAGCAGTTGGTGCAAAAATGCTTGTTGTCAAAAACACCCTCTTTCGCCTTGCCTCAAAGGAGGCTAAAGTGGCCGAAGAAATTACATCAGACACTGTCCTTTCAGGGCCAACTGCCATTGTTGCGACCGAGTCAGACCCTATCGCACCGCTTCAAGTATTAGCCAAGTTTGCTTCTGAATTTGAAATTCCTCAATTTAAAGTTGGAATTGTTGAAGGGAAATTCCAAGATAAAGAAAATTTAATTGCCCTTTCTAAATTACCGCCCAAAAATGTCCTTTTTGGCCAGGTCGTGGGGACAATTTCCTCCCCGCTCTATACTTTTGCTTTCACTCTTGAAAACAACTTGCAAAAACTGGTGTTTATATTAAACGAGGCATCTAAGAAATAAGAAAGGGGGTGTTAAATATGGCAGATGAAGCAAAATTATCGAAAACAGTAGAAGAATTAGTTGAAAAGATTTCAAGTCTTTCAGTTTTGGAACTTTCGGAATTAACCAAAGCATTGCAGGAAAAATTAGGAGTTTCAGCAATGCCAACTGCCGTAGCTCCTCAAGCAGCTCCTGCTGATTCTGGTCAAGCTCAAGGAGAAGCTGGCGGACAAGAAGCCGGTGGCGCCAATCAGACTTTGGTCATGACCAACGCTGGCGCTAATAAGATTGCTGTTATTAAGGCTTTGCGCGAAATCAATCAAAACTTAACATTGATGGACGCAAAAGCTATGACAGAAAATGTTCCTGCAGAAATCCTGAAGGATGCAAAGGCTGAAGATGTTAAAGCAGCAGCAGAAAAATTGAAAGCAGCAGGCGCAAATGTTGAAGTTAAGTAAGACTCTTGAAAAGGACTGTCCTTTTTAGGACAGTCCTTGGAAAGAGCGTTTAAGGATATCTAATATTTTCTGAAATACTATCTCCAATCGTAATTTTCACTTACTTGATTCTCAGGCATAAAAACACTTGACAAAAATTCCACCCCAGGACAATAATTATATTACTACAGATACATCGATGTATTTGTAGTAGATAAATATACCGAATTTACGGGAGTATTCAACAACAATCACCTAAATTTGTGTTACATATTTATTAGATACTTCCACACCCATTGCCTTCTGAAAACACAAAGTAAGACACCAGCATATCCCAAACCCAAACCGCTCTAGATTTGTTCCAAGCCAAACTTGTGATAAAATCGTCTTAACTATCCTCCCATTTATTAAGGAAAAGGCAACGGGGATTGGCGCAGGGGTAGCGCGCACGGTTCGGGACCGTGAGGTCGTGAGTTCAAATCTCACATCCCCGACTAGGAATACGAAGGTGTCAAGCTATTACACCCCGGAGGTGTACAAGTGTGCAATTATAAATGGATAAAAATCACAATACAACCAGATCCTCAAAAAACTAAAATCTTACGCAAACAAGGAAAATATTGAAGGAATGGCACGGTTTGGTATAAGGGGAAAAAATATTCTAGGCGGACCGTCTTTGCCTATCTTAAGAAAAATAGCCAAAGAAATCGGTAAAAATCACGAACTAGCTTTAGTGCTCTGGAATTCTGAAATTCATGAAGCGAGAATTTTGGCAGCAATGATTGCCGAACCGGAAAAAGCAACCGAGCCGCAGATTGAAAAATGGGTTAAAGATTTTGATTCATGGGATGTCTGTGACCAAGTTTGTAGCAACTTCTTTGATAAAACCCACATTGCCTACAAAAAAGCGGTTGAATGGAGCAAGAAAGAAGAGGAATTTATCAAGCGGGCGGGTTTTGTTTTGATGGCTTGTCTTTCGGTGCATGATAAAAAAGCATTAGACAAAAAATTTATCAAATTCTTTAGAAATATAAAAAGAGAATCTGTTGATGAAAGAAATTTCGTTAAAAAAGCCGTTAATTGGGCGCTTCGACAAATCGGTAAAAGAAACACAAACTTGAATAAAAAAGCGATAAAACTGGCGAAAGAAATTTCAAAAATCAATTCTAAGAGCGCAAGATGGATTGCGCAAGACGCACTGAAGGAGTTAAAAAGCAAAGCGGTACAAGAAAAACTAAAAAGACGCGGGAATTTGATTACAATTACCAAAACAATATAAAATACCGGGGTGTCAAGCTATTACACCCAGAGGTGTAGAATATCTATGGCGACATTACCCTGATTCACCATTTGCGACAACTTGCAAGTATTAATTGTGGAGATATACCAGCAGCTCGCCTTCTAGCGATTGGCGCAAACAGATATATTTCTTTTGAGAAACTGCCTGAATTGATAGAAATCGGAATAATCAATAAAGAAAACATAGCCAAACTAGAAAGAGTCATTCTTGAAATAACAAGGTGGTTAAGAGAAGGAGAAACTGGTTTCAAAATTCGCTGAAACTATCTATTTTGATTTCTTCTTTCCTCAAAATATTCAATAATTTTCTCCGCTACGTTAATTCCTGTATATTTTTCAAAACCCTCAAACTGAGGCGAGGGATTAATCTCCAAAATATAAGGCTTAGAAGTCTCCTGGTGAATTATAATATCGACTCCAGCAATTTCCGTCTTCATCACTTCTGCCGCTTTTTCGGCAATAGATTTTATTTCTGGATAATTTTCTAACTCAAATTTCTCACCCCTGCCGCCCAAACTAATATTACTCCTAAACTCCCCTTCTTTTGTTGGAGAACGTTTCATTGCTCCAAGCGCGCGATAGCCAACAGTAAAAATTCTCAAATCACCATCATTGGGTATAAACTCTCTTATAACCACAGCTTCAACTCCCACTTTGTGTATTTCCTCAATTGCAGAAAGCACATCCTCAAAATTCTTACAAAGAAAAACGCCCCTTCCCTGTCTTCCTGCTGAAGATTTGACAACAAGAGGGTAAGTAAAAGATTTAATAGCCTCACGAGCTCCCTTCGCATTAAAAACAATGGCCGACTTGGGATAAGGCAAATCGTTTTGAGTTTGCTTTAAATAATCAAGAGCTGGTGATAAAAAGTAATTATAATCCTTGGCTATCGTTTTTTCGTTAATTATAGTCGTACCGAATTTTTCATTAAGAAAACTAAAAACAGTGTACCACTCCCACCTTCTTTTTGACCCTATCATCGAATAAATCAGGTCGTATTCCTCAAGCTTCCTCCCATCAACAAGATAAGGATTAAAAGAATCCTTGTCGCAGTCAATAACTAAATCTGAAGCATAACAACCCTCAACCATATGCCCTCGTTTTTTTCCTTCTTCAACAAGCCTAACTAATTGGATATTTTTAACAAGCCCTGCGATTAATATCTTCATATTAAAATTAAGACGCGCGGGAAATAGCAAAATCAAGGTAAATCTTGGCTATATTTTCTCCTGTCGCCTTCTCCATACCCACAAAACCTGCTGTATGGTTAACCTCAATTATATAACGCTTATCATTTTCGTCTATAAGAATATCCACCCCGCCTATTTCAAGCCCAACCGCCTTAAGCGCTCTTTTTGCAAGATCTTTTCCTCTATCATCAAGGTCAAAAAGCTCAACACTGCCACCCAAAGAAAAATTGGCGCGAAAATCGCCTTTTTTGGGGATTCTTCTCATGGTAAAGGTTCTATCACCAATGACAAGGCAGCGGAGGTCGTATTTATAAGGAATATACTCCTGAAGCAAGAAAGATTGCGCCTCCTTTTCCTCATCATTAAAACCAGCTATCATCTTCAAAAAGTCCTCTCTTGAATCTACTTTGTAAACTCCCTGTCCTTTACCCGCCCTACCCGATTTAAAAATAAACGGATAACCAATTTCTTCCCCAAATTTCAAAAAATCATCAAAACTACGAGCAAAGAAAGTGTTCGGAACTAAAATTCCAGCCAAAGTCAATTTAACAAGATCGGCAACTTTATTAATAGAATATTTATGCTTCAAGAAATTATTATCAAAGACACGAGCCCCTCTTTTTCTCAAATATTCCAAAATCTCAGAAACTAATTTCTGAGAATGAAGCGCGCCTCGCAAGATATAAATATCAGAAATCTCACCATTGAGCCAATCAATATCTAATTTTCCGTCTTTAATTGCAAAAGAAAAATTCTCAAGGTCCAAAACCGAAAAATCATAACCTGCTTTTTGCGCTTCTTCTTTTAATCTCTTTATCTCAAGAGCAAAAGCATTATAATTTGTAGTGATAACTGTTATTTTCATTTCAAGACTCCCTTTCCCTTTTCAACCAACCTTAATTTATCTTCTACTTCAACCACAGGGTCAACTAAAATACCAGACAAACTCCTTCTGCCAATTATGACAGGAAACTTCAAAGACGACCTTTTTGAAACAAAAGCCGGTGTTGTTATCTTCCGACCGGCAAGCCAAAAAGTAAGATTAATAATGGGACGATAATCCTCACCCAAAGCGCTTTTAACCTTTTTACGCCAAAGGATATTTTTTTCATCAAGAAGTCCAAGCTTTTCAGCCAAAGATTTATCAATTGAACTTCGCCAGGCGCCGGTATCAATTTTAGCAGGAATTAAAACCACTTTACCTGAAACTGATTTTATCTTAATTTCTTCAAAAACTTTGACTATCTTAAGGCCTTCCTCAGCCCGAACACGGTCAGAAAACCGCTCGGCAAAGAGGGCTTTTGCGACCTTGATTCCATGCGAAGCGTCCCTGATTTTCAAATCTTCAACCTTTTCAAGCCTTTTCTTTAAACCCACGCCATTTGCCATTTGGATTGAAAGACCGGGCTGAGAATTAATTTCAAGAACAACCGGCCCCCGTTCAGGATGCAAAACTACATCCACCCCCACATAACCCAAAAAACAAGCTTCCTGTGCTTTAACTGCGGTTTCTAAAATCTTATCCCACTGAGGAATCTTAATTCCATGCAACTTGCGTTTTGTCCCTGGCTTAAATTTAATCAAATCCCCATGCCAAATCGCGCGTGTTGTAATCCCTGTTGCAACATCAACTCCAACCCCAATTGCGCCTTGATGCAAATTAGCCCTTCCACCTGATTCACGAGTAGGCAGGCGAAGCATGGCCATCACAGGCACACGGTTAAAAACAATCACCCTAATATCAGGCGTTCCGCGGTAGGCATATTTTCTAAAAGCCTTATGGCGGCCGACATATTCTTCAACATAAGCAACATCAGGCTCATTATCCATAGAGTATGCGCCTTCAATAATATCTGTTGCATGAAGCTTTAAATCATCAACTGTTACCCTTTTCTTTTGAGTAGTTATCCAGCCATTGCCGTCTTTGGCTTTCCTTTTAACAACAATAATCCCCTCGCCTCCCAAGCCTTGGTTAGGTTTTAAAGCAAAGCTTGAAGGAAGACTGTTCCAATCAAAATCCCAGATCTCGTCAATATTCTTAAACTTGGCATAAACTTCAGGAATAGGAACCCCTGCTTTTTTCAAATACTTCTTAGTCTTCAGCTTTGAAGCGGCGATGTTTTTACCTTTGGCACTATTATAAACATAAGAAAAGAGCTTGTTTCTTGCGTTAATACCCAATATCTCTGAAGCTTTCATATTAGCGGCTGATTAATTTCCTAAAACGCCAATACTCCATAAATCTTAAGCCCACATATTTCCCCACCACAAGATTAAAGACCAAAACCAAAAGCAAAAATAGCTCAGGGTTCAAAAGCGCCCACTTTTGAAGAGGCGAAAAAGTCAAAAGCAAGAAAGAAAACAAAGCAAGAATCAATGTCTCAAAAGTCATATTAATAGCAGTCTTGATACTTTTCCCTGCTTGAACACGGCTAAAATCTTCAGCCAACAAAACCAAGATTAAGACAGGAAAAATCGAAATATTTTTTAAATCAGGCTGTTTGATAACAGGCGCCAAAAACAAAATACCCAAAACCCCAATGACCACAAACCACAAAACCATAGCCATTCGCGGCAGATATTGAAGCTTAAGTTTAAGACGGCGGGTAACCATCCTGAAAAGAGTGGAAAAAACAATCATTACAATAAAAATAGTTATTCCCAAAATTGGACCTATGGCAACAAAGGCAACAGATAAAGCAGCAGGCATAAAAATACCAAAACCCTTAAGGCCAATAAGATGACGAGAAGCGGCAATCAAGGCGGCAACGGCAGTCAAAAGCAAAAGAAGGACAATGGTATTTGCCGGGACACCGGCTGAAACGGCGTTTCTTATCGCATATTTTAAGAAATTGTAAGGCCAAACTGGCCCCAATTTTTGTTCGCGCAATAATTTCTCCAAAGGCCCAACTGACTCTTCAGTTTTTTGAGTAATATCCACTTTCGTAACCGGTGTTTCAGTTGGCTCAATGGTGGAAGTTGGCGAAACAACAGGTGTAGGACTCACCAAAGCCTTCGTCACATGAACACTAAAAAACAGAGACAACATTGCCAACAAAAAAACAGAAGCGAACATTAATATTCTCCAGCTTGCCTTCATAAGCTCTAATTATAGCCCAAAAAAAAGAAAAAATCAGCCGAGGTTAATTGTATTAAATGATAGTTGACTCTTTATAAAACATAACTTAATATGAAATTAATAATAAATCTTTGTAATCTATGCCTGACCAAAACCAAAACAACCCAAACAAAACAAACCCATCCACATTTGATAGTCTGACAGATTTCCCTAGTTTCCCTTTGAATGAAAAGACGCAAAGTGCAATTTCTTCAAACCCAGAAAACACTAGTGGTTTTCCTAAAAGCAGTGATAGTGGCAATACACCCTTGAAGAAGAAAAAGTCTAAAACAAGATTGGTCATAGCAACAATATTAGGCATAATGTTATTAGTTGGAGGTATTGCCTCAGGGATAGTTCTGGTAAATCAAAACCAAGACATAAGAGAAAAAGCTGCTACTGGAAATGTTTGTCAATCACGTCTGAATGGAAAATGTGTCCCCAATAATTACTCCTGCTCCGAAGAATTCGGCCAAGTTAACTGCGCTGATGGATACAAATGTGGGCAAGGTTGTATTGCTCCCACTTCCACTCCCACTGCCACAACACCTCCAAAAACTCCTACTCCCACCTCCCCCCCGCAACAATGTTCCAGAACAACACCGATAAGAGAAACAAGTACAACGGCGCTTACCATTACTAACGACGATATCCAAAAGTGTCGCCAGGCTTGTCCAGATGGTGTAGTCTGGGTATCAAAATACAAGTGTGACGGTATAAACCTAACTCAAGGCTGCCAAGACAACGGAGTTGTGCTTAGCTGGAACGCCAGTGCAGGCCAGTCTTTCCCTGTAGGCAACTTAGACTGTGGATCAATCCAAATAGACGCTGGCTGCAAAAACCAAAATAATACCTATGGCAATGTTAAATACCTTTCAGTCCAGGCTGACAAGCCATGCAATACTCCCCCACCCACTCAACCACCAAGCCAAGAAAATGCGCAGTGTACTGGCATAAAGGTTTATGATACAAACTGGAATCTTATCCCCCAAAACCAGCTGTCTCAACTAAAAGCCGGAGATAGAGTAAGGTTTACAGTAATAGGATCACCAGCTGATAAGATAGACAAGGCTAGGTTTACCATAAATGGACAATTAGGCCAAGAGGTAACCAGCAAAAAACCAGGTACAACAGCTGAGTTTTATACTGAATATACAATCCCAGCAGGAGCGACAACTTTCTCAATAAAAGGAGAGGTGCACCATGTTACTTTAGGTTGGTTTTAAAAAAATGAGAAAAACAAAAACAATAATAACACTAGTAATTTTGCTGATTTTATCAGCGATAGCCATATTCACAGCAATTAGGCTTTATCAACTAAGGCAAAAATCTGTAACACCAAATGTGCCAGAAAGTAAACCAAAAGCAGCCACCTCTTCGTGCCAAGTCTTAACCTTTAACATATCAACACCCACACCAACACCAGTTTATACGTTAACACCCACACCAACACCAGTTTATACGTTAACACCCACACCAACGTCAGTTAATACACCAACACCAATTATAACTCAAACACCCATTTCTACTCAGACACCAAATATTACCAGCACTCCAATACCCACCCAAACTCCGCTAATCGCCGGTGCTCCTACTCCGACAATAGAAACATCTCTACCTGAAGCTGGAACATCTTGGCCAACAGGAATTACTATAGGCATAGGAATAGCATTAATAATATTTTCCTTCATCCTCGCCTTCTAGGAAGTCAGGAGTTCAACAAAAGTCAATAACCTAAAGAGCAAGGCTAGCTCTCTAAACCATTCTATTCCATACCCACGCGCTAAAGCAGGTTGTCTTTTTATTATGATTAGATGCAATAAAAAACAAATCGCAAAATTTAATAATAAAAAATGCAATAAAGAAAAGGGGCTGTATAGATTTTATAATTAACTAACTTAGGATATTACCCTGCAAATATCAAGTCTTAGGGCTTTATATCACGCTGTCTGTAAGGATCCCATGGTCCAATAAAGCCCAAAAGCAATATTTTTTGAAGCTTTTCAGGAGCTTTACCTGTATCGTTCCATTCCTGAAGCAAACTCTCCCTCTCTTTTTTACCTTCTTCGTCTTGATACATCTCAAGCATGAATGATTCTTTGTTGTAATCATACCAACCAAAACCCTCATAATAAGGTTTGTGTACAACACCCCAAGGTAAAGCATAAGCTTTGCGATTTACAGCAATCTGAACCATATTGATTACAAACTGATCCTTGTAATTCTCAAAAGCATAGTGCAAAACAGCAACACGGCCATCAGATTCATGCATTGCTACACCCAAAACAAGAAGTCGAGTTCCTTCAATATCTACAAAAGAAAGAGAAGTCACTCGAAAAGGAACCTTATCGGGTTCATCTACCAAACCGTCATAGATCTTATAAAATTCGCCTTTTAAGTTAACTAAAGCTTGACCATTTGAATATTCAAAATAAATTATCTCCAAAGGCACTTCATTGCCAGTAAAAGGAGTTACTTCTCCTGTTGACAAAAGCTTTAGTTCTTTCTCAAGAAGTCTGCCGCTTGTTATATCCTCATATGAGATAACAGGAATTTCTGATTCTTCAGGCATCTTCCACTTCCCTTCTTCAAAACCTGAGAAGTTGTGGTATATATCAAGAGTAATTTCAGTGGGAGTAGGTGTTGGCTCGGCGGTTGGGGTTGGTATTTGAGTTTGGGTTGGAGTAGGAATTGTTGTCTCAGTAGGAGTAAGAGAAGGCCCCTTGGTAGGTTCTGGAGTTGGAGTTAGATCAGGACTACCCCCTTTGTTTTCATAAGGAGGAGTAATTCCACAAGCAGAAAGAAATCCAGCCGCAGATACAATAACTGCTCTTTTCAAGAATTCTCTTCTTGATATTCTTTCTTCTACTTTCCTTTCTGCTTTTGCCATAACTTAATAAGTATTATAGGACTTGTATGAAAAAAATCAAGTAAATGTACGCGCTCGATACATTTTCGACATTCCTCCTTTCTTGATAAGGTAATCCACTGGTGTCTCATAGTTTAGAGACTGGTAGACTCTTTGTGTATTATAGAATATCAAATATTGAGCCAGTCTGTCACTAAAAGCTTTTGGGTAACAGATGAGATGAAGATTGGGGTTTAAGAATTCTTCTTTGAGAGATCTCTGATATCTTTCAATAACACCATTTATTCTTGGACACCTGGGGTATATAAAAAAATGTTTGATTTTCTTTTGTTTTAAATATTGCTCAAAATCTCCCAAGAACCCCGGTCCATTATCTGTTTGAACAGAGGTAATCTGGTAAGGGATTACTAATTCTAACTTCTTAAAAAATCTAGAGTATTTCTGGCATTTGCCCTCTTGTAAGGCAGGGAGAGGGTAAATTTGCCATGAATATCAATAGCAGAATAAAGATAATATCTAACACCATCAGTAAACCTAACCAAGGTATCCATTATTTCCGGTAATAACTAATAATCTTTAATCTCTCCTTGGCAATATCTGAAGAATCAAATCTTCTTAGGTGTTGTATCATTTCTCCCACCTCCTTCCAGTGAGGTATATTAACAAACAAAGAATGGCCTGTAGTAGGTGTACCTACAGCTCCTTTCATGAAGTGTCAATGTCGAATATGTATCTGATCTTTTTCAGTAAATCTTAGATAGCTAAAAAAATTAACTTAAAACTTAAAAATCAAAAATTAGATTACAGAATTTTGATTTAGGATTTAGGAATTAAGATAACAAGCAACTCAAACAACCAACGGCTGATAGCTGAAATCCGAATTCTTTTACCTGGCCTTTAAAGGGTGGTGGACAAGGTCCGTCCTTGTCACTTTCGCAATAGGCAAAATCTAATTCAAGGCTGGGGTTGAAACAAATAGTATCAAGTGTCGCGAAGCAGGTATCAAGTACGATAATAGTAAAAGGCGAGAGGAAAAGTTAAAAGGTGCAAGGACTCGGGGTTCTTGCCCGACTAAGATTTGCTTGAATATCTTTCATACAAGTCCTATAATACTTATTAAGTTATGGCAAAAGCAGAAAGGAAAGTAGAAGAAAGAATATCAAGAAGAGAATTCTTGAAAAGAGCAGTTATTGTATCTGCGGCTGGATTTCTTTCTGCTTGTGGAATTACTCCTCCTTATGAAAACAAAGGGGGTAGTCCTGATCTAACTCCAACTCCAGAACCTACCAAGGGGCCTTCTCTTACTCCTACTGAGACAACAATTCCTACTCCAACCCAAACTCAAACACCAGAACCAACATCAACTTTCACACCCGAGCCAACATCAACTTTCACCCCTTTGCCGCCTGAATTTCTTTCCCAATCTGAAAATGGGCAAATTACTCAAGAGAAAATAAACTTTTTAGCAAACCACGAAATATCACGAGGAGATAAAAACCGTAAGGTTATACTTATAACTTATGATGATGGGGGCAGAACAGATGATATTACTAAAATCCTTAATGTCTACAAGAAATATAATTGCAAAACAAGTTTTTTTGTGACAGGTGAATGGTTAGAAAGAGAACCTAACCACGATATCGCATGGCAAATAGTAGAGAATGGGCATACCCTCGGATGCCATGGCTACGAACACGTTCCCTTTACATCTCTCACCTCAAAAGAAATTGAAAAACAACTCTCTAAATTTATTAAACTTTTAAATAAAGTTATTCCTGGATACCCATTAAGGTTTTTCCGCCCTCCCTATGGTAATAGAAATCAAAGAGTAAGAGAACAGGTTGCAAAGTTCGGTATGCAAACGGTTATCTGGAGCCTTGAAAGCGGAGGTCTCGATGCCGAAACGCAAGAAAGAGTTATCAATAATAGGATTAATAATGGAGCTATAGTCTTATCCCATTCAACAAGATGGTATGATATAAATCAAGCCGAAAATATTGTAGCGGGATTGCTAGCTTTAGGTTACAAGCTGGAAAGTTTGGATACAGGATTAGACCCAAATGATTACTGGTCTCACAATATCGAATAAACCTCAAGTCTGCACACAATTTCATCGCCGCAAAAGATTCGCTAACGACTCAGGAGGTTTTTACAGCTCAGTTTTACTGGCTAAAAAATGACAGCTTAACTCTTGAATATTGATTTAAAATCTAGGAATTTTTGCTTTCTACTTACTACCTTCTACTTTCTAATTGAATTTCTTTTACCTTTTACCTTTTACCTTTTACCCCTTGCCTTTTACCTGCTAGGTTAGAACAAAGAACAAAGGGAAAAATTCTGAACTTAGTATTATGAATTATGTATTATGCAGAAAAATGCATTGTTCCCATAATACATAATACAAAATACTAGATACAATCTTTTGCTTTCTACTTACTACGTTCTACTTTCTACTTGTATTCCCTGCATAATACATAATACATAATACAAAATACTAAATACAATCTTCCGGCTACCTTTGATTAATCTCCGATAGCTGATAGCCGACGACCGAAGTCTGACATCCGACATCCGATATCCGACAGCTGATGTCCGACGGCCGATATCCGACGTCCGATGTCCGATAGCTGAAGTCTCTTACCTTTTACCTATTAAAATACTTTATGCTGACTTAATTACGCTACTCTTTCCTTCAAAGCGTGATAGTATTTTTGGAGATAATCCGAAGCCTTGTCCCAATGTTCCTCTCCCATTCCAGCCAAAGCCTTGTTCCGTTCCATTTCAGCCAAAACTCTCAAATGTGCCGCCTTTTCAAATTGATAATTTGAAATGCGATATTCTTCTGCCAAAAGATTTTTGACTACATCTTCTACCTCAACTGCCGAGGTCGGGTCATAACTACTATTCACCATCTGCCATTTCTTAAGATGAAGCGAGGTAACAATTTCAGGCTCAAACGCAAGCTTCAGATTTTTCTTTAAAAGCAGATAAAACTTCTTAAGTGGCTTTTTAGCCCTTTCCCATTCGTGTTTGTCGCCACTTATTAAAGCCTCAATCAAATGCTTTCCTGCTTCCTTTGCCAAAGATTTAGAAATACCATACTGCTCTTTCAAGTAGCTAACTACAAAATCACGAAAGCGCGTTCCCTCAGGAACCTTGGAAAGCCGCCACCAGGAAAGCTCCAAGCGTGCAACAACTTCGGGTTTAAAGGTAAAGTGCTTCTCTTTATCATTGCCCCCAAAGCGTCTGCGGCGGCGGGAATAATCCAAAATCGCAAGCCTTAGTTTATCGGGAGTAAAATCAGGCAAATGATCTGGCTCAAAGTAATACTCAGCATAAACCATCTGCCATAGAAGATAGCCACTGGTTCTCTGCTCGCCTGAGGTGCGAATGAATAAATCAGGATATGGATAAGGCTGATTTTTGGTATCAAGGTAGGAGTCAAAAAGCTTTTCGTCAATCGCCTCAGGTGGCACTTTGTCCTCTACAATTTTTCGCACTGCGCGCAAAATCTCATCACGACCCCCATAATCAAGAGCCAAGTTCAAAATATTTTTATCAAAATGAGCAGTTTCAGCCTCAATCCTTGTAAGAAGATCGGCCACATCTTTTGGGAAACGGTCTTTGCGACCTAAATGGACAAGACGTATACGGTCTCTTTTAGCCTCTTCCAAAAACTCTTTTAGGCCCCGACGCAATAAGTTCAAAATTGCGTCTATCTCCTCCTTGGGACGAGACCAATTTTCGGTTGAAAAAGCCCAGATGGTAAAAGTATGAACTCCGTAGTCACGCGCAGCTTTGGCAATTTTTTTTACAGCCTCATAACCAGCTTTATGTCCTTCCCAAGGCTCAAGACCACGAGCACGCGCCCAGCGACGGTTGCCATCCAAAATCATAGCAATATGATTTGGAATCTGCGTTCCTTTTGGTAAAGGGATAAGACCTTTTATGTTTTTAGAAGACCTCTTTTGTTGTTTCCTAAAACTTATCATAAGTTAAATTGTTAAACGTTAATTTGTTAACTTGTTATCTCTTGAGATTATATCACAATGTCAACCGACACCTTTAAAGGGTATAAAAGGATATGATAAAATAGACAAGATTATGCAAAAAAGAACGGCGGAGGAAATACTCAAGAACTATCAAAAGCTAATCTGGCCGAATGTTAAGAGTTATCTTAAAAGCCAAACACTTCCAAAAGCATTCCAAATCGCATCAAAATATAAAAAAGAGGAACAAAAATTCTGGGAAATTGTCAAAGACTACCCCACTCGCAAAGGCAAATATCTAAGGCCAACGCTTGTTTGCCTGACAGCTGAGGCAGTGGGCGCAAAACTAGAAGACACGTTGCCTACTGCCTCCGCGATGCAAATTTCAGAAGAATGGCTTTTGATCCACGACGATCTTGAAGATGATTCTCCAAAAAGGCGGGGTTTACCAGCCCTCCACAAAAAATACAACCTACCAATTGCAGTTAATGCTGGAGATGCCCTCCATAACATTATGTGGAAAGCACTTTTTGAGAATAGGAAAATACTTGGCGAAAAGAAGACTTTTCAAATTTTAGATGAATTTAATACTCAGCTTTTTCGCACGACCTTAGGGCAGATGACAGAAATTATATGGCGAGACAGCGTAAAAAACCAGTTTGATGACTCGGACTGGTATTTTATCGCCGACGGCAAGACTTCGTACTACACTATAGCCTGCCCTATGAGGCTTGGCGCAATAATTGCAGACGCCAATCAAAATCAGCTTGAAAAATTGGCCCAGTTTGGAGTTCTTTTGGGCCGCGCCTTTCAGCTTCAAGATGATATTTTAGATGTAACAAGTGATTTTGGCGGCCGCAAGGAATTCGCGGGAGATATTTACGAAGGAAAGCTGACGGTAATTTTGGGGCAACTTTTGAAAAGAGCAAATAAAAAAGACAAACAAAGACTGACTTCTTTTCTAAATAAAAAAAGAGAGGAAAAAACAAAAAATGAAGTTTTATGGGTTGTTTCTAAAATGAAAGAATACGAAGCCATTTCCTATGCCCAAAACCTGGCCAACGAATTTAAAGATAAAACAAAAGTTTACTTTCAAAAAGAGCTTACTTTTTTGAAAAAAGAGCCCGCACGAGAGGAGCTTCTTACCCTAATTGACTTCATAACGGAGAGGAAGTACTAGATAGGTAAAAGAGTAAAAAATCCACGGCCTAAAGGCCGTGGCTTTCTTGGCTCCATCTAAACTATTCTACATCCACGCGCTAAAGCGCGTGGCTTTATGATTAGATGTAGTAAAAGTTAAAAGGTAAAAGAATTCGGACTTCAGATATCGGATATCGGACATCAGTTGTTGGACATCGGACGTCGGGAGCCGGTTGCCGAAGCTAATCGGAAACTTGCCGAAAGATTGTATCCAGTATCTTGTATTATGTATTATGCAAGAAAATGCATTATCCCCATAATACATAATTCATAATACACAATACTAAATTCTTTTCCCTTTGTTCTATGTTCTATGTTCTATGTTCTATGTTCTTTGTTCTAATCTCAAGTTTTGACTTTTGAGTTTTAAGTTTTGAGTTAATTTGTGATTTGGAACTTGGAATTTGTTTGTAATTTGTGATTTGTAATTTTGATTGTTACTCTTGATTACTCTGTATTCCAAGAAGCCAGAGGACAGCCTCTTTTTTGTAGCGCCTGTCGCCGCGGGAGTTAATGCGAATTGCAGGAAGCTTGCCTCGCTTGCCCCAGCGCTTAATGGTAAGAGGTGAAACACGCAGAAGATCGGCAACCTCACGCACAGTCAAAAGATCGGGTAAATCTTCAAGTTTTATCTTCTTTTTCTTTCTTACCGGTTTTTCTTCAGCCATTTTTGATATATTTTGATAATTTTAATTATATTTTTATATCACCTCAAGGCTAACTAGTAACCTTAATTAATCAGACAATATCAAAAGCTAGCAACCCTGTCAAGACCCTTTTTCAATTTAAAAGAGATTACTTTTGTCGGGAATACAAAGACAGCACGAAAGATACGCAGCCATCTTTTTGGCTCAACTAAAAGCCGCCAAAACCACTCAAGACCCAGTTTCTCCAAAAAACGCGGCGGAAGGGACAGTTTGCCTGAAACATAATCAAAAGTGCCCCCTACTACCATTGCTCCGCCGATTTTAAGACTGTCTAAATTGCGATAAAGCCACTTCTCCTGCTTTGGCGCCCCAAAGCCAACAAAAACCAAATGTGGAGAAATCTTGTTGATAGAATCAAGAAGTTCTTTTTCAGCTTTTTTCTCTTCTTGATTCAAAGCCTCACCTTCCCTATTCAAAGCCGAGCCCGAGAAA
Source organism: Candidatus Woesebacteria bacterium (assembly GCA_013426185.1). Taxonomy (NCBI): domain Bacteria; phylum Candidatus Woeseibacteriota; species Candidatus Woesebacteria bacterium. The sequence goes on along the minus strand of CP058602.1, from coordinate 25,030 downwards.
GCAAAAACTTTGACTTTCTTATAGCTATTTTTGATGATTGAAGCAGACTTTTGCGCGCTTCCTTGAAGATTCCCCACCAAAACCACTCTCCACCCCTTTTTATTGGCCAAAAAAATAAGATCGGTGAAGAGTTTTCTGCCTTTGATGATATTTAACTTTTCAAATAGCCGCTTCTTTTTAAACCAAGTCAAGAACACTGTATAAAACCACTGTAAAAGTAAAATAAAAATTCTAAGGGGCAAAAATTTATAATCTGGAAGAGAAAGGAAAAAAGCAGCTTGCGAAAGGCCGATGCCATCAGGAATGGTAAAATTGGCAGAATTTAAAATCAAGGCAAAGTTTTTATCTTTCAAAGCTTCAAGTACAATCTCAGGATTGGGGGTAACTATATAAAAAGGCCGATAATTAGGTTCTTTACGCTCAAAAGTAGCTATTTTGACCCTGACCTCCCTTAGCACTTGAGTCTTGTTAGTGCTATCCAAGGCAATATCTAATATTTTGACCTGTTTACGGTCTTTTTTAACCATAATTTTTCAAAATTTTAACAACTTTTTTACTGTCAAAGCTAATAAAAATTCGTCTGAACCAAAAATTTAGAACAAGAGAAATATACTATAGGAAATAAAATGCAATTTTTAAGTCTCCTCTAACTTTAAAAACACTTTCCTGCAAAATTTATTTAAAAATTGCCTACCATAAAATTACTACTTAGACACCCTGCTTACTATAGGAAATTAATTACAAAATCTATAGTCTCAAAAATGCAAATTATGAACAAAAAAACTTTTCAAATTTTATGCTTCAAATTAGACCACTTATCCTCAAGTTGTCCGCAAAAAAATTTGAAAGCAACTACTATTACTATATTACATTTATCAGCTAAAAACTCTTAACAAATTCCAACTAATTTTAACGCAAAAATTAACGCATCAATTAAAAATCCGCTTTGTATTTTTCCATTTTAAAGAACCTATAAAAATAATTATCAAGATAAAATTATCTTTTGGTTGTAACACTTCTTTTCCAAAGTTCTATATTCTCAAGAACAAGACCAGTGCCCTTGACAACACAAAGCTGAGGATCTTCTGCCACATGAGCTGGAACCCCAGTTTCCAAAGTTAAGTATCTATCAAGATTGCGCAGCAAACTACTTCCGCCGCTCATAATAATACCCTTATCTATTATATCAGCCGCAAGCTCAGGCGGCGTATCTTCAAGAACAGCCTTAACAGCACCAATAATTTGGTTGACAGGGCCTCGAATTGCATCGCAGATTTCTTTTGAAGATAAAACCACGCTTCTTGGCAAACCAAAAACCAAGTCGCGCCCTGAAACTTCAAGTTTTTCCTCCTTTACATCTTTGGTGGCAGAACCTATTTTGATTTTGATGTCTTCCGCGGTCTGATCACCAACTATCAAGTTATACTTCTTGCGCAAGTAATCCTGAATTGCCTCGTCAATCTTGTTACCTGCCACACGAACGCTTTTGTGAACCACGACCCCGCCTAAAGAAATGACAGCCGCTTCGGTTGCACCACCCCCAATATCAACAATCATATGCCCTGATGGAGCCGATACAGGAATTCCGGCGCCAATTGCTGCGGCCAGTGGCTCATCTATCAAAAAAGCATGAGCCGCCCCAGCTGACAAAGTAGCATCAAGTGCTGCCCTTCTTTCAACCTGAGTACAACCAGCAGGCACACAAACCATGACATCAGGCCTGAAGAATTGAAATCTGCCGCTTACTTTTTGAATAAAATAACGAAGCATTGCTTCTGTGATTTGATAGTCGGCAATAACCCCATCTCGCATAGGACGTGAGGCAATTAAGCTCTCAGGAGTTCGGCCAAGCATCTTTTTTGCCTCCTCACCAACTGCTACCACCTGATTGTCTTCAGCTGAAACAGCAACAACAGTCGGCTCATTAGCTACTATTCCCTCACCTGCGAGCCAAACCAAAGTATTTGCCGTCCCAAGGTCAATCGCAATTCTTTTCCTAATTTCAATCATATATTTTGATATAAAAATCTAGTATTTTGATACAATTAACAAAAATCACTGCAAGACATTGTAGAAAAAAAACGAGACGACTACAAGAGAGAAAAATTAATTCAAAATTCAAAACTTAAAACCTTGATTATAGAATTTTGATTTAAGATTTAGGATTTAAGAATTTTACTACATCTAATCATAAAGCCACGCGCTTTAGCGCGTGGATGTAGAATAGTTTAGATGGAGCCAAGAAAGCCACGGCCTTTAGGCCGTGGATTTTTTACTTTCTACATTCTACTTACTACTTTCTACTTGAATTTCTCTTACCCTTTACCCCCGCCTGCATCAGCTATGCTGAAAGCATTGCGGGCAGGCAATATACAAATTCCAAATTCCAATATACAAATTACAAACAAATCCCAAGTTCCAAATCACAAATTAAATTAAAACTTAAAACTCAAAATTCAAAAGTATAACTCAAAACTTAAAACTCAAAAGTCAAAACTTGAGATTAGAACAAAGAACATAGAACATAGAACATAGAACAAAGGGAAAAGAATTTAGTATTGTGTATTATGAATTATGTATTATGGGGATAATGCATTTTCTTGCATAATACATAATACAAGATACTGGATACAAGTTTCTGATCAACTCCGACAACTGACGGCTGATAGCTGAAATCCGTTGCTTTCTACTTACTACGTTCTACTTTCTACTTGAGTTTCTTTTTCACCTTTTACCTCTTGCCTTTTACCTATTCTTGATTCTTGCTTCGTGATACGTGATACTAGCTTCCGACCAGCTCCCTCTCGCTTTCAGGCACCAAAAAAGATATAATAAAAAGGTATGACCAAAATCCGCGTCTTAATACTTTTGACCACCATTGCTATTGTGGTTGGCTTGAGTTACCTCTTCTCGCTTTATGCCCGTGGTTATCGCCTAGATAGCAAAAGTCTTAAGATCACACCAAGTGGCCTTCTAATCGTCAAATCAAATCCTGAAGGAGCTCAGGTGTTAGTTAATCAAGAACCAAGAGGCTTCACCAATCTCAATCTAACCTTGTCTCCTGAAACTTACGACATAACAGTCAAAAAAGAAGGCTACATTACCTGGAACAAGAGACTAACCATTAAAAAAGAAGAAGTAACAGAAGTTGATGTACATCTTTTTAAAATTGCTCCATCGCTTTCTGCTATTACTTTCAACTCCTGTCTCAACCCCACCTCATCACCTGACTCCACCAAAATTGCCTTTATTGTTCCTGCAACAACTAAAAACGTCGCCGAAGAAAAAGAAGGGCTTTGGGTGCTTGACAATATCAACCTTCCCCTTGGCTTCTCGCGCGACCCAAGAAGGATAACAGATGGTGACTTAAAAGACTCAAACTGGATCTGGTCTCCTAATGGCCGCGAGATACTCCTTGTCACTCCTAAAGGAAAATTCTTGCTTGATACCGCCACCTTTACACCTCAGGACAAAAGAACTAATATCGCTGTCAAAGCTGACACAACAATTGAAGAGTGGCAAAAAGAAGAACAAAAAATTCTTGCCTCAAAAATAAAAGCCTTGCCTGACAAAATCAGTGAAATAATAGCTAACTATGCGGAGGATGTAAGCTTTTCTCCTGATGAGACCAAAATTCTTTACAAAGCTAAAGTTGATACCACTATCCCAAACGAGATAATCAAACCAGTCCCAGGCGCCTCAACTCAGAAGCAAGAGAGGGATATTAAAAGGGGTAAAATATATGTATATGACATCAAAGAGGATCGCAATTTTTTGATAAACGACAATAGCACTAACTTACAAATAGGTCAATATACTCCAAAAGATAACAAAGTTAGCCAGAAGATTCTCTGGTTTCCAACCTCAAGACACTTAATTTGGGCTAAAGAAGGAAAAATAATCATTATGGACTATGATGGAACAAACCTTCAGGAAGTTTATTCTGGAAGCTATTTTGCCCCTTACGCCTTCCCAACTCTTACCAATGACCGTATCTTGATATTAACCAACCTCGGCGCCGACTCCCAAGAAGCCAACCTCTATTCGCTGAGCTTAAAATAAAGATTACAAATTAACTTAAAACTCAAAAATCAAAAGTCAAAACTTAAAATTAGTAGAAAGTAGTAAGCAGAAAGTAGAAAGGATAATACACAACTTTTAACTTTGAACCTTTAACTATTGAGTTATGAATTTTTGCTTTCTACTTACTACATTCTACATTCTACTTTCTACTTTCTACTTGTATTTCCTGCATAATACATAATACAAAATACTAAATACTGCTTCCGACCAGCTTTGATTAATTGCCAACGGCTGACAGCTGATGTCCGACGGCCGATATCCGATGTCTGAAGTCTGACGTCTGAAAGCCGATATCCGACAGCTGATGTCCGACGACCGAGATCTGTCGTGTGCCGGTGGGGGGAGTTGAACCCTCAACCTTTCCCTTAGGACGGGACTGCTCTATCCTTTGAGCTACACCGGCTTAAGCTGATTCTAGCAAAAAAATTAACTACCCTCAACGATAACCACTATTTCCCCCTTCAATCTGTCACTTACAAGCTTCTCTTTTATTTCCTTAATTTTGCCAAGATAGAGAGTCTCATAAATTTTAGTTAATTCCCGGGCGACAACTATTCTCTTTTCCTCTCCAAAATTCTCCAAAAGCAAATCTAGAGTCTTTAAAATTCTCATTGGTGATTCATAAAAAGCAAAGGTAAAACCACCCTTTTTAAGCCACTCAAAAAGACCCAAATTTCCCTTTTTAGGCAAAAAGCCCAAAAAGACAAACTTATCTGTCCTGAAGCCACAAACTGAAAGTGCGGCAGTCAAAGCTGAAGGTCCAGGAACAGGAACTATCTTGACTGAATCAGAATTCTTATAAATAAAATCAACTAGCTCATTGCCTGGATCAGAAATTCCGGGTGTACCTGCATCAGTGATTAAGGCAATCTTCTTACCCAGAAGAAGCTCCCTTAAAATCTCAAGCTTTCTTTCCTCACTGCTATGTTGGTGGTAGCTCAAAATATGCTTTTCTATTTCATAATGATTCAGAAGTTTACTGGCAACACGCGTATCTTCCGCTAAAATTAAGTCGACTTCTCTCAATATCCTTAAGGCTCGAAGTGTAATATCTTCAAGGTTGCCAATAGGAGTCGCAACAATATAAAGAATGCCAGACATAAAAAGATTATATCAAAGTTTCTTGACAAGGTCCGTCCTTGTCAATACCAGCTAAAGAGATTTTTGTTCTTGAACTCGGTTTTTATCAGAAGTTTGTGAGGGAAAAACAATCTCCTCTAATTGAGCTTCTCTTAACCCATCGTCCGGTCCTGTCTTTACGCCAGATTCATTTTTATTTTGAGCCTTAATCCCATTATGAGGAATTAAATCTCCATCGTCACTGGGTCTGTCTCCAATTAACCTATCCTTAGACATAACAAAATTATTATAAAACAAAAATATAGGAAAAATATAGGATTGACAAGGTCCGTCCTTGTCAATCGGACAAAGTCCGACTTTGTCCAGAAACAGATTACAGAATACAGATTATAGAATAAAATTCCAAATTCTAATATCTAAATTTTAAACAATTCTACAATTATCCAATTTTTCAAATTACAAACTAGCAAATTCAAACTTTTAATTTTTAACCTTGAACTTGAATTATAAATTTTTGCTCTCTAGTTACGTTGTGAATTCTTCTTCACAGTTTAAATACACGATCTGCATCTATCACGAAAGTGATATTACATAAGAACAGTTTAAAAAAACTCTGATATTTGTTATAATATCACCCATGGTCGATAGAATAGACCGAAGAGGTTTTATTAGACTTGCCGGCCTTTTCACCGGTGCGACGACTTGGGAGCTATTTGTTAAACCTACTTTTGTTTTTAAAGTAGCTAGTACGCTATTTCCAACTCAACAGCCAACACCCACTAATGGAGAGGCTCAAGCTGAAACGACCGATTCTGCTCGAAAAGTCACGCCGACACAACCCCCCGAATTGGCACCTACGAAAAAACCCAAAGCTGAACTGGAACGTAGAATAGAAGCTTATGGTGTTGCCAAATCTATACCAGCATTCGAGTACCATGGTGATTATTACAACATGTATCCCGGTTATTATATGGATCCAGGATATTTTGCTAAACAGATGGAATGGCTAGCAATAAATGATTTCCATGCGGTAACAGCGGACGAACTGGTAGGATATCTAAACGGAGAGCTTGATTTGCCCGGACGTTCCGTTATTCTTACCACCGACTCTGGTAACACATCGCTCAACTCCTTACCCCGCATGGTTCCTGTGCTCAAAGAATACGGTATGCATTTTATCTCATTCATCTGGACAAAAAACATGGATAAAGGTGAGTCCTCTGTTTGTAAAGAAGATCGTTGTTGGAAGACTTTCGAAAGCGCGCTTTCTTCGGGCGTTTTTAGCTTTGGATGCCACTCTGAAACGCACAGAGACTTCTCAAAGGTAAAAGCAAGTGAAGGTTTAAGTGAGCTTCGCTCATCTATGGATGAAATCGAATCACGACTCGGTATCAAAGTAAAGTGTCTATCATGGCCATATGAGGCTTGCGCATACACTCCAGACGAACTTAAGAGTATTGGTTTAGAATTTGCCTTCGGTGGAACGAGTCGACCTATTATGGAAATGGCCGTTTATCCAAACGATCCAATGAGGTACTGTCTACCACGCATACTTCCACCCGCGCCAAACGGAGTATCTGGAAGACCAAACAATATGACTATGGAGCAAATCATGGAAAGATATACCAACTATCCAAGAGAATTTAAGCGCAGTTCTGACGAACAACCTATTATTCTTTCCAATAGGACGCAAAAAATTTCAGATAGATAAATAGGGTCACAATATTAGCCGTAAAACAAACAGAAAAAGATATATTCTTCCAAAGTTTGGTGCAACGGAAAGTTTTGATAGTGATAGAACAATATAAGAATGATTTATCTAAAGAAACGATAATCCAATAACCACCTCAGAATAATAAGAATTTAACCTGAAACTACTTGACCTAGCACAACGCTAAAAACATATTATTTTTACTAAGGCAAAATTCACCATCTGAATATTTGGATATAGTCAAGACCCATTGTTGATAAATAGGAAGTTATCCTTCCACCTCATCTCTTGAATAGATGAGGCACTCAGAAGCGCTTACATAATCAAAAATTTCATCATCTGAAAAAATAAGCTTTCTTTCCTTCTCCGCTGCCTCAGGTGAATCCGAAGCGTGAATCAAGTTCTGACTGCCGCTCATACCAAAATCTCCCCTAATTGACCCAGCTTCTGCTTCCCTGCCCTTTGTTGTTCCCACAATCTTGCGCACAGTAGAAACCGCGTCCAACCCTTCCCAAACCATAGCCACAATCGGCGTCCACTCCATAAAGTTTCTCAAAGTAGGGAAAAAAGACTTATCTCTATGATGAGCATACCACTCGTTGATAATCTCGTCAGTTAATTTAAGCATCTTAATACCAACAAGCTTTAAGCCCTTGCGGTCAAAGCGGTGAATAATCTCACCAGTCAAACCGCGCTGAAGGGCATCAGGCTTAATCAAAACAACTGTTTGTTCCATTTTTGACATCTTATTTGAGACACCCTTTAAAGGACTGTCCTTTAAAGGGTCAGATTAACCTTAAATCCTTGCTATTATAAGGGCCGATAACAGCAATATTCAAGCCCTCATTCAAAAATAATTTTGACGCAACTTGATAGACATCATCAAGAGAAACCTTATCAATGCCACGAAAAACATCCTCAGGAAGCTGAGGCTTCTCAAGATAAAGCTCTTCCAAAGCAAAAAATTCACTTGCCGCTTTGGTTGACTCAAGCGACAAAGCCAAATGCCCCTTCAAATACTCCTTTGCTTTCTCAAGTTCTTTCTTGGTAACTTTCTTAGTCTTATCTCTCAAACCAAAGTACTCATCAAGAATCACCTTTGAAGCTTCTTTAATTTTCTCAGGCGGAACTCCGGCATAAGTATAAAAGCTACCGTTATCTAAAGCATGATCAACAGTGGTTCTAACAGAATAAGCCAAGCCCCTTTTTTCTCTGACCTCAATAAACATTCTAGAGCTCATCCCGCCACCCAAAATCGTGGAAAGAACAGCCTCACCAAAACGCCCTTGCCAGCCATAGGGCTTGCCCTTAAAACCAATAATCAAATGAGCTTGATCGGTTTTTTTGTTTTTAACAACAACTTCAGGTTTTGCTTGAGAGATTTTTTCAGAAGCAGAAAGCGGCTTTTTGCCTGTTGGCTCAAGAAAGCCAAAATATTTTTCTATTAAACTCAAAGCTTTCTTTTTCTCAAAACCACCAGCCAAAGTCAAAACCATATTTTCAGGATAATAATAATTACTACGATAACTGATAAAATCCTCCCGCTTCAAAGACTTAACTGTTTCTTTCGTGCCCGAGATATCCCGCGCTAAATTTGAACCTTTAAAGACAATATTATCAAAAAGATCATAAATTTTAATCATCGGCGTGTCCTCATACATCGCAATCTCTTCTAAAATCACTCCCTTTTCTTTTTCTATCTCAGAAGCCTTAAGAAGCGGTTTTAAAACTATATCAGAAAGTATATCAAACGATCGCTCTAGAACATCGACTCTTGATCTAATATAAAAATTGGTCCATTCTTTAGAAGTTGCGGCATTGGTTTCAGCCCCGATTGAATCAATTTCCGCTGAAACAATTTTTGCTGAAGGACGCCTTTTTGTGCCTTTAAAGACCATATGCTCCAAAAAATGGCTAACTCCTGATATCTTTTCATCTTCAAAACGAGAACCTGTTTTCACCCAGAGAGTCAAGACTACCGACTCCAAAGAAGGCATTGGAATTAAAAGCACTCGCAGTCCATTTTTAAGAGTGAGTTTTTCGTACTTCATAACTACATCTTCTCTATTACCTCAATGCCAAGAAGCCTCAAGCCATTTCTCAAAACCCAGCTTGTTGCTTCTGTTAATTTTAGACGCAAAAACCTCTTTTGCAAGTCCTTTTCCTTTAAAATCGGATACTTGTCATAAAAACTGTTATATTTCTGGGAAAGAGTAAAAAGGTAATCGCATAAAACGTTGGGCGCAAATTCAACAGCTGATTTTTGAATTATTTCGCCAAAATGAAAAACCTGCCTGATAATATTTTTTTCCTGATCGTCTAAATCAAAACTTGAAAGGTAAGTCTCCTTTTCAAAATCAATTCCCTCCTCCTTGGCTTTACTTAAGACACTAAAAGCGCGGGCAAAAGTATATTGAATATAAGGCCCGGAGTTTCCTTCCAAAGCCAAAATCTTTTTCCAATCAAAAACAATATCGCTTTCAACTGAATGCTTAAGGTCAAAGTATTTGATAGCACCTATCCCAACATCGGTTGAAACTCTTTCTATTTCAGCTTCCGAAAGATTGCGTGAAGTGGCAGAACTTTCAATAATTTTCCTTGCTTTTGCTATTGCCTCTCTTAGAACTTCTTCAAGATTAACAGCTCCCCCTTTTCTGGTTGAAAATTTGCGACCAGAAGAAGAAAGATAAAGACCGTGGCGAGTGTGATAAAGAATAACTTCAGGAGGAACAATCCCAAGCTTGCGCGCAGCGGCAAAAACCTGCTTAAAATGAAGCGTCTGTTCCTGCCCAACCTCATAAATAATAATATGAGGCTGAAAGCGCTTCATACGATACCTAAGGCAAGCTAAATCTCGCGCCGCATAAGTTGTTGCGCCATCACTTTTTAGAAACATAAGAGGCGTTTTTATACCAAACTCATCAAGACGGATTATTTTGGCCCCATTTTCCCCTTCTTCAAGAACTGATAATAGCTTTTTGTCTTTTAGCATTGATTTTATTTCTGATTGGTAATGGCTCTCACCAAGCATATAGTCAAAAGAAACACCCAAAAGGTCATAAATTCTGTTGAATTCTTGAAGCGAGATTTGGCGGCATTTTTGCCAAGTGAGGTAAGCCGTTTTATTACCTTTCTCAAGCTTGCTAAACCAGATACGAGCCTGAAACTCCATCTCTCCCGTTTTATCTTCTTCGGCTAGTTTATGAAACTTAACATAAAGCTCTTCAAGAGTCTTAACATCAAGAGAATTAAGCTGGTAGCGGCGAAGCATATAAATAAGCTTGCCAAATTGAGTCCCCCAATCACCAAGGTGGTTATCGCCAATAGTCCTGTAGCCCAGAAACTGGTAGATGTTGTAAAGCGCATGGCCAATGATAGTTGAACGCAAATGCCCAATCGAAAATTGCTTGGCAATATTAGGGGACGAATAATCAATCACCACCCTTTTACCTACCCCAATCTGACTTGATCCATAATCATACTTTTCCTTACTTATAGATATCAAATTATTAAATAAAGTATCATCTTTTAACCAAAAATTAATAAAACCTGGTTTTTTAACTTCAATTTTAGAAATAAAATGCATCAATTCTTTGTTTTGGCTTAAGATTTCAGATATTTTTGATGCTAGTCCTTGCGGATTTTTGAAATCAAAAGATCCAAAAGGAAGCTTTTTTAGCTTCGTAGAGTCACCAAAAATCTGCATTGCCAAATTGGTGGTATAATCGCCAAACTCTTCTTTCTCCGGTATTTCAAGAGAAATATCGCCCGCCTCAAGCCCCAAAGAGGAAGCAACCAGGTCCTTTAGTTTTAAGTTCATATAAATATTATAGCAGCTATAACGATTATAACTATCGTCTTTTGGCAAGATATTCCCTTCTTTTCCTAAACAAGTTTTCTCTAAAGCCACCCTGCTTGACAAAGTCTTCTTCAAGCCACCTAATTTTTTGGTCAAGAAGCTTGTTAGTTTGGTTGATAAAGCAAATCATTGCGTTTGCAGCCGATTCTGGATTTAAAAGATATTTCTCGTAAGTCTGGTAACTTTTGTTGTCTTGATAAGCAAGGCTTCTTACTCTTTGGGAAAGAGAGCTATTTTTATCCCAAAGTTTCAAATTTTTCTGTCTCAAAAAATCGCAATAATCATTTAAGAGCTCCTCAAGACTTGCTCTTGAGACTGAGATTAACTTGAGTTTACCCTCAAAGCTTTTTTGAAGGTAGCCTTCGGCTATATTTTGCTTCCCTGAACGAGCTGCTTGAACCATCTGACCGGCCGTGCGTGAGCCTTTTTCAATATAGCGCTTAACAAATTGGACAGTGAAATCGTAGATTATTGAGGACTGGATAAAAAAGGCTAGACTTTTATAACCGCCCGGCATGTTATAACCATTATAACCGTTATAGCTGCTATAACAACTATCTGATCCTCCACCTCAAGCCGTCTGAGATTACTTCTACATCCCCCATCTCTTTAGTTTGAAAAACTGAAGCACCAGCATTTTCAAGCATCTTCAAAATTTCAGGACTTGGATGGCCATAGGAGTTCTTGCCTACTGAAATAACAGCAATTTTAGGCCTTACTAATTCCAGCAAATCCTGCGTTAATCCATTTTTGCTACCATGATGAGGCACTTTGAGATATTCAACCTTACCGTCTTTAATAAACACCAAAGCTGATTTAAAAGCCTCTTCAACTTCACCTGAAGCAGAAGGAACAATATCACCAGTCAGTAAAGCATCAAACTCACCAAAGCTTAAAATGAGGTTAATTGAAAATTCATTCAAGTTCCTATTAGTTGTTCTTGCACCCAAGACTGATACATTTTGATTATTACGAGATGTTGTATCTAAGCTTGAATTTTCAGCCAAAAATTGATGCGATGGATGAAGTATAACAAAATGCATCAAACCAACTCCTATATTCTTACCCCTATCCGGTTCTATAACCCTAACCCCACGACTCCCCACCTCTTCTTTTAGCAATTGGTATCCTTGACTGCTAGATTCAAGCGGAGATGCCAAAAAAGCTCCAACATTATACCTTTTAAAAACCTCTATCAAACCACTAAAGTGATCGGCCTCAGGATGAGTCAGGACGACCATTTCAATCTTTCTATCCCAAAAGGGCATATGACGACTAAGGCAATCAAGTACCCTATTCCCCGGCCCGCCATCAATCAAAACTTGATTGTCTTTATAATAAGCAAGAATCGCATCTCCCTGCCCCACATTACAGGCGACAAGATGAAACTTGTCATCAGGCGAAAGAAAGACAAAGAGCCAAACCAAAGCCGAAGACAAAACTAAAAAGCCAAAGAAAAACCGCCAAAACTTGATATTCATATACTTCCCAAAAGATTAACCAAACTTACAAACCAAAAAATCAAAGGATATGACAAAAGAAGCAAAAATCTACCCAAAAAAGGAATAAAAAGGGAAAAAATGCCAGAAAGCATTCCCAAAATAGTGATATAAGGAACCGTCCAAAGCACAAGACCGTTTATCAGGGGCGAGTATATCGAAAAGTATCCAAATGTAAAATAAAGTATCGGGGCGACCAAGATTTGGGCTGCAAGAGAAGTTGAAAAGCCCTCTCTTAAAAAAGAAGGAATGAATCTCAAAAAGTTGTCTACTTTCTTTTGAAAAAGAATTAATGACAAAGTTGCAGCAAAAGAAAGAATAAAACCAACATCAAAAATAAAGTAAGGATTAAAAATAAGCATAAGAAAAAACGAGACAAAAAGAGCTCTTAAAGCTAAATTCATACGGCCAAAAATAACAGCAATGAAAGAAAGGCTACCCATTATAGAAGCTCTTATGATAGGCGCCTCAAAGCCACAAAGAAAAGCATAAAACCAAATTCCCAAAAGCGAAAGCAATAAGGCATAGCGCCTTTTGAGAAAAATGATAAAAAAGGAGGCCAAAAATCCGGCAATTAAGGAAACATTCATTCCCGAGGCAACTACCACATGAGCCGTGCCTGTCTTTTTTAGATTTTGCCAAAAATCATAAGGCAGACTTGCTTTTGAACCCAAAACCATTCCGGCAACTAAACTTGAATGAGGTTCAGGAAGGTATTTTTGATAAAAAAGAATCAATCGCTCTCTTAATTTATAAAAACTATTGCCCTTTTCAAGTTTAATAAGTTTTGCCTCATCAAGCGTTTTTTTCTTGAGGTTTACCCTTCCCTCCACAGTTACCATATCTCCATAATTAATTTCAGGATACAAAGGCAAATAAGCTTTAAGACCAAGAATTGTTATTCTTTGGCTTTTCTCAAACCGCAAAGGCTCACTTCCTATTCTTTCAGACGAAATTCTAATTCTTGAGCCGTCAATGAAATTGGGCCGAAGATAAAAGAAGCGAAAGACGATCAAAAGAATAACCAGAAGCCAAAAGAAAAATTTAAACATAAATTAAGTTAACTTAAAACTTAAAACTCAAAAGTCAAAACTTCTAATTAGATTATAGATTATAGATAAAATTCCAAGTTCCAATATACAAATTCCAAATTCTAAATTCTAATATCTAAATTCTAAACAAACTCCAAATCACAAATTCCAAATTGCAAATCACAAACAAATTCCAAGTTCCAAATTCCAATATACAAACAATTTACAAACTCCAAATCACAAACAGATTATAGAATCTAGATTTAAGATCTAGGAATAAAGAATTAGAGAATAGAAACTACAGATTAGAGAATAGCCGCTGACCCTTTAAAGGTCTGACCTTTAAAGGGTACCTGACAAGGTCCGTCCTTGTCACTTTCACAACAGACAACAATCAACACCCAACAACCAACTTACACCTTTGAATATTGATTTTTGATCTAAAATTTGGGAATTGGTCTACTCAGACCCGCGTTGGCAATAGGATTCCAAACCCGGCTTGGAAAATATAATTATAATAATGAATTTAGTATTATGAATTATGTATTATGGGGATAATACATTTTCCTGCATAATACATAATACAAAATACTAGCTTCTGACTAGCTTTCGACCAATAGACGACAATCGAAGGCCGATAGCTGATAGCTGATAGCCGATGTCCGATGTCTGATATCCGATGTCTGACAGCCGATTTCTTTTATCTTTTACCTCTCGCCTTTTACCTTTCAAAAGACTGTTATCTTATCTTTTATTTTTTCGTACAAAGATTGGGGAATTACCTTCTTGGACACTAACTCTTCCAAATTTGAGTAAGGTCTTTGTTCAATTATCTTTTGGCCGTAAACTTGGCCAATTCCTGGTAGAGAATCAAGTTCTTTGGCGCTTGCAGTATTAATATTCACCAGATTAGCGCCAGAGGCCGAAAAATTGCTTGATACATTTTGATATCCTTCATTTTTCCTAGCACTCAAAACAGAAGACTGCTTATCAGGGATAAAAATCTTCTGTCCGTCAGTTAATTTTGCTGCCCTGTTTAGCATCTTCTCCACCCACTCCCGATCTGCCGAAAAAGAAAGCCCGCCTGCCGCAATTAAAGCATCGTCAACCCTTGCCCCGCTTTGGAATTTATAAACTCCAGGTTTTTCAACCGCGCCTGCCACCTCAACGACAATCTCCTGAAGCAAAGTCCCCTCTTTAGGCTCCAAAATTTCAACTTTAGAAGAATTAGAATCTTGCCTGATGAAGAAAATGCCTATGCCGGCAAAAATGATTCCCAAGAAGATAAAGGTCAAAACAAGCTTGTTTTTTAGCAAGAATTCATCAAAATTGAACTTGCTTTTTTCCTCTTTGCTAAAATCAATAATCTCAAGCTCATCTTGCATTTAAAAAGATGATAACAGAAAGAGCTTGTCTAGACAACAAAACTCAGAAGCTTGCCGGGGACAAAGATTGTTTTCTTGATTTTTTTGCCTTCAAGCCATTTATTTACTTTCTCATCAGCTTTGGCAAGCTCAATCAGCTTATTCTCGTTTTTTGAATCTTCGGCTTGAATTTCAAGGACAGACCTTAGTTTTCCGTTCACCTGAACCGGAATTTTTACAGTATCCTCAACTATCAAAGAAGGATCATATTCAGGCCAACTTTCAAGGTGAATACTCTTAAAAGCGCCTTTTGATTTAGCGAATCTGGTTTGCCACACTTCTTCTGCCAAATGCGGCGCAAAAGGAGCAAGAAGCAGACAGAATTTCTTGAGGGTTTCAATATCAGCCCCTTTCTCATAAATCAGGTTAGTAAACTCCATAAGAGCCGAAATTGCTGTATTAAATTTATAAGACTCCAAATCTTTGCCTACTTTTTTTATAGTTTGATGCAGTTTAGACATGACATCTTTTTCAGAACTCGATTTAGGTTTTTCAGTCAAGACCTTCCAAACCTTGTCCAAAAATCTTCTTGCCCCTTCAACCCCGCTAACACTCCACGGTTTAACAGCATCAAAAGGACCCATAAACATTTCATAAACACGGAGAGTGTCAGCACCAAACTTGGGAATAACATCATAAGGAGTCACCACATTCCCCCACCTTTTACTCATCTTCCTATTATCAGAACCCAAAATCCAACCAGGAGCTCTAAGCTTCAAAAACGGCTCGTCCCCCAAACTTTTATCAATAAAGCCTTCGTCATAAAGCACCTTCCAAATAAACCTTGAGAAAAGAAGATGCTGAACCACATGGCCGCCACCTACATATTCATCGACAGGCAACCACATTTTTATTCTTTCCTGGGAAGCAAACTCCTTATCATTTTTGGGATCAACAAAACGGATAAAATACCAAGATGAATCAACATAAGTATCCATCGTATCAACCTCTCTTTTCGCCTTAGCCTTGCAGACAGGACATACTACCCCCTTCTGAAAAGATTTGGACCTGGCAATAGGACTTTCACCATAGGGCAAAAAATCTACATCCTCAGGCAACAAAACCGGCAAATCCGACTCGGGAACAGGCTGCCATCCACACTTCTTGCAATAGATCATCGGAATAGGACAACCCCAATACCTTTGCCTTGAAATAAGCCAGTCGCGGAGATGATAACTTACTTTCTTTTCTCCCCAACCCTTTTTTTTGATGTAATCAAGAATAAACTTAAAGTCATCAGGGTATTTTTTACCATTCCACTCACCTGAATTAATAATTTTCCCTTCCCCGCTATAAGCTGATTTTGAATAATCATTGTTTGAATCAATAACAGGAATAACTTTAAGATTATACTCCTTGGCAAATTCAAAGTCGTGCTCATCGTGGGCCGGAACACCCATAACAGCTCCTGTGCCGTAGGTGTCAAGAACATAATCGGCAACAAAGACCGGTATGGGTGTATCGTTCGCCGGGTTTATAGCCAAAAGGCCAAGGAAAACGCCGGTTTTATCTCTCTCAAGATCATTAACACTTTTCTGTTCTGACTTTCTGATATAGGACTCAACTTCGCTTTTCCTTTCCTCATCCACAAATTTCAAGAGATTGTTCTTGGCATAAGAAGGCGAAACAACCATAAATGTTGCGCCAAAAAGAGTATCAGGACGGGTGGTAAAAACCTTAATCTCAAAATCAGCGTCTTGAACCTTAAACTTAATCTCAGCTCCTTCGCTTCTGCCTATCCAATTTTTCTGTTGCAACTTAACCTCAGGTAACCAGTCAATTTTATCTAAACCAGATATTAATCGATCAGCATAGGCGGTAATTTTAAAAAACCACTGATTTAGCTCTTTCTGGACCACAGGAGTACCGCAACGCTCACAATTACCATTAACAACTTGTTCATTAGCTAAAACAGTATTATCCTTAGGGCACCAATTTACAGGGGCTTTCTTCTTATAAGCCAAACCCTTCTTAAAAAGCAGGATAAAAAGCCATTGTGTCCATTTATAAAACTCGGGAGAACTAGTATCAATTTCATAATCCCAGTCATAAGAAAGACCTGAAATCTTAAGCTGGTCCTTAAAAACCTCTATGTTCTTATGAGTAGAAACGGCAGGGTGAATACCCGATTTTATAGCATAATTCTCTGCCGGCAGACCAAAAGCATCCCACCCCATTGGATGAAAAACTCGATACCCTTTCATTCGGTAGTAACGAGACAAAATATCTGTCGCAACATATCCCTCCAAATGCCCAACATGCATAGTGGACCCTGAAGGATACGGAAACATATCCAAGATATACTTTTTATCTTGAGAAAGAGAAACTGGTGTTTTGTAAACACCCTCTTTTTCCCAAACCTTCTGCCACTTATCTTCAATCTTCTTGTGATCGTATTTACCCTGCTTCATAGATTTAAAAGAAATTATAGCAGAGAAGGCAAGAGGATTATAGAATTTAGATTATAGAATAAAATTACAAATTCCAATATACAAATTACAAACAAATCCCAAGCTCCAAATTACAATACACAAATCACAAGAACAAAATTCTAATATCTAAATCCTAAATTCTAAATTCTAAACAATTTTACAATTATCCAATTTTCCAAATTACAAATTAATTCAAAACTTAAAAGTCAAAAGTCAAAAGTATAACTCAAAACTTAAAAGTCAAAAGTCAAAAGTATAACTCAAAACTTAAAAGTCAAAAGTCAAAACTTAAAATTAGTAGAAAGTAGTAAGCAGAAAGCAGAAAGGATAATACACAACTTTTAACTTTGAACCTTTAACTATTGAGTTATGAATTTTTGCTTTCTACTTACTACATTCTACATTCTACTTCCTACTTGTATTCCCTGCATAATACAAAATACAAAATACAAAATACTAAATACTAGCTTTCGGCCAGCTTTGACTATCCCCGATGACCCTTTAAAGGCCTGGCCTTTAAAGGGTACTTGACAAGTTCCGTTCCTGTCAGGAAAGGGCCCGATTTCCATGTTCTATTTCTTTGTTCTATTTCCAAAATGTTGTAAACTAAATTAATGTCCGAGATAAATCAAAAAAGAATAATCCAGGCGATGCTTCTCACTCTTTCTGTTGCCATTTCTTTTATTATCGCCAAAAGCAGTTTTTCTGACTTCCTTTTGCAAATTGTCTCTCTACTTTTAGCAAGCTATATTCTGTTCCAATTTCTTTCCAAGAAAATAAGCTTCATCAGGCAAAATAAACTCGTCATTAACTTTCTCTTGATCACAATTGTCATCTACACTCTTATTTTTTCAACCGGCGACCTCTTCTCGCCTCTCTTTTTCCTAATTTATTTTCTCCTTTTTGGTGTTGCTCTTTTGCTTGAACCTTATTCAGCGCTTTTTCTATCCTTAATTTCTGCTGTCTTTTTCCTTTTTACAACAGGAAAAGAATTCTGGCAGGAAGTTATTCAGCTTTCATCCATATTTTTAATTTCACCTCTTGCTTTAATTTTTGGCAACCAATACTTAAAACTGCAGGAAGAGGAAACCAAGGTTGAACTGCTGAAAAAAGAAGAGAAAATCTTAGCTTCAGAGGTAATAGATCAGGAAAAAACGGTGCGCAAGTGGACTCTTGAGGAACTAAGAAAAAGGCTAATTAAAATCTGGGAAAATCTGGAGGAAGTCTTGCAGGACGAAGAAATAACAGAAAAAAGCAGAAAAAAAATAAATGAGATTTCAAACCAGCTTTCAAATCTCTTAAAAAGTGGAGAGACGCTTGAAAAGAAGATATCAAAATAAATCTTAATACTTCTTAATATGACAAGAAAATGAAAAAAATACTAGTTTTGGCACTTTTTATAAGCTCTCTTTTCCTGCCTCAAGGCGCTTTGGCCCAATCAAAAGTTGTTTCACCAAACTATGAAATCCAGTTTCCAAACTTCAATGCAGGCGCTGGTGTGCCCAAATCAACTAATTTCTGGACTAGCGGAACCTTAGGACAAACCGCAGCTGGCCTTTTCTCCTCAACTAATTTTAGAGTCAAATCTGGTTTCCAATACATCAAGACCATTATTCCCTTCTCTTTCTCTATCTCCAATATCTCAGTTAGTTTTGGTACTTTAACACCCGGGACGCCTGAAACAAGAACCGCAACCTTAACTGTTAAAGCAGGAGGAGCTGGCGGCTATTCAGTCAAAGCGCAGGAAAATCATTCTTTACAGATAGTTGGAAGCGCAACCTATATTCCAAATACAAGTTGTGACAGCGGTACCTGCACCAAAACCCAAGCTCAGCTTTGGACTCTTAATTCCACCTACGGCTTTGGTTTTAATATGACAGGCGATGATGTGCCTTCTGATTTTGTCAATTCAAACTACTTTAGGCCTTTTGCAAATGCAGCAGCAAGCGAAGACCCGGCTGTAGTGATGGCTAAAACCCAAGTTACATGGGATTATCCCAATAACACCTGGCCATGGGAAAGCCAAGCCACTATCACCTACAAAGTAAATGTCTCAGGAACCCAACCTGCAGGAACTTATACCAATATTGTTAAATTTACAGCTATACCAGCGTTCTAAATTAACTCAAAACTTAAAACTCAAAAGTCAAAACTTGAGATTAGATTATAGATTTTGGATTATGGATTATAGAATTTTGCTTTCTACTTACTACATTCTACTTTCTACTTGCATTCCCTGCATAATACATAATACAAAATACTAAATACAACCTTCCGGCCAGCTTTGACCAATATCCGACAGCCGATATCCGACATCTGATAGCTGATAGCTGATAGCTGATAGCCGATGTCCGATGTCCGAAGTCTGATGTCCGTTTTGCTGTATAATTATCTCAATGCTCAAAAAATTAGCTTACATAACAGCTCTCGCTTTCCTCTTTCTCGCCTTTAAAACTAATCTAGTGAAAGCGCAAAATGTCTCACTTTCAATAAGCCCGCCCATCCTTGAAGCAGTAATCAAGCCTGGCGAAAAGATAGAGCAAGTCTATACCCTTAAAAACGACGGCCCTGATGCTATTATCTCGGTTGATATCTTTACCTTTAATCAGGCGGATGACTTTGGCAATCCCAGAATTTCAAAAAGCATAAAAGACTACGATCCTCTCTCTGTCAAATACTGGTTCTCATTCAAAGAACCGCAACTTTCCCTTGGCGATAAATTCAGCTTAAAACAAGGCGAGGAGAAAAAGATAACCCTCGACATCAAACCCGAAGACAATACTCCAAACGGCGACTACTACTTTACCCTAATTTTTAGAACCGAGCTTGACAACACCTTCGTTGCCCCTGAAACAAAAAGCAGTCTATCACAAGCTGAAATTGGATCAAACATATTAATTACTATATCAAAAGATGGCATCATCAACAGAAAAGCAGCTGTTAAAGAATTCAAAGCGCCTAAAATTATTGATTCTTTCTCCCCCCTTACCTATCAAGTCAAACTTGCAAATATTGGTGAAGGATTTTTTAAACCCTTTGGAAAAATAACCATCGAGTCTGTGCTTGGCAAAAAATATGTTCTTAACCTCGCCCCACAAAATATCATTACCGCCTCATCAAGAGAAATCTCCTGTCTTGAAAATGAGAGACTCGTTCCCTGCCGGCTTCCCGCCAAATTTCTATTTGGCCCTTACAAAGCCACACTTTCATTTAAAGTGGAAAATGACAAGAAAAGCTACAGTAAAACCATCAATAGCTTTGGAATCCCTGTTATTCCCCTTCTTGCGACATTTTTATTGCTAATAACTTTAATTTTCGTCAAAAAACAAAGAAAAAAGACCTTGACAAGAAAAAAACCGAGGTCTAGGATAAAAGTAGGGATAATTTAAATTATCCTTTTTTTAATGAAAAAAGGTCTTGGTCATAATCACAAAAAGATATTGTTTCTTTTAGTAAGTACATTCGTACTTGTTTTTTTGTTTCTGACTTTTATTAAGCCTCAAAAAACAAGATCAGCCAACTTCACAAACGCAACTGCTACTCTTTCCAATTCCCGCTTCTCCTTTACGGCAGGCTATGCTTCAGGATCAGCGGGTAGCTCAAGCGTCTCAATTGACACCTCAGGCAATCCAGATAATGATGTTGACCATTTATTCATTGGTGATTCGGTTTGTGTAGTTCCTACAAGCTATTCAGGCTGCCGAGACAACACAAGTTACAGCGTAGTTGGCACATCAGGTTCAAATGGAAGCCAATTCACTATCTCCCCTGCTTTAGTTTCAACTCCTCAAGCAACAGATTTAATCGTCGCCACACAATCAGGAATTCTAACTATCCAGTTCACTCTTGCTAACAACGTCCCTGACGGCGGGGATATATTAATTACAATACCAAGTGATAACGACACAAATTCAACCACAAGCAATGACGGATTCCCAGATGTCACAGACACTGTGGCAAATGGCGGATTTGACTTAAACGGAATTACAGCAACCGAAGTTTCAACTTCAACCACCACATCAGGCTCTTGCAACAATTCCCACTGGTCAACAACAGAAACCATCACTCCAGGAAACGGCAGCACCGACCACACTATAAGAATTGACAGATCAGGATCCCAGTGCGAGGCCAATAACACTGTTATTACTGTTACAATCGGCACTACATCAAAAGGCATTGTTAATCCCCCACCAAAGACAAGCTCGCACACTCAAGGAGTTGCTGATGCTTATACTATAAATATCAAAACAAGAGATAATTCAGATGCCACTATTGATTCATCAAACGTAATGACAGCGCCTGTTGAAGGAGTCTTTGTCTCAGCAACTGTTCCTGAAAGCCTTTCATTCACTGTTGCAGGCGAGTCATCAGGCAACACAAGATGCGGCCAGACAACCGATATCACAACTACAGCAACTGCTATTCCCTGGGGCACAATCTCGTCAACCAGCACATTCTATGAGGGAAACCAGGTTTTAACGGTCTCAACCAATGCTGTCTCGGGCTACAATGTTTATATTGAAGAAAACGACCAGATGGGTAAAAACGGCAATGTCTGTACTGGTACCGCACCTTCAGCAGGACACTTTACCTTTGGCTCTGGAATTTGTATCAGGGATACTGTTTGCGGACCGACTGCCTGTTCTGAATCATCAGCCCGCTACTGGACCAGTGCTTCAAACTATCCCGGCTTTGGTATCTCGCTTCAAAACGCTTCGGGAACAGACGCTGTTTGGGTTTATGATTCAACAACTGAGCCTTGCACCACAACAGGCGGTGGCACATCAACCAACTTCTGCTCAAGACAAATTGCCGATATTCAAGGTGGCGAGACCAGAACCTCAATTATGACAAGCTCAGTGCCTGTTGACTCAAGCCAAATTTATGTCTGCTACAGGATTGCAATTCCGGGTACACAACCTGCTGGATTTTACTATAATACAGTTAAATATACAGCCGTTCCTATTTTCTAAAATGAAAAAGCCTGCCAAAATAATTACATTACTTTTAAGCCTAGCTTTAATAAGCGTAACTTCAGCAAAAGCTCAGAGCAATCTTGCGCTAACAGTTTCCCCAACAAGGCAAAATATCAATATTGATCCGGGAGGAACTGAATCAACTTATGTCACCTTTTTCAACCAATCAGACTTGCCTATTGCCGGGAATATAAAAATAGTTGATTTTATTGTTAAAGACGCAACAGGCACTCCATATCTTCTTGAAGAAGGTTCATTCCCTTCCAAATATTCCGCTTCAAGCTGGATAACTACTAACGCCGAGAGGGCAGTAATTGCAGCAGGAAGCAGCTTCAAGGTGCAGATGAAGATAAAAGCGCCAGACAATGCCGCGCCAGGCGGAAGATACGCTGCTGTTTATTTTGAGCCGACAGGAACTTTGCCCAATACCAAAGCCTTCATCACCCAAAAGGAGGGCCAGCAAGCGGTAACTTCAAGGCTTGTTGCTTTGCTTAATATCAGAGTCAACGGGCCAATCATCGAGCAGGCAGCGCTTAAAAGGTTTGACGTGCCCAATTTCTTGGAATACGGGCCTGTTGATATCAAAGCTGAAATTTTGAATAACGGCAGCTATCATATCACCCCCAAAGGAACTATTACCCTTACCAACTGGCAAGGCAAAATCGTAGGTCAGTATAACCTTGAGGAAAGAAATATCTTCCCTGAAAGAAGTAGGATCTATGAAGCCACGCTTGGGCCAAAGCTGATGCTTGGGAAATACAAGGTCAGTTTTATGGCAATTTATGGTGACGCAAATCAGGTAATCTCAGCTGATAAAATTCTCTGGGCTTTCCCTTGGAAACTAGCGCTTGCTATAACCTTGGCAATTATCATTGTCATCTTGCTTGCTATACTTATTGGCAAGAGAATCAAAGAGAGGCAGAAAGAGCTTGAAACAAAGCTTGAAAAAGAGATCAGCGAGATTGAGGAATTAAAGAAAAAGTTCAAAGACACTCCCCCCTCCTCTACCAAGTAACTACCATGTCCATTGACAAGGACGGACCTTGTCAAACAAAATCAGCCTTGACAAAGGCATAACTTTCCTCAATACTGAATTGACAAGGACGGACCTTGTCAAACAAAATGCCAGCAAAAAACACCATTAAAATTTTTGCCGAGAATTCCTATTACCACATCTACAACCGCGGTGTTGAGAAAAGAAACATTTTCATTGACAACCAAGATTATGAAGTTTTTCTTCACCTTTTGAAATACTACTTATCCGAAAAGATGGAGGGGATCAACCACCCGCTAATAGACACAGATGCCAAACCTAGACGACCAAGGCCACTTGCCAATCTAAACCAAAAAGTTGAGTTAATAGCTTATTGTCTTATGCCTAACCATTTTCACTTACTGATAAAGCAAATAATAAAAGACGGCATAACCAAACTAATGAGAGCCATCTCAACAACCTACGCTCTCTACTTCAACAGACGCTACCGGCGAGAAGGAACTCTTTTCCAGGGAAGATACAAAGCAGCGCTTATAAAAGACGACTCTTATCTTCTACATTTATCCCGCTATATTCACCTCAATCCTCTAAAGCTATTGACAAGGACGGACCTTGTCACTTGGCCATATTCAAGCTATCCATATTTTTTAGGGCTTAAGAAAGCAGATTGGGTTAAGCCGGAAATTGTGCTCAAGTTTTTCGAGAGGCCTGACAACTCGCCTATTGCAATAGCAAAATTTCAAACCTATAAAGACTTCGTTGAAGCAGGCATTGAAAATCCTAAAGAAGGAATAGAAAAGCTAATACTCGAAGATGAATAAACCATATTATAGGATTGACAAGGACGGACCTTGTCACAACAGGATCGAACTCTGGCCTTATACTTATACTCTAGCCGCCTTAATCACTTTATGTTCCCCATTCTTGCTAGCTAAAGATATCCAGGGACAGGTAATTACACCCACACCCCATGATGTCTTTATGTCAGTCACCTTTCAAACCGTGATAGAAGGAGAAGCTACTCCAACTCCAACTATCGCTCCCACCCCAACATCAACACCCAGTCCTTCTGTCACTCCTGCACTGTACCCGACACCAATCATAACTCCAACCGAGATTCCAACACCACCAACAGAAAAAACACCTTTTAAGATCTTCGGCTACGCGCCAAGTAGCACTTTCGTCTCGCTTATCGGCAAAAACACTCTGGAATTAACCAGCGCCAACGAGAGTGGATACTTTGAATTTAATAATGTTCCACTGCCTGAAATAAAAGGAGAGGTGGGTTTCTACCCTGAGCTATGTATTCAGGCATACTTTCAGGAAAGCTCAACCCAGCCAACTTGTCTTGCGCCCCTCCCTGTCGGCAATAAAAGCTATGAGATTGGGCCTGTTGTCCTTTCTCCTATCTTGATAATTGAAAAAGGAGAAGCAACTACAGACTCCCAAATCAAAGCTATAGGCAAGACAACGCCCAATACGGAATTGGCTATTTTTCTTGCCAAAGAAGAACAGAAAACCAATATCTTAGATATCATTGATAAAATCAAACTAATTAAAACCGTTTCTGCTTACTATCTCCCAAAATATCAAACTGTATCAGATGCAAATGGCAACTTTGAATTTAACCTTCCAACTGAATCCTCAAGCCGCTGGCGAATCTTTGCCGCAAGCCTTTTCCAAGGCCAAAACTCACCCAAAAGCAATACTCTATCGTTTTTAGTTATTCCCCAAACTCTTGAGCTCATTCAAAAACTCATTTCTTTCATCATTTCCCTTTTCTCAAGATGGTTCTTCAATCTAATTCTTCTTGAAATAATCGTCGCCCTGATTCTGTTTAGGGCAATAAGAAAAACAAAGAGTAAAATTTAAAATTCCAAATCACAAATCACAAGATTCAAATTCTAAATTCTAATATCTAAATTCTAAACCCTGAACCAG